>NZ_FNUB01000005.1:0-677059 GCF_900105985.1 Tenacibaculum sp. MAR_2010_89 | reverse complement strand
CTAAAGCGGTGTATAACGGCTACTTAAAAAATAAATAAAATGCTTCAATTTGTTAGTAATAAAGGAGGTGGAAAACCTGTTGATTTTGAAACAGCAATATTAGATGGTTTTGCTCTTGATGGAGGATTATATGTTCCTGAAATATTGCCAGAAATTAAAGAAGAGCAATTAAAAGAATGGAAAGATTTAAGTTATGTAGAATTAGCTTTCGAAATCCTTTCTTTATTCATAGATCGCTCTATTATTTCCGAAAATGAATTAAAAGGCATACTGCAAACGGCCTATGCTCCTTTCGAAAAGAAAGAGATTATTCCATTATATAAAATAAAATCTAGAAAAGATACCTACATTATGGAGTTGTTTCATGGTCCAACAATTTCATTTAAAGATGTAGGGTTGGCTTTTTTAGTGAATTTGGTTAACTTTTTTTTAGAACGAAAAAAAGAGCACCTTACTATTGTTGTAGCTACTACAGGTGATACCGGTCCAGCCACAGCATATTTTGCAGCGGGAAAATCAAATATAGATGCCTGGGTGTTATACCCAAAAGGATTAATTACTGAAGAACAAGAACGTCAAATGACCACTTTACAGCAAGCGAATGTTCATCCTGTTGGTGTATCAAACTGTCCTGATGGTGGTGATGATTTAGATGCAGTAATAAGTAAGCTATATGCTAATAAACCATTTAAGGAAAAACTAAAATTATCAAGTGTTAACTCTATTAATTGGGGACGTGTGATGATGCAAACTGTTCATTATTTTTATGGATATCTGCAAGTTGTTGATACCGTTGGTGAACAAGTTAATATGTCAGTACCTTCTGGTGGATTTGGTAATTTATGCGCTGGTGGACTAGCCCGTAAAATGGGATTACCTATAAAATATTTAGTAGCTGCCAATAATAAAAATGCTTGTTTACATCGTATATTTTCAGAAGGAAGATTTACCAAAGAAGAAATCATTGAAACACCTTCTTCTGCAATAGATATTTTAATTCCGTTTAATTTTTGGAGGTATTTATATTTCTGTATAGATAAAGATACTGAAAGGATAAAAAAATGGATGGATGAGTTTAAAACTACTGGAAATGTAACATTCGATAAAGAAACTTTTGAAACCTATAAAAAGGGATTCCTTTCAAACAGTTCATCAGACCAGGAAACACTAAATCTAATTAATGAAATTTACACTGCTGAATCTTATTTATTAGATCCGCATGGGGCAGTATCATTAAATGCTACTGATGTTTTAAAAAATGTTTTAGGTAATGAGAAATTGATTTGTTTGGCAACTGCACATCCATCAAAATTTCCTGAGGTAATAAAAAAGGCACTATCCATTTCTGTTCTACCTAAAGCAGGTACACATCAAAGTATAGAAAATGAAAAACGCCTTTGTGAAAAAGTTCATTTGTGCAATCATGAATATTTAGAAGAAGCTCTTATACATGCAATGGAAACAAATTGGGATTTAACAAAAGGAAAATAATATGGCACAGTATACAGTTTTAAATGATGAGAGCATACAAACCATTTTAATTCATTACGGTATTGAAAAAGTAACTTCTTATAAAATATTAAGTGGTGGTTCTGAGAATACTAATTATTTAATAAACACAAATGGTAAAGCGTTTGTATTAACAGTTTGTGAACAAAAGTCAGTTCAAGAAGCAGAAGAATTAGCTTCTTTATTAAACTATCTTGAACGTAATAATTTTAGTACTTCAAAATTAGTAAAGGCAAAAACAGGAAAACTTACTGTAACATTTAGTAATAAACCTATTATACTAAAAGAATTTATTGAAGGTGATATACTACAGGATTTTCCTGATAACCTACTAGTTTATTTAGGTGAAGAGTTAGCTAAGCTACATCAAGTAAAAGTACCTAATTATGTTCCAAAAACTTTAAATTATGGTAGTATAGATCGTTTTGATGAAGTACAGGTTTACGCACCAGATTCTTCTTTTTATAAATGGTTAAAAGAGGTAAAAACCTATATCAAAAAATACATATATCCAGAACTACCAAAATCATTGATACATAGCGATATTTTTTACAGTAACATTATTGTTAGTGATGACCTAAAAACTGGTACTATTATGGATTTTGAAGAAGCTTGTTATTACTATCGTGTATTCGATATTGGAATGATGATTGTTGGAACTTGCTGTCAAGAAGAAACAATAAACCTACATAAAGCTAAAAAATTACTTAAAGGATACCAGCAAAACATAAAATTAAAAGAAGTAGAAATTGAAGCTCTACAAGCTTTTACAATTTACGGAGCAACTGCAACTGCTTTTTGGAGGCATCAAAACTTCAATTATATAAATGTTATACCCTCAATGAAAAACCATTATGTTTCAATGAAAAATTTGGCTGATTCAATATTAAGTATTTCTATTAATGAATTTAAAACTGTATTTAATAAATAACTTGCCTAAAACACAAAAAAGAGACTGTCATAGCTTTTGAAACAGTCTCTTTTATTCTTTTCTTTTTCAATTTGAAGTTTTAAAAACTTCGGTTTTGTGCTCTTTATGCACTTAGTTTAATAGCAAATTCCCCACTTATTTGTTTCCTAACATTAATAATTCATTACAAACTACCTCTGTTACATATCGTTTATTACCTTCTTTATCATCAAAAGAGCGTGATGTTAATTTCCCTTCAATAACAACTTCGTTTCCTTTTTCTAAATATTTTTCAATGATTTCTGCTGTTTTGTTCCAAGCTACAATATTGTGCCATTGTGTGTCAGTTACCTTTTCCCCTGTAGAGTTCTTGTACGTTTCATTAGTTGCTATTGAAAATTTAGCTAGTTTTTTACCACTTTCTAAAGTGATAATTTCTGGATCATTTCCTAAGTTTCCAATTAACTGTACTCTGTTTTTTAGTGCGTTCATATTATTATTTTTTTCGTTAAACAGTTAAGATTTTGTCATTCATTTGAATTGACTCTGCAAAGATGCAATACAAACCAAATCATAATAGGTTAGTAAACATTTGTTTTCGTTTGTAAATGAATGTAATCGTTTAATTATTTTTAATATAGGCAACTATATACAACTTGGGACAAGCCAATATAGTTTTGTTTTACGTTAAGTTTTTGTGATTTTTTAAAAAGTTAAATTTCGTAAGCAACAAAATACTTACTTCCTGTTATCAATACAGGCGGATATACCAAAATTTAAACTTTCCAGCTTTCGCTAATAAGAATAAGAACTATCTATAAACTGCTAATGCCTTGATGTAGACAAGCTACTCTAGCTAAACGGTCAAAACCGATTTATAGAGATATATTATTTTGTTTGTTGAATTGTTAACTCTGGTACAGACATGCCAAGAACATCATCTAAAGTACCATTGATTTTAAGTTTATCGTTTTTATCTTCTCGATTAACTTGTTTAGGTTCTTTCTTACCTTCTATTATTTTCTTTTTGCTCTCTGACATATAACAAATTTACGAATTAATTATATATTTTGGTATAACTAAATTTTAAACATAATGAATCAACAAGATTTAACAGACTTATTAGAAGGAATTAAAGCAATTAAACGTAATCAATCAGAAATTAAACTTGAACTTCAAGATATTAAAAGAGAATTAGATGGGCGTAGAAGGGATCATGACAGAATTGAACTACTAATCAAAGAAAAATGTAAATAGTTAATAATTAACTTTCTCATAAATATCATAATTTATATCATTTCTTCCGACAGTTGGATAAGGTAGCTCTATATCGATTATTAAATTATTTTCTTTAGCTTTCTTAAGCTCAACATTCAATTCGTCTATTAATGATTTAATTTTGTTTGCAACTTCTATTTTTTGTTTGCTCATAATTTTAAGTTTTTGATTAAAAAAAAAATAAGAGTATCTTATATGAGATACTCTTATTGATAATACTTTATGTAATATCTTTTATATAGTTAGTTTTTTGTAAGATAAAACGTGTTCTCCATTTCCAAGAAATTTTATAAATCTATCGTGAGAAGAAAGTTCACGAGTATTAAATCTAGCTGAATATTCAGCTAAATATCTACTTAAGTGTTTCTCACTTACTTGATGATAAATACCATACAATCCACGCTTTAAAACACTCCAAAAGTTTTCTATTGTGTTTGTATGTACATTTCCAACCACATATTTATTGGCACTATGTTTAACGCTTTTATGCGTGTAGTTATTTTTTAAGTAATTATATACAGGCGCTTCATCTGAATAAATTGTAGAACCTTTGGTAACGCTACTAGATATAAATGCCTTTACGTGATTTATTTGAGCATTAGGACTATGCTTTAATACAACTTTTCCTTTACGCTCTATAACTCCAATAACAGTTTTCTTAGGGTTAAAAACCTTACCGTTATTAGTAAATGATTTATTTACAGAAGAACGTCTTTTCTTAAAATGCTTATTCCCTTCTCTACCTCCAATATAAGTCTCATCTACCTCAACAGTATTATTCTTTCCTAACATTTTAGGTGCTCTTTCTTTTAGCATTTCTCTAATTCTGTGTAATACAAACCAAGCTGACTTTTGAGTAATTCCTAAATCTAAAGCTAGTTGAACAGAACTTATACCTTTCTTATATGTCGTTGCTAAAAATATCGCAGCAAACCAAATTCTCATAGGTATTTTACTATTCTGAAATATCGTTCCTACCTTAACTGTAAATTTTTTATAGCAATCGTTATTTGAACATTTATAACCTCTATTTGTTTTATATGGCTTATCGCTACCACAACGAGGACAAGTTGGGTTTCCTTTCCATCTGATGTTCTCATAATATTCAATACAAGTACTTTCTTCTCTGAAATAATCTAGTAATTGTGGTAGTGATTTAAAATTCATTGTCTTTCTTTTACACTACAAATATACGAAAAATAATCCATTTATACGTTAATTAACGTATAAAAATTAGTTTATAAGTGTTTTTATACTATATTTATAGCATGGAATTTATAGAAAGTTTACTAAAAGAAAAGGAATTATTACTCAAAAGGCTAGAATATATAGATGCAACCCTTATGAGATTATACAAAAATCAATCTTCAAATAAAATTGAAGAGAATTATTTTGATATAAATACATTTCCAATATCAGAAAGGAATCCTCAAAAGGTTTTATGGTTATTTCAAAATGTATTTAAAACTGGTTTAAGGTCTTTTCAAATACAAGAAGCTTTTAACCAATTTAATGGTTTAAGTTCTAATGGAAAAGAAATTAAATTAGAAGGTACTTTAAGAGGTCTTAAGAAAAGTGGTAAACTTGTTATTGTTAAATATAATCAATCTAATAAGCTAAGTTTTTGGGGGCTTTCTGAATGGGTTGAGGATAATGATTTCAAAAATGAATACAAACCCTTAGGGTATTTACCAAATGAAGTAGAGAGTGCAATGATAATTAGATAAGAATATTATCTATACTTTACAAAAAACTTGTTTTATTTAAAATAATTTATTATATTTGCAGAAACACGGATACACCTAATGTAATAGGTGTATTTTTTTGATCCCTAATCGACAAGATGTATCTTCTTGCTCGATTTGCTGTGTTCTCTTTCGATAGAGAGAACTATTTTTAGTATGAGGTCGAATTGGTAGCGCAATTCTTCCAATAAATAATAATGAAATATTTTTTATTGCAATGGCAAAAAGAAAAGTATGTTTTTGGTCTTTCAAACATTGGAGGTCTGGAAAGATAGTACATCTTAGCAAGCCTTTCTGCTTCTGGGTTAATGACTAATTAGTCATGTACTATTTGGAAAACCAAAAAACCTGAGTTATCCGAAGAACTCTCAAAGGTTTCAGCCTATTTTACTCCAATAAAATGGGCTGTTTTCATAATTACTTTTTGCGTATACAAAAATATTTGTACTACAATTACGCGGCAAACATACAAAAGAAAGACCATAAAACGGTAAATCATCAAGAATTAACATCTATTTTAACAAAATTTTAACATTTATTTTAATACAAAATTAACAAGTAAAAACACCGTTCAAAATTGAACGGTGTTTTTTAACTTCGCACCCTTAGAATTTTCACATGTAGTGAAAGTAGATATTTAATAAATATCTCATGTAGAGATATGGTCAGACTAAATTTTTAAAATTTTTAAAAATGATAGAAAGACTAAAAAGGAAATTCTACAAAATTCTCGATAAGATTTATCGTATATACTCATATATAATTAATTATTACTCAACAAATATATGGGCATTTCAAAATCTAAGAGTGGTGCTGGAATTCATTATAAGACAGCTTATTTAACCAGTACAACAAGAAGAACTATCCGTCACAAGGATAGTTCTTTTTTTGTTTATAAGGTTTTCTATTACTAGAAAAGACCTTAAAAATTAATCATTCAACGCTTTAGATAGTCTGTTTAATGCTGAAAAAGCAAACAGTAAAGCTATTGGCTGAAATATTACTGCAAGTATTGCAATAAACATTGAGGTGTTTCTCCATGTGGCAATAAAACTCCAAATAGAGAATAACACAAATAATGTTATTCCTAAATATAAATCAACAAAACCACATACAACTGCTATTAATAATCTAACCAAAACCCAAATACTAAATATATTGTATCCGTAACTATCCATAGCACTTTGCCAAATTATATACCCAATAACCAATAATACTAAAGGTAGTACCACTAAAAGTAATATCGTTTCCATCATAATCAAATATTTTTAAATTAATATTTGATAAAAGTATAAAAATTATTTCTTTTGCGTCCTTTCGTCCGCGTTATTTTTTATAACAATACATTGATTTGTTATATGGACGTAGATAAAAAGGTTTGTAATTACATCGCTAAAGAATGGGTTAAACCAAGTAAGTCAAATAGAAACTTTGCTTTAGACCATAATATTGATGAGAAAACAGTTAGAAAAATACTACAAGTTAACGGTTATAGAATGCCTTTAAGGACTCTAACCAAGATTTGTGAAGCAAGAAATTTAAAACTCGAAGGCTTCTTCAAGTTAATTCAAGTTTAAAATTTCTATTAAAAATGAGATAACCTATATATATAGGTTATCTCAAAAAGTATTGACAGCAAAAGTATAAATACATATACCGTGCACGTTGGTTCCTTTATCATCACATTAGATAATACCATATTACTAACTGTCAATAAACTTAGGAGATTTTCTGGCTCTCCTAAGTTTTCAATATATTTATATTATTAATTTAAACAAAGTGATGTCTTGTCCCATCAGGTATATAGATGCCTTAATATATTTGTTTTCAAACAATTAAAAATGAGTTCAAAAAAATGTTTAGAGTGTAATGAAAAAGTAATTGGACGAATTGATAAAAAGTTTTGTTCTGATTATTGTAGAAATGCATATAACAACAAAGTAAATAAAGAAAGTAAAAATCTAATTCGAAATACCAACAACCGGTTACGAAAAAACTATAAAATTCTTTCTGAACTTAATACTTCAGGAAAAACAAAAACAACTAGACGAAAATTATTTGATAAAGGTTTTGAATTCAAATTTATCACCTCTATATATACTACAAAAAAAGGAAGTATTTATTTTTATGTATATGATCAAGGTTATTTAGAGTTAGAAAACGAATGGTTTTTGTTAGTTAAACAAGAATAACTGAAAACCGTATTTTACAAATTCAACTTATTATTAATAAATTTAAATTATTCTTTATGCCTTTATTAGGAAGCTCACCTATGATTATCTTAATAATTCTTTCATTTGCCATAATAGTTTTCTTGTTTATTTATTACAGTAAAAAACAAATAATAATAAGAACACTAAAAAAAATACCCTTTACAAGAATTGGCAATATACAGACCAATCGATTAACTAAAACAACTGGTAAAGCCCAAGCTATAGAAGAACCACTTATTGCCCCATATAGCAAAAGAAATTGTGTTTTTTATACTATAAAAATTGAGCAAGACAAAGGAGATGATGAAGGTTCTAGTTGGGAAACTTTAGTTTATGAAGAAAAAATTCAATCATTTTTTATAGAAAAAGATAGCGATTTAATTATGATTAACCCTACACAAAATCCAAAAAACTATAAAAGCTATTTAGTTGTTGACAAAAAAGTAACTTCTGGAACCTTTAATGACGCTTCTCCTAAGTTTGAATCTATATTAAAACAATATGATATTGAAAGTACTGGACTCTTTGGTTTTAATAAAACATTACGTTACACAGAGGCTATCATTGAATTAGGCGAAGAAATAACTGTAGCTGGAATAGCTGAATGGAAAAATTTAGATAAACCAATACCTGGTTATTCTTATTCA
This sequence comes from Tenacibaculum sp. MAR_2010_89, assembly GCF_900105985.1. NCBI lineage: Bacteria > Pseudomonadati > Bacteroidota > Flavobacteriia > Flavobacteriales > Flavobacteriaceae > Tenacibaculum > Tenacibaculum sp. MAR_2010_89. The sequence goes on along the minus strand of NZ_FNUB01000005.1, from coordinate 668,757 downwards.
AAAATTGCAGCACTTATCAGTAATCAGAAACAAAAATTAATTATTACTGATTTACCAAAAGAAAAAGTTTCAAAAACATCCTAGTTACTTCCAGGTATTTCCTTTAAGTTTCATCGCCGCTTTTAATATATCTTTCTGACTTATTTGTCCTACCAATTTTTCATTTTCAACAATAGGGAACCTTCTACGTTTAGACTCTAAAAATTTATTAACTGCATCAAAAACATTCATATTACCATCAATTGTTTCTACTTCTTTAATCATTGCCTTACCTACAGTATTATTTTTATCCATTGGTAAATTATAATACCTACTTTCAGATATTTGTTTCATACAATCTCCCTCCGAAATAATTCCTATTAGTTCATTATTTTCATTTACAACAGGACCACCAGATATTTTATTCTCAATTAAGGTTTGTATTACGTTTTCAATTGGCTCAGATTCTTTAAATGAAATAATTGTAGTTGTCATGTAATCTGAAACCAAAATTGGTTCAGTTTCTTTTTTTTCAGCGTTAGTTCGTTTCCCTTGAAAGTTAATTATCCCCATAATAGTTATTTAAATTTACTAAATATACTGATTTTTAATAACTTACGTTTATTTCTAGAAAAGGTATTATTTAACTAAATTTATAACATAAAAATCCTCTATGAGATCAACAAATAAATTTTGGGCTATTTTAATAATAGCATTCACTATTTTTTGGGCTTTTAATGATAGTATTCCAACAGTGTCATCAAAAGTAACCACAGATAAAACTAAGTTTTCGTTAGATAATGCATTATATCATTTAAAAAACATTTCTAAGAGGCCACATTATACAGGAAGTAATGAACATAAAGAGGTTCAGAATTATATTATAAATGAATTAAAAAAACTTGGCTTAAGTTCAGAAATTCAAAGTCAAACTGCTATAAATAAAAAGTGGAAAGCTAGTACCACTACTGAAAATATAATAACCAGGATTAAAGGTTCAGAAAATGGTAAAGCTTTATTATTATTAACTCACTATGATTCTAATCCTCACTCATCAATTGGAGCAAGCGATGCTGGATCTGGTGTAGTAACAATATTAGAAGGAGTTAGAGCTTTTTTAGCAAAAAAAGTGAAAGTAAAGAATGATATTATTATTTTATTTTCTGATGCTGAAGAGCTAGGTTTATTAGGAGCACAAGCATTTGTTGAAAATCATCCTTGGTCCAAAGATATTGGATTAGTATTGAATTTCGAAGCTAGAGGTAGTGGAGGTTCTAGCTATATGTTAATGGAAACAAATGGTAAAAACAAGAACCTTTTATCTGAATTCATAAAATCAAATCCCAATTACCCAGCTGCAAACTCATTAATGTATAGTGTTTATAAAAAATTACCTAATGATACTGATCTAACTGTTTTTAGAGAAAATGGAAATATCAATGGTTTTAACTTTGCTTTTATTGATGATCATTTTGATTATCATACTGAGCAAGATTCTTACGAACGATTAAACAAAGAAAGTCTTTTACATCAAGCAGATTATTTTACAAGTTCACTTAATCATTTTTCAAATATTGATTTAACACTTTTAGATAGTAATGAAGATTTTGTTTTTGTCAATTTTCCTTTAATCAAAATGTTATCATATCCTTTTTCATGGATTCTTCCAATGCTTATTTTTGCTTGCTTACTTTTCGTTGGTGTATTTATTATTGGAGTTAATCGTAAAAAAATAACGTATAAGGGCACTTTGAAAGGCTTTATACCCTTTTTATTAGCTTTAATTATTTCTAGTGTAGCTAGTGTCTTATTATGGAAATTATTAGTGTTTATAAACCCTCAATATAATGATATGCTACATGGGTTTACCTATAATGGATATCAATACATAGGAGCATTTAGTTTTTTAACTTTATGGATACTTTTCAAAATATATAGTTATTTTAAAAATGAAAAGGCTATAGATTTATTAATTGCTCCAATAGTAGTAGGCTTAATTATAAATATTTTCATATTTCAAAACTTACAAGGTGCTGCCTTTTTAATTATTCCTGTATATGCTTCTATTTTAATACTAAGTATTTTGGTTTTTATGAATGTTCGTAAAGAATCTAAAACAATTCTTTTTGCAATTATATCCATACCTACAATATATATAATTATACCAATGGTTCAATTATTCCCTGTTGGTTTAGGCTTAAAAATGCTATTTATTGCTTCAATATTAATAACATTAGTATTTGGTTTCTTACTTCCAATATTTATTCAAACAAAGAAAAAAAGTATACTCCAATTTTTAAGTGGTCTTACTGCTATTATTCTTTTTTTTATTGCTACAGTTAATAATGGATTTTCAATTGATAAAAAGAAACCTAATAGTTTAGTTTTTATTCAAAATTCAGACAATAATACTTCGTATTGGGCTACATATAACACTGTGTTTGATAGTTATGTATCCCAAATTTTCAATTTAGACTATACTGAAGGAAACATTCCTGAATCTGAAGGAAAAAGTAAATATAACACACGTTATACACACTATAAGAAAACTGAGAATAAGAATATCCCTATATCAAAAATTGAAATAGATATTGATACTATTATAAATGAAAAAAGAGAAATAAGTTTTACCATATTTCCTTCAAGAAAAATTAATAAATATGAATTGTACAATACAGCTCCTATTTCTATTTATAGCTTTTGCATAAACGGTGTTTTATATAATCAAGGAAAGTCTTTTAAGGCTAATAAAGGAACACTTTTAATATATCAAATGGCAAATTCAGATAAAGAATTATCAATCTCTTTAACATTAGAAAAAGATTCAAAACCTGCTATTATTTTAAACGAAGTTTCCTATGATTTGCTATCAAACCCTAAGTTTAATTTAAAGCCCAGGAATGAAACTATGATGCCAATGCCCTTTGTTACAAATGATGCTATTATTACTTCTAAAAAAATAAAGTTGTAATACATAAAATGGCTTGATAAATTTAAATTTATCAAGCCATTTTATGTATTTGTACTATGAAATTCTATATTCTATTAATCAATTTGCGAAACACGTAATGTGTTTACCATTCCTTTTGCTTTTACAGGCATAGATGATAAATTAATCATAAAGTCACCTGCTTTAACAAATCCTTTCTCTTTAGCTATTTCATTAATATCTTCTACGGTATCATCAGTACTTAAATTTCTATCGTAATGATAAGCCCTAACACCCCATAAAAGATTCAACTTTCCTAAAATTCTTTTTTCAGATGAAAACGCTAACACATGAGATTTTGGTCTCCATGCAGAAATTTGAAAAGCAGTATACCCGCTATTTGTTAATGTAGTTATTGCTGAAGCTTTTATATCATCAGCCATTAAAGCCGCATGATGACATACCGATTTTGTAATAAAACGATTTGTTCTAATATGTGGTGGAGCTTGTGGAACTTCAATAAGATCAGAAAATTCAACACTTTTTATAATTTCACTCATTTTTTGAATAACTCTTATAGGGTGTTTTCCTACAGAAGTTTCTCCTGAAAGCATTACTGCATCCGCACCGTCCATAATAGAATTTGCAACATCATTAACCTCTGCTCTTGTAGGAACAGAGTTATCTATCATAGTTTCCATCATCTGAGTAGCAATAATAACTGGTATTCTTGCTTGCTTAGCTCTTCTTACCAAGCTTTTTTGAATCAATGGTACATCTTGCATTGGAACTTCAACCCCTAAATCACCACGCGCAACCATAAGTCCGTCACAGTAAGGTATCAAAGCATCGATATTTTCAACAGCTTCTGGTTTTTCTATTTTAGCTATTACAGGAACTCTATAACGAGATTTTTGCTTTATTAAATCGCGTAAAATTCTTAAATCTTCAGGTGTTCTAACAAAAGAAAGTGCTACCCAGTCAACTTCTTGATCTAAAGCAAAAACAACATCTTTTTTATCTTTTTCAGTAAGAGCTGGTAAAGATATTTTTGTATTTGGTAAATTAACTCCTTTTTTAGATTTCAAAGGTCCACCAACAATTACTTTAGTTTCTACACTTTTGTTTTTATCTGTTGAAACTACTTCGAACAACAATTTTCCATCATCCACTAAAATTTGTTCACCTTCTTTAACATCTTTAGGAAAACGTTGATATGTCATATAAGCCTTTTCTTGTGTACCTATACATTCTTCAGTTGTAAACGTAAAAGTATCTCCTGCCTTTACCTCTACTCCTTCCTCCATTATACCAACACGAAGTTTTGGGCCTTGTAAATCAGCTAATATGGCTACATTATACCCTCTTTCTTCGTTAATTTCTCTAATTTGTCTAATGCGCTCTTTTACTGTATCATAATCTGCATGTGAAAAATTTACTCTAAATACATTCACACCCTTTTCAGCCATTTCTGCTAAAATTTCTTTAGTATTTGTTGCTGGTCCTAAGGTTGCTACAATTTTGGTTTTTTTGTTATGTGGCATATGCTAAAAAATTAAAAAATCTTTAGATTTTAACGTATCAACTTCTATTTGATATGATGTTATTACTTGAGGTATTTGCTTTATTTTGTTTATAGCATTTTCTATAAACGTGCATTCAAAATCCCCCTCTATTTTTATAAAATAATCAACTTTTTTCTTTTCAGGAACAAGGTAATTTGTCACAGTATTTTCTGTAAACAGTCCTATTTCTTCTGATTTTATTTTATGTTTACTTACATTATTTATTAAAAACCAATTATGATCTGACTTTAAGTTTAAATATTCATATACAGAAAATGATATTTTCACATCAATTTTACTTTTAATATCAAGGCAATAATTCGCTTTTTTAAATAAGCTATTTAAAATACCATTTAAAAGATATGCTAATTTATAATCATTTAAAGTAGTATGGATTCCAATTAATATATACTCATTAGTATCAAAGTCATTAAAATCCAGCTCATAAACAGGCATAAAACACCGATTAGTTTTTTGCTAAGTTAGTAAATGTATCTATATTACAATGTGAAATTAACGAAAAGCTTTTCGTTGAAAAGTTAAGCACTTTACATTTTATCTTGCATGGTATAATATACTCTCTTAGCTGCAATTTCTTCAGCTTTTTTCTTTGAAGTAGCCCTTCCTTTAGCAACCATTACTCCATCGATACTTATCCTAACACTAAAATGTTTTTTACTTTGATTACCTGTATCTTCGTAAGAGTCAAAACTATATTTCTTTTTATTTTTTTGACACCATTCTATTATATAACCTTTATAGCTAGATATTTTACCTTCTAACCTTTCAATATCTACATAAGGTAATATTACCTGCTCATAGATGAATTGATCGCAGTAATTATATCCTCTATCAAGGTATATGGCACCAATTAATGCTTCAAAAATATTTCCATGAATATTATTACTAACTTGATTATTAGCAATATTACTTTTTACGAATCTAATAAGGTCTAAATCTTTACCTAATGTGTTTAGATGTTCTCTACTAACAACTTTCGATCTCATTTGAGTAAGGTAACCTTCATCACCTTTAGGTACTTTCTTATATAAATAAGAAGCTATAACTGTACCTAAAATAGCATCTCCTAAAAATTCAAGACGCTCATAATTTATAGGATTACCTTTCTTATCTACCATTTTTAAAGACCTATGAGTAAACGCTTTTTTATAATGCGATAACTTTATAGGTTTAAAATTAAGCAGTTCTTTTAATTCGTAGTAAAAGTCTTCATCCTCTTTATTCTGGGGTTTAACTATTCTACGAAGAAAATTCATATGAGATTAATCTAGTTTTTTGAAAACAACACAAGCATTATGCCCTCCAAATCCAAAAGTATTACTCATTGCTACTTTAACATCTCTTTTTTGAGCCTTATTCAAAGTTAAGTTTAACTCTGAATTAATATTCTCATCTACATTATTATGGTTAATTGTAGGAGGAATAACTCCATGCTCCATAGCTAAAATTGAAGCTATAGCTTCAATAGCACCAGCAGCACCTAACAAGTGACCAGTCATAGATTTTGTTGAATTAATGTTAATGTTTTTAGCATGATCTCCAAATACTTCAGAAATAGCCTTTAATTCAGCTACATCACCCAACGGAGTAGAAGTACCGTGAGTGTTTATATGATCTACATCTTCAGGTTTTAAACCTGCATTTTCAAGGCAATTTTTCATTACAGCAATTACACCAATACCTTCAGGATGTGGTGCTGTCATATGATGTGCATCAGAAGATAAACCACCACCTACAACTTCAGCGTAAATTTTTGCACCTCTAGCTTTCGCGTGTTCATACTCTTCTAAAATAATAGCACCAGCTCCTTCACCTAAAACAAAACCATCACGTTCAGCATCAAAAGGTCTTGATGCAGATTCTGGAGTTTCATTTCTTGTTGATAAAGCATGCATTGCATTAAAACCTCCCATTCCTGCAATAGTTACCGCGGCTTCACTACCACCAGTAACAATAACATCACAATGTCCAAGTCTTATGTAATTTAACGCATCAATCATAGCATTAGCTGATGATGCACATGCAGATACTGTTGTATAATTAGGCCCCATAAATCCATTTTTAATAGATATATTTCCTGGAGCGATATCTGCAATCATTTTTGGGATAAAGAATGGATTGAATTTAGGAGTTCCATCACCTTTAGCATAATTAAATGCTTCGTTCTGAAAAGTTTCTAAACCACCTATTCCTGCTCCCCATATAACGCCAACTCTTAACTTATTAACGTCATCTAGATTTAACTTTGCATCAGCTATGGCTTCATCTGAAGCTACCATTGCATATTGTGTAAATCTATCCATTTTACGAGCATCTTTCCTATTCATGAAGTCAGTCACCGTAAAATTCTTTAACTCACATGCAAAACGAGTTTTGAACTTGGCAGCATCAAAATACGTTATAGGTGCTGCTCCGCTAACTCCGTTAACTAAGCTATTCCAATACTCATTTTTATTGTTTCCTATTGGCGTTAATGCGCCAAGTCCAGTTACTACAACTCGCTTTAATTGCATATAATTCTTATTTTTTTGCGTCTTCTATATAGCTAACCGCTTGACCTACTGTTCCGATGTTCTCAGCTTGATCATCTGGAATTTGAATATCAAATTCTTTTTCGAATTCCATAATTAACTCAACAGTATCTAATGAATCTGCTCCTAAATCGTTTGTGAAGCTTGCTTCGTTAGTTACTTCGTTATCGTCTACTCCTAATTTATCTACGATAATTGCTTTTACTCTTGATGCAATGTCTGACATAATTTTATAAGTTTTAAAATTTAAAATCGGGGCAAAAATACAAATCTTAAGTTTTAATTCTAATTTTTGTCCAAATAATGTGATGTCTAAAATAAAAAAAATACTTGAATCTTTTATTATATAGCTCATCATTGTTAATAATTATTCTTTTTTTTGCAGTAACAATACAACTTAATCAGTATGAAACGTATCGTAATTTTTGCTTCTGGATCTGGTACCAACGCCGAAAACATTATTAAATATTTTCAAACTTCTAAACATGCAGTAGTTACTCATGTGCTTTCTAACAATGAACATGCCAAAGTTTTTGAACGTTGTGAACGGCTTGATACCGACGCTTCATTGTTTGATAAAGAGAGCTTTACAAAAGATGACACTGTGCTGAATTTTTTACAGGTTGAAGCTGACATTATTGTTTTGGCAGGTTTTTTAAGAAAAATACCTTCTAAAATTGTAGAAGCTTTTCCTAATAAAATAATAAATATACATCCTGCTTTACTTCCTAAATATGGTGGAAAAGGAATGTATGGCATGAATGTTCATAAAGCTGTCAAAAAAAATAATGATTCTGAAACTGGTATCACAATTCATTATGTAAATGAAAATTATGATGAAGGAGCTATCATTTTTCAAGCAAAAACAGAGTTAAATAGTAAAGATACACCTGAATCTATAGCAAAAAAAGTTCATATTTTAGAATATGAGCACTTCCCAAAGGTAATTGAAAGCGTAATTTTAAAAAATGGGTAAAAAAAAATATTATGTTGTTTGGAAAGGCAAGAAAACTGGGATTTTTTCTTCTTGGTCAGAATGTAAGAAGCAAATCCATTCATACGACGGTGCACAATACAAAGCTTTTATAGATAAAAAAGAAGCTGAAATAGCATTTAAAAAAAGCTATAGTGACTACAAAGGTTTAAACACCAAGAAAAAAGTTTTATCAAACAGTGAGAAAGAGAAATATGGAACACCTATTTTAGAAAGTATTTCGGTAGATGCTGCGTGTGCAGGAAACCCAGGTATAATGGAATACAGAGGTGTTTTGACACATAATAAAAAAGAAATTTTTAAAATGGGGCCTTTTAAAAACGGCACAAATAATATTGGTGAGTTTTTAGCATTAGTTCATGGAATAGCTTTACTAAAAAATAAAAAAATAAAAAATATTCCTATTTATTCAGATTCAAAAATTGCTATTGGTTGGATTAAAAAAAAACAATGTAAAACAAACGTTCAATTTAATAATACCAATAAAGATATTTTAGAGTTAATAAAACGAGCAGAAAGTTGGTTACATAAAAACCCTGTAGAAGTAACTATTTTAAAATGGGAAACGAAAGCATGGGGAGAAATTCCAGCTGATTTTGGTAGAAAATAAAAATCCGAGTACATATATACTCGGATTTTTTATCTATTTGAAATAAATTAAGTGCTATTTAACTGCAATCTTAGTATCATCTTTCCAATTCTGAACACTAGCTATTGCATTGTTTTCATAATCAATCTCTTTTAATCCATCCTTTTGCCACATAAACCACTTTCCAACTTTTTTACCAGCTTTATAGTGAGCTATTGCAGTTTTATTACCTTCTTTACTAAAAGTAATCCAAGTGCCAGTTAATTTCTTATCTTTAAAAAAAACCTTGTTCTTTAACCTTTCCATCTTTATAAAAATAAGTAGCTTTAACTAAATCTCCTGCTTTCTCAAACTTAGGTCCTACCTGTGCTTGTAATACTGAAACAGCTAAGATACAAGCTAAAATAATTATTTTTTTCATGTCTATCATTTTAATCATTAACACTAACATTACAAATATATATATAATTTTACACTTAAACAACAATTACGTAACATTAAATTAACATTAGGTCTTTTTCCCTATTTTTTGTACTTTTACAAGTAAGTATTAATCATAAAAAAAATTATTATGGCTGTAATGAAAGTTATTGAGATTTTAGCTAACTCTGACAAAAGTTGGGAAGAAGCAACAAGAAAAGCAATTAAACAGGCTTCTAAATCTGTTAAAAACATTAAATCTGCTTTTGTACAATCTCAAAGTGTTGTGGTAAATGATGATGAAGTAAGTGAATTTAGAGTAAACTTAAAAGTTACTTTTGAAGTAAAGTAACTACATAAATACTAACTACTATTGGTGCGATTTTGTATTTACAAGGTCGCATTTTTTTGTTACGAAGAATTTAATCTAGCTATTTGACTTCATAAATAAGTAAGCTCATAATATTTCTCTGACAAATATTATATAGAAATACAACTCAAAGTAATATCTCAATTTTTAAAAAACGTAACAAAATAACAAATGCTTTATGTATGTTTGTATAAGCAGTACTTACAAGGTTTTCTTCCTGAAAATAAAAAAAGCAACTATTTTAAATTAAAAACAATTAAAAATGAACTATTTATCACTCTTCTTAGTTGGCTTTATCGCCGTAATTCATATTTACATAGTAATACTAGAAATGGTATTATGGACAAAACCTAAAGGTATAAAGGCTTTCGGTTTAAAAAACAAAGAGTTTGCAGAAGAAACTAAAGTTTTAGCAGCAAATCAAGGTTTATACAATGGTTTTCTTGCTGGTGGTTTAATATGGTCTATAGTTTCTCAGAAAACAGACGTCGCTATTTATTTTATAATTTGTGTTTTTATTGCTGGAGTTTATGGAGCATATTCTACTAAAAAATCAAAAATATTTTTTATACAATCAATACCAGCTTTAATTGCTCTTTTAAGCATATTTATCTAAATTTTGAATATTACCTAACTACTACTATTCAATAAATATTATTTAAACTTAATTATTAAATTTATTAAAGAAAATGGAACAGTATACTGAAAAATTTAAAGAACTGTTAATTAACTACACTCCGAAACTTTTAACAGCACTAGCAATCTTAATTGTTGGACTTTTTGCTATAAAACTAATTGTAAAAGGGAGTAAAAAAATAATGAAGAAGCAAGATGTTGACATAACGCTTCAAAAATTTTTAGGCGACTTATTTAGTTGGGCTTTAAAAGCTTTACTTTTTGTTACAGTTATTTCAAAGTTAGGAGTAGCAACAACATCATTTGCAGCAATTATTGGTGCGGCTGGTTTAGCGATTGGTTTAGCTTTACAAGGATCTTTATCTAATTTTGCTGGTGGTGCCTTAATAATGATTTTTAGGCCATTTAAGGTTGGTGACTTAATAGAAGCTCAAGGAATTGTTGGTGTTGTAAAAGAAATTCAAATTTTTACAACTCACATTAATACTCCAGGTAATAAATTAGCTATTATACCTAACGGTTCATTATCAAACGGAAATATCATAAATTATACAGCTGAGGGAAAACTTCGTGTTGATTTAACTTTTGGTGTTTCTTATGATGCAGACATTAAAAAGACAAAAGATATTTTAATGGACGTGTTAATTTCAAATCCAAAAACATTAAAAGATCCTGCTCCTACGGTAAATGTATCTGAATTAGCTGATAGCTCAGTTAACTTTGCTGTGCGTCCATGGGCTAACACAGCTGATTATTGGGATGTATATTTTGAAACTACTGAAAACGTTAAAATCGCATTAGATAAAGCAGGTATAGAGATACCATACCCACATGCTGTTGAGATACAGAAAAAAGATTAACGCTTTTTTTCTGGTATGGCAACAAAATCTTTTAAATAAAAAGGTTCAAAATAAGCGACATCTTCGATGTCGTTTTTTTTATGCTTTTCAAAACTCAATAGTGCCATTTCTTTTGCTGAAGGGAACTTTTCATCAATAAAAATTGCATTTCTATGAGTTATGATATTTTTACATTTTTCTGAACCGTCTCCTAAAAAATAAACTTTATTGTCTGTTAACAATTCTTCGAATGAATTTTCATCAATAATTTCAGCCCTTATTTCACGTACTTGATTGTAATTTTTATCATAAATAGCAGAATATACTTCCATTCTTCTTGCATCAATCATGGGTACAATTAAGCCTTCATCTATATTAGCATTCATAGAAAGAGATTTTAATGTATCTACTGCAATAAGTGGTACATCAAAAGAAAAACATAAACCTTTAGTAGCAGAAACTCCAATTCTTAACCCAGTATATGACCCCGGGCCTTTACTTACTGCTACAGCATCTATTTCATCTATACTTATTGAAGCCTCATTTAAAACATCTTGAATAAAGGGGTGTAATTTTTCAGCATGAGAATAATTTCCATTATTTAATTCTTTACTTGCTAAAACATCTCCGTTTTTTGCTATACTAACTGAGCAATTTTTTGTTGCTGTTTCTATGTTTAAGATTATTGACACGATAAAAAAATATTTTCAACAAAGATACATTATAATGAAAAACCTTACCAAATTGGTAAGGTTCTATATCAATAATAAATTATCCCCTGATATTAATCTAGAATTGATTCTCCAAAATAAAATTTTAACACTTTTGTTTTAAATACATAATCGTATTTAGCTCTTATCATGGCTCCTTCGGCATTTACTAATCTATTTCTTACTTGATCAAAATCAAACTGTGTCATAGAACCATAATCGTAACTTACTTGTGCGTTTTTAAAAGCTTCATTCTGTGCTTCTAAAGATATATTAGCTGCTTCATATGTTTTTGCTGCTGCTTTAGCATCTAAATAAGATTTTTCTATCTCTTGTTGTAATTGCAACTTCTGACTTTCTAATGCTATTTCTGAAATCTCTTTATTGATAACAGATTTAGCTACTCTATTTTTTGTTTGAAAACGATTAAATATTGGAATATTAAGTGATAAACCAGCGCTATAACTAATTCTATCGTTTATTTGTCTTAAAAAGTAATCATTAGGACGGATTAAATTATTAAACTGGTGAAAAAATGAACTACTAACACCTAATGAATAAGTTAAAGTAGGTAAGTACGCGCCTTTAGCTAATTGTAAACTTATTAAAGAATTTTCTACATTTAATTTAGCTCTTTCAATTTCTGGTCTATTAGTCAATGCTTTTTCATAAACTGCATTTGAAGAATTATATAATAAACTAAGAGATGGTGAGTCAATATTAATTTTTTCAACATCAAAGTTATCTGATGATATTTGAAGTAACTGAGCAAGTCTAAGCAATGCTAAATTCAATGTGTTTTCTTGTAAAACAACGTTTTGCGCATCATTTGATGCCGTTGATTGTACATTTAACAAATCACCTTTAGGAATTGCACCTGCATCAAATTGAGCCTTTGCCCTTGCTATTTGTTTTTTACTAATTTCAGCTTGAACAACCGCTACTGCCAAATTTTCTTTTGCAAATAACACATTTAAATATGTATTTACAACATTTAATGAAATGTCATTTTCAATTTTAGCTAAATCTAATTCATTTCCTTTAACCCCAAGTACAGCTTGTTTTTTAGAATTAATATTTCTAAACCCATTAAAAATTGTACCTCCACTTGATAAAGAAAACGATGAGTTAAAGTTTTGAGTATTCTGAAGTATTCCATTTCTATCTTGAGAAAGTCCTGATGAAAAATTTCCTCTTGAAGATCCATTTAAATCTGGTAAAAAATTTCCTTTAGCTATGTCAACATCTTTTTCAGCAAGTTTTACATTTAATTTATTTTGCTTAATTGTGATGTTGTTTTCTAATGCATAATTAACACACTCTTTAAGTGTCCATTTCTTTTGAGAATAACCTCCCAATGCTGATAATAAAGTAATTAATAATACAATTTTAGTTTTCAAGACGTTTATTTTTTATGTTCAATTAGTTATATTCAATTGGTATTCCAATTAATTAAGAAATAATAAATACCTGAATAACAAATACCTATAATTTAATTAATTAAAAAAACTAAAAAAAACGAACACAACATGTTTGATTATGAACAGTATTTTTTAAAGCTTCCTCGTATATGACGACTAAAATTAAAATATGTTACAAGAAAATAATCTTATTGAAGTGTTAATTTTTATTTTTTTTTCTATGTCTATAAATAAAATAGAATAATACCCCAACTAAGATATAAGGAAACACCATTAAATAGGTAATACCATTATTAACACCTTCAGCCATACTTACATCACCACCTTCAACAACAGCCTTACACATAGCACATTGTGAAAATGACTTCTTTCCTGTAAAAATAATTACTAAGAATGAAATTAATATCTTTTTATACATAATAAGGTGAAATCATTAAATACACTATTACTCCAGTTATCGCAACATATAACCATAATGGAAATGTAATTTTTGCAATTTTTTTATGTTCAGGAAAATTACCTAATCTAGCTCTCATAAATGTTATTAATACAAATGGTATAATAACGATCGATAATAATATGTGCGTTATTAAAATAAAAAAATACAGGTATTTAATAACTCCTTCTCCTCCAAACTTAGTAGAATTAGATGTCATGTGATAAGCTACATACATTACTAGGAAAAGTGCAGAGCAAATGATTGCAGTTGTATTTAATTGTTCGTGCAACTTTTTATTTCCTTTTTTTATAGCAACTATAGAAGCAACCAGTAAAACAGCCGTAATTCCATTTATACTTGCATATATAGGAGGTAAGAATGACAAAGGTTCTACATTAGGGATTTTTATTCCAAATAAAGCTGCTACTGCCAAAGGAATTACCACAGATACTATTGTAATTAACCTTTTATATTTTTTTTCTTCTAAATTATTAACCTTACTCATTTAATAATAATTTAATATCTTGTTTTAATTCTTGTATTTGATTTGAAAAACCGTGTTCATCTAAAGCTCGATAATACATAATTGGATTTCCATGCTCATCGTATCTTGAACGAATATATCCATCTTTATCAACTAAAGCAAATAACCCTGAGTGTTCAAAACCACCATGACTATCTTCCCCTTTACCTACAAATAATTTAAATCCTTCGTTAGATAAATCATACACAATACTCTCATCTTTACCTGTTAGTAAATGCCAATTTTTATGATTTATTCCATGTATTGCAGCATAATCTTTTAATTTTCTAGGAGTGTCAATTTCTGGAGTAATAGTAAATGAAGCAATTCCAAAATTAGGATTCCCCATAAATTCATTTTGTATATCAACCATTCTTCTATTCATAATTGGACAAATGGTAGGACAAGTAGCAAAGAAAAATTCTACTACATAAACCTTTCCTTTGAAATCATCATTTGTGATGGTTTTCTTTTCTTGATTTACAAATTCAAAAGATGGAACTTTATTAAATTTATGCAAATCTGCAGTTTGAAAATGTTTTACAATCTTTGGAACCGCATAAATTCCAAAAAGTAATATAATAAACGAAATCCCTATATATGAATAATCCTTTTTTTTCATTTTTTAATTATTAAATTTCTCTATCGGCATTATTTTTTTTGAGAGCTAAACGATACTCAGCTAAAACAACTTTAACATCATCTTTCATTTTATTATTTAACTCACTAACAGATTTCATATTATAACCAAATAACTTTCCTCCTGCTGCATCTTTATCATCATCTCTTCCTCTTAAACTGATATCTTTATCTATAATAAATGCTTTAGATGTATGCACATTAGAATCTAATGATTGATTCGTATTAAAACTTTCATACAATACCTTTATTTCAACCTCATCGGCAAAAATAAAATTCCATTTTATCATATTTGTAAAAGCTCCAATTTCTTTTTTAAGTTTTTCAACCTTTTGTTCTGTACCTTTTAAAGCAACAACAATCATTTGAAAATCTTTAAACCCATAAAATGGTTTGTATATTTTCTCAGTTAAATTAAATAACTCACCTTTTGCTAATTGAATATCACTACCTAAAAAAGTAACAATTGATATTTTCCTATCAAATGTAGCTTTTTTAGTAATAGCAGATATATCTGTTACATTTTTTGTTAAAACTGGTAGTTTAGCAAAGTTATTAATACCAAGTGACAAGAATATATAAAATAATAAAGGCACTATAAAAAGTGCAAACAATACTATAAACTTTTGTTTTTTACTCATAACAGTTCGTTCTTTTTAGAGATAAAAAAAGGTGGTTAAACACCACCTCTTTTTTAATTTTATAAAATTACCATTTTACTAATGGTGCTAATGTATCGTATAAATAGCCTCCTTCAATTAATATTAACGCTATAAGGTAGCATATTAAAAAGGTAGCTGTCCAAACTATAGATCGTCTAAACCATGTTTTCTCACCTTCTAAGTGCATAAATGCCCATGCTATATAGTATGCTTTTACAATTGTTAAAATGATAAACATCCAGTTTAACCAACTAGTTCCTATACCATGTAAATGTAAAGCATCTGGCTTAATAATACCAAAAGCTACTTCTACTGTTGTTACTATAGTTAAGATTGCTAAAACAATCCAAATTCTTTTTGTATTTGATTCGTGTGCGTGACCTGCCATTTTTTTAATACTTTAAAATTATACTAAGTAGAAGAATGTGAAAACAAATACCCATACTAAATCTACAAAGTGCCAATATAAACCTACTTTTTCAACCATTTCATAATGTCCTCTTCTTTCATAAGTACCTAATACGACATTAAAGAAAATAATAATGTTTATTAATATACCTGAAACTACGTGAAAACCATGAAAACCTGTAATAAAGAAAAAGAAATCTGCAAAAATAGGATTCCCATATTCATTTACATGCAAATTAGCTCCTTCAACCACCATATTAGCTTTGGCTAATTGAGCTAAACTTTCTTCTCTAGATAATACGATTTTTTGCTTTGTTTCAAGATTAATCTTTTCTGTTCTTATTAGTAAAGAAGGATTATTCTTAAATGCTTCCTGAACTTGTGCTACAGAATATTCAGAAATTGTTCCCTCTTTTTCAAACCATAATCCATTTTCTTTCGCATGCTGAACCCTACCATCTTTCCTGTCATTATGTACAAAATCTGCTAAAGCTATTTGATGACCATCTTTTACAAACTGTAAAATATGGTTATCAGTAGTTTTAACAGCTCCATAAGAACCGTTAATAAAGTTTTTCCATTCCCAAGCTTGCGATCCTACAAAAATAATTCCAAAAATTATAGTTGCAAACATATACCAAGCTACCTTTTTCTTTTTCATTTGATGACCAGCATCAACTGCTAATACCATCGTTACTGATGATATAATTAAGATAAAGGTCATTAAAGCTACATAATACATTGGTGCATGTACCCCATGTAACCCAGGAAAGTGTGTAAAAACTTCATCGGCAATTGGCCATGAGTCAATAAATTTAAAACGTGTTAAACCGTACGCAGCTAAAAACCCAGTAAAGGTTAATGCATCAGACACGATGAAAAACCACATCATCATTTTACCATAACTAGCTCCAAATGGCTTTTCGCCACCTCCGCTCCAGGTTTCTTTTTTGTCAGAATTTACAGCAATATTTGCTTCCATAAATACTATTTAGTTAATTTTTGTTAAAACAGTGCGCCAAAATTAAGCATTTCTCATCATTTAATAAAATAGAAAAAGAAAAATAGATAAATCCACAAAACATCTACAAAGTGCCAAAAGATTGCACCTAGTTCAAACCCAAGCATATCAGTAGATGAATACTTCTTTTTAAAATGATTATAAATAACGACTAATAACACGACAACCCCTGCTAACAGGTGCAATACGTGCATAAATGTAATTCCTATAATAAAAGATGTAGAAACTGTACTTTCTGGTCCAGTAAAATATAACCCTACTTCTTTTAGTTGATTAAACCCTACATATTGATACCAAATAAAACCTAAACCAAGTATAAATGTTACCAATAAAAGCATAAAAGAGGCTTTTAAATTATCTTTTTTAAGAGTTTTATGTGATAAAAACAGTGTAATACTACTTAAAATGATTAAAATAGTACTTATATAAAACGCTTGAGGCAAATCAAAAGTAACCCAATCTTCACGATTCATACTAACAACATAAGCACTTGTTAACCCTGCAAAAAACATAACCATACTTATCATGGAAATCCACAACATTGGTTTTGCAGATTTTCTTTTAGCTGTTTTTAATTCTTCTTGTAATGTTTGTGTTTGTTCACTCATTAATGTAAAAATTTATCTACTACATATATTATTGGCACAATTGTAATATAAAAAACACTTGCCAACATTAATTTTCTTGCATCAATATTCTCTTCTGACTTATATAATTTAATACCATAAAACAACATTAAGATACCTAATAGTAAAATTATAACAGCAGTAAGTGGGTATATATAAAAGTTTCCTGTTACTTTTAATACAGGAGCTATAGACATTAAAATCATTACACAAGTATAAAAAATTATCTGTACTACTGCACCTTTGTCTTTTTTATCCATTGGCAACATATGCAAGCCTGCTTTATTATACTCTTCAAATTGCAACCAACCTATTGCCCAAAAATGAGGAAATTGCCAAAAAAACTGAATCATAAATAAAAATCCTGCTTCGACACCAAACTGTCCCGTTGCAGCAACCCAACCTAACATGAATGGAATTGCTCCTGGAATAGCACCAACAAAAACTGCTAAAGGAGTAATTGCTTTTAATGGAGTGTAGGCACTTGTATATAAAAAAATAGATACCGCTCCAAATAAAGCACATTTAGGATTTATTGCATATAAAATTGCAATTCCAGCAATTGTAAATAATATTGCAATAACCATTGCTGTAGTTACAGACATTCTTTTGGAAGGTAATGGACGATTTTTAGTTCGCTGCATTAACGCGTCTATATCCTTTTCTATTATTTGATTAAAAGCATTTGAAGCTCCTACCATAAAAAAACCTCCGATAGCTAAAAGTAATATAGTAGTATAATTAATTTTATCAGCACCTAATAGATATCCTGTAATTGAAGTAAAAACTACACTTACAGACAGTCCTACTTTAGTAATCTGTTTAAAATCAGAAAATAATACCTTTATAGATGTTTTATCTTGTATTGTTGAAACAGTACTCACCTTGTTATTTAAAAATTTCTGCAAAGATATTTCTTTCTTATAGAACCACCATACTTTTTAAAATTAATTAAAAAAAATTAAAAACTTTTTTTGTAATTCAAAAAAGGGTGTTATATTTGCACCCGCATTCAGAGTAATGCACGTTCTTTAAAATAATTTTTGACTACGCGAAAGTAGCTCAGGGGTAGAGCATCACCTTGCCAAGGTGGGGGTCGCGGGTTCAAATCCCGTCTTTCGCTCTTAACCTTTTAAAAGAGATTATGCTGAAGTGGTGGAATTGGTAGACACGTTGGACTTAAAATCCAATGGACTGTAATGTCCGTGCGGGTTCAAGTCCCGCCTTCAGTACCAAGCCTCGCTTTAATTAGCGAGGCTTAATTTTAAAAGTAGTCAAAAAAAACATATAGCATAGTATTATGCTGAAGTGGTGGAATTGGTAGACACGTTGGACTTAAAATCCAATGGACTGTAATGTCCGTGCGGGTTCAAGTCCCGCCTTCAGTACAAAACCTTAACATTTATTTGTTAAGGTTTTTTTGTTTTATAATTCTGGAATATTTTTTGTAATGTATTAATTAATTACCCGTCTAAATCACCAGTTTAAAACAATATGTAAAATGCGAAAAATATTTTTAATCCTTAGTCTTTCTTTTTTTATAAATTCATTTAGTCAAACAGCTGTTTTTAATTCATTATTAAAAACACATGTTGATAGTAAAGGAAATGTGAATTACAAAGCATTCAAAAAAGATGAAGCTAAGCTACAAACCTATCTAGATTATTTAGCTAAAACTTCTCCTAAAAAAAATTGGCCTGCTAATAAAACCAAAGCTTTTTGGGTAAACGCTTATAATGCCTATACTATTAAATTGATTTTAGACAATTATCCTTTAAAAAGTATTTTAAAAATTAAAAAGAAAGGTAAAGATGCTTGGAATATAAAATTTGCTAAAGTTGGTAATAAAACATATACTTTAAATCATATTGAACATAAAATATTACGTAAACAATTTAACGATCCAAAAATTCATGTTGGAGTGAATTGCGCTTCTGGCTCATGCCCTCAATTGGGTAACTTTGCCTTTACTGAAGATAATTACGAAAGTAAAACAACAGATTTAATGGAAAAATTCATTAATGACCCTAAGCGAAATAAAATATCTGAAAAGAAAATTCATTTATCTAAAATCTTTGAATGGTTTGAAGGAGATTTTACCAAAAATGGGAGCTTAATTGATTTTTTAAACAAATACTCAAAAACTAAAATTAGTAACAAAGCCAAGATTAGTCATTTACAATATGATTGGAATTTAAATGGAAAATAGCAGTACCTCTAGCAAAAGTAATTGCAAAAACAATTTGTATTTTTACTTTTCAACCAAAAAATAATTGAACAAATGTCTAAAACATATTACGACCCAGCTGACTTAAGAAAGTTTGGTAAAATAACGGAGTGGAACGAAGAATTAGGTACTAAATTTTTTGATTATTACGGAAAAGTATTTGAAGAAGGAGCTTTAACTGCACGTGAAAAAAGCTTGATTGCTTTAGCTGTTGCTCATACTGAACAATGCCCTTATTGCATTGATGCTTATACTAAAGATGGATTACAAAGAGGTGTAACCAAAGAAGAAATGATGGAGGCTATTCATGTTGGTGCTGCTATTAAAAGTGGAGCTACCTTAGTGCATGGAGTGCAAATGATGAATAAGGTAAATAAATTAGAAATGTAATATTTCTATAAAAAATTACTTCGAACATAGCTATTATATAATATTTAACTGCGTTCACCCCTACTCAATATTAAAGTATGACTAAAAAATCGCTTTTAGCAAGAAATAATGATTTAGCAAATACACAGCGTCAAATAGAAATTTTATCAAATGGAATTTTTAAAGATGAACTGCCAACTTTTGCTAAAAAAATTAGAGAAACAAACCAATTTCCTCTTCGCCCTAAAAAGTTAGAGGTATTACAAATTAATTTAGGCTACATGTGCAATCAGGTGTGTGCTCATTGTCATGTTGATGCAGGTCCTGATCGAAAAGAAATAATGACAAAGGAAACTATGCATCAATGCTTAAAAGTCATTAAAACTACTGGCGCCCATACATTAGATTTAACTGGAGGTGCTCCTGAAATGAATCCTAATTTTAGATGGTTTGTTGAAGAAGCTGCAAAGGCTGGAATTAAAGATTTTATTGTTCGTTCAAACTTAACAATTATAAGAGCCAATAAAAAGTATTACGATTTACCTGAATTTTTCAAAAAACACAATGTTCATGTTGTTAGCTCTATGCCACATTGGACTCGTGGAAAAACTGATAAACAGCGTGGTGATGGTGTTTTTGATAAATCTATCAAGGCTTTACAAGAGTTAAATGCAGTTGGTTATGGTATAGAAAACACAGGATTGAAACTAGATCTTGTTTACAATCCTTCTGGGGCCTTTTTACCTGGAGATCAAGCTTCGATGGAAAAAGACTTTAAAAAAGCTTTATCTGATGATTTCTCTATAACTTTTAATAGCTTATTTGCTATTACTAATTTACCTATAAGTCGTTTTTTAGATTATTTAATCGCTTCAGAAAATTATGAAGATTATATGCATGCTTTAGTTGAAGCATATAACCCAATGGCTGTAGAAAATGTAATGTGTACCAATACATTATCTATTAGCTGGGAAGGTTATTTATACGACTGCGATTTTAACCAAATGTTGAATTTAAAAGTAGCTAGTAAAGTAAAACATATTTCAGAGTATAACGAAGAATTACTTCAAGATAGAAATATTATTATAAATCAACATTGTTATGGATGTACAGCTGGTGCTGGAAGTAGCTGTCAAGGCACAGTAACTTAAAAAGTTATGTTTTATATCAACTCAAAATGAAAAATTTAATTTACATCTTTTTATTCTCTTTAGCTTTTTCTGTTAATGCACAGAAAAACTTAAATGAATTGTTAAAAAAGTTTAATACCGAAAACATTCCTTACATCACAAGCAACGATTTAAATAAATTAATACAGCAATCTATTATCTCTACTCAAAATAATGATCAAATTATTTTACTTGACTCTAGGGAGCCTAAAGAATATAAAGTAAGTCATATTAATAATGCTATCTGTGTTGGATATGATCATTTCAATATAAGAGAAACTATAAAAAAACTACCCGTTAACAAAAACACGAAAATCATAGTTTATTGTTCATTGGGAATTAGATCAGAGGATATTGCTGAAAAACTAAAAAAAACAGGTTATACAAACATTTATAATCTTTATGGAGGCATTTTTGAGTGGAAAAACCAAGGCAACCAAGTAGTAAACAAACAACAAAATACTACTGAAAAAATACATACTTTTAATAAAGAATGGAGTAAATGGCTTTTAAAAGGTGAAAAAATTTATTAAAAATACTGACCTATCCCAAAAACAATTCCTTTAGATGCGTTTTTAGTTAATCCGAATCCATAATCTATTCTAAAAACTGCATTGAATATTTTTTTATTAATAAATCGCAAGCCTATACCTGAGTAAACTCTAATATTTTCACTTTGGTAGAAATCACTTAGGTCTCCTCCTGGCTCTCTCCAAGAACCAAAATCAGTAAATGCATTTCCTTGTAATACAAACCATTTCTTTTCAAAAAGAGTATATCTATACTCTGTATTCCAAACTATACTTCCAGTACCTCGATCTACTAAAATACCTACACCTCTCAAATTAACATTATTATCTAATGCAAATGGAGCGAAAGGGCTTTTTAAATTCGATGACAGCCCTACTCGTAAACGATTAGCCCAGTTTCCTTTTTCACCAATTCGTTTAAAGTAAAATAAATCATTCCATGCTACTAAAAAATCATCTTGATATGCATTTTTACTAGTAACATACTGACCATAAAACTGGCTTTTAAAACCATCTATGTAATGATAATAATAGTCCAAATCATCATAAGTATAAACTAGCTTAAGTAATTTTTTATTAATATTCAGTTTTTGAGGTACATTACTTGCTGTATGACCGCTCAAGTAATTATACCTTTCTTTAAAAAAATTTATTCCAAACTGGATGTTATTCTTAAAATCTATTTGACACAGAGCTAAAATTTCATAAGAAATATTTTGATATTTATAGTTTGCAGATTTATCATCAAAATACAAAGGCTCTTCACTGCTCCAATTCTGATGGTTTACAGCTAACCCAAAATGCTTTGAAAACAATGTAGATGCTTTAAAATTTACCCCATAAGAATCAAACCCATTTTGTTGATAAAAGGCACCTAGAGTCATATTTCTACCTAAAAAATTATAATCATACAATCCTAATTTATATGCTAATCTTTTATTCGTTGTTGTCCATAAATTTACTTCAGGAATTATTGTAAAATTTTCTTCAATATGTATAAAAACATTGTAGTAATTTTCATGAGAATGAAAAACTTGAAAATATGCATGAGAAACAGCAGGTAACCTTTTTAAACGAATAATATCTTTTTCTATTTGTAAAGAATCTAATAAATTACCTCTCTTAGTATCTAACAGTTTTAAAACTGTTTCTTTTTTAGTTTTTTTAATTCCTTTTACTTTTACATCAACAACTATTTTCTTTTGAGAAAAGGTTGAAAATGAAAACAATAAAACAATTAAAACTGCGTACAATTTTTTCATTATTTCCCTATAAATTGCTTTTGAATAACCAAGTTTACCCAATTATCTTCACTCACTCCCATCATTGTAAAATGGTATTCTTTATTTTTTATTAAAATTGGCGGATTATCTCTAGTTACATTTAAAACCACATTACCTGTTTTATAATATTGAAACCATTTATCGTAAGTATAGGTTCCAGATAATAAATCATTATCTGAATTTGTTACTACTTGAAAATAAATAGCATTTTCTTTTACTTTTCCGTCTCCCCAAGAAAACTTTGGCATTAAAGGGGTACTTGTATCTATTGAAACACTAGTAGACCATTCAGTAGGCTTTGAACTATTTTTTAGCCTTATTGGATTTGAAATATGTAGCTTATTATTAGATTCATAGGTTACTATACTCCAAACTTCATTTTTACTTTCACGAACAAATCTTTGTAAATACCCATTAAACACATTCTCTTTTTCAAGTGAGACCTTGTTATATAAGGTAAAATCATTTTTATCTGAATTTACACTCTCGGTTTCAAAATACTGAATATTGGTTGCTCCCAATATTGGATAATAAAAAATATAAGAAACATCCGTATTGTTTTTATCACTTGCAGCACAAGCAATAACTTCATCCTTTGCTAAATGACTTTTTTGAGTTATATATGTTTGTAAAGTATCTGTTGTAATTTCATTTTTTGAACACGACAAAAGTAACAACACTAAAAAAAAATATATTATTTTATTGTTCATACGCCTTTTTTATTATCAATTCAGCAGGTTTATTTTGTGGAGTAAATCTATTGTTTTTGATCCCTCCTACTTTAGTATGATCATGAAACCACTTCCATAAAAAACCACCGGCAAACCAATTCTCTTTCCAAAACTGTTGATAAATTGCTTCTAAGGCATTACTCTGATTTTTTAAATCTACATTACCTTCTACCCTATCTGAATTCCATGGTTCTTTACCTGTATAATGAACACTTCTGTATCCAAATTCTGTAAATAAAACAGGCTTATTTACCTTTTCCCTAACTTTAATTATTTGATTTTTATGCGATTGCCATCCATCAATAAAATCTTGAATTGTTGGTGATTTTTTGGTACTTAAAGGAAAATAAGCATCAATCCCTATAAAATCTACATCACCCCAAAATGGCACCCTCTTAAATTCATCCCAGTTAGCGGCATATGTGAGTTTTCCTTTGTAAACTTCTCTGATTTTAAGAATTAATTTACTCCAATAATCTGGTCGATTTTCAACAAATTTTTCTAACTCCGTACCAATACATAATATTTCTGCATTTATTTTTTGAGCTAATTTTGCATACGTTAAAATAAATTCTGAGTAAGATGCCTCTAAAATCTTCCAGTTTTCTTCTGAATTCATTCTTATAAATCCTGTATATTCTCCTCTCCAGACCCATAACTGAGGCTTCAACATTACTTTAATATCATTTTTTCTAAATTCAGTTGAATATTGCTCTATTCCTTTTTCAGTTTCACCAAACCATTGTCTTGAAGAATTAAAAGTAATCTTAGGAGAATTCAAATCTTTAATAAAACCAAAAGGCATCAACGTAACATAATTCGCTGACACCTTTTTTATGGGTATAATATTATCTTGATTAATTTTGTTTGGGGATGCAACAAAACTAATTCCATTTATTTTTTTTGTTTGGCCATCACAAGACCAATATAAAAAAACAACACTTATTAAAATGAGCCATTTATTTTTCATAGCTCCAATTTACATTTTTTCCATTAAAACAAAGCTCTAAGTCCAATATTAAAACTCTGACCTAATCCAGTATTTTCTCCTCTAACAAACTTACTATACAATGCTTCTAAATTAAGTGTTTTAGATAATTGATATTTTCCTCCAAAACCTAAAGCTGTATAATTTTGTGTAAAATCACCGAAGCGTTGAGCATGTTGAACAAAGGCTAATACAGTAGATTCATCCGATGGGAAATAACTTAAAAAAGCTCCTGGAACCAATAAAAAAGTGTTGTTTGCAAAACTTTTTTCTTCTCCAAAATTATATTCAGTATTTAACTCTGTAAACACTTGCCATTTTCCACTATCAAATGTGTAATCATAAAAAAATCTATTTTGAAATGTCCATGCTGTTTGATCTAAAAACACTCCATTTGCATCAGACTCATCACTTACTAAAGGAATATGTATTGCAGACTGAATAGAGAAATTACCTACACTTTCAAGTGGCTGAAACTTTATAGCTGGTGCAATTGACGTGATACCTTTTCTATCTGTATTTGTATCTTCTAAACTAAAAACAGATAAAGCTTGACGACCACTAATTGTATTTGATCGGAACTCTACTATAGCTCCAACATTTATTCTATTATTATCAGAAATACCAGTAAAGGCTTCTACTGTAGAAGTAAAGTAATTTTCTCTAGGTTTATCAGCTGTAACGCCATTAAAATTACCTTTTGTTTCTGTATATAAATTATTAAAAAACTTAATATCCCATTGTCCTTTATCTAATAATCTTGATGGTGTATACGTTTGAATATTGCTTTTTGTATTCTCCTCTTCTTCTTGTGCAAAAGATTGAAAACCTATTAATACCAAAGCAAAAAATAAATACTTAGTGCTATTTCTCATTATAAATTATTTTAATTAAAGCTTAGGTCGATAAAAATAAAACCTACTTACATTAACCTTTTATTTATACTGATTCTAAATTTAATACTCAAATTAAGTTCTTAACTTTAAGTGCGACCTAATTTGCAAATCAACTTATTTATGGAACACGTTGTAATTATTGGTAATGGTATTTCTGGTGTCACTGCTGCTAGACATATTAGAAAACTATCCGACAAACAGATCACTATCATTTCTTCAGAAACAGATTTCTTTTTTTCAAGAACAGCCCTAATGTATGTTTACATGGGACATATGAAGTTTGAACACACACAGCCTTATGAACCTTGGTTTTGGAAAAAAAACAATATCAATTTAAAAAAAGGGTTCGTTTCTAAAGTTCATTCATCAAAAAATGAAATTGAACTTAAGGGTGGTGAAACCGTTAATTACGATACTTTAATTATAGCTACGGGCTCTAAACCTAATAAGTTTGGTTGGCCAGGACAAGATGCTAAAGGAGTAATGGGAATGTACCATAAACAAGACCTAGAGAAATTAGAAAAATATGCTCCTGATAATGCAATATGTAAAAGAGCAGTTATTGTAGGTGGCGGGTTAATTGGTATTGAATTAGCAGAGATGCTTCACAGCAGAAACATTCCAGTTACTTTTCTTGTTCGTGAAACTAGTTTTTGGAATACTGTTTTACCTAAACAAGAATCTGCTATGATTAATAATGAAATTATTGATAATCATATAGATTTACGTTTAGGTGTTAATTTAAAAGAGATAAAAACTGATCAAAACGGCAAAGCTACCTCTATTGTTATTGCTGAAACTGGTGAAGAAATTCCTTGTGATGTTGTTGGTTTAACTGCTGGTGTTTCTCCAAATGTTGATTTTATAAAAGATTCTGAAATTGAAATTGGACGTGGAGTAAAAGTCAATCGTTTTTTAGAAACAAATATCTCAAATATATATGCTATTGGAGATTGTGCCGAACAACATGAATCTATTGGGCAAAGACGTCCTATTGAAGCAGTATGGTATACTGGAAGAATGATGGGAGAAACTGTTGCTCAAACAATTTGTGGTAATCGCATAGAATACAAACCTGGACACTGGTTTAATTCAGCCAAGTTTATTGATATAGAATATCAAACTTATGGTTGGGTTTGGGCTGAACCTAAGAAAAATGAAAGTCGTTTTTACTGGGAACATGAAAGTGGAAAGAAGTGTATTCATATAAATTTTAACAAAAAAACGAATGAGTTTATTGGTATTAACACCTTTGGAATTAGGATGAGACATGAGTTTTTTGATCGAGTTTTAACTGAAAAACAAACTATTGAATACGTTCTTGAACATTTATCAGATGCTAACTTCGACCCTGAATTTTACAAATTACATGAAGCTGAAATTGTAGCTAAATTCAATCAAGAAAACAACACCAACATTCAACTAAAAAAGAAAAGCTGGAAACGAATCTTTAGCAAAGCTTAAAAATATGAAAACAATAAAACAAATAGGATTAATACTATTCTTAATAGGACTAGCCATTTTTACAGGAACCATTTTTACAGGTTCTTTTAGTTTAACTGAATCGGAATTGAATTCTTTTATTAACGAAAAAGGTTATAAAAGTGAAGTCATAAAAAAAGAACTTAGCAGTGCTATTGTTACAAATGAAGATTTAAATATTTTTAAGTTTTCTAGTAGAGTTAGAAATGCATATAAAAATTCTAATGATCATTATGATCAATTGATTTCAAAATATGATTCAGAAAAAAACTGGGCAAAAAAAGGAGAACAATATCAATTCAAAATATATGGAAAGCCACATACTTTAAGTTATGAATTAGCAAAAAAAGCTGGTAAAGGATTAATGAAAAATAATGCTGGCTTACTTTGGCTACTTACTTTTGGATTAGGTATTATAGGGGCACTTTTATTTATACTTCCTAATTTTATTCTTTTAGGAAATGAAGGAATTAAAAATAACGGAATTTACTTAGATTCTTCAACTAATAAAGGTTGGATAGCATGGTTGGTACTTATATATCTTGTATCATTCTATTTATTATTATACTTCTTACCAGATTATGTGGTTAATTGGACTTATATTTTAGATCCGATTAGTAAATCACTTAATGGTGGGCCAGCTAGTCAATGGTTTGTATATGGTTTCTTATATTGTGTTATTATGCTTGTTATGGCTGTAAGAATGTATATAAAATACAGACATAATAAATATCAAATTATAAGAACGACTTCAGTTTTATTTTTTCAAATTGTATTTGCTTTTTTAATTCCTGAAATCATGACTAGCCTTAACATGCCTGGATATGATTTTAAAAATGCATTTCCTTTGGATTATGATTTTTTCTTTGAATGGAATTTAGATAGCTTAACCAGTAGCGGGTCCATAGGTATATTTATTTTAGTTTGGGGAATACTACTTACATTGGTAATTGTTCCTGTAATGGTATATTTCTTTGGAAAAAGATGGTACTGTTCATGGGTTTGTGGTTGTGGTGGTTTAGCTGAAACTTTAGGAGATCCTTATAGACAACATTCAAATAAAAGTATGAATGCTTGGAAACTTGAACGTTGGTTAATTCATTCTGTTTTAGTATTTTCTTTAGTTATGACAATAGTAACTTTGTACTGTTATTTTACTGGTACACAATCGTTTTTAGGCATAAAATCTCAATGGATTAAAGATACTTATAGTTTTTTAATTGGAGCTTGGTTTGCTGGTGTAATTGGAACTGGGTTTTATCCAATTTTCGGAAACAGAGTTTGGTGTCGTTTTGGTTGCCCTTTAGCGGCATACATGGGACTGGTACAACGTTTTAAATCTCGTTTTAGAATTACTACCAATGGAGGTCAATGTATTTCTTGTGGTAATTGTTCTACGTATTGTGAACAAGGAATTGATGTACGATCATATGCCCAAAAAGGAGAAAATATTGTTAGAGCAAGTTGCGTAGGTTGTGGTATTTGTTCAGCAGTATGTCCTAGAGGTGTTTTAAAACTAGAAAATGGCCCAGAAGAAGGTCGTATTAACCCAACAGAAGTTTTATTAGGTAATGATGTTGATTTAATGAAACTAGTTAATGAGAAATAAAAGGTTACATGCTATTTATTCTTCTAAAAAAAGGAAGAGTATTTCATTACTGTCATATAAAAAAAGAATTATCATTTTTATAATATTCTTTTCATTGACTTCTATATTATATGCTCAAAAAAAATATTCTAAAGTTTACTATAATAATGGAAATTTAAAAGAAGAAGGCTGGTTAAATAATAATAAAAAAGTAGATTTTTGGAAGTTTTATTACAAAAATGGTGTTTTAAAAAAACAAGGACACTTTAAAGCTAATTTTCCAGTAAAGTATTGGTACTTTTACCGTAAAAATTCATCAAAAGAAAAAGAAGGGCATTTTATAGGAGGTAAACAAAATAAATGGTGGTTATATTATGATAAAAAAGGTACTATAAACCATAAATGCCAACTTAAAAACAACAAAAAACATGGGTATTGCCTAGTTTATAAAAAAAAGGAATTAGTAAAAGCTGTGAGGTTTAGAAATGGTAAAAAAGTAAATGAATGGACGGATTTTTCTTCATTTAAAGAAGAAAATAATTTGACGGATTTAAAATAAAAGATGAATCAACTAATAAAAGTTATTATTCCTGCATATAATGAACAGGATTCAATAGCTAATGTCATTAAAGACATCCCTTCTGTAGTAGATGAAATTATTGTTGTGAGTAATAACTCAACAGACAACACTGAAATAAATGCTAAAAATGCTGGCGCAACAGTATTACTAGAAAATCGAAAAGGATATGGATATGCTTGTTTAAAAGGAATGGAGTACATTGCTAATCAAACAAAAAAACCTGGAGTTGTTGTTTTTCTTGATGGGGACTACTCTGATTATCCTGAACAACTTGCAGAAGTTATTGCACCAATTATAAATGATAATATTGATTTTGTAATAGGATCACGAGTAAAGCGACTACGTGAACAAGGTTCTATGACTCCACAACAAATATTCGGCAATTGGTTAGCAACCTTTTTAATGAAACTTTTTTTTGGTGCAAACTTTACTGATCTTGGTCCGTTTAGAGCTATAAAATATGAAAAACTACTAAACTTAAATATGGAAGACAAAACATATGGATGGACAGTAGAAATGCAATTAAAAGCATTAAAACAAAAATTAACGTATGTTGAAGTTCCTATGAAATATCGTAATCGTATTGGTATTTCTAAGGTTTCTGGAACAGTAAAAGGCAGTATATTAGCTGGCTTTAAAATTTTAGGTTGGATATTTAAATACAGTTTTAAATAATGGTTTTACAATACACAATAATTACATTATATACAGTATCATTGATTCTTATTTTAATGTATGCGTTAGCACAATTAAACTTACTCTTTAATTATTTAAAAGCTAGAAAAAAGCAAGATGACTCTCCTAAACTTGATTTAAGCAATCCTAATGAAATTCCTTTTATCACTATACAGCTTCCTGTATATAATGAGTTATACGTAATGGAACGTTTGTTAGATAATATTGCAAAAATTAAATATCCTAATGAAAAATTAGAAATACAAGTTTTAGATGATTCTACAGATGAATCAGTAATTTCTACAGAGAAACATATTAAGAAACTTCAAGAATCAGGACTAGACATTCAACATATTAGAAGAGAAAATAGATCTGGCTTTAAGGCTGGAGCTTTAAAAGAAGGGTTAAAAATTGCAAAAGGAGAATTCATTGCTATTTTTGATGCCGATTTTTTACCAAAACCTTGTTGGCTAGAGAACACAGTTCCTTTTTTTAAAAATCCAGAAATAGGAGTTGTACAAACTCGCTGGGGACACATAAATAGAAACTATTCTACTTTAACAAAAATTCAAGCGTTTGCTTTAGATGCACATTTTACACTAGAACAAGTTGGAAGAAATAGTCAAGGGCATTTTATCAATTTTAATGGTACTGCTGGTATATGGCGTAAAGAATGTATTTATGATGCTGGAAATTGGGAAGGAGATACTTTAACTGAAGATTTGGATTTGAGTTATAGAGCTCAATTAAAAAAATGGAAATTTAAGTATTTAGAAAATGTTGAAACTCCTGCTGAATTACCAGTTATTATTAGTGCTGCTCGTTCTCAACAATTTAGATGGAATAAAGGTGGAGCTGAAAACTTTCAAAAGATGTTAAAAAAGATCATTGTGAGTAAAAACATTTCTTTTAAAACTAAAGTTCATGGAGTTTTACATTTATTAAATAGCTCAATGTTTACTTGTATATTTTTGGTTGCAGTTTTAAGTATTCCTATGTTATATATAAAAAACGAATATGGACATTTAAGACTTTACTTTCTAGTCATGAGTTTTTTCGTTGTAAGTACTATTATTTTTTTTATATGTTACTGGTATATGTACAAAAAAACGTACGGAACTGGGTTTTTTAATTTTATAAAATATATCGGAGCATTCTTTTCATTCTTTTCTATTGCAATGGGATTTTCTTTACATAATACTATAGCTGTTTTTGAAGGTCATTTTGGTAAAAAAAGTGAATTTGTAAGAACACCAAAATTCAATATTAAGTCACTTAAAGACAATTGGAAAAACAATAAATATATACGTGCAAAAATTTCACCAAATGTTATTATTGAAGGCCTTTTGGCTATTTACTTTGCTTTTGGTATGTATAGCGCTTTTATAGTTGGCGATCAGGGTGGTGATTTTGGTTTATTTCCATTTCACTTAATGCTATTTATTGGCTTCAGTTATGTGTTTTTTAAATCAATTTTTTCTAAAGCATAAATGTGGAATTACAAAAAATATAATTACATAATTTTAACAGGTTTTGCAATAATCTTATATTTTTTATTTGCTTATTTATTAGAAAGAACATCTTTTTACACATTACTTTTTTTATGGATTAGTTTATTTAGTTGCTCCTATTATTTATACAGATGTAGAATTACAAACTTTACTTTTTTAGTTTGTATTTCTATTTTATTTAGATTCATTTTTTTATTTTCAGATCCAAATTTATCTCAAGATTTTTATCGATTTATATGGGATGGACGAATGCTTTTAGAAGGTTATAATCCATATTTATCATTACCTGAAACATTTATTGAACAAAGAAACTACCCCATTAACCAGGCTGTAGAATTATATAATGGTATGGGCGCAATGAATGGGAGCCATTATACAAATTATCCTCCTATTAACCAGCTATGCTTCTTTATTGCTTCATTGATTGCTAATAATAGCATCATAGGATCAGTCATTGTTATGCGATTAATTATAATCCTAGCTGATATTGGTATTTTATTTTATGGTAAAAAACTGTTAGAAAAACTACAATTACCAGCATCTAATATTTTTTTATACCTATTAAATCCATTTGTTATAATTGAACTAACAGGTAATTTACATTTTGAACCTGTAATGTTATTCTTTTTA
The DNA here is from genome assembly GCF_900105985.1 of Tenacibaculum sp. MAR_2010_89. Lineage (NCBI taxonomy): Bacteria > Pseudomonadati > Bacteroidota > Flavobacteriia > Flavobacteriales > Flavobacteriaceae > Tenacibaculum > Tenacibaculum sp. MAR_2010_89. Next base: position 636,776 of record NZ_FNUB01000005.1, on the reverse strand, counting down.
GTTTGGGGATTATATAAGTTGAATCAAAAAAATTGGGTACTAGCTGGTGTCTTATTTGCTGTTTCAATATCTGTTAAGTTAATCCCTCTGCTATTTCTACCTATATTTTATCAATTATTTATAAAAAAAGAGGAAACAATTTTTAAATGCTTAAAAAAACTAATTGGATTCTATCTTGTAATTTTTGTAACTATATGTTTATTGTTTCTTCCGTTTTTTTCTTCTACGTTTATTAGTAACTACAGTAAATCTGTAGGGTTATGGTTTAAAAATTTTGAATTTAATGCTAGTATTTATTACTTAGCTAGAGAAATAGGATATTTGTTTAGAGGGTATAATGAAATCGCTATTATCGGTAAAATAATGCCAGCTTTAACAATAGTTTTTCTAAGCTTAATTAGTTTTTACAAGAAAAACAACTCAATGAAACAAATAATAACCTGCATGTTATTTGGTTTATCTTTCTATTATTTTACAACAACAACCATGCATCCATGGTACTTATCGACTCTTATTATACTTTCTGTATTTACAAAATACCGTTTTCCAATTATTTGGAGTTTGGTAGTTATTTTAAGTTATCAAGCTTACGCCAATACTCCATGGAAAGAGAATCTATGGTTTATTACCTTAGAATATTTAATTGTATACGGATTTTTAATTTATGAAGTGTTTATAAAAAACAAACCCACTCAAAAATTGAGTGGGAAAAATTGCTATGAAAAAGAAAAAGAAAGTGGTTTGTTCAACCACAACTCAAATATATAAATATTTTTATTTTTTACAAAATTTTTTTTACAAAAAAATAACTATTTCATAATCAAGACTATTTTTCTAGTTCATTTTATCAACTAATCCATTATTTTTTATATACTTGTCACCTGACTCAACGCACTCAGCAATTCCATTTTTATCAAAAATTAAACGATGTCCAAATTCACTAACCCAACCAATTTGTTGAGATGGATTCCCTACCACTAACGCATAGGGTAGCACATTTTTCGTTACTACTGCTCCAGCTCCTACAAAAGCATATTCTCCTATTGTGTTACCACAAACAATTGTTGCATTAGCTCCAATACTAGCGCCTCTTTTAACATTTGTTACTTGAAATTCATTTTGTCTTTTTATTGCACTTCTTGGATTTATTACGTTTGTAAAAACCATAGAAGGTCCTAAAAAAACATCATCTTCACAAAATACTCCAGTATATATAGAAACATTATTTTGAACTTTAACATTATTTCCTAAAACTACTTTTGGAGATACAACTACATTTTGACCAATATTACAATCGTCTCCTATAATACAGTCAGGCATTATATGACTAAAGTGCCAAATCTTAGTTCTTTCACCTATAATACATCCATCATCAATAATAGATGTTTCATGTGAAAAAAATCTTTTTATTTTACCCATATTACAAAAATAAAAAACTCAACTTAAAAAGTTGAGTTTTTAAAATTATTCTACCATGAATGTTATGGGCAGTGTATATCTTACTTTTACTGGTACATTATTTTGTTTACCTGGTGTAAACTTAGGAATTTTATTTACTAAATTTTTAACCTCCTTTTTTAACTTTATATGTGGTGCTCTTATTTTTAAATCTACAATATTTCCTTCTTTATTGATTACAAATTGTGTTGATATTCTATACTTACCAGATCTCATCCCTAAATCTTGCGCTATTTCTGAATTAAAGTATCTTTGCACATGCTGTTTTATTTTTCTTTCCAAACACTTTCTACCTTGTTTCTCACTTAACCCTTCACAGCCTCTAAAAATTGGTGCATTTTGTAAGTTACGCATAGTTACAGGATCATCATTTTTATTAATTATTTCATCCTCATCAGACTCTGGTAAATCTGTTACATCTATTATAGGCTCATTATCTGTTACAGGCAAATCAATAACACTTTTAATTACCTCATCGTTATCAACCTTTTTAATTTTTGTTAAGTCAAGCTTTACTTGCTTTTTTGGTGCTGTTTTAATAGCACTCTTCTTTACTTCCTTAACAAATATTTTAGGTAATTCGTCAATTGAATAGTTCTTAGGAATTTCTTCTCCAAAAGTAACAGGCATATTTTCTTTTTCTTTAGTTTCATATTCTAAAGCAAAGTATACAATAGACAAAGAGAGCACTAGACCTAATTGCATAAATATTGTTGAAAATTTTTCTAACTGTTTTCTTGGCATTTTTTTTGGCAATTTCATAGTTATAAGTTTTAATGTTAATGCTATGTTAAAATCAAGAAACGTGCCAATAAAAAAAGCAACTCGAAAATGAGTTGCTTTTTTATATCTATAAGTATATTGTGTCTATGCTATTCTACATTGAAAGTAATTGGCAATGTATATCCAACTCTTACTGGTCTTCCTCTTTGTTTACCAGGTAACATTTTAGGTAACTTTTTTGCTATACGAATAGCCTCCTTCTTTAATCTTGGGTGAGGTGCTCTAGCATTAATTTGTTCGATATTTCCAGTTTTACCTATTTTAAAAACTAAATAAATTTTCTTTTTCCCTGGAGCTAAACCTAACTCATTAGCTAATTCAGCATCAAAATAACGTTGAACGTGTCTTTGCATCTTTTTATTTAAACATGCTTTCTTTTGAGCTTTAGTTCCTGAACATCCTGGAAATACAGGTACATCTTCAATAATTGAAAATGGCACATCTTCTACAACTTCTTCTTCTTCTTCAGCCTCTTCAATTTCTTCAACTTCGACAGCCTCAGACTCATCAGTTTCAGTAGATTCGATTACAGTTTCCTCAACTTCTTTTTCATCCTCTACTATCTCAATCTTTTCAGGAGCTGGTGGTGGTGGTGTATTTTGAGGTGGCTTTGGTGCTTCTGGTTGAATTTCGATTGTTTCTTCTTCGATTTCTGATGCCATATTAGCCATCCCTAAATCTCCGTATTCTTTATCGTATGTTTTATTTTCAATTGCTACATATGTAACAAATAAAGCTAAAACCAAACCTAGTTGCATAAACAACTTACTATAATTCTCTAAGTTTGATTTTGGATTTTTTTTGATTTCCATCCTTTCTGTTTTTTAATAGTTCGCTAATTTAATTAATTTATTTCAACTTATACAAGCTAATTTACCAAATAGTATCTTTTTTATAAAAAAAGACGCTAAATAATGTAAATGCCAAAAGAACTCCTACTGAATTTGCTATTACATCATAATAGTCTCCAGTTCTATATACCGTAATTGTAGCTTGTAAAACCTCAATAATTATGCCGTAAATCAAACAACAAATAGATACAATATAGGTTTGATATTTTGTTTTAACTAAAGCTAACAACCAAGAAAAAGTAAGAAAGAAATAAGCAATTGAGTGTTCAATTTTATCAATATTGCTAATTGAGATTGGTTGTTTACCTAGCTTTATTAAACTAAGAATAGCGATACTTATTGTAATAAATATCGCTATTATGATTCTGTTTTTCTTACCCTTGAATAAGTTCTTGATAAGCATCAGCACTTAATAAACCTTCTAATTGTGATTCATCTGATATTTTAATTTTAATCATCCAACCTTTTCCATAAGGATCTGAATTCACCAATTCAGGCTCATCTTCTAAACCTTCATTGAATTCTGTAACCTCTCCAGATAAAGGCATAAATAAATCTGAAACTGTTTTTACTGCTTCTACTGAACCAAAAACTTCTTCTATTTCTAATGTATCATCTAAAGAATCTACATCTACGTAAACGATGTCTCCTAATTCTCCTTGTGCAAAATCCGTAATTCCTATAGTTACTACGTCTCCTTCAACTTTAACCCATTCGTGGTCTTTAGTGTATTTTAATTCTGATGGAATGTTCATTGTATTGTTGTTTTATATTTTTGTTTGTTTTTAATTTCCTAAGTTATATACTAAATTAATACCAGCATTGATTGATTGTCTAGGAAAAGTAGTTGAAACTGCATAATTAAATGTTTGGTGATTGTAATAAAAAGATGCAGTTAGATTTCTACTTAAATTATAATCTGCTAAAAATTTTATTCCAAATAACCTTTCTCCCCCTGTTACTTGATTGTTCTCTTTATCAACACTTCTTATTAATGTTAAATTGTCTCTTAATGATATATCTGCTCTAAAGTTGATGTCTCCTTTTAAAGTTTCTTTTTTACCCGTAAATCTGGTTACAAATTTAACATCTCTTATCTTATATCCAAATCCAATTACATATTCTGTTCCATTTATATCAGTTATTGTATTATTGTTAAAATTTAGTGTTAAACTTCTATCTCTTCTAATTTCACCTTTAAAGGATAATGAATTTTTCATTCTAAAATCAACCTTAATTAATGGTGAAAATTCATCTATTAAAGTTGCCGACGAAATTAATAATTCTGGATGATAATTACCAGAAGTATTTACTTTGACTGATGTTGGTCCTTCGTACTGTAAATTATTCGTGTAATTACCTATCGTATAAGACGATTTATATCCATGAGATACTGTAAACGAAGAGAATGTTTTCTTAAACCATTTAAACTTCATTAAACCGTTATAACGAAGCGTCCAGTTAGGTATAGGAATGTTTTTAAAAATCCCTGTACTTACCGAGTTTGGACTACTACCAGAATAAGCTGCTAAAAAAGCTGGTAACATTGCTTGTTGTCCACTTTCTTTAAACCCATTGACTGGTTGAGCTGTTGTAGCTAATCTATTTGCAATTGTTGTTCTATAATTTAAAAAGTTTTGATACAAAACTTCATTATTTGTGAACATTGTACCTAACATAAAATGACTGATACTATAATTTCCTGTTTCAAAAGATTTAATATTTGGATTTTGTTCAAAACCACCATTTCCATCAGAAATTACATCTAGTTGTTGAGTAATATTACTCGTTTGAATTCTATTACCTCTAAAATCGATTGTTAAACTTTTTAATGGTTTTACAGAAATGGTATAATCTAATTTTCTGTTACTAGTTCTACCATAGTTTTTATTATAATATTCTTGCCCAGGAATACTTCTAATAATCCAATTATTATCAATCGCTGTTCTTAAAATATCAGTTTGGCTACCAAATACAAACCCAAAAGTAGGAGCTAGGCCACCATCAAAATTATTTCTACCAAGAAAACCAACAGTTGGTTTGTATCCTTGTAATAAAGTTCCGTTGTTTTGGCTATAATTAATTTTAGCCCTCTTTACTGACGTTAAAACATCATATAACCCTTTCAATGCTTTCTTCCCAAAACCAGCGTTCTTTTTTAGTTTTGCTTTTTGAGCTACTTGTTTACTTCCTAATTTTAAAGATCCTTTCTTAATTGGCCCCTTCTTAGCTCCTCTAATTAGCAATTTATCTAGCTTTAATACCTTATAGAATCGTCCGAAATCTATTGTAGTGTTTAAATTATGTGTGTTGGCATTTTGTATCATATTTCCAACTTTATCTACATAACTTTGTGAAGCTGCCTTCCAATCAAAATCTGCTGTATATCCATAATCAGCAGATATAAAACTTAAATAAGGTAATTTATTAATAGGAACCTTATATGTTGCATTTAATTTTTGGTGGTAATTATTAGGACGTCCAATACTAAAAAACTTATCATATATTTCTAAGTCTTCATCCCTACCAAAACTATCATAAATATAATTATTAGTAGCATTGAAGTTTAATTTTAACGACTTTGTTAAATCAAAACCAATAGTATAATCCCAATCAAAAACAAAATTACGTTGTTTAAGTTCAGGCTGTGGTGATAACCCTTCTATTAAATTTCTTGATTGTTGTGCACTATAATTTCTATTAATTCTTGAATTTACTGCAATATTTTTAGGAACAGGATTAATATTTAAATCTTTAATAAATCGTAAATATCTATTACTAAACATTTTTGATTTTTTGAATGGCTCAACTATCCAAGGTTTAAAGTTAAAATTATAACTAGCTCCAGCCATCACATTTTGATTGACATATTTTTGAATATTGTAATCTTTATGAAACTCTTCATTAAACGAATATGAAACTGAAAAATTTTCTACATCATAAAATTTCTGCTTCTTCTTACTTTCAGGGTTTCTATTCTTTTTAACGTTAATGAAACTTATGCTTTTTCTTCTAGTATAATCTTGAGAATTTTTACTGTTAGGGTTTTTATCTAATGCATCTTCAAGTTTTATATCTTGAAATTGCGGATCATATTTAGGATCTCTAAACTCTTCTCCATAACTATAACTCATAGGTATTTGCATGTTCCATTTTTTGGGCATCATTTTTCCTACCTGAACATTTGTTGCTACATTATATTGTTTTACTTCTTCAATACTTCTTTGCTGTACTCTATCTTCAACATTTCCAAAACCAATTGTAGACATTCTTCCGCCTATTGATACATCTGCAACATCAGCAAAATTAGCATCTGCATTTAAAACAGCTGCCCATCCTCCTTTATTATCAAAACCAACAGCTCGCAACTCATTAAACCAAACCTCAATTGTTTTAGGTACAGCAGAATTATTCTTCACACCTAACATTACTGTTCGTATTTGTGCTAACGTTGGATTACCTTTTACCGATATCTTTAACCCATTTGTACTTACTCCAGAAAATACATCAGTTAAAGACCCAGTCCTTTCCAGTTTAAGATTAGCTAACTCTTCTAAGAAAATATCTAAATTATTTTCCTCTGGCCATACCTTATCTGACTCAGGTGTTCCAGAAGTACTAGAGTAAATTAATGGCTTTTCAATTTCATAATAATTTTCATTTAAATCTGTTCCTAAACGAATAATAGCTACACTTTCAGTGTTTTCTCCTTGTTTTGCTATTCTATTAGGATCTTCAGCATGCACAAACATTCGTAAATTTTTATATCTACGCATATCTATACTTATGTTTTTATAAATAGTTCTAAGTGAATCAGCAGGTAAATCAGAAACTTTTAAAGTAACAGATTGTTCATTTTGGCGTTGAACTCTATTCGTTCCTTGCAACTGTTCTCTTTCAATACCAGGAGGTAGAGCATACTTATCACTATTTTGCTCTATATTAACAATTCCTATTTCAAATTTATTAATTTCAGTATTAGGAACATTTTTTGTGTATCTCCTCCAATCACTACGAACCAATTCTAATTCTCCAAAACGTAATACAACTGGTATTCTAAACTGTGTAACAAACATTCTTACAAAACGAATACTATTAAAATCAGTAATTCCATTTACTGGTGTACCACCTTTTACTGGTATTCTAAATTGGTACCATCTAGTTGTTCTTGATTGACCATTTGACAAAGTAACTGTGCTATTTTTAACATCAACTATATTGTTAAATCCAACACCTTTATCTAACTCAGTTTTATTTAAAGGTATTTCATATTCAAAATAACTATTAACAGGATTCATCGTTTGATCCTTATTAATATCTTCTGTATCTGGATATGTAGATGATGATGTAGGATATGCTTCTGTTGACTGCCCTGAAGTAGGTGAGTTACCCTGTGTATTATTAAAATTCTTATAACGAGTTAAAATAGAAGCATTAACAGCATCTAATTCACTACCTCTAAAAAACTGAAAATTATCTCCTGACGGATCTGATAAAGCTTTGTATTCAGCTGGAAAAGATGATATACTGTGAAAATCACTTTTCTCTTCGGCATCACTTAGCCCATCTAATCCAACATCTTGATTTGTTCTAGCATTGTCATCTGAAGCAAAAGCATATAAGATGGAAGGATTAATTGGAGTGTAACCCCAAACAGATTCTCTAACATTACTACCATTAGTTTTAATACCTGTTTCTGGTAATCCATTTTCATATTGCTTACTACCATCACGTAAAATATCTTCTGATATATTTCCTAAATTTATCAATAACTTACCATGGTTAATTGCATCTTTAGGATTTGCACCAACTGGTAATCCTTCGGATTCAGTTATAGAATAGTTTTCATACGGATCCATTAACCAAAACTGAATATACTCAACATTTGCCTGTTCAAAATTATTTGTTGTTAATGGACGCATAATACCACCCCAACTTTCTTCAGGTTTTTTAAGTGTTACCTTATCATTTCCTGCATCAATATCAACTTCAGTTGTATTTGTATTAAAATTATAAGGACCTCTTTCATTAGGATAGTACGCTAAATCTAATGTTCTTACTAAATTTTGTTGTGTAATATCTAAATCTACATCGAATAATTCTTCATATCTAATTTGACGAACTTCATCTCTTGACAATTCATTTTCATTGATATTACCTGGTCTATTAGTACTTCCATAAAAAAGTTGATCGACATTATACCAAGCTATCTTAGCTCTTTTATTATTATAAACTAAATTATTTACTTCTTTTCCTTCAACTTCTAACCCTTGTGATTCAGGTGTACTTGCCAAAAACCACTGTTGAGGAGAATTTAAATTAATAGGAATCTGTGATGCTTCAAAATCATCTAAATATGAGGTAGCTGTTCCATTTACATCAATACCGCTAGGTGATCCTGGTAGTAAATATGCCATATCAGCTCTTACTGATATTTTTGAAGGAACATCAGTCTCTACATATGGTAATTTATTTGCTAGTTTCGTAAAATAAGGTACTTCAGACGAATAATCTAAATTGAAACCAATCATTGTGTTATCAATTGGTTCTCCTCCAAAATTAACTTTTGGAGTAATAGGCTTTTCACTAACATTTAAAAATGTACCACCTATAGTAAAGTTCTCTGCAAATCGATGTTCAACATCTATTCCGATAAATGTTTTTCTTTGTTGATTAAAAAAAGTATTGTTTTCTACAGTAGCATTAATAGGTGTTCCTGAAGCTTCTAATCCAGGGTCTAAAACTTGCACTCTCCCTAATTGATAATCTACCACATAATCAATACCTTCTACTAATTGCCTTCCTCCAGCTGTAACTTTTACTGAACCCCTCGGTATATTAAATGCTCCTAATGATATTCCTCTACTTGATTCTGATTTAAAGTATCCTTTTAAAAAGTATTTATCCTTATTTTGAAATTCATTTTTTGCTTGAATTTTAGTTGTCAAGTATAAGTCTTTAAATAGATATTTACTTTTATCGGCTCCAACTAATTTTGAATCTAAATATGAGTTTTCTCCAAAAGGTTCAGGATCTGGAAATATAATATATCCTTTTTGTGAATTTACAGTTGCTCCTTCTATAAAATCAAAAAAACCATCACCTCCTGCTACTTCATACTGACTTTGATCTAATCTATCAATATGTAAAACTTGCATTAAAGGGGTTTCTTTTATACTGGAACTACTGGCATTTTGTAATGTATTTTGTAAAGTTCCAGTTTGATCATCACGATATAATAAATCAAAACGAAAACCTTGTTGCTGTAAAGGATATGCGCCTATCGCATATACATTTTTCATCATTAATCTCCATGTAGGAAATGACTCATCTAAATTAGTAACAGAATTTTTTCTAACCGTAGTTAATATTTCACTTCTAAGTAATTTTACTACTAAATTTGCTGGGGCAACAACTCCATCATTTGAAAACTCTCCTACTTTAAAAACCGTTTCATTATTAGATGCTCCAACTACAGTATATTCATAGGCTACAGCTAAAACCTCTCCATCATTTAATCTTCTATTTAATGATATAAAACCTAATTGTGGATGTAATTTATATTCATTAGCCTGAAGTTTACGTGCATTTTGCAAATATGAAAAATCTGTACCTTGAGTAGCTTTTTGAGGAGCAACAACACCATCTAAAGTACTATTCATTGTTGCGATATCTCTAAGACCACTAGTATTTGTTAACAACCCTCCAAATTCGTTTACTTCATTATAAGGTATTACTTTTCCGTTAACAGTAACTAGGTTTGGATTATTAGTTACCTGAGTTTTCACCTTATTTTCATCTTTAGATTCTCCAATATCGGCAAGTGCAACAATACTTCTAAAGTCAGTAACACTTTGTGTTCTATTGGTAACCCAAACTTCTACTCTGGTTATATTTATTGAACTATTGATTAAAGGATATTGTTTTAGTGCATCCTTATAGTTTTCTCTAAAATATTGTGATAAAAAGAAGTGACGATCATTATCATAATCAGAAGCTCTTAATTCAAACTCTTCAATCGTAGCTCCACCTTCGGCTACAACTGTTTTTGATTGCGAATTTTGTTGAGAAAATGCAGCTGTAACACGAGTTTTTCCAAATTGTAATTCTGCCTTTACCCCAAATAAAGCCTGAGCACCGTTTATTAATGAATTTTTAATAGGCATACTTATGTTACCTGCATCAATACCTTGAATAATATCGTCTTCAGTTGGTGTGTATTCTAATTTTATAAGATTTTGGAAATCAAAAGTAGATTGCGTATCATAATTAGCAGTAACTTTTAATCGTTTTCCTACTTTGGCTTGTAAACTTGCACTTATTTGTTGGTCAAAATCAAAAGTAAAACTACTTTGATTATCTATTGATATTTGTGGATTTTCATTATTTTGATAAACACCTCCTAATTTAATATTTACTTGTCCTCTAGGAATAACCTCAACTTCATTTCCTCCAAAAACAGATTCAAAAAACTTTGAGTTCACATAATATTTTGGTAACAAGTTTTTTCTAGCTTTATTATTTCCTTTTTTTCTTGAATTAGTTGCATCAACTTTTTCTTTAAAATAGTCTTTCATATCGTTTTTTAAACGATACTTTTCATATTCTCTTGGAGTCATAAAAACTGGAGTCCCTATATAATAATCTCCAATTTTTTCAACTATTACAAACTTATTTATAGCTTTATCGTATCTGACTTGAAACTGTGAGGGATTATTTAAAAAAAGTTTTCCTTTTTGACTAAAATTAAAATTATACTTAAGTGGTATAACTGTATCTTTTTTTACTCCTTGTTTATTATTATTCGTAATACTTTGTGAAAACGAAACAACACTTACTAGCAAAGTAAGTGTTGTAAATAATTTATTCATAAATGTCTTTCCCAACTCTATTATAAGTTTTTTAACGCCTGCTTTATAAGCTCTTCTACAGTAGCTTCAGGTGTTACTTTTAATATATTATTAACTACTTTATCTGCTTGTTTCCGAGCAAATCCTAATACCTCTAAAGCAGATAACGCTTCTTCTTTATTTGTATTGTTTTGTTTTAATGAAACTTCATCTAAATCAAAGGTTTTTAGAATTTTATCTTTCAAATCAACAATAACTCTTTGTGCTGTTTTAACACCAATACCTTTAACAGATTGAATTAACTTTACATCTTCAGAAGCTATTGCTTGTTGAATTTCTTCAGATGTCATAGAGGAAAGCATAGTCCTTGCTGTACTAGGTCCAACCCCAGATACTGAAACTAATAATCTAAAAATTTCTCTTTCAGTTTTATTAATAAACCCAAACAAAGTATGTGCATCTTCTCTAATTGATAAATGCGTATATAACACGATGTTCTCATTTTCTGGTAATAAAGAAAATGTATTTAAAGAGATATGTAATAAATATCCAACTCCATTACAATCTACTACCACATAGGTTGGATTTTTCTCTACAAGTCTTCCTCTAATTTGTGTTATCATCCATTAATTTTTTGCGTTGTCTAAAGTAGAAAAAATATTTGTTTTTAAAAACACTCATTTTCAAGGTTTTTCACCCTCTTTTACATTGTTTTTTTTAATGATTTATTTTGTGCATCAACTACAGCAACTGCTGCCATATTAACCATTTCATCAACACTAGCTCCTAATTGTAATATATGAACTGGCTTGCTCATACCTAACAAAATTGGCCCAACAGATTCAACTCCGTCTACCTGCTTCATTAACTTATACGTAATATTAGCGGCATCTAAGTTTGGAAATATCAACACATTAACTCTTTTTCCATTTAATTTAGAAAACGGAAATTCTTTTGCTAACAAATCTGGGTTTAATGCAAAATCAGCTTGTAACTCACCATCAACCACAACATTTGGATAATTTCTATGAATATAAGAAACTGCTTCTCTAATTTTTGCTGAACTTTCTGACTTTGATGATCCAAAGTTTGAAAAACCTAACATAGCTACATTTGGCTTCATTCCAAACATTTTTGCCAAAGTAGACGTTAATTGTGTAATTTTTGCTAAATCTTTGGCCGTTGGATTGATGTTAATAGTAGTATCAGCTAAAAACATTGGTCCTTGCTTAGTAAGCATTAGGTTTGTTGCTGCTACTCTAGTAACTCCTTTATCCTTTTCTATTAGTTCTAATATTGGCTTTACTACTGATGAATAAGGCCTAGAATATCCTGTAATCAAAGCATCAGCTTCACCACTATTTACCATCATAGCTGCAAAATAATTACGCTCACGCATTAATTTTTTAGCTTCAAATAGAGTTACCCCTTTTCGCTGACGTGTTTCCCAGAAAAAATCAGCATAACGATTTCTTCTTTCCTCTTCTTCATCTATTTTTGGATCGATAATCTGAACATCACCTGTAAATCCAAGTTCTTCTTTTAATTCCAAAATGACTTCTTTTCTACCTAATAAAATTGGAATACCAATTTTCTCTTCATAAACTCTTTGAGCTGCTTTTAACACATCTAAATGATCAGCTTCAGTAAATACAACTCTTTTTGGATTTTTCTTAGCTCGGTTATGTAATAACCTTATTTCTTTACTTCCTGTACCTGACCTATCCATTAACTCTTCTCTATACTTCCCCCAATCTTCAATAGGCTCTTTAGCAACTCCTGAGTCCATTGCAGCTTTAGCAATTGCTGGAGGAATTTCGTAAATTAGCCTAGGATCAAATGGCTTTGGAATAATATAATCTTTTCCAAAAGAAAGACTTATTTCATCATACACTATATTCACTTGCTCTGGCACTGATTTTTTAGCTAAATCTGCTAATGCATGTACAGCCGCCATTTTCATTTCTTCATTAATTTTTGATGCTCTTACATCTAATGCACCTCTAAAAATAAAAGGAAACCCTAAAACATTGTTAACCTGATTAGGATGATCAGATCTTCCTGTTGCCATAATAATATCTTCTCTTGTAGCAACTGCCACATCATAAGAAATTTCAGGATCAGGATTTGCCATAGCAAATACAATAGGATTTTTCGCCATTGATAATAACATCTCTGGAGTAACTACATTACCTTTAGATAACCCTATAAAAACATCTGCATTATGCATTGCTTCTTCTAGAGTATTCACATCTTTATGTGTTGCAAATTCTGCTTTTTGTGAAGTAAGATTATCTCTATCGTTTCTTATTACACCTTTACTATCACACATAATCACATTTTCCCTTTTAGCTCCTAAAGCTAAATATAAACGAGTACATGATATCGCAGCTGCTCCTGCTCCATTTACTACAATTAGAACTTTAGAAATATCTTTACCATTAATTTCTAAAGCATTTTTTAATGCCGCAGCAGAGATAATAGCGGTACCATGCTGATCATCGTGCATTACAGGAATATCTAATTCTTCTTTTAATCTTCTTTCTATCTCAAAAGCTTCAGGTGCCTTAATATCTTCAAGGTTAATCCCTCCAAAAGTAGGCGCAATTGCTTTTACAGTTTCTACAAATTTATCTACATCAGTTGCATCAACTTCAATATCGAATACATCAATATCTGCAAATATTTTAAATAGTAATCCTTTTCCTTCCATCACAGGCTTTGATGCCTCAGGACCAATATCTCCTAAACCTAAAACCGCCGTCCCGTTTGATATTACAGCTACTAAATTACCTTTAGCAGTATATCTATATACATTGTCTTTATCTTTTGCTATTTCTAAACAAGGCTCAGCAACTCCTGGGGAATATGCCAAAGACAAATCGTGTTGAGTTGCATACTTTTTAGTAGGAACTACAGAGATTTTTCCTGGCTTTGGTTTTGCATGATATAATAAAGCTTCTCGTCGTTTTCTAGATTCGCTCATAATAATGTTGTTTGTATTAACTGACAAATATACATTTTGTTCTGTTGTAAAAACAATTTAGAAACTGATAAAAATCATATTTAATTATCCTTTATTAATAGATTTTTGCGGCAACCAAAATAAAAAAACTAAATTATGGAAACTCCCCCAAAACAAATTATTAACGAAGAGGTAAAATGGGACAAGACCCAAACAATTGTAAGTAAAACGGATTTACACGGAACGATTTTATATGCTAATGATATTTTTACACAAGCTTGTGAGTATAGTGCCATTGAATTAATTGGCGAACCTCATAACATAATTAGACACCCAGATATGCCTAAAGTAGCATTTAAAGTTTTATGGGAAGCTTTAAAAAAAGGCGAAAACTTTCATGCCATCGTTAAAAACTTAACTAGAACTGGAAGATATTATTGGGTTATTACTGATTTTACAGTTGATAAAAATGAACAAGGTGAAGTTACTGGTTATACAGGACGAAGAAAAGCTGTTCCAGAAGGTGTTATTAAAAAAATTGAGCCACTATATAAAACATTACTTGATATTGAAAAATTAAAAGGCGAAAAGGTCAGTGAATTATATTTTGAAGGTTATTTAAAAGAAGAAATAGGTAAGAACTATAACGAGTTTGTTGTTGATTTATTTAAAGAGGAAAGTAAAAAAGAACAGTACGATACTCCAGCTAATAAAGATAAAATTAAAAAAGGCTTAAATTGGTTTTTCTTTGGTGATTTCCTTTAGCAAACCACCCCTATTTTAAAAATAAAAAACAGTAACTTTTATTTAAAATTAAGGTTACTGTTTTATTTGTTTTAATTATTTTTGTTTAGACTAAATAAAGTATTAAATGACAAAGATATCCCCCAAACCAATCAAGATTATAAACGAAGAAGTAAAATGGGATAAAACCCAAACAATCATTAGCAAAACGGACATTCATGGTACAATTTTATACATGAATGATGCTTTTGAAGAAGCTTCTGAATACAATAAAATTGAATTAATTGGTGAGCCCCATAATATTATTCGTCATCCTGATATGCCTAAAGTGGCATTTAAAGTTTTATGGAACGCTTTAAAAAAAGGTGAAAATTTCCATGCTATTGTTAAAAACTTAACAAGAACCGGTAGATACTATTGGGTGATTACCGATTTTACAGTTGATAAAAATGAGCAAGGTGAAATTACTGGTTATACAGGACGAAGAAAAGCTGTACCAAATGGTGTTATTGAAAAAATTGAGCCTTTATATAAAACACTTTTAGAAATAGAAAAAATAAAAGGAGAAAAAGCTAGTGAATTATACTTTGATGCTTTTTTAAAAGAGGAAACTAAAAAAACTTACGATGAATTTGTTATCGATTTATTTCAAAGTGAAATAAGAGACACCAAAATCCTAGAAGAAGACAACAAAGAAAACAAAATTAAAAAAAGCCTTAACTGGTTTTTCTTTGGTGATTTTCTGTAAAAAGAGATTAACATGATAAAACCTCCAAAAAATATCTTTTTTGGAGGTTTTATTATTAACAATTAAACTACTTATTATTTCGTTTAATCTTTAATTATTTCTTTCAAATTTTGTTCTTGGTCTATTTCCCAAACATTAAAAACACCATCCCCATCAAAATCCACTATAGCAGTAGCACGCGCTTTAAAAGTATTCGTGGTAGCTTCTATAATTTCATATGAATATTTTGCTTTACCTCCATTTTTATTAGTTAAAGGAACAACAAAATCAATAGCATTAAAATCATTTGAATATTTAGAATGCATATAAAAATGTGTTCGTTGCATAGACCCCAAATGTTTTAATTGATTCTGAGCCTCAATACTTTTTGCTTTAGAAATCATTGGCATTAAATTAGGGAGTGCTATCAAAATAAGAATTCCAATAATAACAAGAACCACTAACAGCTCTTGTAAATTAAAAGCTTCTACTTTTTTAGATAAAATATTCTTCTTCAATTTCATAGTAAAAATATATATAAATGTCAAAAGTAAAAATATTTAGTATTTTTGCGCGACAATTTGTTGTTAAATTACGGCTTAAACAAATAAAATGAAAAAAATAATTGCTATAATCACATTAATAATGTGTGTTTCCTGTGGGGTCCTTCCTCAGAAAAACAATTTTTACACTACAAAAACACCCGTTGAGTTAGGTGTTATTGGAGAAAAACAAAAATCTCTTCGAAAAACTGTTTTTCAAACTTTTGGAGTTCCTAGATACGATCAAAAAATTAAGGTTTCTTACTCAACGCATCAATTCAAAAAAGATACTTACAAAGAATACAAAAAAGCTATTAGCGGAAAAGATCAAACCCAAAAAATAATTTTTAACGATAGCATTCCAAACAAACCATTTTATACTAGCATCAGTGTTACTGATAAGGTTTCTATTGTTTCTTCAATAAATGAGAATAACTTATCTATTTTTAATTACTTAAAAAAATCACCTGAGGCTACGATAATTACTGGAATAAAACTCACCTCGGGAGCACCTTTTTTAAATCAACTTAAACAAAGTGACGCTATTTATTTACAAACAGATAAATATAAAAAACAAAGACTACTTCTATTTAAAAACGAAAAAAAGATTGGAGAATTAGACCTTTCTAAAGAGGTAATTTTTGGATATCAATTATCTTCATTCTGTTGGAAAACTACTAAAAGAAGAAAAATTAAAATAGCCACTATTGTTAATGAGGGTCAAAATTGCAGCAATACAACTAAAAGAAACGCTCAAGAACTTGAAGATAAATTAACTGAAAATAGTTTTAAATTTTAAAAAAATGAAAAAGTTAACAATCATTGTAAGTATCTGTTTTCTATTAAATTCTTGTGAAGCTATTTTTATTAAAAATATTTCAAATGAAAGGATCATATTACTTGCTCCTAGCAATGGTGCCCAATTAGACGCAGGATTAATTAGTTTTAATTGGCAAACTATTGAAGATGCAGATAACTATAATATCCAAATTGCAACACCGACCTTTAAAAACGCAACGAAAATTTTGTTGGATACCATAATTAACAATAAATCTATAAATAAAGATTTAACAAGTTCACAATATGAATGGAGAGTAAAAGCTATGAATACAGAATATGAAACTAGTTATTCAACAAATGCTTTTACTATAAAATAAAAAAAATGCTAAAAAAACATACAATTAAATTCATATTAATATTACTTCTAGGAACACTTAATGGGTTTACTCAAGAGAATATTAACAAAGAAAAAGAAAGAATTCTTAAATTAGAACAAAAATTAAACAACCTACTAACAACTATACCTGGACTTACAAAAACAGTAGATTTTAATGTAAGTGGTCAAAACCTTCCCGTTTTTATTAGAGCTATTGGAAAAGCTAGAAAAGTTAATTTAAGTGTATCTGACGAGTTGCAAAATACAAACTTAACACACAATTTCTCTAACGCTCAAATTAAAGACATCTTACTTTATTTATGTAAAGAATTTAAACTTACTTTCATTGTTACTGGTAATATTATTTCATTAAAAAAATACGTTCCAGAAAAAGAAAAAAAACCAGGATACATTCCGAAGAATATACCTGTTGAATATGATGTTACTTCTGATTTATTTACTATTGACTTACAAAATGACTCTATTGCAGTTGCATTTAAAAAAATCACCAACATATCAGGGAAAAACCTTGTTTTTTCACCAGATATAGGTAGAAAAACAATTTCTGGATACATAAAAAACAAGTCTTTTGAGAGTGCTATGGATAAACTAGCATTTTCAAACAACTTAATAGTAACAAAAACAAAAGATAATTATTACTTATTTGAAAACGCCGCAAGCTTTCAACAAAACTCTAATAATCGAAATTCAATTAATAATGGTCAAACTATAAGACCAACTCGTTATCAAAATTCTAATTTGTTTTTTAAAATAATTGACACTGAGCACCTACTACTGGATGTAGATTTTGAAAATGCTAAAATTGAAACTGTTATTAACGACATAGGAAATGCTTTAAAGATTAACATTTTCACTAATGCTCCTTTAAATAACATTGGTAAAGCTTCAGTAAAAGCATCAAGAATTACTTACGATGAATTGTTATCTAAAATTTTAGAGGATACTAAATTTACATACAAAAAGAAAAAAAGTATATACTATTTTGGACAAAAAGAAAAAAAACTAATTAGAAGTTCTGTTGTCATTCCATTGATGCATCGTTCTATTGAAATAATGAATCAACCGTTACAAAATAGAGCACGTAATAGAGTTCAAAACTTTAATGGTAATAGAAATTCACTCACTAATAACTCTAACAATTTTAATAGTTCTCAACAATCATATTCTAACGGAAATAGAAACAATTTAAACAACCAAAGAAATAACAACTATAATAGTAGACAACAAAATATTCGCAACCAAAACCAATCTTTTGGAAATTATAATTCTAAAGCGGAAGCTTTAAAAAGTATTATACCGAAAGATATCATGGGTAAACTTGAAATAATAACCGATATAGAACAAAATGCTTTTATTGTAAGCGGTGACACGCAAGAAGTAGAAAAATTCAAAGAATTTGTAAGTAAGATAGATAAACCGATACCTGTTGTTTTAATTGAAGTAATGATATTAGAAGTTACTAAGTCGGCATCAGTTAGCACAGGTTTAGATTTAGGTATAGGAGACAAACCAACTAAAGATAATGGAAGTATTTTCCCTTCTGCAAATATAAATTTGGGAGCTACTACTATAAACAAAATCATTGGAGGATTTAATGGCTTTGGATCATTAAATGTAGGTAAGGTAGTCCCTAACTTTTTTGCAAAAATTCAAATGATGGAAACAAATGGTGATGTAAAAATAAGGTCTACCCCCAAATTATCAACTTTAAACGGTCATAGTGCATCGTTATCAAATGGAGAGCGCTCATATTATAAAGATGAAAGAACTGATGTTATAGGTTCTCAAAACCCTCAAACAATACAAACTAACCAATACATCCCCATAGATGCTGATTTATCGGTAAACATTAGACCGATAGTATCTGGAGATGAACAAATAACACTTAGTGTAAATGTTTTACAATCTAGTTTTAATGGTAAACGTATTGATAAAAATGCTCCTCCAGGAATGAATTCCAGAGAATTTACTTCTACTATTAGAGTTCAGGATCAAGATGTTATTATTTTAGGCGGATTGGAAGAAAATATAAAAAACGATTCAGGTTCAGGAGTCCCTTTTCTAGCAAGAGTCCCTATTATTAAATGGTTATTTAGTAAAAAAACAAGAACAAACTCTAAAACAAAATTATCTGTTTTAATTAAACCAACTATCATTCGTTAATGTTAAAGAAATGGTTACTATACGGAACAAGTTTTTGTGCTATTGAGCATTCGACAGACAAAAACAATACAGATTTTTATACGGGGCTTCAATTATCTAAAAAGAAAAAAGAGCTAAATGTAACAAACAGGCATCAATATAATAGTATAAATGAAGTAATTTCTTTTGTAAAAGCGAACAAACATGCTTTTTTAATCATTAATAATCAACATGTACTTTCAAAAAAAATAACAGTTGTTAATGATAGTCAAAAGAAGCTTATTCAAGTAGCTTTTCCAAACATTGTAATAAGTGATTTTTACTATGAAATATACTCAAACGATACCGAATCATTCATTTCTATCTGTAGAAAAGAACACATTGACTATGTAATTGATCTTTATTCAAAGAATGGTATTTCTATTGTTGATTTTTCACTAGGAAATTTAGCACTTCAAAATATTCTTCCTTTTATAGGGAATGATAATTTTAATACTTCAAATGCTAAAATAACAGTAGAAAACAATAAAATTACAATTATTGAAAAAGAGTTTGTAGAAGATCAGACCTACATCGTTAATGATTTAGAAGTATCTAATCATGAATTATTACCGCTAGGAGGTGTTTTATCGTACTATTTTGACCAAAACATAGAACAAATAGGTTTAACTCAAAAAACAGAGGAGTTAAAAAAAACATATCAACAAAAAAAACTTTTTGACTTGGGTTTGAAATTCGGGTTTGGGTTTTTATTTACAATTCTTCTAATTAATTTTTTAGTATTTAGTCATTACACAACCAAAGCAGATCAACTGACCATTGATGTACAATTAAATGAGCAAACAAAAAACAGACTAATAAGCTTACAAGAAAAAGTAGCGCAAAAAGAAAAAGTAGTAAAAAACTTACAATCTGTCTCTCAATCTAAAGTTTCAAGACATATAGATGAAATAGCTCAATTAATTCCAAATACTATTTTACTTACAAATATTTATTATCAACCAATAAAATCTCGCGTAAAAAAAGGGAAAACAATTCTTGTTACTAAAAATCAAATTACAGTAAAAGGTGTTAGTAAAAAAAATGAAGATTCAACTCATTTAATTTCATTGTTAGAATCAAAAAAATGGGTTGATAAAGTAACAATTATGAGTTACGGAAAACAAAAAAACAATATGGAATTTGAATTATTAATACATATAAACAATGAATAACCAACAAAAAAACATAGGCTTACTTGTTGGTTTTTTAATCACCTTGTTTGTTGTATATAATTTTACAATTAAAAATACTTTTGAGGTTAAAAACAAGTATTCAAACCTCTTAAAAGAAAAACAATTATTAAACAACGCAACAAATAGAACCATCTATTTAACTCAAAAAAACAATTTTTTAGATTCTATTTTAAAATCAAGAAATGTTTCACTAAAAAATTCATTTCAACAAACGCTACTTCAAAAAATCACCTCTTTTTCTGAAGAAAAAAAAAATAGAAGTACTTGCTTTTGATGAACCGCATGAATTTATTGAGAAAAAAACTACCATTACTACTTTTTCATTTGAAATAAAAGGAGATTTTAGCACCCTTTTAAAATTAATAAATCATATAGAACAACAACAATTAGGCGAATTAATATCTATCCATTTTAAAAAGAAAAAGAACTACAGTAAAAATCGCATTTATTTAACTGCTACTATTTTTCTACAAAAAATCAAAAACAACTAACCAATAACAGTACTTAGCTTAAACATTGGTAAATACATAGCTATTAATATTACAGCTACAACTCCACCTAAAAATAAAATAATTAGAGGTTCAATTACCGCACTTATTGTTTTAGATTGATACTCTATTTCTTGATTATATTGATATGTTAATCTGTTAAAAATTGTCTCTGTCTGATTTGTTTCTTCAGCCACTTTAATTAACGAACTCATTTTTTTATCAAAAATTGACTGATTCCCTATACTTTCATGCAAACTTTTCCCTTGTAAAATATCCTCTTCAACTTTTGATAAAGCAATTTGTAAAGGGTAAAAATCTATCATTTTTTTAGTTAGCTGAATACCATTTAACAATGGCACTTTAGCACCAACTAATAACGTAATAGCTTGAGTAAATTGTGCTATTCGTACTTTACGTAAAAAACCACCTACAAAAGGAACTTTCAACAAAAAGGCAGCACTCCATTTACGATACCAAATTTTATTTTTAGCTAACTTCATAAAAACAAAAAAAGCTATAATCATTAAAATCACTACCCAATAATACGATGAAAAAACATTTGAAAAACTAATTATTTGTTTGGTAATCCAAGGCAATTCTACTTTGTTTTGTTTAAAAATATCTGCAAACATTGGTACTACATATTGCAACATGAAGCCTACTGCTAAAAATGCAGTACATAAAACAACCATTGGATAAGACAATGCATTTAATATTGTTCGTTTTTGTTCGTTTTTCCTTCTAAAAAAAGCACCCAACTCGTCAGTTACTTTTTGAAGCGTTCCTGTTCTTTCACCTATTTGCAATGAATAATACTCGTATTCCGTAAATTGTTTTTCAAGCCGTATTGCTTCTGATAAATTTTTTCCAGAAATTAACTCATCAACAATTGTTTTAAACAACTCTTTATCTGCTTCTTTTTTTTGTTCAGCTCCTATTAATTCAAGAGCATCTTTTAGCTCTAGACCAGCATTTAACAAAACTGACAACTCTATATAAAAAGCTTCTTTCTTTTTATTAGAAAAAGAGCCGCCGAAAAAGTTAATTTCTTTTTTTAGAAGTGCATTAATATCAAAAGAAGTATCCTTCTTTTGTTTAGATTTTTGTGTGTTTTCTAATTTAAAAGCCATTAGTCATTTAAATAGTGCATTGCACTTTTACTTTTATATATAAACATTTTTTTAGATCCGAATTTAGCAGAAGTTTCAATCTGAAGCCCATCAATAACGCCAGAAGTAACAAGATTACCATCTAAAAATATTTTTTTATCTATGAGTTCAATGGACATAGTATCTTTTTCACGTATTACATAACCTTCATTAAACACATAAATTACTGAATCAATAGAATTGGTTAAAAATAATATATCCTTTTCTTTTTGATATGAAACTGCATAGGTATTAAAATCTTGCCATAGCGCTCTTTCTAAAAACTGAATCTCTTGTTTTTTATCTAAATTAGATTGAATGCTTTTAATTTGTTTTTGAACCATTAACAATATAAGAATAGCTAATGAAACTACAATACTAGAAATTACTAAAACAACTAGTAACTCACTCAATGTAAAAGCTTTTATTTTTTTAGTGATTTTCAATGAATATTTCTTTTTTTATCAATTGTTTTTTATGTAAGATATTTACAGCTTCAAAATGAACTACCGAATACACACCTTCTTTTACCTTTAGAATAGAAATTTTCCAATCATCAATTTCATCAGCATATGGGAGTCGTATTTTATTATTTTTATATAAATATCGCAACTCCGTTAACTCAGCTTCAACAGCCTGTGTATTCTTACTAACAGTGCTCTGCATTATGTTATTTAATGTAGCAATGGCAATACCAAAAACCACTACAATAAGTACTGTTGCTACCATTACCTCTGTTAAAGAGGACGCTTTTAATTTTCGGCTGAAAAACGATTTCAATATAACCACTTTGCTACTTTTTGAGTTGAATTCCCTATTTGTAGTCCACAATATTGCTCAGACAATTTATTAACATTAATAACGCCATTAAAAACAGTATTAATATACACACTTCCAAAGTGTTTTGTGACAAAGCTACTAGCGTATACGGAACCATAAACACTTCCTAATAGTTCTAAGTTTTGATTACAATACACTTCTCCTGTTATGGTTGTATTTTTAGATATAACTAATTGAGATTTATAATTTGATCCTTTTTCTTGATGAAAAAGAACAACTCCTTTAATATCACAATTTTCATTAATAGCTATCGAATTCTCTTCTGGTGGATTAATTTCTAATTTTTCATTTGAAAATAATACCAACGCCGAAGGATATTTCAATTTACAACCTCTAGCTACTTCTATTTTTTTTGTAGCCAATACTTGAAAACTACCTATTACATTACTCTTAATTTTAACAACGGGAGCTATTAAAATAACATCTTCCAAAAGTGAAGTAGCATCTACTACAATAGATTTGTTAGAATGAATTATAATATTTCCTTGTAATTGCACATTTCTCAAATAAATACTTTCAGATGCTTGAAAAACAGCCGTCGGCTGCGAAAACAATTGTCTTTTTTTTAATCCCTCTTCTAATTCAAATGAAACTACTTTTTCATTCAAATACCTTTTTTGAATCAATCCTTTTATATATTCAAGGTTATCAATAGTTAATAGTGCAGCAGAACTTAACTTTTGGTTTCCAAAAATTAATTGATTTCCATAGTAAGAAGTTCCTGAAATATTCCCTCCTTTTACACCTCGTTCAGGCAAAGCTACATTTCCTGTAATCTTGGTATCACCAACCAATACTAATGGCTGATTATTATCTTTTAAATATAAGGCATCTCTTTTAATGTTATTCCCTCCTATTAACCCTATTTTTTGAAAGTTTTCATTTTTAACTGTAGAAGTAACGATAACTTTATTAAAAACTCCCCAATGATCCTTTAATAAAGTTGTTTTTTCGAGTTCATTATTAGAAAATTGATGCTCTTGGGGTGTATTATATGGAACATCATTTTGACTAATAAAATCAAATCCAAATTGTACATTTTCAATTGCCTCTTTATAAAAACTATTTTTTAATTGTACTCTTCGCTGTAAATAAATTAATGCAATAAAAGCAAAAACAATAATTGCAATGAGTACCGAAATAACCAAAACATATTGCAACGCCCCCGCTTTTACTTTTTTTAAAAACACTTTATTGTAATTTTATCGTTTTAATAACCGTATTGAAACGAACTTTTATTTGCTCACTATTTGCTTTTATCAGTTTCACTCCTGATAACTCTTCCCCAATTCTTAATAACTCCTGCTTACCATTTACTGTAATAGTGTACGATTTTAAATTTCCGCCCTCTACAATTCCATTATATACAACAGTAGGAAATGGAATGTTCATTTCTTGTTTAGGTGCAATATTCTTTCTTTTAACCTTTTTCTTTTCAGAAAACATCGTTCCTAAAAAAGGATCACGATACTTCGCAATAACTACATACGATTTCGATTTATTAATTTTTTCAGGTATGTATTTTTTAGGTATTTGATCACCTAAAACTTCATTTTCAGTAGGATTTATTTTTTTGAAAAACTGATACCCAATCAAGCCCCAAACAATTAATACAGCAACTAATAAAAAATATGTTTTTTGTTGTTTATTCATTTCTTATGATATCAATAGTGAAAATATTTCGTCAACAGAAGTAATTCCTTCAGCTACTAATGAAAGTGCATTATCCTGTAAAGTACCAATGTTATTTTGCTTTAAATAACTAGAAATATTTAACTCCTTTTTTTCTATACTCTCTACCAATTCTTTAGTAATAGGAATAATTTCATAAATAGCTTTTCTTCCTTTATAGCCTGTTTGGTAGCACTCAGTACAACCATTAGCCTTAAAATGAGTAGTTACACTTTCAGGAATGACAACTCCTTTAGGAAAAACACCTATAGTTAACTTTTCTTCTGTTTTACAGGAGGTACATAATTTACGAACCAACCGTTGCGCAACACTCACATTTAAAGTACTTGCTATTAAAAAAGGTGGAACCCCCATATCAATTAACCTAGAAATTGTTGCCCAAGCTGAATTTGTATGAATTGTAGACAATACCAAATGCCCAGTTAATGCAGCTCTAATTGCCATATTAGCTGTAGCAACATCACGAATTTCACCTACCATGATAATATCAGGATCTTGACGTAAAAAGGTACGTAATGTACTAGCAAAATCCAATCCTATATTCTCTTTTAACTGTACTTGATTCACTCCCTCTAAAGTATACTCAATAGGATCTTCAATTGTTAAAATATTGGTATCATTTGTATTTAACAATTTTAAAGTAGCATACAACGTTGTTGTTTTTCCTGAACCTGTAGGACCTGAAATCAATACAATACCATTTGGTTTTTTAACCGCTGTATTATAAGTATCTAATTCATTACTTGTAAATCCTAAATTTTCTAATTGTACAGTTAAGGTATTTTTAGATAAAATACGAAGTACTAACTTTTCTCCATGTAATGTTGGTAATGAGGATACACGAATATCAAAGTCTTCTTTTCCTGTTGAAATATTAATACGTCCATCTTGAGGTAATCTTTTTTCAGAAATATCTAGCCTCCCCATTATTTTAATCCTATTGACTATTTTTGGATATTCATTTTCTGAAATCACATAACGTTCCAATAGCTTACCATCAATTCGAAAACGAACCCTATGCTGTTTTTCATAAACTTCAAAATGAATATCACTACTTCCTAATTCTTTTGCCTCATGAATCATATTTAGCAAAAAATCTTCCGAGTAATTTAACGATGAACTCGAGTTTCCTGAAGTTCTTTTACGGTAATTTTTTTGAAGATATGTATCAATAGTTTGTGAATCTTCTTTTTCTAAAACTACAGAACTACCTAATATAATTTGTAACTCTTGTTGTAAAGAAGCAAGCTCATTAAAATCTGTTTTAAAAGTTAACGAAGTTTTATCACTCTTAACAGGTACGATTCTATATGAATACGCTTGCTCAGCCGTAATTAACTGAATGGTTTCGGTAGGTATTTCTAAAAGTTCCTTTTTCATTTAAATAACGTATATATCTACAATGTTAAATAGCCAATTTAGTAATAATAATAAACTTAAAAACAAAGACTGAAACCCTGCTAATGGAACAGTTTTATACTGTAATTGATTTTTCAAAATTAAAAATAAAAGTAATGAAAAAATAAGTGATGTAGAAAACACCACTAAAAATGTACCTATTGGAAAACTACATGCAAATACTATAAACATTAAAAAATCTCCTACCCCTATTGTTTCTAATAGTTTCTTTTTCATAATAAAAGTTGAATACAAAAATAACACTACAGTTAAAACAGCGATAAAGCCTACATTTAACAATACGTTTATTAAAAACTCCTCTAATAATGAATTTTTATAATGTAAAACTCCTCCTGAGATCACTCCTAAGAGAAATAAATACAATACTACACTTCTGTTTTTAAAATCCTGATAAAAAATCAGCAATAAAAAGAGGATGAAAATAAGTTGTAAATAAAGCAATTTATTTTTTTGTCAAAAATACAAAAGAATTTATTACCCATTCCTATAAAAAAAAACTTAACACTATTAATTATTAAACATATAACAATCAACATGTAATAAATTTTATATATTTTTGCATGAAGAATGAAAAAAATAATTGCTAATTAAAACATCACTCTTATCATGAAAAAAATAATGTTAAGCATTTTTACAATGCTTGTATGTGTATTGGGGAATGCACAAGAATTACCTAAAATAGTACCTCCAGCACCAACTGCTTTTGAGTTAACAAAATACGGAGATTTCCCTGTAGGTTTAAATACAGGAGTAACTGGAGTTAATCTACCTATTCAAGCTTATAAAACAAGAAATTTAAATGTACCAATTTCTTTATCATATAGCTCAAGTGGAATTAAAGTTGATCAATTAAGTTCAAATGTAGGTTTAGGTTGGAGTTTAAATATAGGTGGAGTAATTGCTAGAACTGTAAGAGGAAAAGAAGATGAAAATTACAGGTTAGAACATCCTGTAAAAGAAATAAACAGAGTAGATTTATATCAAATTGAAAGCTTATCAAGTCAACCAACTTTTAGTGAAAATATTGATGTAGACCCTGATATTGTTTCCTTCTTATATAATGCTGGTAAAACTGATTATGTAGATTCTGAATCTGATATGTTTTCATATAATATGTTAGGTAAATCAGGAAAAATAGTAATAGACAATGAAGGTGTTTATAGAACAGTACCTCACACAAATTTAAAAATAGAGCGAAATTTAATTAGTGGACAAAAAGGGTTTGTAATAACCACTGATGATGGTGTAGCTTATTATTTTAATGATGAAGAAATTTTATACTCAAGAAACAAGTGTAATAATACTGCTGCATCACCTCCTGAGCAAGGCTATACAAGTTCATGGTATTTGTCTAAAATAGTACACCCAAAGGGAGATATAATTAACTTTGTATATGACACTAATAATAAAGAAGAATCATATACAACAAGTATATCACAATCTTTAGAACTAACTTCTACATATCCTATAGGCAATTCTAATTTCCCTTTAACTACTGGAATTATTGATTGTGAAAACTTTAATAGAGTAATACGAAAGAGACTTATTGAAATAAATAGTAACCAACCTCAAAGTGGTAAATTGTTAATTGATAATTCAACATTGCATCCTAGTCCTAGTGCTGTTAATTATAGGTTAATTAAAAACATTCAATTATTAGATCAAAGTAATAATTTAATAGACAAAACAGATTTCACATATCATTTTTCATCTAATAAGAGAGTGTTTTTAGAAAATTTGACGTTCAAAAACCCTCAAAAGAAGTTTTCGTTTGCTTATGATGATTTTAATGCTTTTCCTAAAAGATTTTCTTACAGTCAAGATTATTGGGGGTATTATAATGGAAAAACAAACCAATCAATGCTTCCTGATTTAGGAGAAAGTTACCCTGTTTTTGCAAAACAAACATCCCGTTTAGCTAATAGAAATTTGGATACTGTTTATTCTAAAAAAGGATTATTAACAAAAATAGTGTACCCTTCAATGGGATATACAAATTTTGAATATGAAGGTAATAATTATTATGGTTACGAAACAGAATTAAACTATGAATACAAACCTGGTTTAACTATCGTCGGAGAGCAAATTAAATCTAGCACTTTTACTATTGGTGATTACAATGCAGGAAAAAATGTTGAAATTGGGCTAAATTATCAAGTAAAAGGATATGTAAATTCATCTCAAGGATGTTATGATTATCCATTAGATAAGGCAAATGCAATTATTAAAATTTACGATATCACTAACGGTTCAAACAATTTAGTATATGAAAAAGGGTTTAATACAACCCAAGGGTCAATTAATTTTTCAACTATTACTAATTTACCACATAGTAAAAGTTATAGAATTGAGATTCTAAATGGTAGCTATACCCCAAATAGATGTGTTGATGCTTCAGTTTCTTTAAGAATTAAAAAATATACTACTAGCTATAAAAACATTTTTACAGGTGGTAATAGAGTTAAATATATAAGAAATTACGATTTTAATACAGATATTTTAAACACCAAAAGGTATTATTATACCGACATGAATGATTTAACAAAATCTTCAGGTGATGCAACCATTAAAGGCTTAGGTCATGTACAAGGTAGAACAGCATTTAAAGACATAGGAAGTCTTGGTTCCAACATTGTTTCTGAAAGTTATTTAACCTTAAGATCAACAGGTAGTTTTCCTCTTACCAATTCAGGTAGTAGTAATGTATATTATAAAAAAGTAACTATTAGTAATGGTGGCGATGACTTTATTAATGGTGGAGAAGAACATGAGTTTATAGTTAATAGAGACTCTCCTGGAGAAACACTTTTAGGTGCAAACCGTGTAATAGCAAATTTTACAAATTTTGGTTGGAATCATGGATTAGAAAAAAAGATTCAGTTTTTCAAAAAACCACTATCTAAAAGCTCAACAAAAACCGTTGTAAAAGAAATAACAAATAATTATAAACTTGACAGAACTGTGTCAGAAATATCTAATTATAACATAAGTTCTAATTATAATATCGTTGTTATGCAGCCAGCATATCCTACTTATAAATGTAAAGCTGCTGATTTAATAGGTACAACACCAGTATGGCAATGCCATACGAATCATTCACATGCTATTAGTGGACCAGGCTGGTTAGATCCTGTAACTTATTACTCATCAACAAGTAATGGTAAAGGACCTGTGACCATTGGTCAAATAAAATGTAAAAGTCCAGGCGCTACTAATATAAAAATTAGAGATATTAAACATAAATGTTTTGGGAAAAATGTAAATGACTTAGTTTCTTTTCCACAAATAATAAGGAATTTAAATGTTCATAAATATAAAACATACTCTTATTGGTCATACCTAGATAAAACTATAGAAAAACAGTTTGATATAAATGGAAATAATCCAATAACAAATACTATTAATTATTTTTACGATAATATAAATCATCTACAACAAACTAGAGTAGAAAAAACCAATAGTAAAGGAGAGGTATTAAAAACTAAAATGTATTATCCTGATGATAAAAGCCAATTATTAGGGATAAGCCCAGGAGCTTTAAAAGCTATTGATAGTTTAAAAAAACAACATCGTATAGCAACACTTATACAAACAGAAAGTTATAAAAATGTACTGGTTAATTCTGAAACCGGGCAAAGAACTGATAAAAAATTAGGTACGCAACGTACTAATTTTAAAGACTGGGGTAATGGTATTGTAGAACCAAATACTATTCAAACAGCAAAAGGAAATGGAAATTTAGAACCACGTATTGTATATCATAAGTACGATAGTAAAGGAAATCCAACCGAGGTAAGTAAAGTAAATGGTACTCATATTGTATATTTATGGGGTATGATTATTCGCAACCTATAGCCAAAATTGAAAACGCTACCTATGCACAAGTAATGACTGCTTTAGGAAAAACAAATACTGAAACATTAAGTTATTTACAAAGCTATACCGAAAGCCAGATTCAAACTGAAATTCAAAAAATACGTAGTGCAATTAGTACTGCACAAGTAACTACTATAACTTATATTCCTTTAGTTGGAGTGAGCACTATGACAGACCCAAGAGGAGAGAAAATCACCTATCATTATGACAACTTTAATAGGTTAGAATTTGTAAAAGATACTCAAGGAAATATTTTAAAAGAAAACAAATACAACTACAAAAATTAATAAGACTATGAAAAAGCTATTATTCATTTTATTGTGTATTTCAATAAGCTCTTATGCACAAGTTGTACAAGATGTTGAAAAAACCAATTACCAAGTAACTGGAACAGCACATTTAACTGCAAGTAGAAGTATTACGCTAAAACCATTAACATGGATAAAAGCAGGATCTACATTTACCGCAAAAATTATAAATGACCCATACATACCATTAAGCCTTAGTAATGAAAACTATGTATTAACTAGAAGTTTTCAAACAGAAACTAAAACCGGAACAGTTTCCAATAGAGAAGATGTAGTAGAACAAATAACCTATTTTGACGGATTGGGGCGTGCTAAACAAAGTATTGCTATACAACAATCACCTACAAAAGAAGATATTGTTACCCATATAGCCTATGATGAACTTGGAAGGCAAAATGAAGAATATTTACCCTATGCTGTAACCAGTAATAATGGAGGAATTATTTCAGGAACTGAGTTAGGAACAAAAAATTATTACAAAATACAGTACGCAGCTGATTTTCCAGGTGTAACAGATGTAAACTTAATAAATGCCTATTCAAAAAAGGAGTTTGATAATTCACCGTTAAACAGAGTTTTAAAACAAGCTGCTCCAGGAAAAGCATGGGAGCTTGGTGGAGGTCATGAAATAGAGTTTGACTATCAAGCAAATTCAACTGCCGATGCTGTTAAACTATTCAAAGCTACGACTACTGTTAATGGAAATGTATACACACCTGCTTTATCAACTACGACTTCTAATTATTTAGCTGGAGAATTATACAAAACAGTTACAAGAGATGAAAACCATAGTGGAAGTACTAAAGATCACACTACTGAAGAATTCAAAAATAAAGAAGGACAAGTAGTTTTAAAAAGAACCTATAATAACAATGTAGTTCATGACACGTATTATGTGTATGATGATTATGGAAATTTAACCTATGTACTACCTCCAAAGGTAAGTACAGCAGATGGAAGTGTATCGGCTACAGAACTTTCAGAGTTGTGTTACCAATATAAATACGATTATAGAAATCGTTTGATAGAAAAGAAAATACCAGGAAAAGGATGGGAATATATTGTGTATGATACATTAGACAGACCTGTATTAACACAAGATGCTAAGCAAAAACCAAACAAAAAATGGTTATTTACCAAATATGATGCTTTAGGAAGGGTAAGCAACACTGGTATTTATACGCATAGTACAATAAGTACACAGCCTGCTATGCAAAGCTATTTTAACACCAATAGCTCAACGGTAACAACAGGTGAAATATTAACTATAAATTATTACGATACCTACCCAAGTGTACCAAGCGAACTATCAGCTCCGTCAAATGTGTATAGCAAAGCGGTAACAACCAATACTCAAGGGTTAGCTACGGTTAGTAAAGTTAAAGTATTAAATACTAATAATTGGATAACTACAGTAACCTATTACGATGCCAAAGCACGCCCAGTATTTGTAGCTAGTAAAAATGACTACCTAGGAACTACTGATATTGTTGAAAGTAAATTAGACTTTGTAGGGAAGGTGTTAGAAACGAAAGCCACCCATAAAAAAGGAAGTTTAGAAGTTGTAACCATAGATGTATTTAGTTATGATCATGCTGGTAGAATGACTAAGCAAACTAATAAAATTAATAACCAAACAGCTGAAACTATTGTTGAGAATACCTATGACAAACTAGGGCAGTTAAAAAACAAAAAAGTAGGAGCTGGTTTACAAAAGGTTGATTATGCATACAATGTTCGTGGTTGGTTAAAAAATATTAACCAAGATAGTGATGCTAATGATAATGATTTGTTTAACTTTAGCTTAAAATATAATAACCCAACCATGGGAACAGCATTGTTTAACGGTAATATAGCACAAACTAACTGGAACTCACTAAGTGTAAACACGGGTAGTACAGTAAGTAACCAATACACTTATAGCTATGATGCTTTAAATAGAATTATTGGTGCGGTAGATAATACAGGGCATTACAATATTTCTGGAATTACCTATGACAAAAATGGTAATATAGAAACCTTAAACAGAAACGGATACCAAGGGACTGCTAATTTTACCAATATGGATAAGTTGAAATATACGTATTCAGATAATAATACAGGTAATAAGTTAATAAAGGTAGAAGAATTACTAGGAGGGAATAAAAATATTGGTTTTAAAGACGGTACCAATACTGGAAACGATTATACCTACGATGTTAACGGTAATATGATTACTGATGCTAACAAAGGCATTACTAATATTACTTACAACCATTTAAACCTACCAACCAGAGTTACTATAGCTGGGCAACATATAGAGTATGTGTATGATGCTAGTGGAGTGAAACTAAGAAAAACAGCAGAAAATACCACCACTGATTATGCAGGGAATCATATTTATAAAAATGGAGCGTTAGAATTCTTTAACCACCCAGAAGGATATGTAAAACCTGTCATTGCGAGCGGTAGCACAGCAATTTCATCATTTGACTATGTATACCAATACAAAGACCATTTAGGAAACGTCCGTTTATCGTATACTGATGCTAACAATGATGGAGTAATTACTCCAAGCACAGAAATTGTAGAAGAATCTAATTACTATCCTTTTGGACTCAAACACAAGGGGTACAATAATATCACGTCATCCCTTGGAAATAGTACGGCGCAGAAGTTCGGATACAATGGAAAAGAACTTAACGAAGAACTTGGACTTGAATGGCACGACTTCGGTGCTAGAAATTATGATGCTTCTTTAGGTAGGTGGATGAATTTAGACCCACTTGCTGAGCAAATGCGCAGGCACTCTCCGTATAATTACGCTTTTAATAATCCGATATACTTTATTGATCCAGATGGGATGGCTCCATTAGGTAATGATTGGATAGATAATGGAGATGGAACATATACAGCTGAAGCTGGAGATAGTGCATCTACTTTACATACACAATATTTAGAAAAGTTAGGATTTACTTTTAAACAAGTAGATAAAATAGTTCAAGATCAACACGGAAAAAATACGGTAAATCCAATTGACAATATTGAAGATTCTAATTTAGAGGAAGAAGATGTTGTAGATATTATTCCATCTGAACAAAGAGAATTTATTGAACAGCATAATGAAAATTCGGTTGTTAAATTAGAAAATGAGATGGTTACTAATGAGACTACTAAAGTAACTATAAAAAATGAAAATGACTCTCTAAATAAAGTAAAAAAGAGGATTAATGATGATTTGTCCCTTCAAATAAAAGCTGGTGTTTTCAAAGGTGATGAATGGGATAAAGGAGCAGATAAATATTTAAGAGCAGCTCAATTATTGCAAACATTAATTGTTACTAATAAATCTAAAAAAATAGATAAAAAGATCAAAAAAAAACAATAAAACTATTGATAGTTTAAATGAAGCAAATCAAAGTAAGAGAGAAGATATAATAAGAAGAGGCTATATACCTACTACGATGGGCAAAACAAAACATTAAAATGTACAAAAAATTTATAAAACTAATAATAATATTTGGGGTTTATTTTCTTTTAATTTTCTCATTGGAAGAGTTGTCAAAATTTATTTTTATAAGAGATGAGTTTTTAGATATTAATTTAGATTACTTCTTATTTATTGATACGTTTATTTCTCTAATACTTATTTCAGTGAGTTTAATTTACATAAGACAAACACCTTCTATTATTAAAAATAAAAAAACTACAGTAAATTATGAATACATTTTTTTAGTTTTATTTATGCTAATCTTATATAGAACAATTGAAGATCCTTTTTTAAGAATAGAAATTATAACAGAAGAACTAAAAATTCCAGATGTTTTAAATTTTAAAACTCCTAGTTTTTTAAGTATGACTATTACTTTTATTAATGTTGTAATTTTAACACCTATTCTTGAAGAGCTATTTTTTAGAAAAATATTATTGAGTGTTTTTTCTAAAAAAAATATGGTTATTGGGATAATTGCAACAAGCTTTCTTTTCGCA
Source organism: Tenacibaculum sp. MAR_2010_89 (assembly GCF_900105985.1). Classification (NCBI taxonomy): domain Bacteria; kingdom Pseudomonadati; phylum Bacteroidota; class Flavobacteriia; order Flavobacteriales; family Flavobacteriaceae; genus Tenacibaculum; species Tenacibaculum sp. MAR_2010_89. The sequence continues at coordinate 602,559 of NZ_FNUB01000005.1, read as the reverse complement.
ATGATACATATAAATTATCTAAACGATATATTGAGATTAATTACATTCTTTACTTTTGGAATTATATCTTGTCTTATTTATAAACGTTTTACTTTAATATATTCTATATTATTTCATGCTGGGTATAATTTTATTTGGTATTTAATCAAAATGGGAATAATACCTTATTGGTATATATTGAAGAAATTAAATTTTGGCTTTGTTTATTGGGCAATTATATCAACCTCTCTAATTTCATTGGTGTATATTTTATTTAGAGTTGTTAAAAAACTAGACACCCCCGCTCCCGCTAGTTTGTAACTAGTGGCGTATATGAGTAAGAATAATAAAATATAAAGTCATAACGGTAAAATGTTATGGCTTTTTTGCAATAAAACTAACCCCCGCTATTCCTAGAATGGCTACTGCTAGTTTTTAACTAGTAGCGGGAAAGAGTAAGAAATACAAATGAGACCCCCCCCGCTCCCGCTAGTTTGTACCTTAAATCCGTATGTCTAGGTTAAAAAATACCCCCCCTGATGGTGCTAGAATGTCAGAGTGATGCTACTGCTAGTTTTTATAACTAGTAGCGGGTATGAGTAAGCAAATAGAAATTAAATTTTAAAAATAGATAAAACCACGTTATAAGCAATTGTAGCGTGGTTTTTTTATTTATAAGCTTTTTGAGTTTACCCCCGCTCCCGCTAGTTTGTAACTAGTGGCGTATACGAGTAAGCGGTAAGAGAAATAAAGTATAAAGCCATAACGGTAAAATGTTATGGCTTTTTTTCTATAAAACTAACTCATAAATTAATTTTTAGATAAAAAACATAAAAGAGATGAGTTGGAGTTTTTAAAAATAAAATGTAGTTCTATACTATAGATTTTATATTTTAGTTTAACTAAATAAAATTAAACTTGTTGACCACTAGTAAATACTAGCGGTAGCACGAGGTAGCAAATGAACCAAAATAATTAATAGAAAATAAGAAACCTATTTTTTGTATTTTAGTTATACAAATAAGTTATATCTTAAAATTTAATTAAATACAACTAATGTTATTCATTTCACTGAAACAAGAAAATAATGAATACTAAAAACAGCAAAAAAGACATCTATTTTATTCTTATGATTTGTATAGGATTAGCTTCATTTGGTTATTATCTTGGTTTAGAAAAAAAAAGACAATTAGAGAAAAGTCATTTATATACTATTGGTACTATTATTAAAAAATATAGAATACCAAAAAGAGGCTATCGTATAAGATATAGATACTCAATAAACGGTTCTTCTTATGAAGAAAACCAAGATTTACCCCCCGCTCCCGCTAGTTTGTAACTAGTGACGTATATGAGTAAGCGGTAAAAGTAAAAAATATAAAGTCATAACGGTAAAATGTTATGGCTTTTTTTCTATAAAACTATCTTAAAAAGTAGCTATTTTAGATAAAAAATCATAGAAGGCTATGGGTAAAAGTTCTATACTATAGATTTTATTTTGTTTAACTAAATAAAACTAAACTTGTTGGCCACTAGTAAATACTAGCGGTAGCGAATGTGTAAGTAATAGAAAATAAGAAAAGTAATTTTTGTATTTTAGCTATGCTATGAGTAGAAATTATAAATTCCATAATAAATCTGGTTTATATTTTGTAAGTTTTGCAACTATAAATTGGATAGATGTATTTACACGACAAATATATTTCGATGTGCTAGTAGATAGTATAAACTACTGTAGAAAAGAAAAAGGAATGGAATTATATTGCTATTGTTTTATGCCAAGTCATGTCCATTTTATATTCCGTTCCTCAAAAAGTGAACCTTCAGAATTATTACGAGATTTTAAACGATATACTTCTAAAAAAGTAGTAGAATGTATAGAAAACAACTCACAAGAAAGCAGAAAAGAATGGTTGTTATGGATGTTTGAAAGAGCAGGTAAAAAGAATGCAACCACTACTAAACGGCAATTTTGGCAACAAAACAACAAGCCTATAGAATTATGGAGTGAGAAAGTTATCAAACAGAAAATAAATTATATACATAACAATCCGGTAGATAGTGGTTTAGTAGTGAACCCTGAAGATTGGAAATATTCAAGCGCAAGAAATTTCCAAGATGATGCTACAATTTTAGAAATTGATGATATTGGTTTTATTAATTAACTTTTTTCTTAATAACATGACTGTATCATAAGTTACTTACCGTAATGATAGCGACATGCTGCTATCAAAATTTGTTCCTTATCATATTTATAAACTAGTCGATGCTCTGATGTTATTCTTCTTGACCAATACCCTTGTAAGTCACCTTTTAAAGCTTCAGGCCTCCCTATGCCCTCAAAAGGCGTCCGTTTACAACTTTTTATCAAATCGTTAATTCGTTTAACTATTTTTTTATCAACTTTTTGCCAATACAAATAATCATTCCAAGAAGAACTAGACCAAGTTAATTTCATCTATTCTATTAAATCTTTATCTATTCCAGAACCTTCTTCTAGCTCTTTAATAGAATCTAATAAAACATCTCTATTTTTTCCCGTTAATAAATAAGTGGTTTCTTTTAGTGAGTTATATTCATCTAGTGAAATTAATACAAGATCTTTACCGTTTTTACGTTTAATAACAATATCACTTACATCATTAACTACTTTATCAAACCAATGCTTTAAATTTGAACGAAAGTCTGTATAATTTACTGTTTCCATAAAGCAAAGATACACAAAAAGTACTTAAATAAGTACTTTTTATATTGAGAATATCATTGAACTAATTAAATAACAAAATCTGATTGAATAATATAAAGACAAAAAGATTTGGTTAATCACCCTTCAAAAAAGAAATAGTACGTTGCAAACCACTAAACTTGGTTCGTTTTACTGCCGATTTTTTAAATACTTTACTAAATGTTTCTTGGGTTAACTCTTGCCAATCTCGCTTAGTCATTTCTAATAAGTTTTCTTGAGGTGAAAACAAAGGTTCAGCATGTGGTTTTGAAAAACGATTCCAAGGGCAAACATCCTGGCAGATATCACAGCCAAACATCCAGTTTTCCGTCTTTTCTTTGAACGCCGAAGGAATAGAATCTTTTAGTTCAATTGTTAAATATGAAATACACTTACTACCATCAATCGTATTGTTTGGCAAAATGGCTTCTGTTGGGCATGCATCAATACAACGAGTACATGATCCACAATGATCAGTAGTAAATGGATGATCATACACCAATTCTAAATCAATAATTAATTCGGCTAAAAAGAAAAAAGACCCTTGCTGTTTCTGTATTAATAATGAATGCTTCCCATTCCAACCCAAACCTGCTTTTTCTGCCCAAGCGCGTTCTAAAACAGGAGCAGAATCTATAAAACAACGCCCAGACACCTCCCCTATTTCATCATGTATAAGCTGTAATAATGCTTTTAACTTATTTTTTATAATATGATGGTAATCTTGCCCATAAGCATATTTAGAAATCTTATAGCTATCTTTTGATTGAACTTCTTCTGGAAAGTAATTATACGTTAATGATATTACAGATTTTGCGCCCTCTACTAACAATGTTGGATCTAAACGCTTATCAAAATGGTTTTCCATGTACTTCATTTCACCATGAAAGTCATTTTTTAACCACGCTTCTAAACGAGGTGCTTCTTTTTCTAAAAACTCAGCTTTTGCAATACCACATTCTAAAAACCCTAATTTCTTAGCTTGGGCTTTTATAAAATTAGAATATTGCTCTTTTTTACTCATTTATTGTTCGTTTTCAAAAGCAAAATTACCAAAACTTTTATTTTTATAGTTTTCTTAGCGATATGTTAACAAATAAATACTGAACTTTGCCCGTTAGTAATATATACTTTAAAATATTTCCTCTATGAAAAAAGTTTATAAAATATTGATTGGCTTTGTTTTAGTCATTTTCATTTTATTAGTAAGCATCCCTTTATTATTTCAAGATAAGATTCTTGGTTTGGTTAAAGAAACTGTAAACAACAACGTAAATGCTAAGGTTGATTTTTCTGATGGTAACTTAAGTTTACTCAGGAATTTCCCAAATGCATCTGTTACACTTTCTAATGTTTCAGTAATAAATCATAAACCTTTTGAAGGGGATACTTTGCTGTATGCGAAAGACGTTGTTTTAAAACTAAAACTTACTGAACTTTTTAAAGCTTCTTCTGACCAATTAAACATAAAATCTTTTACTATTGACAATGCTTTGGTAAACGTATTAGTTAATGAAAAAGGAAAAGCAAATTATGATATTGCTAAACCTTCTACTGAAGTTACAGTTAATGAAGAGGTTTCAAAAGAAAGCGAACCTTCTACTTTTGGATTATCAATTGACGGTTATAGTATTAGTAACACCACTATTAAATACAACGATAAAAAAGGAAAAATGTCTCTTTTATTGAACGACTTTAATCATAGTGGTTATGGTGATTTTTCTCAATCAAACTCAGAATTAACTACCAAAACAACATCTACCATTTCATTTGGAATGGACAATGTTTACTATGCAAAAAATCAAAAGATATCTTTAGATGCTATTCTTGGAATGGATTTAGTAAACAAAAAGTTTTCATTTTTAAAAAATGAAGCTAAGCTGAATAACCTAGCTCTTGTTTTTAATGGTTTTGTTCAAATAAATGAGAATAACCAAGAAGTACATATTGATTTTAAAACTCCATCATCTGACTTTAAAAATTTTTTAGGCTTAATTCCAGAGGTTTATGCTAAAAACATCGCTGATGTTAAAACCTCAGGAAACTTTAGTGTAGCCGGAAAAGTATTTGGAATCATTGATGAAAAAAATATTCCAAAACTGGATATAGCAGTAAATGCTAAAAATGCCTCTTTTAAATACCCTGACTTACCTAAAAGTGTTCGCAACATAAATATCAACGCTCAATTAAAAAACACTACTGGAAAGGTTAAAAACACCTTTATAACCATTGACAATCTTTCTTTTAAAATTGATGAAGATGTTTTTTCTGGAAAAGGAAGTTTATACAACTTAACCACAAATCCGTTAGTAAAAGCCAATTTAAACGGAACCTTAAATTTAGCCAATATTAACAAAGCCTACCCTGTTGATTTAAAAAATGAACTAAGTGGTAAATTAAAAGCAAATTTGCGCACTAGCTTTGATGTTGATGCTATTAAAAAGAACATTGTTAGGCGTATTAAAAATGATGGTACTATTGAGGTAAGCGATTTTGTTTTTTCTTCAAAAGATATTGTAAATCCTCTTGAAATAAAGAACACCAAAATTAATTTTGATCCTAAAGTTATTTCACTAACAAAGTTTGATGCTAAAACTGGAAAGAGTGACATGAATGCTACTGGAAAAATTAATAACCTTCTTGGGTTTTTATTGTCAAACAAAAAACTACAAGGTACTTTTAATGTGAAATCTAACAGTTTTTATGTGAGTGATTTCATGCAAAAAAACACAGATACTCCTACCAACGATGATACTTCAAAAGAAGAATCGGAAACTAAAGAGATTTCAACAGAAGAATCACTAAAAATTCCAGCTTTCTTAGATTGTAAAGTTTTAGCAGATGCTAAAACTGTTCATTATGACAACTTAACTTTAAAAAATGTAAAAGGAACTTTATGGTTAAAGGATGAAAAAGCTATTTTACAAAATGTAAATGCAGGAATTTTTAACGGACAAATAGCATTAAATGGGGAAGTAAATACCCAGAAGAAGCAGCCTACTTTTGCTATGAAATTAGGAGTTAAATCATTTGATATTTCTCAATCTTTTACTAGTATGGATTTATTAAAATCATTAAGCCCAATTGCTGGTGCTATGAATGGAAAATTAAATTCAGACATTAATTTAAGCGGTAGTTTGAATAAAGATTTCACCCCAAACTTAACTTCTGTTTCTGGAAAAGCTTTAGCTCAACTTTTAACTACTAAAATTAACCCTGAAAATTCAAAAGCTTTAAGTTTATTAGATAATAAATTATCATTTATAGATTTAACAAAACTAGATTTATCAGACATAAAAACACATTTATCGTTTAAACAAGGAAAAGTAGCAGTAGCTCCTTTTAAATTAAAATATAAAGATATTGGCATTAATATAGGAGGAAGTCATGGTTTTGATCAAAGTATGAATTATAACGTTACTTTAGATGTTCCTGCTAAATACTTAGGAAGTGAGGTATCTGGCTTATTATCAAAACTAAGCGCTAAAGATCAAAACATAACAGTGCCAGTTACTGCAACCATTACAGGAAATATGACATCTCCAAGTGTTACTACTGATTTATCTTCTTCTGTTTCAAAATTAAGTCAGAAATTAATTCAACAACAAAAAGACAATTTAGTTAAAAACACGTTAGGAAATTTACTAGGAAAATCTAAAAAGGATACAACTAAAACCTCAACAAGTACCAAAGATGCAACCGTTAATAAAGTAAAAGATGTTTTAGGAGGTTTATTTGGTAAAAAGAAGAAAGAAAAGAAAAAGAAATAACTATCTGCTTCTTTTAGCAATAATACACATAAGGTTTCCTAAATTGATTAGGAAACCTTTTTTATTTATCAATACCTATGCTGAACTTTTTATACCTTAAACTTTTTAGCTAAAAAAATTATTCAGGCAACCATTTATAAAAAACGTGTGTCTATGTTTTTAAGATTTCTTTGTAACATCTTTAACATTTTGTAGTCATATTACTGATTTTATATCTGTTAAGTTTGTTACCAAACTAATATTAAACCAAAACTATGAAGAAAATAACTACATTTATTTTTTTACTTTCCTCTATTATTAGCTTTTCTCAAATGAAAGGTAAAATTACTGACACTAAAGGAAAATCACTCCCTTTTGTTAGTGTTTATTTAGAAAACAGCATCACTGGAACTACTTCAAACAACAATGGTGATTATAATTTAAACATTGAAAAAACAGGAAACTATACTATAATTTTTCAATTTTTAGGGTATAAAACAGCTAAAAAAAATGTAACAATTAACAAGTTACCTTTTATTCTTAACGTTTCACTTCAGGAAGAACAAGTTTCTTTAGATGAAGTTCAAATTAATTCAAAAGAAAACCCAGCAAATGCAATTATTAGAAATACCATTGCAAATAAAAACAAGAATACAAATAAGCTAGGTAAATACACTTCAGACTTTTATTCTCGTGGAATGTTTAAAATTAAAAACGCTCCTAAAAAAATTCTAGGTCAAGAAGTAGGTGATTTAGGCGGAGGGTTAGATTCTACCCGTAGTGGTATTATGTACCTTTCAGAAACTATTTCAAAAATAACATATCAAAAAAAACCAAAGAAATTTAAAGAACACATCGTTGCTTCTAAAGTTTCTGGTCAAGATAATGGTATAAGCTTTAACCAAGCAGATGAAGTAAACTTCGATTTTTATGAAAACTCATTTGATTTAGCTGGAAAACAAATGGTTTCTCCAATAGCAGATGGCGCTTTTGGATATTACAAGTATAAATTAACTGGTGTTTTTTACAATAAAAATGGTAAGCTCGTTAACAAGATTGAATTACTTCCAAAAAGAAAAAACGATCCTGTTTTTAATGGTTTTATATACATTGTAGAAGACGATTGGTCAATATATGGTGCCGATGTTAATGTTTCTGGTTCTCAAGTAGGTGTACCCATGGTTAAAAGTTTACATATTAAACAAAACTACAATTATGTACCAGCTATAAAAGCCTGGACTTTGGTTACACAAACTATAGATTTTAATGCTGGTATGTTTGGTATTAACTTTAATGGTCGTTTTTCAGCGGCATACTCAAACTACAATTTCACGCCAAACTTTACTGAGAATACATTTACAAATGAAGTATTATCTTTTGCCGAAAATGCAACTAAAAAAGATACCACCTACTGGAATACTATAAGACCTGTTGCCTTAACTAATGAAGAAGTTTCTGATTACAAGTTAAAAGATAGTATTAAAGTAATACGAAAATCTAAAAAATACTTAGACTCTATTGATCGTAAAAGAAACAAATTCAAACCTCTTAACATTCTTACAGGGTATAGCTATGATAACTCATATAAGAAATGGTCTGTTAATTTTTCTTCACCTATAGAAAACTTAAATTTTAATACTGTTCAAGGATGGAACTCAAGTTTAAGTTTGAACTTTAATAAACGCTTAAACAAAACAGGAAAAGGGTTTAGCACAGGTGTTGCTGTTAATTATGGACTATCTGATAAAAAAGCTAGGCCTACAGGGTATTTCTCATATAAATGGAACAATACTTCTCGACCTATTTTAAATATTTCTGGAGGAATAACTACAAGTCAATTTGATGCTAAAAATCCAATTTCTAAATTTTGGAACACCATAAGTTCTACCATGTTTGAAAGAAACTACATGAAAATTTATGAAAAATCTTTTGCAAAAGTATCTTTTTCTCAAGAAGTGATTAATGGATTACGTTTATATTCAAGCATAGAATTTGCTGACAGAAAACCTTTATTCAATACAACAGACTATGTAATGTTTCCAAAAAAAGACATAGCATACACCTCTAACAATCCTATTCAGCCTTCAAACTTTAATAGTTCTTTTACACCTCATCAAATGTGGTCATTTAATCTAGGTGCATCAATACAATTTGGTCAAAAGTACTGGTCGTATCCAAATAGAAAAATAAACATTGGTAACAAAAAGTATCCTTCATTATACATTGGATATAAAAAGAACTTTGGTTCTGGAAATAGTAACTGGAATTCAGATGTTATTTATTCACAATTATATCAAAACATTGGACTTGGAAATTGGGGAAGATTTAAATACAAAATTAAGGGAGGACTATTTTTAGACAAAAAAGATATACCTTTTATGGATTATGCCCACTTTAATGGAAATCGCCTATTAATAGCTCCGAATAGTAATTATTTAAACGGCTTTTTGGCGTTACCTTATTATCAATTAAGTACAAATGATAAATATGGTGAACTACATGCTGAACAAAACTTTAAAGGCGCATTATTAAGTAAAGTGCCACTTTTAAATCAACTAAACTTTCATTTAGTAGCAGGAGCTAAAGGTTTATTTACTGGTGGAAACAAGCCGTATTCAGAATTCTCATTAGGGTTAGATAATATTGGCTTTGGAAAATGGCGCTTTCTTCGTGTAGATTTTGTACGTTCTAACTTTAATGGACAAAAAGAAAATAGAGTTCTTTTTGGAATTAAATTATAACTTATATCCTATACCAAATAATATAATTCTAGGCATTATATATGTTCTAGTATCAGAAATTAGATAGTCTGAAAAACTATTGCTCTGTTTAAATGTTTCATCTGTTAAATTTTGAGCAGTAATTTTAAAATTCCAAGGGCTATCTTCTTTCTGATAAAATATAGATGCATTTGTTATGCTATACCTATTACTTTGGCTTTCTGTTTGATTTTTATAATCGTAATAACTATAATCAAAAGTCAACTTAAATGCATTTAAAAAATCATAATCAATATCTACGTATGGTTCATTTGCACTAAATTTTGATGTAATATTGCTTGACTTATAAGTTCCTATACTTTTTCTAAATCCTATATTTATTAAAGGTAATTTATCAAATAAAGTTTCTAACCCTATATCAAAAGAATAATTATTACTTTCATTTTTTACTATAACGTTGTTTATATCCTGTATATAGTTAGAGTTTATATAATCCCCTGAAAGCTTATATCTTATTTTTTTTATTCTTTTTTCAAAAAAAACAGCAGCATTCCAATTTTCACTAGGATTAAGTAACAAATCTTGTGTTAAAAACCTATCTACAGTTTTAGATGCATTTAAATTATCAAGAAATGCAACTCTGGTAGTATAACCTTTTACTTTTTTTGTATAATTTATATTAGCATTAAAAAAAAGTCCTTTATAAAAGCTAAAACGATGGTAATTTAAGTTTACTGAATGGTATAATTCATTTTCTAAATTTTCATTCCCCTTGAAAACAGAATTATACGATTGCAAATAGAATCGATTTGCTAATTTAGAAACATCCATAAAAGTAGTTTTTAAATTATACCTTGCAGTTATTCCTTTTGATTTATTAAAATCTATTTTCATTAAAAAATCAGGTAGTAAATTCCATTTACTCCTTTTAATAATATGTTCTTGAACCACACTCCAATTATATTTATGCAAATAAACTCCTTGTTTAAAGGTAAAAATCCCTATTTTAAATTTATAATGTGCCCCTAAAAATAAATCATGAAAACTGTATTGAGTATCATTTCCAAAATTGTTAGCACTAAAATTATTTGTTACTCCATTAGTTAGCAACTGAAAATCATCCGTAAAAAACTGGTGTTTTTGATACGTATTTCCAATGGTTGTATAAATATGATTATTGCGGTTTAACACCCAAAAATCTTTAAAAATAGTAGTGAAATTATATTGCTTAGTCTTTCGTAATTGATTAATATTTAACTCTCTTAAATTATTTGAAACTGGAACTATGCCATTTAAAATTGGCTGGTTAGTATTCCATGAAGAGTTCAATATATTATTATCAAATAAAAAATTAGCTGTAGCAGAATATGTATGTTTTCTATTCCCTTTTTTATGCCATTCCACATTTTGATTAAAATTTGAAATGCCACTTTTTTTTTCAACTTCAATTCTATTATCTATAGCATTAACAATAGAAGAAATACCATTATCTTTATTGTTATCAGAATTTTTAAACTGAGTTTTAAAAAACCACTGTTCCTTATTATTAGGTGTATAATCAAAAGTAAACTTACCAATACCTAAAGTATTTATAGCTTTTGTACTAATATTTTGTAACTCTTGAAAACCTGCATATTCATTTTTATTTACTATCCGACTACTAGTATTTGTATGAGAAAAAATAACAAAACCAGAAAGATCCAATTTACTTGATACAACATTACTAATATTCAAAGCCCCAAAATGCTCTTTACTTTTTAAAACATCCGTATTTTCTATAAATTGTGAAAGATCTCCACCTTTCCAATCAAAACCATTATTAAACACAGCATTAGAGCCACCTTGAAAACTCATATAATCTTTAAAGGTGAATGCTTTTTTAGCAATATTATTAGAACTACTTATGAAATTAACATTGGTTTTAGGAGCGTAATAAAATAAGTTTGCATTACTTTTATAATACTCTTCGTTACCTTTTCCTACTTCTACATCTCCAAAAACGAAACGTTTCTTACCTTCTTTTAACTTTATATTCATTGCTAATTTATTTGAGTCAGTTAATCCTCTCAAAAAAGCAACTTCATTATAATTATCTATGGCCTCCACTTTAGCAACAACATCAGCAGGTATATTTTCAATTGCCAATTTTGTGTTTCCTCCAAAGAAAGGTTTACCATCTACCAACATTTTGGTAACTTTTTTTCCTTTAACGGTTACTACTCCATTTTTGTTTATTTGAACTCCTGGTAATTTTTTAAGTATATTTTTAAGTTTACGCTCTTTACCATTTATAAATTTTTGAGTGTTGTAAATGGTTGTATCTCCTTTAACAGTAACAGGAAGCTCTATAACAACCTCTTCTAACTTATTTTTAGCCTCTTTTAAAATGATGTTTTTTTGAATGTTTTTATTTGATAGAATTACAAAAGATGCCTTTTTATAACCAATATAACTAACATCAATCGTATAGTTAACATTAGTTTTTAACTCTAAACGATACCTTCCTTTTTCATCAGTAACTGAAAAACTCATGTTTTTAGTCACGTCTCTAGGTTTTGCTATAACATTTGCATAAAGCAATGGGCTTCCCAAACTATCTTTCACAATTCCTTTTAATTCAAAATTCTGCGTAAAAACTGTTACTGAAAAGGTTAATAAAATTATTGAAAAAACGTGCTTAATCATTCCTTTAGAAAAATTATTTTTTATAATTATAAAAGTCAGGAAATGCTTTTATTAATAAACTTTTAAACTCCTTTTTTGTAACTTCTTTTCCCTTAAGCTCTCTAATTTTTATTTTATTTTTTGAATTAAACACAATTTTTTTAGCCTTAAAAGTTATTGTTGATTTTTCTAACTCTAATATCAATCCTGGTAAACCATAAAATTCAACAGGTCCGTACCCAAGTGGTATTTCATTAGTATACCATGCTATTGGTTTTTTAATCTTGTTTTTAGAGTTTGATTGAATCGCTTTATAACACAAATAACCTCCAATATATTTTGTTTCTTGTGTTAACTCCCAAATAGGTTTCTCATTTTCTACTACATAACACGCTTCTAAAATTTCACAGTTTTCTTGTTTGTTTTTTTGAAGCAATAAAGATGTATGGTAAAAGTTATTACCTCCAGCATCATTCTTAATAAAACTAACTCCTTTTACTCCTTCATTTTTTACACTTTCATTAATTTCATAATTTGAAATCATATTTGAAAATAATAAAACTCCTTCTATTTCTCTAGAATTCAAAACCATTTTTTTTAAAGTAGTTATTACCTCTTGATTAAGTTTTCGTTTACTCTTCTTAACTCTTTCATTTATTTTTTCAATAGTTAAATTTAAATTAATACCATAAACAATTTCACCTTCTTGAGAAAACAAGGAAGCACTTACAATAAATAATAATAGGATTAAATACTTCATAAGTCTATTTAACTATAATCATAACTAAATTTACATTTAATTCAACCTAGTAAGTTTAAAATCATTTTTTATAATTATAAAAGTCGGGAAAAGCTTTTCTTAATAAACTTTTGAATTCTTTTTTCGTAACTTCTTTTCCTTTTGGTTCTCTGACTTTTATTTTCTTTTTAGAGTTAAGAATAATTGTTTTAGCTTTAAAGAGTATAGGGAACGAATCAACCTCCAATATCATACCTGGCAAACCATAGTAATTAACAGGACCAAAGCCTAATGGTATTTCATTAGTATACCATGCTATTGTTTTTTTATTTTTTTTGTTTGAATTAGTTTGAATTGCTTTATAACATAAATAACTACCAATTATTTTTGTTTGTTGTGTTAATTCCCAAATTGGTTTTTCATTTTCTATAACATAACATTCTCCTAGTGTATTGCAATCTTCTTTTTGATTTTTTTGAGGAAATAATGATGTAAAATAAATTTTATTTCCTCCCGCCATATTCTTTAATAATGACACCTCTAATTTTACTCTAGTTTCTAAAGCATCAAATAATTCATAATTAGACTTTAATTTAGAAAACACTAAAACTCCTTCGACTTCAGTTGAATTTCTAATCATGCTTTTTAAAGCTAATGTTACTTTATCATCTACTTTTGCTTGCTTATTTTTATTATTTAACTCATTTACTTCTTCAATAGTTAAATTTAATTTTGCTCCGTACACAATGCTACTTTCTCCTTGAGAAAACAAATTAGTATTTACAAAAAATACTAATAGTATTAAATATCTCATATTTTAAAATTCTAAAACTCTTCGAGTAATAAAAACATTACTCGAAGAGTATATTAATTACTCATACCCCATACAGTCTTTATAATAAATCATAAAGACACTAACATCAGGTTCTTGATTAAGCTTATACGCAAATGCATAAGCCTCTTTTATTGCTGCTCTTTTACAATGTACGTGAGCGCCATCTTCAGCTGAGTTTTGAGACAAAAGAATCTCATCTTTCTCAAAAGAACTTGTTGCATTTAAAATACTTCCAGCAACAAAAAATAAAGCTACTGTTAAAAATACTTTTTTCATTTTATTAATTTTTAATTTAGTTAATTATTACTCCATTCTTAAAATGGCAAACATCATAACTCATTTTTGAGTATGTAAAAAATCTTAAAATAAAAAAGGAAATGTGCGCAATTATTTTTAAAATCACCTCCTCTTTTTCTAGCTAGCTAATTTTATAAAAACTTGATCAAACTTTTTATAAAATTTCATCAAACATAAATAAAATAATACACAAAAACAATTACCTATATTTTAACAGCTTAAGTAAAAACATTTTTTAAAATTTGTTTCTAAAAAATTAAAGAGAAGATGAATTATGAAAAAAATTAAACTCATTCTACTATTTCAATATAAGTTTTTAACCATAAGTTTAATTGTATCTATTATTATTTGGTTTAGTATAGTAAGTTACTATAAGGTGTTTTTGGATATTATTTTCTCTAAACCTCAATCATCTTTCACTTTTAGTATTACTTTTTTTTTAACTCATTTAGCTTTTCATTTATTGACATATGAATTTTCTCAAAAAAAGGAATATTTATTTTATGCTAACCATGGACTAAACAAATTAAAACTCTGGATATCAACTATTATAATGAGTTTATTATTAATTATACTAATAAATTGTTTATGAATTATTTACATGTAGATAGTATTACTAAAAGTTTTAAAACTAAAATTATACTTAATAATTTATTTATCTCATGTAAAACTGGTGATATTATTGGTTTACTAGGAAGAAATGGTTCAGGAAAATCTACCTTATTAAAGGTAATTTTTGGTATTGAAAAAGCTAATTTTAAGTTTCAAAAAGTAAATGACATAATCATTCAAAAACAAAGTAAAACCTATCGTTGGATTAATTATTTACCTCAAGATAACTTTTTACCTAATAATTATAAAATAAAAACACTAATCAATTTTTTTTGTGATCAAGAAAACATAACTGATCTTTATCAAAACAATTTTATAAAGCCCTTTTTAAATTCTAAAACTCAAGAATTATCTGGTGGTGAAAAAAGAATTATTGAAATTTTAATGATTTTAAATACAAAGTCAAAATTTGTATTACTTGACGAACCCTTTAATGGTGTTTCTCCAATCAGTATAGAAGGTATTAAAGAAATGATTCAGAAAAAAGCTAAATCAAAAGGAATTATACTAACAGACCATGATTATGAAAATGTTATAAACATCTCTACTAATGTTAAACTTTTACATAATTCTTCTTTATTTGATATTAAAAACAAAGAACAACTTAAAAAGTTCGGGTATATATCTTAATAAGAAAAAGCTGTCTAAAAATCATTTTAAGGTCATTACGAGATTTTTTTATTCGTAGCAAACTTAATATTTCTAAGATTGCTTCATTTAATTCACAATGACTGATTTTTAGACAGCTTTTTGTTTTATGCTATAAAAGTTTAACTTATTCTTTTTTTTCTTCCTCATCCTCACTAACTATACCTAAGCGTTTAGCTCTTTGTTCCCAGTTTTTTCTTGCAAAACTTTGTAAATCAGCAACATTATCACTTTCATCCATAATTTCAAATCCTAGCAAGGTTTCAATTACATCTTCTTGAGTAACTAATCCACTTACTGTTCCAAATTCATCAACAACCAACGCTAAATGTTCTCTTTGTTCAATTAATTTATCAAATAAGTTAGGAATAGAAAGCTCTCTATCTGCAATAATAATATCTCTTTTAATACTTTTTAAAGGCTCATTTCCTTTATTATTAATTAGAGAAAGTAACAATTGATCTTTTAAAAAATACCCAGTAATAGTATCTGGATTTTCAGAATAAACTGGTATTCTAGAAAAACGTAACGCTTTATGTTCGTCAAAAAACGATTGTATTGTTTGATTTTCATCAGCTGATTTTAAAACTGTACGTGGTGTCATGATATGCTTTGCTTGTACTTCTTTAAAACCTAACATATTACGTATCACATTACTTTCATTTTCATGAAAAACACCTTCTTGTTCAGCTATATCAGTCATAGCAGTAAAATCTTCTCTACTTAAAACACTTTCACCGTGAGCTCCTTTACCAAACATTTTTGTAAATAACTGCAAAACCCAGATAAGTCCTGTGTACTTACATACAAATATTAATATATTTAAAGCCTTAGTAGAAAACCCTGCTAAAGACTTCCAATAGGTTGCTCCAATAGTTTTAGGTATAATTTCTGAGGCAACAAGTATTAATATTGTCATTATTGCAGATACAATAAAAACTCCATTTCCATCGTCACTAAAAGCTTTTTTTGCCTCAGCACCAACCATAATAGCACCTACAGTATGGGCAATAGTGTTTACAGTTAAAATTGCTATTAATGGCTTATCTACATCCTTTTTCAAAGTTTCTAAACCTTCCGCAAACGCTTTTCCTTCTTTCTTTTTTACATTAACAAAAGTTGGTGTTACACTTAACAGAACTGCTTCTAAAATTGAACATAGAAATGAAAAGAGAATAGATAAAGTTGCGTAGATTATTAATAAAGTCATGTTTTTAATTTTTTTGCTAAATTAAATAAAAAAAGACTGTCCTTTATAGACAGTCTTCATTCAAATAATTATATGCTATTTTTTAGTTTTTCTCTAAGGCTCCTTTTAAAACTTCGTAAGCCTCATTTGCCTTAGACATTTTTGCATACTGTAAAGCAGTATATCCTTTATTTGATTTTGTTTTTAACTTAGCTCCGTTACTTATTAAAAGCTTAAGTATTTTTACTTTATTATACCTGGCTGCAAACATTACAGGAGTTAACCCCATAGATTTTCTATTGATGTTTGTTCCATTATTTATAAAAGCTTTTACACTTTCATAATTTCCTTGTTTTATCATTTCGCAAAACGTACTAAGTTTTACATATTCAACAGAAGTTTTTATAGGTGCTTCTATTGTGTTAGATGCTTTAATTGTGTTAGCAGATACAAGAACGATTAATGCTGTAAATAATAATTTTTTCATGAGATTGATTGTTAAGTTATGTTTCCTATAAGACTATGTTTTTATAAAAGTGTTTCATTAATTTATACACCTTAACATTTATTTAGCAGTAAGTCTTAAAATTTCGTGAAAAACAAAATTTTATTTTTCAATTAATTTTTAATAATTTAACAATCAATAATTTAAACCATAAACTAATGAGTAAAAAATCAATTTATTTATTAGGTATTCTGCTAACCATTATTATTGGATCAATTTTATATTGGTATATGTGTTGTACTGTTTGCTATGCTGAAAGTTGCGATAGTTCTAAACAAAAAACCCAAAAAACAAGTAATGAAGAAGTAAGTAAACCTAAAACTAAGCACCCAACTTCACTACCTTTTAGTATTAAAGATACTCGTGGGAATTTAGCCTATGAAATCAATGAAAATTTCAATTTTAACACCTCCGGTTTTTCCATTCGTGACTCTGTATCTACTTCATTAAATAATGGGATTTCAATGATTAGAGAATATTTAAACTCAGATGAAAACAAACGCCTTAATATTACGGGGTATTATATGAATGATGAAAACAACAACTCAGCATTTCCTAACTTAGGGTTAGCTCGAGCTAACTCTGTTAAAAATTATATGGTTTCTCAAAATATTTCGTCAAAACTAATTAATACCTACGGAGAGTTAAATAATGATTTAGTCGCTAATAAAAACAACATTTTATATGGCCCTTTAAAGTTTGATATTTTTACAAGAACTGATGAGGCTTTAAAAAGTGATGAAACTCTAAAAAAAGCTTGTGAAACTATTAAAGAAAGCCCATTGCTTATATACTTTAAAACAGGGCAAGCAAGTATTAATTTAACTCCAGAACAGCGTCAAAAATTTGCTGATATCTCAAAATGTGTAGATAAATTAGGTGTCATAATTCAAGTTACTGGCCATACAGATAATACAGGAAATAAAGATGGGAATATGAAGTTAGGTTTGGATAGAGCTAACTTTATAAAAACATATTTAATTAAAAATGGGATTTTATCTCAAAATATAACTGTTGCTTCTGAAGGTCAAAATACTCCTATTTCAGATAACACAACTGAAGAAGGTAGAGCAAAAAACAGAAGAATTGAAATAACTATTAATTAAAATAATCATAAAAAATTAAAAACATGACTTTATTAGCAATCCATATACCATGTTGGTTAATTCCATTATTAGTTGGTGCCATTTGTGCTTTTCTAGGATATTTATTAGGTACTAGTAAAAATAACAACAACGATACCCTTAATAATAAAATTGCAAGATTAGAGGCTGACTTAACTGCTTGTTCAAAAGCAAAATCTACATTACAAGCAGATTTAGATCTTTGTACTAAAAACGCTAAAAATTTAGAAACTAGTTTAGAAACTGCTAAAACAAATATCGCTTCTTCACTTACAAGTAACGCAAACAATAATATACCTTTTAATGCTACTGATGCAAAAGCTGCTTTTGGTAAAAAAATAAAACAAGATGATTTAAAAGTGGTAGAAGGAATAGGTCCCAAAATTGAAGGTCTTTTTCATAATTTCGGAATTAAAACATGGAAGTCCTTAGGGGAAACTTCAATAGAAAAATGTCAAGAAGTACTAAAGAGTGGAGGAGATAGATATAAAATACACAAACCTGGAACTTGGCCTAAACAAGCTCAACTTGCTTATGAAGGTAAATGGAAAGAACTAAAAGACTGGCAAGACAAACTTGATGGTGGTAAATAATAAAAATACGTTCTATTAAAACAATAAAACCTTGATTAATTCGAGGTTTTTCTTTTTTTGTTTATTAATTAACAAAAATAATTATTTTGTTTGAATTCGATAATTATTGATATAAAAATATTTTCAAGGAGGTTTTTAGATGTTTTTTTGCTTTTTTAGCACTACAAACACCTTTTTATTAAAAATTATGAAACCTTCAATTAAATTCCCTTTTCTTTTAAGCTTATTTCTTTTAGGAATAAGTTGTCAAAAAAAATCAACAGATAATATTGTTGAGAGTAAATCAAATATAGATTTTACAAAATATGTGAATCCTACTATAGGAACCAGTAAAATGGGACATGTATTTCCTGGAGCAACTGCTCCTTTTGGAATGGTTCAACTAAGCCCTCAAACTAACTTTGAAGTAATGTTCAATAAAGATGGTTCATACAATAAAGAAACGTATGAATATTGTGCAGGATATCAATATAAAGATTCAACCATTATTGGTTTTGCTCACACTAACTTTAGTGGAACAGGTCATGCAGATTTGGGTGATTTTTTAGTAATGCCTACTACAGGTAATTTAGTACTAGATCCTTTAAAAAAGGCAGACAATTCTAAAGGTTTTTATTCTACATTTTCTCACACTAAAGAAAAAGCATCACCTGGTTACTATAGTGTAAATCTGGATAGCTATGGCATAAAAGCTGAATTAACAGCTAGCGAACGTGTTGGTTTTCATCAATATACTTTTCCAAAATCAGAAGATTCACATATTATTTTAGATTTAGTTTATAATGTATATCATCACAATAATAAAAATGTATGGACATTTATTCGTGTAGAAAATGATACGTTAGTAACTGGATACAGGCAAACTAAAGGATGGGCAAGAACTAAAAAAGTTTTCTTTGCTATGCAGTTTTCTAAGCCTTTTAAAAGTTATGGTCATAAGAAATACAATAAAGAAACTTATGATGGCTTTTATAGAAGGTTTAAACAAAATAAAAACTTTCCTGAAATGGCCGGAAAAGATATTAGAGCCTATTTTAATTTCAATACTGAAGAGGGTGAAAAAATAAATATAAAGTTTGCTTTGTCTCCAGTAAGTACTAATGGAGCTTTAAATAATTTAAAAACTGAAATACCACATTGGGATTTTAACAAAGTCAGAGAAAAAACTAAAGCTAATTGGAACAAAGAACTACAAAAAATTGAAGTAGAAACATTAACCGAAAATGATAAAACTACATTTTATACTGCTTTATATCATACCAACTTGTCACCTATTTTATATGAAGATGTAGACGGAAAATATCGTGGATTAGATCAAAACATTTATACTTCTGATGGTTTTACCAATTACACTATTTTTTCTCTTTGGGATACTTATAGGGCATTACATCCTTTATACAACATTACACAACCTAAGAGAAATAACGACATGATAAAATCAATGCTAGCCCATCATGATCAAAGTGTACATAAAATGCTACCTATTTGGAGCCATTATGCCAATGAAAATTGGTGTATGATTGGATATCATGCTACTTCAGTAATTGCAGATGCTATGGTTAAAAATGTAGGGGATTTTAACAAAAACCATGCTTTAAAAGCTTCAACTAATACGGCAACTGTAAAATATTTTGACGGCATTGGTGAATACATGAAATACAAATATGTTCCAGATGACAAAAGCCATTCTTCAGTCTCAAAAACATTAGAGTATGCTTATAATGATTGGTGTATTGCTCAAGTAGCTAAAAAAACTGGAGATATTAGTATTGAAAAAGAATACTTATCAAGATCAGAGTACTATAAAAATGTGTATGATTCTTCCATTGGTTTTATGAGACCAAGATTAACTAATGGTTCTTTTAGAGAAAATTTTGATCCAATGGACACTCATGGACAAGGATTTATTGAAGGAAACGCGTGGAACTATGGCTTATATGTACCACAAAATATAGATGAAATGATTAAAATGATGGGAGGAAAAGAAAAGTTTAGTAAACAATTAGATGAATTATTTACCACAGAAATTGATGATAAATACATAGCTAATCATGAAGACATAACTCGTGATGGAATTATAGGTAATTATGTACATGGTAATGAACCTGGGCATCATATTCCATACTTATATAATTGGACAGGGCATCCAGAAAAAACTCAAAAACGTGTTCGTATGATTATGAACAGTATGTATGCGCCCTCTGTAGAAGGGTTATGTGGGAATGATGATGCGGGTCAAATGAGTGCTTGGTATATATTTAGTAGCCTAGGGTTTTACCCCGTAACTCCTGGATCTCCTTATTATGCCATTGGTAGCCCTAACATTAAGAACGCTACAATTCATTTAGAAAATGGAAAAACATTAAAAATCACAGTAAAAAAACAAAGTAAAGAAAATGTATTTGTAAAAAATGTTTTGGTTAATGGTAAAAAACTAGAATCCTTTTTGCTTTCGCATCATGATATAACTAATGGTGGTGAAATAATTTTTGAAATGAGTAACCAACCTAATAACTAGTTTTTCAAAAAAGGCGTTGGTAAATAAACACTAACGTCTTTTTAACTGTACTTTACTTTACGTAATACACGTAATGCTTCTTTATACTTTACATAAGTTGTTTTATCCTCCAAATCTCGAATATAGTTTTTTGCTTTCTTTAATTGTTTTGATGCCTCTAAAAAACCATTCAAATAACAAATTAAATAAGTTGTAGGAAGCTTTAAAACATCTACCTGCTCAGTTAAAGTTAAAGAAATTTCTTTTTCAATTTTTGAAACTATACTATTATTAGTATTGTAAATATGGTGCAATATTTTTTTATCAAATTGAGGGGGGTCAAACAAAAACTCTGAAGCTATATCGTGTATTCCATTATCTTTAAAATGAATAATTGTTTTCTCTAATGGATATCTTTTTTCACTAGTATCTATACCTAACAAAATATATTCAGTTATAATAAACGAATGCTCATTGAAAGAAATTTGAACATCATCTAAATCAGAAAAGAATAATCGTACTTGTTCATTAACTAACTCTATGTCTACTCGTGAAAAATAAACCTCTTTATTTATTAAAGTTTCTTTTCCTGCCCAGCACAACACAAATTGCTCTTTAAACACCTTATATTGAGGATTGTATTCTTTTTTATGTTTTTTAAAAAAATCAAAAACCCCATTCAATGTTAACTCTATATTATTCCTAGCGTTTTTTTCAATAGCCTCAACAATAGGTTGATTTGTATTTTTTACTTCAAAAAAACCTTCAACTGGTATTGAATTACTTCCTCTTCTATAAAAAACCGCTCCTTTTGGATACTTCCAAGCTGTTTTTTTTAACGATGACATTTCATTATTAGGGTATATAGTAACTAATCCTACTACTTTATAGCGAGGTAATCTAGGAAATGGTACATTTTCATACTCAATCTTAGGAGGATTATTTAAATATGCATTTACCAAATTTTGGATTTTGCTATCATCAAAAAAATCAACTCCAATAATTTTATTCTTCTCATCTTCTACCCCAATAACTATATATGAATTATTATCAGGATTAGAGTTAGACAGTGCACAAACATGCTTTATAAATTTAGCCTTTCCTTCTCTTGAATTTAATGACAACTGTTGCTTCTTATCATAAAAGCTATTTTCATCATTTTTAGAAAGTAAATTCTTAATTAAAAGCCGTTTGTTAATCACTTTTTATTAATTTTTATTTAAAACTGTAGCGCTTGCTTGCGCAGTAGGATACACTATTAAATCTTCAATATTTACATGATAAGGCCTTGTTATCACAAAATGAATAATATCAGCAATATCTTCTGCTTGTAATGCTTTATATCCCTGATAAACAGTTTTAGCTTTATTTGTATCTCCTTTAAATCGTACATCTGAAAACTCTGTTTCAACTAAACCTGGATGTATTGCACAAACACGAATATTATGTTTATTTAAATCTAAACGCATTCCTTTATTTAAAGCATTTACAGCAAACTTAGACGCACAATAAACGTTACCATTAGGATACACTTCTTTTCCTGCAATAGAGCCTATATTTACAATAAAACCATCATTTCTCTCAACCATTTGAGGAATTATTGATTTTGAAACATATAATAGTCCTTTTACATTACCATCAATCATAGCATCCCAATCATCAACACTTCCTTCTTGAATAGAACTTAATCCATGAGCGTTTCCTGCATTATTAATAAGAACATCTATTTTTTTAAAGTCATCTGGCAAACTATTGATTGCTTTTTCTACTTGATCTTTAAAACGAACATCAAATTGTAATGTATGTACTTTAGTATATTTTAAAAGCTCTTTTTCTAGAGTTTTTAACTTTTCAACACGCCTTCCGCAAATTACCAAGTTAATATTGTTTTTAGCAAAAAACATAGCTGTCGCTTTTCCTATTCCTGATGTAGCACCTGTTATAAAAGCAGTTTTTCTCATTTTAAGTGTAATTTCTATAAAGGTAATTTTTTTTATGTAAACAGGATGTTATAAAAAATAAAAAACCGCTCCTCTCGGAGCGGTTTATTTCAATTGGTTATTAAAAATAACCAACCAAAAATCAACTAACCAAACTTTATTTTAAAACCCTTCTTTGAACGGTTTGTCTCTTTATCTTAGTACGTTTTCTTCCACTGTTCCTTACAGCTTGTTTCGCACCTCTTTTTTTATCTTCTTTTAAATATTGTACAAATCCCCTTCCAGAAAATGTATACGTTGTTTCAGATCGTAAATGGTATAATGATACCGTTTCATCATTTATAACGCTTAATTCGAATTTCTCAGTATCTCCACTATCATAATTAAGTGTTAAAACTTTTAGATCATTATATCCTCTAACATCAGCTACTTCATAGCCTCCAATGAAATCCCACTTTATATTATCAATATTTGTGCCAAACACATCATGAGATGAATAAAAAGTCACGTCATTTTCTGGTGTGAACTGTAAAAAATGCTCTTTATCAAACACATTTGAAGTTCCTCCTTTAGCATCAGTTCTTTCCCAAGCTATGTATTCTTGTAAAAAATATTCTATATTCTCGTAAAACAATTTATCATAATCAAAGTTATTAACTTGGTATCCAACTAAATAATAACTAACATTTTGCAATAAATAATCAATTCTTATTTCATTATCAGATAATTGAACTACTTCAAAATCATAATTTCCATCTAAACTATGACTAGTTTCAAGAACATTATTAAAAACACCATATCGTCCAACAGAGATCCCAAGACCATTTCCTGTTTTTCCTATATCTACTATATTATTATTTGCATACATTCTACCACTTAAAAATGATACCGTAAAAGCTTTGGATATAAAAGGAACATCTCCTGAACCTTGAGTTTTATGATAATCTATATACCATAAATCGTAACTAGAAATAAGTTCATTTAATGAAACAGCATCATCTATAAATTCATCATTTGTAACAACACAAGAGGTTAATGTAGTTCCTGTTATTATTAACAGTAAAAGTAATTTTATACGTTTCATAAGCACTAATTATTATGGTTATGCTTAAACATTTTCAAATTTTGTGCCAAAAACAATTTTGCTTATAGATCATAATTTCATATAACCAAATTCAAACAAAAAAAGACTGCCTAAAAAGACAGTCTTTATATAAAATATTTTTATTATTATCTTAGAAATTATAGTTTACTCCTAAACCAAAAATTTCTCTTGTTTGAAAACCTTCATACGCATTATCATCATAAATTGCTTGTAGTGCTAAATTAGCTGATAAGTATTTATTAATTTTCATTACAACATTAACTGTATAATCAATATCTACATTTTGAGCTTCATCTAAATAATTACTATATAAATTTAAGATATTTTCAACAGATACATTTTCCATAATATTTATTTTATAATACCCGTTTATTGCAGCTCCAAGTTCATATCTAGTAGTTTCGCCTGGTTTAACACCAAAATAACTTGCTCCAGCAGGCAAACCAGCAGTAAATTGATTATCAACAATAATTAATTTTGAAGTTGCTGGTGCAAAATTAACTTTTAAATTTTCCGATTTTTTCCATAACATACCTGGACCAAACTGAAAGTAAGCAGGAGAGAAAAAATGAGATTGTTGAATACCTTCATTATATGTTGAAGACATTTGTGTTTTAAAATTAAAAAAAGCAGAATAATACCAATTTCCAGAAGCTTTTTTACCTGCTAAAGAGTTAAGCTCAAAACGATCATCTGTTTTTTTAGCACCTTCATTTTTTATTTTTGTTAAACCATAAGAAGCAATAATTTTATTATCCCAAGTCCAATCTCCTTTAGCATAATTGAAATCGTAATTTATCCCTAATGTTCCTGAAATATTATTAACACCTCCAGCTAACCAATTATTAAATGCAGATTGATTGAATAAAAAAGAAATGTTTCCTCCTCTTTTCCATCCTTCTTTTGGCTCTTCTTTTTTTTCTTGGGCGTTAACTACTAACGTTCCAAATAACATTGCGATAGCTACTATTTTTTTCATCACTTTAAAATAATTTAAATTTTAGGGGCGCAAAAGTACGCCTTTACTTTTGTTTAAGACAACCTAATTTTACAAAAGTCACCTTTTATGGAAAATATAATTTAGCCCTAAACCAAATACCTGTTTGAACTGTATTTTACTAGAGGCATTATCATCTATGATGGCATGAAAACCTAAATTCATAGAAAGATACTCATTTATCTTGATAAAAAATCGCATTTGATAGTCAATATCAATATTTTGAGGGCTATTTAAATAATCAGAATACACAGTTAAAATATTCTCCATTTGAACATCCTTCATAACATCAAACTTAAAATATGCAGACAAGTTAAAACCTAAACTAAAACTTGAATTATCACCTTGAGCCACACCATATTTTCCAGAAAACTCATCAGAAACAAATGTAAATCTTGCAGTAGCTGGCGCTATATTTATTCTTTGATTGTCAGATTTTTTCCACAACATACCAGGCCCAAAACTCCAATAAGCTGGTGATAAAAAGTCTGAAATAGGTAACTTTGGTGTTTTTTTATAATCGTATCCTCGTGTATATTGAGTTCTAAAATTACTTAAAAAGGAAAAAAACCAATATTTATCTGCTTTTAACCCTAATAAAGAGTTGTATTCAAATCGGTCTCCTGTTTTTCTAACCCCTTGCCCATCTACATAACTTAACCCATAAATTGAAGTAATCTTATTATCCCAACGCCAATTATTTTTGTTGTAATTAAAATCATAATTTATGGCAATATTTCCAGCAATAGTATTACTACCACCAGCAACCCAATTAGAAAATGTAGATTGATTAAACAAAAAAACAAGCTTACCTGTAACTTCCCATTTTTTAGGGATACTGTCTTTTTTTTCTTGAGAAAAACTAATTAATGAACAACTAATTAATAGCGTAAAAAGAATTTTCTTCATTTTACAAATACTTTACAAATAAGATTAATTATTTTCTTTTAAATAAAGGTACTGTTGAACATGCTTCACCAAACATAATAGTTTTTGCTATAGGTTGAATTTTTTCAATTAGCAAAGTATATGCAGAAGGAGGTATAGGTTTATTAGCACATCCTTTAATTATTACAGGCTTATCTTTAAAACTATTAATATCAAGTTCATTAATTATTCCTTGGTATAAAACAGTTTCAAGTAGCTCTAAATTACCAATTACTACTTTTTTTGCATACAATGACAATTCCGTAGTTAATAACAAGTATGCCCAAGAAGGTATTATAGCATCTGAGCTGCAAGTTAAAGCAACAAACGAATTTTCATATTGAGACCAATCATGATTTTTAACATCCTGTCTAAAGTCTTTTTCTTTTAAAATTAACTCTTGAAAAAGCCAATCTTTAATATCAAAAACTACTCTAGTACCATTTGGATAATAATCTTCTAAGTCAATAGTAATTAATTTACTACTTGCTACTCTATTTATAATTTCTTCAGCCATTTTTAAACTTATAAAAGACCTAACTCTAATTTTGCTTCTTCACTCATCATATCTTGCGTCCAAGTAGGGTCAAAAGTAATTTCTACTTCGCAATTATTAATCTCTTTTAATGTTTTCACTTTTTCTTCTACCTCTACTGGTAAAGTTTCAGCTACTGGACAATTAGGAGATGTTAAGGTCATTAAAATTTTCGCATCATTTTCCTCAGATATAAAAACATCATAAATCAATCCTAATTCATAAATATCTACAGGTATTTCTGGATCAAAAATTGTTTTTATAACACGTACTATTTTATCTCCTAAATCTTCTAAATTCTCTTCAGTCATAATTAATATTTTAATTTGTCAATTTAGTTTGCTGAGCTATCGCATACATTTTTATTTGCTTAACCATAGATACTAACCCATTTGCTCTTGTTGGACTTAAATGTTCTTTCAACCCAATTTCATCAATAAAACCAGTATCCGCTTCTAAAATAGCTTTAGGTGTTTGATTTGAAAAAACTCTTAACAATAAAGCCACTATACCTTTGGTTAAAATGGCATCACTATCTGCAGTAAATGTAACAATATCTCCTTCTAAATTAGAATGTAACCATACTTTAGATTGACATCCTTTTATTAAATTCTCATCTAATTTATAAGTATCATCTATTAAAGGTAATGATTTACCTAACTCAATAATGTATTCATAACGTTCCATCCAGTCATCAAACATTAAGAACTCATCAATAATTTCTTCTTGTATTTCTTTGATAGTCATTTTTTAAAACTATTTTTGCACAGTCTAAGACTGGTTTTGTATTAAAAGTGCAAAATTACGACAAAAAAGGCATTTTTATGCTTATAAAAAATAAAGTGAACATAATTATTAATTTTTGTTAGGTATTGTTATAAAACCTGACTTAAAACAGTAAAAAGTTCTTTCCTTTTGGAAAGGTTAAATTAAACTTATGAGTAAATTATTAGCGGTTGGTACTGTAGCTTTTGATGCTATTGAAACACCTTTTGGTAAAACAGATAAAATTTTAGGAGGATCAGGAACATTTGTAAGTTTGGCTGCTGCTCAATTTGGCGTTGAAACTGGTGTAGTTTCTGTTGTTGGTGGTGATTTCCCAGAATCATATTTAGATATGATGAAGAACAAAGGAATTAATACTGATGGAATAGAAATTGTTAAAGATGGTAAAACGTTTTTTTGGAGTGGTAAATATCACAATGACATGAACTCTCGTGATACTCTTATTACTGAATTAAATGTTTTAGAACATTTTAAACCAGTAGTTCCTAAAGTATTCAAAGATTCAGAAATTGTGATGTTAGGAAACTTACATCCATTAACTCAAGCTTCTGTATTAGATCAAATGAATGAAAGACCTAAGTTAGTAGTTTTAGATACTATGAATTTCTGGATGGACATTGCTTTAAATGATTTACATGAAGTATTAAAGCGTGTTGATGTAATTACTATTAATGACGAAGAGGCTAGACAATTGAGTGGTGAATATTCTTTAGTAAATGCTGCAAAGAAAATTCATGAAATGGGGCCTAAATATGTAGTAATAAAGAAAGGAGAACATGGAGCTTTATTATTCAATGAAGGTAAAATGTTTTTTGCTCCTGCATTACCTTTAGCTGAAGTTTTTGACCCAACTGGTGCTGGTGATACTTTTGCTGGTGGTTTTTGTGGATTTTTAGCAAAAACTGAGGACATCTCTTTTGAGAATATGAAAAACGCCATTATTTATGGTTCAAACTTAGCTTCTTTTTGTGTTGAAAAGTTTGGAACTCAACGAATGGAAGAACTTACGAAAGATGAAGTTCAAGAACGCTTACAAGCGTTTAAAGAGCTAACACAATTTGACATAGAATTATCATAACATACAAGTCCGCAGATAAACTGCGGATTTTTTTATACACAACAACACTAAAAAACACAACTAATAAACACTTTTATAAATGAGCGACGCTTTAAAACATGAATGTGGAATTGCTATGGTAAGGTTATTAAAACCTTTAGAATACTACAAGGAAAAATACGGTACCGCATTTTATGGAGTTAACAAAATGTACCTGCTTATGGAAAAACAGCACAATCGTGGTCAAGACGGTGCTGGGATGGCAAGTATAAAATTCAATGTAGAACCTGGAACAAGATATATTAGTAGAGTTCGTTCAAATAAATCACAACCAATACAAGATATTTTTGGTCAAGTTAATGAGCGAATCAATGGTATTTTTGAAAAGAATCCTGATAAAATTGATGATGTTCAATGGCAAGAAGAAAATATGCCATATATCGGAAATTTATTTTTAGGTCACGTTCGTTACGGTACATTTGGAGGAAATAGCATAGAAAATGTACACCCTTTTCTACGTCAAAGTAACTGGAGGCATCAAAGTTTAATTGTTGCTGGTAACTTTAACATGACTAACTCTAAACAATTAATGAAAGAATTGATTGATTTAGGGCAACACCCAAAAGAGTCTGCCGATACAGTTACTGTAATGGAAAAAATTGGACACTTTTTAGAAGATGAAGTTTCTGATACATATTTAAAAGCTAAAGATGTTGGTTTAAATAAAAAGGATGCTTCTCCTTTTATTGAAGAACATCTAGATATACAACGTATTTTAAAACGTTCATCAAGAAATTGGGATGGAGGTTATGCAATGGCTGGTTTATTAGGACATGGTGATGCATTTGTTTTAAGAGACCCAGCTGCTATAAGACCCGCTTTTTATTATCAAGATGATGAAGTGGTGGTAGTAGCTTCTGAACGTCCAGTTATACAAACTGTTTTCAATGTTGACATTGATAAAATTAAAGAAATTGATAGAGGTCACGCTTTAATTATTAAGAAAAACGGAAAAACTACAATGGCTCCTATTCTAGAACAAAGACCTAAGAAAGCTTGTTCTTTTGAACGTATCTATTTTTCTAGAGGTAGTGATGCTAGTATATATGAAGAGCGTAAAAATTTAGGGAAATTTGTTTTTCCTGAAGTTTTAAAATCTATTAATAGTGATATAGAAAATTCTGTATTCTCTTATATTCCTAACACAGCCGAAACCTCATTCTTTGGAATGATGGAAGCAGCTGAAGATGTATTAAATCAACAAAAAACTGACGCTATTTTAGCCGGTGGTGGGAAATTATCTAAAGAAAGAGTTATTGAAATTTTATCAACTCGTCCGCGATTTGAAAAAATAGCAATTAAAGATGCAAAATTAAGAACATTTATTACTGATGATAGTAGTAGAGATGACTTAGTTGCCCATGTTTATGATGTTACTTATGGAGTTGTAAAGCCTACTGACAATTTAGTTATCATTGACGATAGTATTGTTCGTGGAACAACTTTAAAGAAAAGTATTATTAAAATATTAGACAGATTACAACCTAAGAAAATTGTGATTGTATCTTCAGCTCCACAAATTCGTTATCCTGATTGTTATGGTATTGACATGGCAAGAATAGGTGATTTTATAGCATTTAAAGCCGCTTTAGAGCTACTTAAAGAAACAAATCAATATCATATAGTATATGATGTATATCAGAAGTGTATAGAGCAGCAGAATAATCATGATAAAGATATTGTTAATTATGTAAAAGAAGTATATGCTCCTTTTACAGATCAACAAATTTCTGCTAAAATAGCTGAAATGCTTAAAACTCCTGAAATTAAATCAAATGTTGAAGTGATATACCAGCCAGTAAGCAAGCTACACAAAGCATGTCCTGAAAACTTAGGAGATTGGTACTTTACTGGTGATTATCCTACTGATGGAGGTCATAGAGTAGTAAACCAAGCTTTCATCAACTTTTATGAAGGTAATGACAAAAGAGCTTATTAAATAGTAACTCTCTTAGGAATACTAAAAAAAACAAAAAAGCTAGATATTTTTATATATCTAGCTTTTTTTATAAACTACTTATTAAAGTTTATTTTTTTTGTAAAACATACTTCGTTCCATTAAACTCAACATTCATAACAAAAACATCATCTCCTGGCTTCCATACATTGTAAGAAACAGCAAGTTTTTGTCCTTTTTTGTAGTTAGGAAAATTATTTAATAGAATCTTACTGATTTTTGCTAACCTAACCATTACAGTTTCCTCATCGTACCCTTCTCTTATATCAAAATTACTAAAACCATTGCCTACTAATGAATAATCGTCATCAGTTAATGTATATTTAATCACATCATTTTGTGGCTTAAATTTAGATGTTTTCTCTATAGAAGTAATTGGGGAATTATCTTTTGAAAAAGTTTCTGTAGTGCTAATTAAAATGCAAAATAACACTATAAAAAACCCAAATGAATTATTACTCTTAACCATCTTTTGTTAAATTTTAATTGGCCACAAATTTACTAAATTTATATATATATAAAAACCACCTCATATGAGGTGGTTTTAAATTATATTTAATTAGTAGTTAAATACTATTAAAATTCAAATCTAACAGAAGTATTCCATGTTCTTCCGAAACCAAAGTATACTCTATTTCTTACATCAATTCCTCTATAAGTAGTTGAACCAGATGTAGCATGAATATTAGTTGCTGAATCAGAAATATACACTTCATTAGTTAAGTTGTTAACGTTAAAACGGAATTTTAATTTCATTTTATCATTAAGCTTTAATTTATATGATACACCTGCATTTATTAATGAGTGACCAGGAAGCTGTAAAGATCCTAACGCTGCTGTAGTTTTACTAGAAAAAGCAGCTGGAGATATACTAGCATATAACCTAGAAGCATAAAATTGATCAATATCAAATTTTAAAGACTCAGTAGCTTCATATGTAAAACCAACTCTAGCTGTTGTTTGTGCTTGATTACCAGCTTTAGCTCCATCTAAGTAAAAAGTAATGTTATCTTGTACTAAATCGTTGTTTTGATCGTACTCAGTACCAATAGCTTCACCTTTGTACTCAAAGTCACCTAAAGATATCATACCTTCAATTTTCAGTTTACCAAACTTAGCAAGAGTTTCTAATTCAATTCCAGAGTGAACTTGCTCAACTCCGTTAATTTGTACAAAGTTACCTCTAACTGAACCTCTTCCTCTTAAAAATCTATCTTTCCATGAAGTTCTATATGCATTTAATTTAACAGCATAGTTTTCATGACTAAATCCATAACCAACTTCATAATTTATGATTTTTTCATTAGTTAAGAATGGATTAATATCATTGTTAGTAAAACTTGTGTATACTGAGTTAAAGAAAGGTTGTTTAGAAATAAAACCAGCATTAAAGAATACGTTATGTGCTTCATTAATGTTCCAGTTAAGTCCCCCTTTAATATTACCTCCAATTAAATTTTTAAAAGAAGATGCTTGTTCAGTACCGTTATGAGCTCCTAAGTTAAAGTAATCAACTCTTTGGAAACCTTGTTGAGAAATACCCCCTTGTAAGTAAGTAGATATTTTATCATTTTTGTATTCTACTTGTCCAAAAGCACCTAACCAACGTACATTACCATCATTGTAATATTCAATTTTTTGTTGATCAGAAATATTTTGCCAAGGGTTAAAGCTTGGAGAAGCTTCAACGAAATCAGTAATATTTCTATTTGGGTTATTTCTATCTCTGCTATCAACATAACCAGTAGCTCCTAATAAGTTGTTTACAACTCTATAGTGAATTCCTTTATAAGTTCTTACGTCAATACCTAAATCCCAACTTAAGTTTTCATTTGCATCATTATGGAAGTTAACAACTGCTCCATACCAGTTATGAGAATTCATAGAAGCTCTTCTTGTTAAACCGTTACTTCTATCACTGATAGTACTAGTTCTATCTGCTCCGAAATCAGGAACACTTCCTCCAGCATTCCACTTAGCGATATCATCAAAACGAACAATACCATTAGAATCTCTTAATCTTGAATCAAAGTCTCTGATGTTATTTACATCTCCAATAGGACCTGTTCCTCCTCCACGTCCCCATGAAGCATAAACTACAGTTGATAATTTTGAAGCATCAGAAATTGTCCAGTCATGGTTTAATGACATAACAGGCTTGTGGTAAAAGTTTCTTCTAAATGAAAACTCTTCTCCATTTAAATATCCCCAAGCTGCGTTGTATTTAATATTTGGCTCTCCACCTACTCCATATTTTTGGTAAGTAGAAATAGATTCAGCATAACTTCTTTGGTTGTGCCATTGTGGAGCTCCTGTAAAAGTAAATTCTAATTGGTGATCATCATTTACTGCATACCCTAATCCAATAAAATAGTTATGCCCAACAGCTTTTGTACCATCAACGTAACCATCTTGTTGTGTTCTACTTAATAAAATAGAAGCAGAAAGACCGCTTTCTAATTTACCTGTAGAATATGATGCTCTGTATTTCATATAGTTATCATTACCATAACTAAATCCTACATTACCACCTTCTCTTTGTTGTGAAGTTTTTGTTACAATATTAACTGTACCTCCAACAGAAGCATTAGCTAATTTAGAAGAACCTAAACCTCTTTGTACTTGCATAGCTGAAGTAACATCAGATAACCCCATCCAGTTAGACCAGTATACTCTACCATTTTCCATATCATTTACTGGAACACCGTTAATTAAAACAGCAACATTTTCTTGATCAAAACCTCTAATAGAAAGTCTAGAATCACCAAAACCACCACCTTGTTTAGTTGCATAAACTGAAGGTGTAGATTTTAAAATTTCAGGAAACTCTTGAGATCCTAACTTCTCTTGAATTTCTTCAGCTCTAATAGTAGAAGATGCAACTGGAGTTTGTCTATCTTTAGCGATATCAATTACTCCTGTAATAACTACTTCCCCTAATACATTAGATGGTTGTAATTGAATTTGTCCTAAATTGGTTTTAGCTGATGTAAAAGATACATTTTTAGTGTCGTAACCAACAAAAGAAACCTCAACTACTCCTGAATTAGATTTTGAGTTCAACGTAAATTTACCGTTGAAATCAGTTCCAATTCCGTTAGTAGTCCCCTTAACTACAACGTTTGCTCCTGGTAATGGTTCACCCATTTCGTCAACCACAATACCAGTAATCTTGGTTTGTCCTACAACTGCAGCAGTTATAAAAAACAAAGCCACAAGTAATACATTTTTAATTTTTTTCATTATCTAATCTAATTTGTTATTAAATGCTTGGCAAAATTCCTGATTTTTAACTTTACCAATATTAACTTAACGTTAACATTTTTTCAGATAACCTAAAATAAATCACTTATTTTCAATGATTAGAAACAATTCTAATTAATAAAATTTTAACTATATAGTATTTTTTCTGTTAATTCCTTCCCCAATTCAACACCAAATTGATCATAAGAGTAAATATTCCATAAAACTCCTTGAGTAAATACTTTATGTTCATACATTGAAATTAACATTCCTAAAGACTCAGGTGTCAGCTTTTTAAATATAATTGTGTTGGATTGTTTATTCCCTTTAAACACCTTATACGGAAGTAATTTGTTAACTTTTTCAAATTCTCCTTTAGTTTTCAATTCTAAATGCACTTCTTCTTTAGTTTTACCAAAAGACAATGCTTCTGTTTGAGCATAAAGGTTTGCCATTAATTTTTTATGATGATCTGCTAATCCATTCAATGGTTCTTCAAAACCTATAAAGTCAGCAGGAACTATTTTAGTTCCTTGATGCAATAACTGCATAAATGCATGTTGCATATTGGTACCTGTTCCACCCCAAACTATAGTACCCGTTTCATAAGTAACTTCATTACCATTTCTATCTACCCCTTTACCGTTACTTTCCATAACAGCTTGTTGCAAATATTCAGGTAATATATTTAAATATTGAGAATACACAAAAACACCTTCAGTATCACAACGAAAAAAGTTGTTATACCACAGGCTTAATAATGCTAAAATTACTGGTATGTTTTTATCAAAATCAGTCTCTCTAAAATGAATATCCATTTTTTCTGCTCCATTTAACAAACGCTTAAAGTTATCGAATCCAACAGATAAACTTATAGATAACCCAACAGCTGACCATAATGAAAAACGACCACCTACCCAATTCCACATTGGGAAAACATTTTTCTTATCTATCCCAAAATTCAGTACCGCATTAATATTTGATGAAACAGCTACAAAATGTTTTGCTACATCAAAAACTGTTGCTGACTTTAAAAACCAATCTCTTATTGTATTTGCATTAGTTATCGTTTCTTTTGTACTAAATGATTTTGATACAACTATAAATAATGTAGTTTCTGGATTTAATTTTTTTAGTATTTCAAAAACATGGTCTCCATCAACATTTGAAACAAAATGTGTATTTAATTTATTTTTATAAAACTTTAACCCTTCAACAACCATTTTTGGTCCTAAATCTGAACCACCTACTCCTATGTTAACTACATCTGTTATAGCTTTACCTGTATAACCTTTCCATTTTCCTGAAATAACCTTATTACTAAAAGCCTTAATTTTTCTTAAAGCGGTTTGAACAGGAGGTTTTACATCTTTACCATCTACAAAAACAGGTTCATTACTATTACTTCTTAATGCTGTATGAAGAACAGACCTGTCTTCTGTCACATTAATCTTATCACCTGTATAATATTTTTCTATGGCATCTTTCAAATCTATTTCCTCAGCCAAGGAAATAAGTTTACTTAAAGTTTCTTTTGTTATATGATTTTTAGAAAAATCTACATGTAACTCTTCAAAATTTATAGAAAAGTTTTCTTTTCTATTTTTATCTTCTTTAAACAACTTTCTAAGCTGATAATTTTTAGCTTCTCCATAGTGCTTTTCTAATTTCGCCCAGGCTTCTGTTTTTGTAGGATTAATGTTTTTTAAAGGCATAATTACTTGGTAGCTAATGTTTCTTTTTCAACAAAAATAGCTGTAGTTTTTTTAAAAAAAGGAATGCTATCTAATTGTTTTTTTAAAGGTTCTATAAAATTAAAATATCTTGGCTTAATGCTATCTTTTAATGGCTTAGCTGAAGGTAATTTTTCACGAAATGGATCTACTTGTCTACCGTTTTTCCAAAAACGATAACATACATGAGGTCCACTGGTATTACCTGTCATACCTACTAAACCTATAATATCTCCTTGCTTCACATAATCTCCGACTCTCACCTTTCTTCTTTTCATATGCAAATACTGAGTACTATATGTGCTATTATGTTTCACTTTAACATAATTACCATTACCTCCTCTTCTAGCTGATTCCACAACTGTTCCACTCGCAGTTGACATTATTGGAGTTCCATAAGGAGCAGCAAAATCAGTTCCTCGGTGCGCTCTAACTCTACCATATAAAGCTATCTTTCTTCTTAAATTATAACGTGAAGATATTCTATACTGAAACTTTATAGGTGATTTTAGAAAAGTACTCCTTAACATATTTCCTTTCTCATCGTAAAATTCAGCTATATTCTTTATAGAGTCAGCTACAAACTTATAAGCATATAAATCTTCCCCTTTATGATTAAACAAGCCAGCTTTTACTTCTCCATACCCAACAAAAACAGTATCATTAATAAATTTCTCTTCATAAATAAGTTTAAATTTATCACCTTTTTGCAATCTATAAAAATCTAATGTCCATGCATAGATATCTGCTACTGTGTTAGTCAATGTAGGTGTTAACCCTAAACTATCCATAGTAACAGATAAATTAGAATAAATTTCTCCTGCTATTTCTTTTTCTACAATTTTAACTTTCTTTTTATGCTTATATGCAGAAATTACAGAATCTTTAAAATTTATAATTGTTGCATTGACTTTATTATGTTTATAAATAAATACCTGAGCTTTTTTAATTGAATCTTTTGATGTCAATATTGTATATGGTTTTCCAGATCTAACTCTTCTTACATCAAAAGTTTCTTTAATTGTAGTGGCTATTTTATTTATTTTAGGATACATTACATGATGTCTATCTAAAATAAGTCCAAAACTATCTCCATTTTTTATTGTATCATGTACAACATTATAATTATCTAAATTAAACCCATACAAAAGCACTGGTTTTGGTTTTTCAATTACCTTAGTCTCAATTATCTCTCTTTTTTCTTCTTTTTTACAAGAGA
The DNA here is from genome assembly GCF_900105985.1 of Tenacibaculum sp. MAR_2010_89. Taxonomy (NCBI): domain Bacteria; kingdom Pseudomonadati; phylum Bacteroidota; class Flavobacteriia; order Flavobacteriales; family Flavobacteriaceae; genus Tenacibaculum; species Tenacibaculum sp. MAR_2010_89. The sequence continues at coordinate 566,124 of NZ_FNUB01000005.1, read as the reverse complement.
ATAAAAAAGTAAATAACACTAGTAAAATGGTGATTTTTCTCAAGGAGGTTGTTTTTAATTGCCTATTCTCGCAAAAATACAAATATTTATATTTGTATTTAACACTTTAACAATACTTAAACAACTTAAAGTTAATCTACTATTATTTCGAAAGGATTAGCCAATCCTCTGTATGCTTCTAATTCTGCTCGTAACGACCCAACAGCTAGTGATGCTTTCATTTTAATTGGCACTTTATTATCATCTGCAGTTATCCAAACCGTAACACTTTCTTGTGCCTTAAAAACCCTACCAGCCTGAACTAAAGGTCTAAATTTCTGAGTTTTAACCTTTCCGAATTTTGTTTTTAAAGTTTCATAACCTAAAAAACGAAGTTTAAAAGGGTAACTTTTATCATCAAAAAACATATCTACATTAATCTCTTCTCCCTTTTTCATTTTCTGAGTATCATAACTTCTTAAAAAATAAAAAGTAGATATCATATCTTGAGGACTCTTTATTGAAATAACACTATCTTTTTGCTTTGTAAAATCTTGTACATAAGCTGTATTATTTTCATAGTTAAAAGACACATTTCTTTTTTTCTTAAAACCTCCTTCATTAATATCCCTTTTAAATAAATATGGCTTTACCTCATCAGCTGTAAAATAGCTTTCATACTTATCTTTCACTTCAAAAAACCAACTTATCATACCAGTAGTCCAACCTCTTCCTGTTGCATGAATTACATTTCTATTTTTTAACTTTTCATCTTTTAATTCTAACACGGCAGTTCCAGCTCTTAAAAAACCACTGTAACTCATTTTATAACGCAACCATTCTCCTCCTTTAAAAGCCACAGGTCTTTCTTGAGATGAAACATTTATTGCTAAACAAAGCAATACTATTAATAGTTTATTTATTTTCATAATATTCAAACTTATGAAATTTAATAGACAATTACCATTCCAAAAATAAAAAACCATTAATTCAATAAATTAATGGTTTTTTATTTTTTAAAAGGTTCCCCAATTTTTCAATTCTTCTTCACTCCATAAATAAGGAAAAAATATTCTACGCTGGTATTTTGGATGCATATATTTGCGCCAATTACTTCCTCCTGTTGCTTCTAAATCTTTTTCTCCACCACCTAAATATTTTCCTGCAGCATTATAATGTGCCATTACCCATTTTACATTTACAGTATAATCATAATGACGCATAGCTTTTACTAATTCTTCATTCTTTTGAACATCCTCAGGTAATTCTTTGAATTTTTTAGACAAATTACAGTCATTGTAATCTTCCATAAACTCAATAAACTCTCCCATATATTTTTTCTCGAAAAGCTTTATAAGTATTGTTTTCTCTCCTGTTTGATGATTTTTACCAGCCGCTTGCCAATACAAATGCTCAAACGCATTTTTAAAAGATGAATCTCGATCAATTGTATCTCTATATCTAACATCAATCAAGTTAATTAACTCTGTTGAAGCAAACTCTATTTTACGATATTGCGCACTTTGAAACCCACTAGCTGGTGCCAAAGTATTTCTAAACTTTAAATACTGATCAACATCCATTCCTTCTCCCATTACACTAAATGAACTGCACAGCATATCAAAATACCTGCTTACCCTCATTAAGTGTTTTGAAAATTTTTCTGCTGTTATTACTTTTTTTGAAAGTGAAATTTGATCAATTTCCCATAATATCATTTTAAACAACAGTTCATTTACTTGATGATACATGATAAAAACCATCTCATCTTTTTCTGTTGTTCTAGGAATTTGTAAACCTAACAAAGCATCAGTTTGGATATAATCCCAGTATGTAATAGGTGTACTATGCAACAATCCTTCTAACATAGTATTTAAAGGTACACCTAATTTTTCATACTTCTCTTCTAATGCTTTTAATATATCGTCTTTACTCATTTATCTATTTTTTAATTAAAATTTATTTTATATTCTGATTAAAATAAATTTTATGAGAAAGGTGATTTAATATTTTTAAAAATCTGATTCATTTTTTTATAAAAAAGAGAACCAAGAATTTAGAGTTTTATCTTTTTCTTGGTTCTGTTAATCTTAAGATTTAGGTTTAGAGCGTTCCTCTTTTTGCTTGTTCTCTTTCTATAGATTCAAACAACGCTTTAAAATTACCTGCTCCAAAACCTCTTGCTCCCATTCTTTGAATTATTTCAAAAAACAACGTAGGTCTATCTTCAACTGGTTTTGTAAAAATTTGTAATAAATATCCTTCTTCATCAGCATCAATCATTATTGATAGCTTTTGTAACTCACCAATATCTTCTTTCATCATATCTCTATGCTCTCCTAATCTATTAGGAATATCATCATAATATGCTTGTGGTGGTGGTGGTAAAAACTCAACTCCTCTTGCTTTTAATTGACTTACAGTAGAGATTATATCATCAGTAGCTACTGCAATATGTTGCACTCCTGCTCCTTCATAGAAGTCTAAATATTCTTCAATTTGAGATCTTTTCGCTGCTTTAGCTGGTTCATTAATAGGAAACTTAATACGTCCGTTTCCATTAGACATCACTTTACTCATTAAAGCTGAGTATTCAGTATGAATTTGTTTGTCATCAAAAGACAAAAAGTTTTCAAACCCCATTACTTCTTCATACCATTTAACCCAAACATCCATTTGGTTCCACCCTACATTTCCAACCATATGATCAATATATTTTAATCCTACTGGCGTTGGGTTATAGTCAGATTCCCACTTTTTGAATCCTGGCATAAACGTACCTTTATAATTTTTACGCTCAACAAACATATGAACCGTTTCTCCATAAGTATAAATTCCAGCTCTAACAACTTCACCATGCTCATCTGTTTCAACAGTTGGCTCCATATAAGACTTCGCCCCACGCTTGGTTGTTTCTTCATATGCGCTTCTTGCATCATCTACCCAAAGAGCTACTATTTTTACACCATCACCATGCTTCACAATATGATCATTAATAGGTGATTTACTGTTTAAAGGAGTTGTTAAAACTAAACGTATTTTATCTTGAACTAATACATAGCTTACTGAATCAGTAGAACCTGTTTCTAAACCTTTGTAGGCTAATGATTGAAAACCGAATGCCGTTTTATAAAAGTGTGCTGCTTGTTTTGCATTACCAACATAAAACTCTACATAATCTGTTCCTAACAATGGAAGGAAATCTTGTGCTCCTTCAAATATTTTTTCTAAACCGTAGTTTACTGATTTTACTTCTTTTTTACTCATAATAAAACCCCATCCTAACCTTTCTTTGACAGAAAGAAACTCTTAACTGGGAATTAAAAGTCTTTAATTTTTTATTTATTAAACTATAACCTATGTTAAAAAGAAATAGTTTTATTTACCTTATATTCAACCACTAACACTGAACTAATTATTCTAACCAAGATTTGTAATAATCTTCATCTGCAATTTTCATTGCCTCTTCAGTAACTTGTAATGGTTTAAATGTATCAACCATTACAGCTAATTCTTCAGTTTCAGTATGACCAATACTTCTTTCAGCTGCTCCTGGGTGTGGACCATGAGGAATTCCCGCTGGATGCAAAGAAATATGACCTTGATCAATATCATTCCTACTCATAAAATCACCATCTACATAATATAAAACTTCATCTGAATCTATATTACTATGATTATACGGTGCAGGAATTGCTTTTGGATGATAATCATATAAACGTGGCACAAAACTACAAATTACAAATGCATTAGTTTCAAAAGTTTGATGAACTGGTGGTGGTTGATGAATTCTACCAGTAATTGGTTCAAAGTCATGTATAGAGAACGCATATGGAAAATTATAACCATCATAACCTACTACATCAAAAGGATGAGATGCATATACCATTTCTATAATTTCTCCTTGTTTTTTCACTTTAATTAAAAAATCACCTAACTCATTATATGTTTCTAGTTCTTCCGGCCTTCTTAAGTCTCTTTCACAAAAAGGTGAATGCTCTAGTAATTGACCAAACCAGTTTCTGTAACGTTTTGGTGTATATACAGGTGAATATGATTCTACAATGAATAATCTATTATTTTCATCATCAAAATCTAGTTTATAAATAATTCCTCTAGGAATCACTAGGTAATCTCCGTATTTGAACTCTATGTTCCCTAACATTGTACGGAGTTTCCCTGTACCTTTATGAATAAAAATTACTTCATCAGCGTCTGTATTTTTATAAAAGTAATCTTTAGTAGACTCTTTCGGAGCTGATAAAATTATATTACAATCTGAATTTGTTAATACAACTTTTCTACTTTCTAAATAATCATTTTCAGGAGGAACTTGAAATCCTCTGAAACGATAAGATTGTATATTATTAGCTTTTGCTATTTTTGGCGCAACTGAATACTGTTTACGAATCTCTTTGACCATTGTTGGTCTATGTTCATGATAACTATTAGTAGACATTCCGTCAAAACCAATAGTTCCAAATAATTGTTCGTAATACAAACTTCCATCTTCCTTACGAAATTGAGTATGACGCTTTGGTGGAATTTTTCCTAATTTATGATAAAAAGGCATATTTATTTTAGTTTAAAGATTAATACTTAAATTTTTATTGTCTTTAAACTTTATTATTCGGGATTTCTCTTTATGAGAAACTTTAGAAGTATAAGCAAGTCTTCAAAAGGACTACAAGCCATCATAATTTATAATTCTTCTTACAAATATACAGAATATTCTATCTATTAAATATCGAAATTTCAAAACATTAGTTTTTTTTATTTAAATTTAATCTAAATAAGTTTTGTTGTTACATTTTAATGAAATATTTTTGCTGAATTAAATTTTATTAAATCTAAATAAATACAATGAAAGGAGTAATAACTGCCATTATGCTATTTTTAGTAATGGCTCATTCTGTAGCGCAAGGGGGATCTATCAGCGGAACAGTAATAGACAACAATAACGAACCTTTAATAGGTGTTAACGTAATAATTAAAGGAACTAAAAATGGAACTCAAACAGACATTGATGGTAATTTTAAATTAAACACTAACAATAGAGGTGAAAAAACACTTGTCATTTCTTATATCGGATTTAAAACTAAGACTTTAGTAACCGATGGAAATTCAAAAAAATTAACAATTACAATTTATGAAGGAAATGAATTACTTAATGAAGTAATTGTAGACACAAATAGAAAAAATAAATTTTCGAGAAAAAAATCAGCTTATGTAGCAAAATTACCTTTAAAAAATATTGAAAACGCTCAAGTTTACAGTACTGTTACCAATCAATTATTAATTTCTCAATCAGTTATTAGTTTTGAAGAGGCGCTAAAAAACAGTACGGGTGTAGAAAAATTATGGTCATCAACTGGTAGAAGTGGTGATGGTGCAGGTTATTATGCAATTCGTGGTTTTTCAATTCAACCTCAACTAGTAAATGGAGTACCAGGAATAACAAATGGATTTATTAATCCTGATAATGTTGAAAGAATTGAAGTTGTTAAAGGACCATCTGCTACTTTGTTTGGAAGTACTGTGACTTCTTATGGTGGTTTAATTAATATTGTAACTAAAAAACCCTACAAAGGAACTGGAGGAAACATTACTGTTGGTGGAGGTTCTTTTGGGTTTAAAAAGTTAACAGTTGATTTTAACACGAACCTTGAAGATAACGAGGATATTTCATTACGATTTAATGCTGGATATCAAACTGAAGATAGTTTTCAAGATGCTGGATTTAGAAAATCTTTATTTTTAGCTCCTGCCATTTCTTATAAAGTAAATAATAGGTTAACATTAAACTTTAACTATGAGCTTTCATCTACTGATCAAACTAACCAAGCTTTTTTATTTTTAAATAGAGGAGCTGCGTTAACTTTTAAAAATTTAGGTGAACTAAATTACGACAGAAACAAATCATTAACTAGTAATGATATTTCTATTAAAAACCCAACTCAAAATTTCAGAGGAGAGATTGCTTATAAAGTTTCTGATAATTGGTCATCACAAACAATTATTGCTGGTGGTAATGCTAAATCCAAAGGACATTACACTTATTTATATAATCTTCGCGCAAATTTATTCGGTTTATATGCTCAACAAACAGATGCAGAAACTAATACATTAGCATTACAACAAAACTTTACTGGTGATTTTAAATTAGGAACTATTAGAAACAGAGTTGTAATTGGTGTTGATTATTTAAAATCTCAAATTATGGATAATAGTTCTGGTTTCAGAGGAATTAATGTTACAACACCACAAGGTCAATTAATTCCAGTACCAGCAGCTTTTGGTTTCGCAAATTTGCCTACAAATCAAGCTAGCCTTAGTGCTGTTTTAGCAAATGTTCCAAGATCAAATACTGATATTAATCAAGATGTTCTTAGTGGATATATTTCAGACGTAGTAAATATTTTACCAGAATTATCTGTTATGGCGGGAGTTCGTTATGATAGATTCAAATATGATGGTGATGCAAACGATGCTACTGATGATCAAAAAGCATATTCAAAATCTACTTTTTCACCTAAGTTTGGAATTGTTTACCAACCTATACTGAATCAATTATCAGTATTTGCTAATTATCAAAACGGCTTCTCATACGTAAACCCAGAAATAGTACCTATTGATGTAGCTAACCCTGCTGCTGGAACAAAATTACAATCATACGATTTAGAACAAGCTAACCAATTAGAGTTTGGTGTAAAAACAAACTTATTCAATAATAAATTAGAAGCTTCTCTTAGCTACTATGATATTACTGTAAAAGATAAAATAATGGGATTCGGTGCTAGCAAGCAACAAGACGGAACTGTTAATAGTAAAGGTTTTGAGTTAGAACTAAATGCTAATCCTATAGAGGGCTTAAACCTTCGTGGTGGATTTAGCTATAATGATGCTAAAGTAACAAAATCAGTTTCTAGGCCAGATTTAATTGGAAAACGTTTAGCTGAAGCTGGTCCAGAAACATCATACAACTTTTGGGCTGATTATAAATTCTTAGAAGGAATTGCTAAAAACTTTGGTTTAGGTTTCGGTGTTAATGGTGCTAGTGATTATAACACTATGGTTGGTTACCCTATAGCTGGTGATTTTATTCTTCCAGCATACACCATTTTTAATGCTTCTCTTTACTATGAGCATGATAAATTTAGAATAAGTGTAAAAGCAAACAATTTAACTGACAAAGAATATTATAAAGGTTGGAGTACGGTAACTCCGCAAGCACCTAGAGCATTTTTAGGAACTTTAACATATAAATTTTAATAATAATTTTCACATAAATTGTGTCTATTATAATTTGAATTGTCATTTATTAAATGCGAGCATAACTCATTGTTTTTGAACTTTGAGTTATGCCTTTTTAAATAATTACATAAATAACTTAAAGATGAATACAGTTATACTATTATTAAATTTTATGAGTGTTTTTATGTTATTAAACACTTCTAAGGAAGCAATTTTGCATAATAATTTATTAGAGAAGTTGATAAAAAACAATGCCTTAAAAGTTAAAATTATTGGCCTTATAGTAGTCCTACTTTCTTTTACTACTTCTGCAGTAACATATGGAATAACTACTGGTATATTAATAAACTTAACTCTTTTATTATTAACTCTAAGCATACTCATACTTTTTAACCCTATTAAGGAAGCAAATTATAAATTTCTCATTCTTCTTTTTATAATAAGTTTAACTATAGAGTTTTTAACATCATAAACATGCCTGCAAACACTAAATATTTAACAAAATCACCTTCACAACAATTCGCTAAAGTATCAGCAGGAGTTTTAGGTGGTTATATAATCAGTGCATTATTGCATATGGTTTTAGCACTATGGTTACCATATTCAAAAGAAATAATGGTTACTTCAATCTTTAGTACGTTTATAGTATGGTGCGCTTGCTTAATTATTCCGTTTCTATTTAAAAATGGATGGAAAGCTTGGGCTTTATACTTAATCATTTCCTTGCTATTATACATAGCATATTATTTTGGTAACCAAAACAATCCCTTTTTATAATGAGCAATCGAAACTACAATGTTTTTTTTAACACGCACACTATTAGTGGAATTGTAATTAGTGTTGCTTTATATATAATATTCTTTGCAGGTGCTTTTGCTTTATTTAAAGAAGAGATTCAACTCTGGGAAGAAGGAAAATCGATTAGTCATACTGAACGAAAAAATATAAATTACGATGATATTTTATCTTCGTTAGATAAAAATCACGAATTAACAGGAAGAGATTTACACATTAATTTTGGAGAAAAAAGCGATCATATTTTTGTTAATATGACTGCAAGTAAAGACACATTAGCTTCTACTAAAGGAAAGGTTCCTAATTATTTTTATGTAGATATTAAATCAAAAGAAACCAAATCTTATATTGAACAATATAGCCTTGGAGAATTTCTATATCGTCTTCACTTTTTTCAACAGTTTCCTGTTATAGGTATTTATTTAGCCGGTTTTGTTTCCTTATTTTTTTTATTTGCTATTGTAACTGGTGTCATTGTACATTGGAAAAAAATTATTCCTAAATTTTATTCTTTTAATCCTAAAGCAATTTTAAAAAAGGTTTGGACTGATGCTCATACAGCACTTGGAGTTATAGGTTTACCCTTTCAATTTATTTTCGCTGTTACTGGAACCTATTTTGGGTTAAGCATTTTAGTATTACTTCCTGCTAATTTTTTATACAATGGTAATCAAGATAAGTTATTAGAAGACTTACGTCCTGAACGTAAAAACTATGAATGGGTTTCAACATCAAATGAAGAGATACCTAGTTTTAATTCTTTTGTTCAAAAAACAGCTGATCATTGGGAAGATTTTCACCTTACGCAAGCGTTTATAAAAAATTATGGTGGTGTAAATATGAAATATACCATTATTGGTGAATTAAAGGAGAGTAATCGTTTTGTTGGAATAGGAAGGTTAATTTTTGACCCTTATACTGATAAAATAGAAATAGAGAAAAATCCAAATAATTTAAATTATAATGAAGATACTCAACGTGTATTAACACGTTTACATTTTGGTGATTATGGAGGGTCATTTATCAAAATCATCTATTTCATTCTTTCATTAATCACTTGCTTTGTCATTATTACTGGCGTTTTAATATGGATTGAGGCTCGTAACAAAAAAAGTATGACTATACGTCAACGTTTATATACTGCAAAAGTTGGACATATTTACCTTTCCATTTGTTTATCTATGTTACCCGTTACTGCGTTAGCTTTTTTATTTGTAAAACTCACCAACGGATATTATACTGACAAACAAACTAGTATCTACTATTTTTACTTTATTACTTGGCTAATATTTATTGCTTTTTACAGATTTAAAAGAGACAATTACTACACCAACAAAACATCTTTATTGCTTGGTACTATTCTTGGATTTTTAATCCCAATTAGTAACGGTGTTATAACTGGGAATTGGGTTTGGAAAACATACATCAATCATCAATTTGAAATTTTATGTATTGATTTATTATGGACTTTCATTGCACTCTTTTCATTGCTGTTTTACTTTAAAATAAAACCAACTATTAAAACTAAAAGTGCCTTTTCTAAAGCACCTATAGATTATAAAAACTTAAAAGCTTTAAAAGAGGAAGAAGCTTTAAAAAACAATACAACTCCTCAAAATAAAACTACTATTAACACTAATACACAAATACCAATGAAAACAAAAATTTCACTTTTATGGATATTCATCGCTATCGGATTTATTTTTCATCATATATACGGTTTAGCAACAGTATTTTTTAACGAGTCTGTCTTTATTGAAGGATCAACAGGAGAAACACCATTCTGGGCCCACCAATGGCGTATTTTAATGGAAGGACTAGCACTTACATTTGGGTTATTAACTATTGAAGTTTCTAAAAAGTGGTATATCTTAACATCATTTGTCTGGGCTATTATTTTAGGCTTATTTAATGTTTATCACATTATTACTGCTGTTATATATGAAGCCTCAAATATATCTGAGATTTTAATTTTATTATTATTAGTCATAGCAAATGTGTTTTTGATTAAGAACATAAACGAATGGAGAAAAGAAACTATTAACTAAAAATACAATGGAAAAGAAGCTCAGAAAAGAAGATTTAAAAGAAATAGAAAACCAATTGAGTTGCCCTAATGGTTCAAAAGGTATAGAAATTGCAAACTCTATGAATGTTAATAACATTAGCATGACCAAAACTTCTATTGAACTTCTAAATATTGCTAACAATGATATTGTTTTAGAAATTGGCCACGGTAACTGTGGCCATCTGAAATACCTTCTAAACAAAGCATTGAATATTCATTATATAGGTTTAGAAATTTCTAAAACAATGAATCAAGAAGCTATACTTAATTCAAATAATATGGATAGCGCTATAAATGCATCTTTTCAACTATATAACGGGGAAAAACTTCCTTTTGAAAACAATTCAATAGATAAAGTTTTTACAGTAAATACAATTTATTTCTGGAAAAAACCAATAGCTTTTTTACAAGAGATTTCAAGAGTTTTAAAAAAAGAAGGTGTTTGCATTTTAACTTATGCTAAAAAAGAATTTATGAAAACACTTCCTTTTGTAAATTCAAAATTTAAACTATATACAACTGAAGATATAAGATTATTGTTGAAAAACACTCCCTTTAAGATAACTAACACAATACATAAAACAGAAAACATAAAAAGTAAAACTGGTGATTATGTAAATAGAGAATATACATTAACCATATTAAAACAATGAACATGAATAATAAAATAGGAATAATTTACGGATCAGACACTGGTATGACAGAAGAAATTACTCATAACATTGTAGATGAATGGAATGTTAGTGATGTTGAAGTTATAGAAGTTTCAAATGCAAGCTTGTCAGATTTTGAAAGATTTGATTTTTTAATTTTGGGGCTTTCAACATGGTATGATGGGGATTTACAAAGCGACTGGGAAAGTTATTTTGATGAATTTAAAACTATTGATTTTTCAAACAAAACAGTTGCCATTTTTGGTTTGGGTGATCAATATGGTTATGGAGAGTATTTTATAGATGGTGTTGGTATGCTAGCCAAAGTTGTTATTGCAAATGGTGGAGGAATAATAGGAAAATGGTCTACAAAAGGCTATGACTTTACCGAATCAAAGGCCGAAATTATAGGGGAAGATTTATTTTATGGCTTAGCTATAGATGAAGACAATGAGCCAGAACTAACTCAAAATCGTATTAATAACTGGTTAGCCATTTTACAAGAAGAATATAATAATGTTACTGTTGAATTAGCTCTCGGGGGCTAATTCAACTTCTAAGCTAACTACTTTTAGTTTTATCTATTATCACTTCAACAGATATTTCATAAAAACCAACAGGCAAACAATTAAATCAATAGTTTATTTATATTTTAACTTTTCTATTAAGGTTTTCTTTAAAAATTATATTTTCGCCTAAATTTTTAATTTACTTAACATAATTATTTAAAACCATGAAAAAGTTATTTTTTATTTTCTTTTTATTCAGTATCTCTATTTTTTCTCAATCTAAAAAAGAAATATCTAGAAGCTGGACTTCTTTTACACAATCTATTGATATAACATCTGATTCTGAAATAAAATTCAAGTTAATTGGAAGTATTAAAGTTGAACCTGCTGACAAAATTGCTTGGGCAGGCTTATGGGCAAGAGTAGATACAAAAAACTCTGAACGAGGTTTTTTTGATAACATGCAAGATAGAGGTGTAAAAGATAACAATTGGAAAGAATACACCATTGAGGGTACTTTGAACAAAAACTCTAAAAGTTTAAATTTTGGGGGATTATGTATTAATAATGGTAAGTTTTATTTTGACAATATAAGATTGTTCATAGAAGATGAAAATGGAGAATTTAAAAAAGTTAGCATTCTAAATAGTGATTTCGAAAAAAAAGTAGCTAATCAAGAAATAAAAAGCTGGAGAGAATCTACTAATAAGAAAAAAATTAGACGAATAAAAGAATTTAAATTATCATCTAGTTCAGATGCAGTTTCTGGTAAAAGATCATTATTAATCATTGGTTCAGGTATTAAAGTTCCTGAATACGAGTATGGTAAAATAGGTAAAAAGGATGCTGAAAATCCTCAAATTGACAATATGATTTCTATGCTAGAAGATTTAAAAGCTAGAGTTCATCGAATAGTAAAAAACCTACCTCTTGAACATGTTGATCACTTACACGATCCTAAAGCAAATCGTATTGGTGCATTGGTAATGCATTTAGCTGCAGCCGAAGTTTATTATCAGAAATACACGTTTGGCAAATCTGTTTTTGAAGAAAAAGAACCTGAATTATGGAAAGCTGGAATGGATTTAGATGAAAAAGGTAGAGAAATACTTAAGGGCAAACCAATAAGTTATTACTTGGAAATATTTGATGCAGTTAGAAAAAAAACTATTGAAGAATTACGAAAAAGAGATGATAAATGGTTTAAAGAAGTAAACCCTGGAAAAACATTATCTAATCAATGGTCTTGGTTTCACATTATGGAACACCAATCTAGTCATTTAGGTCAAATTTTATTTTTGAGAAAAAGATTACCTCCAATCAAAAAAGAAGTAAAGATCAAAGAACAAGTTAAAAATTAAATTTAACCAACAATAACACAGTTGAATTAGCTCTCAGGAGCTAATTCAACTTCTAAACCATCCATTTCAGGAGTCATTTGTATTTGACACCCTAAACGACTGTTATCTTCTACATCAAAAGCTTCAGCTAACATTGCATCTTCATCATCAGTCATTTCAGGTAATTCATGATCAGATTTCACATAACACTGACATGATGCACACATTGCCATACCTCCACAAATACCTATTGTACCTTCAGGAGCTAATTCATAAGAACGAACAACTTCCATTAAATTCATAGCCATATCAGTAGGTGCAATAACCTCATGAGTAACCCCTTCCCTATCAGTAATTTTTATTTTTATATCCTGAGTATCCATTATTAATTATATATATAATTGTAATCCAAAAAGCTTAAATAAAGGAGTTGTAGCAACTAATATTATTAAAACATATATGATTGCTTTAACCCAAATTGAAGTACTCTCTCCTATTAAATAATTGCTTTCTATAGTTCTTTCTTGTAAAAGAATATCTTTTGAATCGTAAATTAAAGCACTTACATTTAACTTGATTGTTTGGCAGCTTGATATTTTACCATAATACCAAATCAATAAACTAACAACAACGCATGACCCTAAGAAAAAAGCAAATAAATCATAACCTGACAAACCCGTTTTATAACTTAATCCCAAACAATTAATTACTCCTAATAAATCAGCATTTAAATTCATAGTTTACTTTTTTAACAATTCACTTTCTTTTTTCTCAAAGTCTTTGCTCTTTTATCTTCTCCGTCATGGCTCCAACCTGGTGAGTTAAAAATATAATTTAGCTTATCTTTCAACTTACTAGCTCTCTTAACATCCTTCCAAATTGCTCCATATTCATGAGTTGCTACTTTAATAGGGTTGAATGTTTCAATATTTACTGTTAATCCATATACAGGTTTATCAATATTGGTTAATTCTTTAGAAAATGTGCCAAAAATTCGATCCCAAATAATTAAAATTCCTGCATGATTACAATCCAAATAACGAATATTTGAGGCATGATGAACTCTATGATGTGATGGCGTATTAAAAATAAACTCAATTGGTTTAGGCAACTTATTTACTAACTCTGTATGTACAAAAAACTGATAAATTAAACTTACTCCCATCATAATAAACATCATTAATGGATCAAAACCTAAAAGAGGTATCCATAACCAAAAGAAAAACTTATGAACACGTTCACCAACTCCTTGACGCAATGCTGTTCCCAAATTCATATGGATTGATGAATGATGCGGTACATGGCCAGCCCAAAATAAACGAACTTCGTGATTTAAACGATGAAACCAATAATACGCAAAATCATCTGCAAATAATAAAATAACCCATGCCCACCATTGACGTTGAACGATATCTTTCAAAGGACTTATTTCATGTAAATAGAAAAAAGCTACGAAAGCAAGAATCTTAGGAATAAATTCAATTATTGCAGAAAAAACCATCATTAATAACGAAACGCCAGTGTCTTTACCATGATATTTTTCTTTTGCAAATTGATATTCAACCAACATTGAAATAAAAAATACTGGTAATGCAAAATATAAAAGCTTATCGCTTGCTAATTGTTCTATGTAATCAGTTAATGTCAATTATTTTTTTCTTAATATAAATTCAACTTTCTTTCTTAAGATACTTTTTTAATGTGTTGTTTAAACAAGTTATTTATAAAAAGTATTCAATACCTAATAACTCATGCAAAGGAGTAATAATAACTATAAAAACAAAAGCAATTACAAATAAATCAACCCAAATAGAATTTTTATCTTTTGTAAAGTAATTATTCTTTCCTTGTAAAAGAATGTCTTTAGATTTATAGATTGGAATATCTAATTCAAAAACGGTAGCCTTTTCCTTTCTTTTTATAGGTTTTTCTATATATTTAAGATAAGAAATTAAAATAAATAAAGAACTTATAACAAAAACATCAAAACTTGTAATCAAGTTTTCAAAAGGATTAATTATTAAGAAATTTAAAGCAATCATATTTTTAATTTAATTATTATCTAAAGTAAAACTTAAACTCTAATTGAGTTACTCAATTTTTTTAACTACAGCTTTAGGAGCCTCTTTTCTGGTTCCATCAAAACCATCAACACCACCTACAGTAGTATATTTCATTACATATTTTTTATCTGGGAAAATTCTTTTATAAGCGCTTTGACACATCAATGTTGCTTCATGAAACCCGCATAAAATTAACTTTAATTTACCAGGATATGTATTAACATCACCAATTGCGTATATACCAGGAATATTAGTTTGATAATCTAATGCATTGTTTACTTTTATGGCATTTTTTTCAATTTCTAACCCCCAATCAGCAATAGGACCTAATTTTGGAGATAAACCAAACAATGGAATGAAATGATCCGTAGGTAAAGTAAATGCTTCTTTATCTTTTTGTTCAACTATAACACCTTCTACCGTATCAGTACCAACGATTCCTTTTACTTCAGCTGGTGTTATTAACATTAACTTTCCAGCATCTTTTAACTCTTGTACTTTGTCAACAGAATCTAATGCTCCACGGAATTCATTTCTTCTATGAATTAAAGTTACAGATTTAGCTATATCAGTTAAGAATATTGACCAATCTAAAGCAGAATCGCCACCTCCAGCAATTACTACGTTTTTATCACGATACAACTCAGGCTCCTTAATAATGTATTCAACTCCCTTATCTTCAAAATCAACTATATTTGGAATAGGTGGTTTACGTGGTTCAAAACTTCCTAACCCACCTGCAATAGCAACTATTGGTGCTTGATGTTTAGTTCCTTTATTTGTAGTAACAATAAAGCTTCCATCATCTTGTTTTTCAATAGTATCTGCTCTTTCTCCTAAAGTAAACCCTGGCTCAAATTGTTTAATTTGCTCCATTAATTTATCTGTTAGATCACCTGCTAATATTTCTGGGTAAGCTGGAATATCATAAATTGGCTTTTTAGGATATATCTCTGAGCATTGACCACCTGGTTGTGCTAAAGCATCAATTAAGTGACATCTAAGTTTTAGTAGCCCTGCTTCAAAAACCGTAAATAATCCTGTTGGTCCTGCACCTATAATTAATATGTCTGTTTGTATCATTTCTTTTACAAAAATATTCTTTTTTTATACTGAGATTCCTGTCTTAAAATATAAAGACAGGAATATTTTTTAAATAATTAAATGTTCAAATTTACAGTGTAAACTTAAATTAAAAACTGATTTATATCAGCCTATGCTACATTAATCACCTCTTTAATTTCTGGTGCATATTTTTTAATAGTAGCTTCAACTCCATTTTTCAAGGTCATTTGATTTACTGAACATCCACTACAAGCACCTTCTAATTGAACTTTAACTGTATTTTCTTCAATAGATAACAACTTAATATTTCCTCCATCACTTACTAAAAAAGGACGAATTTCTTCTAAAGCTTTCTCTACGTTATTTCTTGTTTCTGTTGCTGCCATAACTACTTATTTTGTACTACAACCACTCATTGTTGTTATTCTAACAACTTCTGTTGGTGGTAAATTTGCATTTCTTTTTAATAATTGTGAAACCATTTCTTTTGTAGCGTTTGTAAACGCTTCTGCTAATGGTGTATTTTCTTGTAACGCTACGGGATGACCCACATCACCTGCTTCACGAATACTTTGCACTAAAGGTATCTCTCCTAAAAAGCTTGTATCTATATCTTCTGCTAAATTTTTAGCTCCTCCTTGACCAAAAATATAATATTTATTATCAGGTAATTCCGCTGGTGTAAAATACGCCATGTTTTCAACAATTCCTAATACTGGTACATTGATGCTTTCTTGTTTAAACATTGCTACTCCTTTTTTAGCATCAGCTAAAGCAATGTTTTGTGGAGTACTAACTACAACTGCTCCATTAATTGGCACAGCTTGAACTATTGATAAATGTACGTCTCCTGTTCCTGGAGGTAAATCAATTAATAAGAAATCTAGCTCTCCCCAATCTGCATCAAAGATTAATTGATTTAATGCTTTTGAAGCCATTGGGCCTCTCCAAATAACTGCTTGATTAGGGTCTGTAAAAAAACCTAAAGACAATAACTTTACTCCATAATTCTCAACTGGCTTCATTTTTGAACGCCCTTTAACATTTACAGCTAATGGTTTTTCTTGAGCTACATCAAACATTAAATGTTGTGAAGGCCCATACACATCGGCATCTAAAACACCAACTTTAAATCCCATTTTTGCTAATGAAACTGCCATGTTAGAAGTTATTGTAGACTTCCCTACACCTCCTTTACCAGAAGCTATAGCTATTATATTTTGGATGTTTGGAATTTCTTTTCCTCTTATTTGATTTGGGTTTTCTTTAGGCGCTACCTCAACTTTAACGTTTACCTTAACGTCTATCTTTTGATCTACATGCTCATGAATTGCTTTCATGATTTCAACTTCAATTTTCTTCTTTGCTTGTAAAGATGGATTATTGATTGTAACATCTACTATTACCTCTTCACCAAAAGTTACAACATTCGTTACATTTTCGTTTTCTACTAAACTTTTACCTTCTCCTGGAGCAGTTATTGTTTCTAACGCTTTGTATATATCTTGTTTTTTAAAACTCATTTTGTCATTAACTTTATACAACTAGCTTTAAACAGGTTGTTTATATCTATTTTATCTCAGCTACAAAGATACGTTTTAGCCCTTAGAAAATAAAGCCTTTAAATTAGGAATATTTATAAGGCAATAAGTAGTATTTATATAGCTTATCATCTTATTTTAACTCAATTCTTCTAAAGGATTCCAAAACACATTTTTAAAATTTTGAATTTGGTTATCAACAACTTCAATCCCTTCGCTTTCTAACAATTGCTGCATTAAATTTGTTCCATCAAAATGATGTTTTCCAGTAAGAAGTCCTTTTCTATTCACTACTCTATGTGCTGGAACTTCTTCTTTTTGATTACTTGAGTTATTCATAGCCCACCCAACCATTCTTGCAGATTTGGCCGCTCCTAAGTAGGTAGCAATTGCACCATAACTTGTTACTTTACCATAAGGAATTAAACGTGCTACATCATACACTCTTTCAAAAAAATTATCTGATTTGCTCATGCTTTAAAAATACGATATTAAAAAAGAGTACAAAGCAACTAAGCTCATTACAATTCCAATAAAAACATTAAAATATTTTGTTACCCTTAACAAATTGTTTTCAAACTTATTAACCAAAAAAACATAACTTGATAGTACCAAAAACACTCCTAATACAGAGCCTAATCCAAAAAAAATAGTTGAACTTGTCGTTTTCATTAGCCAACCATACATTAAAAAAAATTTGTACTCTACAATAAAAAAAGGAATGGCAAACATATTTATTAAAGACAGTACCATTCCTAAAGAAAAGCTATTTTCAATATATACTCTATTTTCTGATGTTTTTTTGGTAAGTCCTTTTTTAATAAAAACTATTGAAAGTATAAAAAAAACTATTGCAGCAATCTTTTTAAGATAAGCAATTAGTTCAGGGTATTTATTCAAAAAAGACATTAATGAAATTGAAACAAATAATTGAAGAACTACAATTAATAAAACTCCTAAAATAAACTTATGAGCTTCATTTTTACTTTTCTCTAACCTTATCTTGCTTGCTGTAATATTTAACATGCTCGGAGACATGTAACCAATGTAAGATGTTACAAAACCAAGAACCAAGTTAGACAAAATCATTTTTTAGGTGTTTTTAATATTTCACCCTAAATTTGACGTATGTTATTGGTTTTCCTTTCTCCAAATATTGTTTTTCGTAAAAAGTTTGAGTACCCGTTACTTCCTCTGGCGAGTAATAATCTTTATATACATCATGATTAGCATGCAATATTTCATGCCCTTCACCATGCAATAAACCTAATGTATAACCATGCATAAATTCACTATCAGTTTTTAAATTAATAGTTCCTTCAGGCTTTAATATATGGTTATACTTCTTTAAAAATTCAGAATTTGTTAAACGATGTTTTGTTCGTTTATATTTTATTTGTGGGTCTGGAAAAGTTATCCATATTTCATCAACTTCATTTTCTGCAAAAATAAAATTAATTAATTCTATTTGTGTTCTAATAAAAGCAACATTTTTCATGTTGTTTTCAATAGCAGTTTTTGCACCTCTCCAAAATCGAGCTCCTTTAATATCAATTCCAATAAAATTTTTATCTGGATTTTTTTCAGCTAGTGCTATTGTGTATTCACCCTTACCACATCCTAATTCTAAAACGATAGGATTTTCATTCTCAAAAAAGCTTTTCCACTTCCCTTTGTGCTGAAAGTTGTCTATTACTTCTTCTCTTGTAGGTTGAATAACGTTAGGAAACGTATCATTTTCTTTGAAACGTTTTAATTTGTTTTTACTTCCCAATGTATGTAGAAATTAAGCTTTGTCTTCTATTCCTTCATTTTTGAAACGTAAAGATTCTTTCATCCAATACGCTAATAAAACTATAAGAACTAACAAAAACACCCAGTTTATAAGGTTAGAAGTCCACCAACCAGCATCTGATTTTGCCACTTCTAAGCGTAACCACTTAAATGGTGTTAATATGAATTCAAAAAAATCTCCTATTAATCTAAAAATATTTAAACCTAACATAACTTGATTATCTTTACGTTTGCAAAAATATAAAAAGAATCGATGTTAGCCAATTTTTTCAGCAAATCTAAGCCTGTAAATTTTATAGTGCTTTTTCTACTGTTTTTGAGTTACTATTTTGTAACCTTATTTTCGAAAAATATTACGCTTTTTTCTATTGGTAAAGAACTTTTTTTATTTATCGTGCTTTTTTCTATTTACATTTTTATAATCACTAAAAATGAAGTAACATACGATAATTCTTATGCCTTTCTTTTTTATACTATTTTAATAGGTTTTTTCATCAAAAATATTGCAGTAGGTTCTGTTTTTTATGCCAACTTAACCATTTTACTTTTTCTTAGAAAAGTATACAGCTTACAATCTTCTAAAAACATTTTTCATAAACTTTTTGACGGAGGGCTATGGTTAGGTATTTCTTTTATAATTGAGCCATTTACAATCTTTTTTGCTTTATTACTTTATGCATCAACATACTTACATCAACGCTTTACTTATCAAACATTATTAATTCCTGTTTTAGGATTTATCTCTCCTGTTATTTTATATTTCACCTATTGTTTTTGGTATAATGCTTTAGAAAACTTTTTTCTACTTTTTTCTTGGAAGGCTCCTTCTGACTTTAGCTTATATTTAGAAAACGATTATTTATTTCCTATTGTTTTTATTGGTTTTTTTACATTATTCGCCATATTATTAAAAACTCCAAAAGCTTTGGCTATTCTTAATCGTTTTAGAAAAAATTGGATCTTAGTTTTATTTCATCTTATTGTTTCTGGAGCTGTATTTGTTTTAATACCAAACAAATCAGGTATTGAATTTTTATTTTTATTATTTCCTACATCAGTTATTTTAGCTAATGGACTAGAAATATTTCAAAAAAAATGGTTTGCTGATGTTTTCATTATAGTATTTGTAATTGCTTCAATTACTGTGTTTTTTCTATAACTTTACATTTTAACTCCAAATGCTAAATCGCCAGCATCACCTAAACCAGGTACTATGTAGCCTTTTTCATTTAAATTTTCATCAATAGCTGCTATCCATAAATCTGTATTATCAGGAAAATACTTTTTTATATAATCAACTCCATCAGATGACCCAATAACTGATACAATATGTATTTTTTTAGGACTTCCATATTTTTTAATAGCTTCATGAACTGCTACTAAAGATTTACCAGTTGCCAGCATTGGATCAATTAACAATAATGTTTTATCGTTTATAGATGGCGAAGCAAAATACTCTACCACAATTTCAAATGCTTCATCATTATTTGGATGATGCCTATAAGCAGAAATAAAAGCATTTTCTGCATCATCAAAATAATTTAACAAGCCGTTATGAAGAGGTAATCCTGCTCTTAAAATTGAACACAATACCACATCATTTACCGGAATCTCTTTTTTCTTTTCACCAAGCGGTGTTGTTGTTGTTGTTGAAGAAAAGTCTAATTTTTTACTTAACTCATATCCTAATATTTCTCCTATTCTTTCAATATTTCTTCTAAAACGCATTGCATCTTTTTGAACTGAAACATCTCTTATTTCTGATAAGAACTTGTTTAAAATAGAATTTTCTTGAGATATGTGGTGTATTTTCATAAAAAACAGATTTAACGCTAAAGTACAAAAAAGAAAGCTTTACTATTAACTAGTAAAGCTTTTAAAACATATCGTATTTTCTTTTAAAATCTATACCCTACTCTAAAGCCTAAGTCTACTCCAGTTCCTCCTTCATTGAAATCAAAATCATAAACATATCCTACTCCAACAGAAAATTCATATTCAAAATTTTTAGCAAAACTTCTCCTTAATCCCCATTTTGGAATCACTGTAATATGATTATGTACATAACTATTGTAATTTGAAATTGTAAATAAATTAGGGTTATAACTTGTTTTTAAACTAAAATAGTTACCGTTATTATTTGCTGTTTTTTTATTAAGTTTTGTTCTTCTATTTAAATTATAATAATATCTAGGTTCTACAGAAATTGTAGGAAATAAAATATAACCTGTTTTTGGATAAGAAGTTCCTCCCCAAATGCCCATATTTAATCCTAACTCTGTTCTTAAACTTATAGTATTTGATAGTCTCGCTTCATTGTAGCCCCAAATTCCAAATAAACCTGCTTGAACGCCAAATATTGACTTTTCTACAGAAACTTCTTTCTCTTGAGCAAAAGATGAGACACTTAACACAATAGCAATTAAAAATAATAATTTGTTTTTCATAATAGTAGTAATTTGTAGTTTTAAACAGCCTGTGATTAAACAATAACTATACCATAAAAAATTAAAAAACATATTTATTGAGTTCTATTTTTCTCATCTTCATTACCAAAATCTCTCTTATTTTCTTTTACTTTTCTATTTCCAAAATCATACGATAATCCCAGTTGAATACTCCTTGAACTTGGATTATTAAAATATGTTTGTTTTATCCCATTTACAATAGATTCATAATTGTTTAAACTAGCAGTATTTAAAATATCATTTGCAAAAATTGACATTTTTATATTACTCTTCTTAAAGTTATGTTGTAAACCAAAAGACAAGTTATACATACTGCCAACACTATATAAACCAGTGCTAACTTTTGAATTATACCAAGAGTTAACTTGTAATTTTGTGTTTTCGGATAGTAAAAATGTATTATTTGATGAAACACGTACTCCAAATCCATTTTTAGGTTGTGAACCGACTTCTTTAGTAAAAGTAGTTTTATATCCTATAAAAGTTATATCATTTTGACTTTCCCACCAAGATATTTTATTATATGAAAAACTTTCTGTGAAACCATAATTATATTGATTATAATAATTCTGCCTTGTTACTATTTGAGTTTGGTTAACTTCATTTGAAGTAAAAACAGTACCTCTTCCTTCATTTGTGCTATTAAAAAAAACACTAGAAATTAAATTTCTCTTATATGAATGTGTTAACTCAAAACTATCTGTAAAAGAAGGTTTTAAAAAAGGATTCCCTTCGCTATAACTATTATCACTAACATATACTCTAAATGGATTCAAATTACCAAAAGAAGGTCTACTTATTCTTTTACCATAAGAAAAATTAAAGTTATTAAAGTCATCCTTTGAATATGAAATGTAAAGAGTAGGAAATAATTTAGTGTAGTTATTATTATTTATCTGATTAATTGTCAAGTTCATTCCTTCCGTTATTGTATTTTCTATTCTTAAACCAAATTGTAACTCTAACTTATCATTTAATTTAGTGTTTCCTGATATGTAACCTGCATAGTTATTCTCATTATATTTAAATTCATTAGAAATATTTTTATCTAACACAAGAACTCCAGTAATAGTATTAAAAAACAAAGCATTACTAGTAGAACTAACAAAACTAGCTTTTACTCCGAATGACAAGTTCACTTTGTTTAAAGGGTATTCTACATCTATTTTTGAACTAACATTTTTAATTTCTTGAGTTGATAAATTTAATCCTGCTGAATTTATCCCTATAAATGAATTATTCCCATCAAAAGTTTCTGTAATAAAATCACGTTTTTTATCAGAGACATATTCAAAATAATCAACATCAAAAGATATATTTTTCTTAGAGTTCTCAAACTTTTTTATTCCATGAAAATTAAAACTGTTATTTGTATTATTAATATCAAAATCACCTTTATTTACCAATCTCTTTTCTAATTGATTATTTGAATTATAAATACTCGATGTGGTAGTTGGTAAGTAATCAGGCTGGCCAAAACTACCTAAATACTGTACTCCCAAAGTAAATGTTTTTGACACTTCATAATCAACTAAAAAACGCCCAGAAACATTATCCTTTTTTGACTTATTATCAACTTCCATGTTCCAGAAATTTGATGGATATGCAATTTGCAAATTTTCAAAATTTAGAAAACTTCCTTTGGTAACATTTATACTAGCCGTCAATGAAATCTTATTTTTATTTAAAAAGAAGCTATTTCTAAGACTGGCATAATTATACTTATTCTGATTATACGTTAAACTAGTAGTGTTTTTCCAAGAGTTTTGTACTCCTTTTTTTAAGATAATATTAATTAAGCCTCCATTTCCTGCCGCTTCATACTTTGCTGGCGGATTAGTAATAACTTCAATACTCTTTATCTCATTAGCTCCTAACCCACTTAAAAAATCAATTAACTCTTCTCCTCTCAAAGGTGAAATTCGTCCATTTATCATTATTCTAGAAGCACCTTTTCCTATAATTTCTATAGCTCCATTTTGAACCTGTACTCTTGGCGAAACTTTTAAAATGTCAACCCCATTTCCTGTAGAGGCTACAATACTTTTTTCTACATTAAAAACTAACCTATCTACTTTTCTTTGAATTACTCTTTTTTTTGTTTTTACAACAACCTCATCTAATGTTTCAGCGTCTTCATTTAAGGTAATTTTTCCTAAGTTTAAATTTTTAGAAACAATCAATTCCTTACTCCAACTTTTATAGCCTAAAAAAGAAATCAGAATTGTATAAGTTCCTTCTTTTACTTTAACACTAAACTTTCCATTATTATCAGTTGTAGCTCCAACTATTATTTTATTTGTACTATTTTTTATAATAACATCAGCAAATGCAATATTTTCTGTAGTATCTTTTACAGTACCTACAATTGTTTGAGAAAATGTACTTATTGATACAAATACTAAAAAAGTTAAAATTAAGCGTCTCATTTTATTTTGTTTTTATTTCGATGAGACAAAAGTGCACAAGTGTATAAACCTATACGACCGAAAACACAAAGTCGAACTGATTTACACTAAAAAAATCAGTTCGACTATTTTTTAAAAACGTTCGACTTTACGTTAAACCTTTAATTTACAGAAGATTTCCTGTATTGAGTTGGTGTTAATCCTGTATGTTTTTTAAATGCGGTATTAAAAGATGATTTTGAATTAAAACCAACTTCATATAAAATTTCAAGCACAGTTTGTTTGCTTTTCGAAGTATCTTTTAAAATATGTTTTGCTTTTTCTATACGATATTCATTTACAAAATCGAAAAAGTGTTGTTTTAAATCTTGGTTTATTAATACCGATAATTCTCGCATAGGTATTTTTAATTGCTCGGCAAGATTTCTAATAGTTAGTGAAGGATTTAAATAAGGTTTTTCTTCATTCATATAATCTTTCAATAGCTTAATTTGTTGATTATTTTTAGCTTCTCCACCTACATTACCTTTCATTTCTTTTGATGTATTTAAGTTTACATCAACTCCTCTAAATAATTTAGGCGAATTTAACGCCTTAAACACTAACCAGAATATAAAAAACACTCCAAAAAGTAGGGTCACTATTCTAAGTACATCGGTAGTTTCTGAAGAATAAAATCCCCTAGAAACGTTTTTAATAACTGTGATAATTTGTCCAATGGTTAATAAAACTAATAATTGCTTAAGCCAATTGTAATTTTTAAAAGCATTTTTATCTGTATAATTTTCTAATAATAATTTTCGATATCTAATCACATAATATATTTCAGAAAACAGATAAGCTAGAGAAACTAAATATCCAAAAACATTTAAAAATTTTCCTTCCGGTTTTTCATCATAACTATTAAAAAAATCTAGCTTAGTAGCATTATCTGCTAAAAAAAAGTTTGGCATTAAAACTATTATACCTAATAACCAAGGAACAGCATAAATTAAATGTATTTTTTTTAACTTGAAATTTGAATAAATAATTGATAAAATATATAGAAAAAGTAATGGGTCTTTAAAACTCGAAATCTTTATTCGTAACATTTCTATTGCTAATGGCAGCTCTATAAAGTTTGAATAAAAAAACGCACTGATATCAATTGCTGTAACTACTAAAAAAGCAGCCAAAAGATAATTACTTGTTTTTTTTTCGGTTTTAACTGTAAATAAGAAAACAGAAAAAAACAGAAAAAGTAATACTATAATAACACCTAAAACACTTATAATTGATGAATTATCCATGATTCAATTTACTTTTCTATATTTTAAAAACATTCAATTCAAATATAGCTCTTATTCTTTTTTATAAAATCAACTTCTTATAAATTCTAATAAAGTTTCAAGCAATTCTTTCTTATTCTCAATATGACTCATATGCCCATTAGCTAGTACCTTCAAATCTGTATTAGTTCTTATCGCTTCTCTTTTTATAGATTCGTAATTTAAAACAGGATCTTCTTTACCTGCAATAATTATTCTTTTTTGTATTTGTTCTAAAACTTCTTCACTATTTTTTCGTAATCGCATACCTTCATTAGAGGCCATATAACCTCTTACAGGAGTTTTTAGAGCCTCATTTAGCACTTTTTCTATTTCATTAGAAAAAAGTTCTTTTGATGCAGAAGCAAATAAGTTGTTTATTGCCATTTTAACCATCATATTAAAATTCTGCTGTACTATTTTACTTGCTTTTTTTCGTATTTCTTTACGTTCTTCATCATCTTCTTGCGCAGTAGAATTCATTAAGCAAACCCCTTTAACGTTTTTAGGATATTTATTAGCAAATGCAAGCGAAACATACCCACCCATTGAGTGACCAATAAAAATAGCTTTACGGATTTTTAATTGTTTCAAGACTGCTTTTACCACCTCTGCCATATCTTCCATAGTATGTACATAGCCTAAACAATCTGACTTCCCATGCCCTAATAAGTCAACAGAGACAACACGGTTTCTTTTAGAAAGTTCTTCAGTAATTCCATTCCACATGGTTGAATTCTCTAAAAACCCATGTAATAAAACTACTGTACTACCTTTTCCTTTATCTGTATAAAAAATATTTACTCCCTTATATACTACAATCATTTTTAACTTATCTTCGGCAAAGATAGCCTCATTGAGCCAATAGGCAGAAATAATTAGTACTCAAAATGAATAAAACAAAAGAAATACTCGTTACTGGTTTCGCACTATTTTCACTGTTTTTTGGAGCAGGAAACTTATTACTACCTCCTCTTTTAGGTTACAATGCTGGTGATAATTGGTTTTGGGTAACGCTTGGTTTTATGATTACTGCTGTTGTAATTCCTATTCTTGGAATTTTAGCACATGCTAAGCTACAAGGTACTTTATATGACCTTGGAAAAAAAGTATCTCCTACTTTTAGCTTACTATACTGTGTAATTATTTATATTATTTCAATAGCTATTCCATCACCCAGAACAGCCTCTGCAACTCATGAAATTGCTATTCATCCTTTTTTTGGAACAAGCCCTTTGATAACTAGCTGTTGTTATTTTGCCTTAGTATTAATCTTTGTTTTAAATAGGTCAAAAGTTTTAAACCTAGTTGGTAAATACTTAACTCCTTTTATTGTACTTATTTTAGTGCTAGTTATTGGTATTGGATTGTTTTCTAGTGATATGATCATGAATCCTAGTATGTTCAAAACCCCTGTTGTTAGCGGTTTACTAGAAGGATATCAAACTTTTGATGCCATTGGAGCCGTAGTAGTTGGTGGTGTTGTTATAATTTCTTTAAATTTAAAAGGGTATAGCTCTTATACAGATAAAAAAGAATTAATTAAAAAAGCTGGATTCATTGCAGGAACTGGGCTTTTTATAATATATGCTGGTTTAATTTCGGTTGGTGCTTTTTATGGCTCTGAAATATTGGTTGACGGTACTCTAAGTAGCGATATGCAAAGAGCTAATTTATTGCGAGGAATTAGCATAGCAACACTAGGTAATATTGGCGCTGTATTTTTAAGTGTTTTAGTTGCTTTAGCATGCTTTACTACTGCAGTTGCAATAATTACTGGTACTGCTGATTACTTTAAAGGATTGTTTAAAAACTCACAAAAAGCATATGTGATTACTGCAGTAATTAGCTGTTTATTTGGTGTTTTAGTTGGACAATTAGATTTTCATTCTATTATTGTAATAGCTCTTCCTGTACTAATGTTTATTTATCCAATTACAATTATATTAATTTTATTAAATATAGCTCCTAAAAAACTAACCACTCCTGTTGTTTTTAAAATTGTTGTTTTAATTACTTTTATTTTTAGCATTCCTGATTTTCTTCAGTTTATTATTGATAAAAAACAATTGGTAAGTGTAACTAACTTAATTCCTTTTTCAAAACATCATTTAGGATGGGTTATCCCAGCTATTTTAAGTTTTATTGTAGTCAATCTTATAAAAAACATCAAAAGAAATTAACTAAAAACATGATCTTTTGTAAACAAAAAAAAGTCCACATTCGTGGACTTTTTTTGTTTATTTTCTGATGATTTTCTTAGAATCTGTATCCAACATTAATACCAACTCTTGGCACTACTGAATAGGAATCAGAAGAAAACATGTTTCTCCCTAAACCAGCATACGCACCTACTACCAAACCTCCATTAGACACATATTTAGACCCTACTGCAACCCCTAAAGCTCCATCAGTATATTTTTTATATCCAATTGTTTTTCCTCCAGCTTCAATAGCTGTTTCTCCAGAGTTTATTCCTAAAAATATTTCTCCAAAATGATTCCAGTTACGATTCGTAGTAAAATAATGACGAAAGTATGGCGTAAACATTTCATTTTCATTATATCTAAAATCTGAACTCTTCTTTTCAAAATTAAACAACGCTGATATACCAACTGATGACTGTTCACTTAAATAGTATTCATACGACACTTCTAAAGTTTTCATTACTAAAGCATCTGCTATATCTACCTTTATTTCTTGCTGTGCATTTGCAAATGAGCTGATAAAAATTACAGCTGCTAAAATTACTTTCTTCATGTATAAATTTTTATTAATTAATATAATGTTGTTACTATGCAATTATAATACCACAAACTTACTTAAAAAATAGCTTTTAATTGTACAGTGCCCGTATGTATTGCACTAGAATTCGTACTTTTTCTACCTAAATAAGATACCGATAAATTTAAAACAGATGTTAATTTTTGATTCAATTGCAAGTTCCAGGTATAGTTCCTACCAATCTGGAGTCCTTCTAACATTTGATACCCTACTGGCGAATTTGAATTCCCTGTAAAATCATTTAAAAACATAGCAGTATCTGCACTAATTTGATTCTTTTTTGAACTTATAAAAAAATAAGAAAGTCCTATTTTTTGCTGCTGCAACTTTTCAAAATTCAACATATTGTTTTCTTTGTTCTTATAATGATAAGAAACTGAAAAACGATGATCTTTATTGTATATAAATGTAAATTTAGGCTGTAATTCTTTTACTGAAATTTCATAATTTCTATTGGCTAAGTTTTCTGTTTTTAGTTTATTCTCTCCTACAGATGCTTTTGTTTCAAATAACCAGAATTTTGTTAGTTTATGTTGAAATTCTAATTGATGAATAAATGAATTTCCTTCTTGATTTCCCACAGAAAACTGTTGTTTGTTTTGCGATTTACCAAATGTATAAGTCCAACTATAATTCTGAAGGTTTCTATTAAAGTAAAAGCTATTTCTAAAGTTAAAATTTAACCCTAATACCCCATCCCCAGATGTATTGAAAGGATTCCAATTAAAACCACTTCCAGCTCGTAAACGTTCGTTATCAATAGTTACATACGTTTGATTATAAAAATGTGAAAGTGTTTTTTTAAATCCTTTTTTACTACCCCATTGTTTAGGGTTTAAAGTAATGGATTGTTTCCATTTTACACGTTGAGTAGCAAGAAATCGTATGTTAGGTAACGCTATTCGTAAATAAGTGGCTTGGTCTTGAAATTGCGCTATTTCAAACTCATTAAACTGTTGTTCTCCATCATTATTATAATCTATCCAAGTATAATATCCTTGCCCTGGTTCTGTTTTTACATAAATAAAATCCTGTCGCGCTATATTACCTGAAGATGTTTCATAAGCCGTTCCTAAAGTTAAAAGGTTTTTAAAAAATCGTTGATTATATAATATTCTAGAATTCAATGTTGTTTCATTATCAGCTAATCTATTTTCTGTAAACCTATAATTAGCATAGAGTGATAAATTTGTAGTTGTATTCTGTATTATTTTACTATTAATATAAAAAGTTTTACGGTTATTAATTTGTGTAAATGCGTTACTCTTTATACTATCATTCGTTCTATAATTCACACCAAATTTCGCAAATACTTTAGTACTATCACCAATTCCATAATATCCTTCATACTCCTTAAATTGATGACTTGTTATATCAAAATTATTAGTAGACGTTTCTTTCTTTTCATTAGTTTCAAAATTTACAAAACCTCCTAACCATGATTTCTCAAAACT
Organism: Tenacibaculum sp. MAR_2010_89; assembly: GCF_900105985.1. Taxonomy (NCBI): domain Bacteria; kingdom Pseudomonadati; phylum Bacteroidota; class Flavobacteriia; order Flavobacteriales; family Flavobacteriaceae; genus Tenacibaculum; species Tenacibaculum sp. MAR_2010_89. Next base: position 536,642 of record NZ_FNUB01000005.1, on the reverse strand, counting down.
ATGTTCAACTTTTGATTGCCCCCTAAAAAAATTATCTTTTCTAGTATTTGTACTATTTTTTAACCAACTTCCATTCACCCATACACTAGTACTATCAAATTTCACCTTTGATTGAAGAGTATGCTTACTTCCTGAAAAGTTATTGCTAAACTTTAAATGATGAAATCCATAAGAAATAGTAGTTTTTTTATTTTTTTGAGCAGTTAAAACAGTTCCTATTTCATGTTGATCTCCTGTTGGACTGTCTAAATTCCAGTTTCTATTAAATTCTACCGCTTGAAATCGTTGTACTGTTTGAAAATTATTTTCAATAAACTTGTAGTTCACATCACTGGTAATTTTCCAGTCTTTATCTAACAATCGTTGATTCCATCCAATCTTAGTAGCTATTCTCTTATTTTTAGAATCGTCAATGTTTGAAAATAAATTCACATCATTATCACTAAACGCTAGTTCAGCTTGTATCGTTGTTTTATCTGAAGGTGAATACTTTGAGTTTACAACAGCTACTTGTAGTTTTGAAGGAGCTACTAACTGAACTACAGGATTATAACCTCCTTGGTTTTTACCTAGATATTTATAAATAGTTCCAATAGCAATGGTTTTATCAACAACATAATCTCCTTTACCAGCTCCTACATTTGAAAAAATCACCGAAAATACCTCATCATTCTCATTAGTGGTATATTCAAAAACCTCATTTCCACTGATTATTGTTTTTTTATATTGAATCCTATTAACAGAAAATTCATCTGCAAAAAAACTAGGCGCCATCATTTTAGTTATATCATTACCTGCATTCGCTAAAATTTGTTTTTGAGCATCTGTAAGCGCTTGTTGTATGGGTTGACTTTTGGCATCATTCTCATTATAAAAATAACCAGCTATTGAAAAGTTATCCTTTTTATATTGAGCTTTTTCATAGGTAATAAATCGTGTGTAATTTCTATCAGAATATTGAAATTCAATACGAATACGCATATCGTTAGTTATAGGGTAGGCTGTATTAAATCTAATTTCCGCTAAGTTATAATCAATAGTATAGTCTTTATTTTCTCCTCTTTGCAACAACACCCCGTTTACAAACACTTTATCACTCCCCGAAACTATAATAATACCCGATTCATTATTTGATCCGAAAATTTTATACGGCCCTTGATTCCCTTCAACACCAACAAAATTAAATGACGAAAACCTACCACGAACAATAGCTCCAGATGCTAAAACATTAGTACTTTCACTTAAATTAGCTCCTACCTCAACTCCTGAAACCTGCTTGTTAAAATTCAAAAAATAACTATCATTATTCTCTAAACTTACATCTCCTCCCTTAACTCTCCAGTTCTTACTATATAATTCAACAAAAATCCGATCAAAATCAGTGATTTTTTGTGAATACCCATTTTGTTGCAACGGAATGTTAGTATCAAAAATATTTGCTCTAATCCCTACTTTATCTGATAACTTCCCAGAAATTGTTAAATCTAACGATGAATTTGTTACTGCATTTTGGTTGTTCCCTCCAGTAACACCCCTAGTAATAAACCCTTGTGTAGTTAAACCATCAAAAAAACGAACATCCGAAGTTTTTTTATTCGTAGTTTCACTATATAATTTCCCTGTATTTTTAGTGTTTTCTACAATTAATCGCTTGTCAAAAGGAGAATACTCTTTTGTTATAAATTCTGGATATCGATAATATTCAACGGTTATTTCTGAATACTTTTCTTTATCAATAATCAGTTGAGACAACCCAAAATTGACTTTATAATTTGATGGATTTATAAGACTACCTTCTTTAGAAAGAAGTTTAAAATTTGTTGGATTAATACTTACACTATCAATTTGAACTGTATCTTTTTTTACTTGTATTTTTTTTAAACGAAATTCTTTTGGTTTTGTTTGTGCATACGCAACAACACCGATTAAAAAACACAAAACACAAAAAAAATTTTTGATCATATCTTAACAACGTAGTATCAGCAAAAATAGTTTAAAATTAGATATTGGAATAAACTAAATATTCATACTTATGTTGCTCACAACAGTCATTAGAAAACTTCTGACTGTTACCTTTACTCTTACATTTATATATACTAACTCTGATTTAAGAGCTAACCAGACAAACGAACAGTTTATTCTATAAACTGAAAAGCATCACTATCTTCTAAAAAACGAAATTTATCTCTACGTTTATTTTGTTCTTCTTTATCTAACTCAACAATTAAAATTGCTTCTTCTCCTTTATCATTCTTAACTAAACAATTTCCTAAAGTATCATAACAAACTGAATTCCCTGTATACTCATACTTATTAGCGTCAAATCCTACTCTATTAACCCCAATAGAATAGCTCATATTTTCAATAGCTCTTGCTTTTAACAAAGTATCCCAAGCATTAATTCTTGGTTTCGGCCAACTAGCAATATATAGCAATAAGTCGTAATTATTTGTATTTCTTGCCCAAACAGGAAAACGTAAATCGTAACAAATTAATGCACGAATTTTCCATCCTTTATACTCAATTAAAATATTGCTTTCGCCAGCGGTATATGTTTCATGTTCTTTTGCTAACGTAAATGTATGCTTCTTATCGTAAGCATCAATTTTCCCAGAGGGATGAACAAAAAGTAATCTGTTAAAAAAGTTCTCATTCTCTTTAATTATAATACTACCAACAATAGCACTCTGTTTTAAGTTAGCCATATTTTGCATCCATTTTATGGTTTCGCCTTCCATTACCTCAGCATTTTCCGCTGCATTCATAGTAAAACCAGTAGTAAACATTTCAGGAAGAATAATTACATCTAACTTAGCTGTAATTGTCTTTATTTTTTCCTCGAAAATCATTCTATTGGCCACTGGATTTTCCCAAACTAAATCCGATTGAACTAATGCTATAGTAAGTTTTTTAGTCATTATTTTTGATTGAAATGAAATCTTTTATATCTCAAAAATAAGATAAAAATTGTACTTTGCTCCTATATAATTAACCGATGCAATCATTTATTTCTGATACATTAGATAGTATTTTAAAAACTACCAAATCATTTGAAGATGTTGAGTTTATACTTCCATCTCAAAGAGCAGGGGTATTTGTTAAGCAAACATTGAAAGATAAGATTACAACAGGTTTTTTACCTAAAATAAGTAATATAGGTGATTATATAGAAGATGTTTCTGGAATGAAGAAAGCAGATTCTGTTCAGTTACTATTTTATTTTTATTCTATTTATAAAAAGGAAGAGGTTAATCCTGATACTTTTGATGTATTTTCATCTTGGGCTTTTACCGTATTACAAGATTTTAATGAAATAGATCAACACTTAATAAATGCGCAAGAGATTTTTGTGTATTTAAGAGATATACATCGCTTACGAAAATGGTCAGTTTCTGGAACATTTCAAGAAACAGAATTGATGAAAGATCATTTTGCTTTTATGGAAAAACTACATAAGCTTTACACCATTTTTTATGAGTTTTTAATTTCGGAAAAGAAAGGATATCAAGGAGTGATTTATAGAGAATCTGTCAAATTAATTGATGATTATATTCTAAAAAACAAAAAAAAGAAATTCTTTTTTATAGGTTTCAATGCATTAAATGCAGCTGAAGAGTTGCTCTTTCAAAAAATGTTAGAAGCCAAAAACACTGAGGTATACTGGGACATTGACCAAGCTTTTTATGAAAGTAACCACCAGGCTGGAAGCTTTATTAGAAAATATAAAACCCGATGGAAATATTATCAAAAGAACCCTATACAAACAGTTGCGACACATTTTTCATCTCCAAAGAATATTCAAGTAATTGGAGCATCAAAAAACATAACGCAAATAAAGTATGCTGGAGAGTTATTATCAAAATTTTCTAACCATAACAATACAGCATTAGTATTAGCAGATGAATCTTTACTTCCAATAACCTTAAACTCATTACCTGAAAATGTTGATGCAATAAATATTACAATGGGATATCCGTTAAAAGATGTTCCTACCACAAGTTTATTACTCATTATTTTTCAGCTTTTTATAAATCAAGAAAAATTACAAAAAAAAGATCACCATCTTTTTTATTATAAAGATGTAATAGCTTTACTAAAACACCCCGCTATATATCAATTATTATATATTGAAGAACATAATATTGCAGACAGTATTTCTGAAGTAATTGTAGCAAGTAATACAACATTTGTCAATCAAGAAAAAATTACAGAGTTTTTTACGCAAATCCCCATAGAAACGCAAAATGTTATTTTACCTCTTTTTAACCCTTTTACTACTGTTGATGACTTTTTATCACGTATTTTAAATGTTATTATTGTTTTAAAAGAAGTTGCTAATGAGTTAGAAAAAGAATACTTATATCGTTTTTTTACTGCATTTATACAATTACAAAACTTACATGACACCTTTAATTATATTCAAGATTTAAAAACACTTCAACAGTTTTTTAAACAACTAATACAATCTGAAAGTTTATCCTTTCAAGGAGAACCTTTACAAGGTTTACAACTAATGGGAGTATTAGAAACTCGTGTATTAGATTTTGAAAACGTAATCATTACCTCAGTAAACGAAGGAGTTTTACCAGGTAATAATCAACAAAATTCTTTTATCCCTTTTGATGTAAAAATAGAGTTTGGATTACCTACCTATAAAGAAAAAGATGCACTTTTTTCATATCACTTTTTTAGAGTGTTACAACGTGCCAAAAACATATACATATTATACAATACAGAACATGATGTTTTTGGAAGTGGAGAAAAAAGTCGTTTCGTTACTCAGTTAGAAATGATGAGAGGCGACTTAAAAGAAGAAATTATAAGTCCTAAAATAATTACAACCGTAACCCAACAAAAAGAAATAACAAAGAACGAAGAAGTTTTAGAAAAATTACGAGAACTAGCTAAGAAAGGGATATCTCCATCAGCCTTAACCAACTATTTATATAACCCGATAGCTTTTTACAAACAAAAAATATTAAAAATAAAAGAGTTTGATGATGTAGAAGAAACTGTTGCTGCAAATACTATGGGAACTGTTGTACATGACACTTTAGAAGCTTTATACAAGCCTTTTGAAGGTAAATTTATATCAGTTGAGATCATTACTAAAATGCAACAAAAAACTAAAGAGTTAATTGTTTTCTATTTTTCAGAGCATTTTAAAAATGGAGACATTAGCACTGGTAAAAATCGATTAATTTTTGAAGTTGCTAATCGTTTTGTTATTAATTTTTTAAAACAAGAAAAAGAACTTCTTAAAGATGACAGTAATCAATTAAAAATAATTGCTACTGAACAAACATTAGCTACTCAAATAACTATTGAAGGGTTTGATTTTCCTATTAAAATTCATGGCCAGGTTGATAGGATTGATGAATTAAACGGAGTTACTAGAATTATTGACTACAAAACGGGTAAAGTAGATGCGTTAAACTTAAAAGTATTAGATTTTAGTTTATTACCTGAATTAAAATATCATAAGGCTATTCAAGTAATGCTGTATACATTCTTATATACACAACATACTAACTATGATTTTTCAAAACCATTAGAAGCTGGTATTATTTCATTTAAAAATTTAAAAAATGGTTTTTTAAAAATGAATTTTTCTTCAAATTACAAAACTCCTGACAATGAAATTACAGAAGGAAAATTGGAAGAATTTATGCATGAAATAAAAGAAATACTAAAAGATCTTTACAACCCAGAAACTTCTTTTATTGAGCCTACTGATTTGAAGTATTAGATATTTAAAAAAGTAAATTTAGTTACTAAATATCCATAAACACTACAACCCACGTTTGATTGTTATAATCGTAACGTACTAACTCTTCAAAACCAACGGCTTTATGTGCATTTATTGAACGAATATTTAAGGCATCTATTTCAGTAATTATACAATCATATGTAGCTGTAAAAGCATCTCTCATCTTTGCATATAAACCTCTAAAAACACCTTTTCCTCTATATTCTTTGCCAATACAAACCTGTCCCATAATAATATAATTACTATCAGATTTTATAGAATTATCTATTTCAGTAAACATAGGAGCTAAAACAGCTATTTCACCTCTAAATTTTTTAGACATAGATAAAGCATACCCAATAACATTTCCTTTACAGGTAGCAATACTATGCGCATGTACTTCATGCATGTTTTTTAATATTGCTAAATCATGTTGTACGGTAACAAAACCCTGCTCCTTTTTGTCAACTTCAGTTAAATTAACAGGTATATTTTCAGCTTGTAATGCTAATATTTGCTCTAGCTCTAATAGATTTTCAGTTGTTTTAAATTCAATCATAAATTCACTTTTTAATGAAATATAACCAAGTTTGGATTGGTATTATTTTTATGGATGTGCATTTACCCATACTTCGCCATCAGAAAAATATTCTTTTTTCCATATAGGCACAGTCTCTTTAAGCGTATCAATAGCATACTGACAAGCCTCAAAAGCAACTCCTCTATGCGGAGAAGAAACTGTTATAATAACAGGAATATCTCCAATAGTTAATAAGCCCTCAGCATGATGGATTGCTATTTTTTTTACTGAAAATTTTGTTAAGGCAATATTAGCTATCTTTTTCATTTCTTTTATAGCCATAGGCTTATAAGTAGAAAAGTCTAACTGAGTTACTTCTTTATTTTTTGTAGCGTTCCTAACTGTACCTACAAATACAGCGATTCCTCCACAAGAAGGATCTGCTACAAAATCATAACATTCTTGTAAATTTAGTTTTTCAGACAGTATTTTTACAGAAATAGTATCCATTCTTTTTTAACAAATATATAAGTTTGTTATTAAATCAAATCCTATTTTAATATAGTTTTAAATAGTTATTTTTGTTGAAGAAAAAGAACAGTATTAAAATAGTAAATATGTTTATTATAAACCTTACCTACAAAGCTCCTTTGAAAAAAATTGATCAATTTTTAGAAGCACACATACAGTTTTTAAATAAACAATATACAGACGGTTTTTTTTTAACATCCGGAAGAAAAGAGCCTAGAAACGGAGGGATTATACTCTGTAAAGCAAAAAATAAAGATAATGTTGAGCAAATTATAAAACTAGATCCTTTTAAAATAAATAATTTAGCAGATTACGAAGTAATTGAATTCACACCAACGAAAACTAATGAAAAACTTAAGTTTTTAATAGAGCACTAAAAACTATTTGCTTTTTAAATACAATTTTTTTGACAAGAACAAACACACAATAACAATACATGAAAACACTAAACGATTATAATTTTGAAAACAAAAAAGCATTAATACGCGTTGATTTTAATGTTCCTTTAAATGATGTTTTTGAAGTAACCGATGACACAAGAATTCAAGCTGCAAAACCAACAATTATTAAAATTTTAGAAGATGGAGGAAGTTGTGTACTTATGTCACATTTAGGACGCCCAAAAGGTGTTGAAGAAAAATATTCATTACGTCATATTGTAGAAACAGTAACTACTATTTTAGGTGTAAAAGTTTCTTTTGTTGAAGATTGTATTGGAGATAAAGTGGAAACTGCTATCTCAAATTTAAAAGCTGGTGAAATTTTATTATTAGAAAATTTACGTTTCTATGGTGAAGAAAAAGCTGGTGATGTTACATTTGCTGAAAAACTTTCAAAATGGGGAGATATTTATGTAAATGATGCTTTTGGAACTGCGCACAGAGCTCATGCATCAACTGCTGTAATAGCTCAGTTTTTTTCTGAAAATAAATGTTTTGGAAATTTATTAGCTCAAGAAATTGAAAGTATTGATAAGGTTTTAAATAATTCAGAAAAACCAGTTACAGCAATTTTAGGTGGCGCAAAAGTATCTTCAAAAATTGGAGTAATTGAAAATATTATTGACAAAGTAGATCATATTATAGTAGGTGGAGGAATGACATTTACTTTTATCAAAGCTTTAGGTGGAAAAATAGGAAACTCTTTAGTTGAAGATGATAAATTAAATTTAGCATTGGCTATTTTAAAATTAGCAAAAGAAAAGAATACTGAAATTCATTTACCAGTTGATGCACTTATTGCTGATTCTTTTAGCAATGAAGCAAATACTAAAACGGTAAACACTAATGAAATCCCTGACGGTTGGATGGGACTAGATTGTGGTCCACAGACCTCTGAAAAATTTGCAGAAGTTATCTCAAAATCTAAAACTATTTTATGGAATGGACCATTAGGAGTTTTCGAAATGGAAAACTTTGCAAGCGGAACTATTGAATTAGGAAAAGCAATTGCAGAAGCAACCAATAATGGAGCATTTTCATTAGTAGGCGGTGGTGATTCAGTTGCTGCAGTTAAACAATTTGGCTTTGGAAATAAAGTAAGTTATGTATCTACTGGTGGTGGTGCAATGCTAGAAATGTTAGAAGGTCAAACCTTACCTGGTATAGAAGCGATACTTCAATAAGTATACTTATCATATTAAAAAAATAAATCCCGCAAATTGCGGGATTTATTTTTTTATAAAAACTTTACATTTTTCTTTTCAGAAATATTGGTATTTTTATGTTTTTAAGTAATTAAATCAACATTCAAAAAAGAAAGATTTAAAAGAATTTGACTCTCATCAAATTTTATTGAATCAGCTAAGGAGTGTAAAAGAAGAAATTGCTAGATATTCATAAATTAAATGACTAAATATTTCAAAAATGAAATACACAACATTACCAAATACTGATGTAAAAGTTTCTAAAATATGTTTAGGAACCATGACTTGGGGAAATCAAAACACTGAAGTAGAAGGGCATGAACAAATGGATTACGCTTTAGAGCAAGGGGTAAACTTTTTTGATACTGCTGAGTTATATTCCGTACCTGCAACTCCAGAAACTTATGGAGCAACAGAAAAAATTATTGGATCATGGTTTAAGAAAACAGGAAATCGTGATAAAGTTGTTTTAGCTTCTAAAATAGCTGGTGGTGGCGATTATACAGCTCACATTAGAACTGGAGGTTTTAACAAAAAAAATATTTCTGATGCTATTGAAGGTAGTTTAAAACGCTTACAAACTGATTATATTGATTTATACCAATTGCACTGGCCTGATCGTGGCGTGAATTGTTTTGGTGTTCGTGATTACCCATATAAAACCTCAACTAAAGAAGCTGAAAAGCATTTAGAAATTTTAGAAACCCTTAATGATTTTGTTAAACAAGGGAAGATAAAACATGTTGGTTTATCTAACGAAACTCCATGGGGAACCATGAAATATTTGCAAACTGCTGAGAAGCATAATTTACCCAAAATGGTAACTATTCAAAATTCATATTCCTTAATTCACAGAAGTTATGAATATGGAATGAGTGAAGTTTCAATGAGAGAAGATGTTGGATTGCTAGCTTATTCTCCACTAGCCCAAGGTGTTTTGTCAGGAAAATATTTAGGAGGAAAGAAACCTGAAGGAGCAAGAGGTACATTGTTTCCACGTTTCATTTCTCGTTACATGGGTGAAGGATCTAAAAAAGCAGTTTTAGAGTATCAAAAAATAGCTGATAAACATGGATTAACATTAACACAATTATCACTTGCTTACATTAATCAATTACCATTTGTAACAAGTAATATTATCGGAGCTACAAAAATGAGTCAATTAAAAGAAAATATTAACTCTATAAATATTGAGCTTAGTGAAGATATCTTAATGGAAATTGAAATAGCTCACAATAAGATGCCAAATCCTGCTCCTTAAGGATTTTTATTATTTTTTAACCCTTATGTGTTAAAACTCAAAATAAACACTTCTATCAAATAAAAACCCGATGAAATAAATCTCATCGGGTTTTCAAATTTAAAAAGTATACCCAATTGTTATGGACATAGTACTGTATTTTGAACTTATGTTAGAATATGTCGTTAAAAAATCACGATTATTTTGATATGTCAACTCTAAACTATAATTGTTCTTATAAACATATCCTATATGAAAACCAATACTACTACTAGTTCTTATAATAAAATCTTTAATAATAGCCCCATCAGTTCTTGTATATCTTAAGTATGAATCAAAATTAAAATCTAAAACAACAGATCCACCTATAAACATTTTAGAAACATCGTTCAGAAAAAAATAGCGTTTAATCCCAATTGGAACTTCAATAGATTTATAATTAGTTTCTACTATTATTTTTTTCTCAACTAGAAACGCAAAAGGAAGTTCTTTTTTAGCACTAAAAAATTGAAAAGTTGGTTCTACAAATAAAGACCATTTATTTTTGTTAAATGGCAAAAAGTATTCACCTTCCACTCCTATTTTGTATGTAGTTTTAGAATCGAAACTAATACTTGGTAAAAAACTAGAAGAATTGTCAATATCTAAAGTAGTATTTCTTACTCCTCCTTTTAAAGAAACTTTAAAAACCCCCTTGGTTTCTTTTTCATACTGATCATCAATTAAATACCCTGAACATTTATTGTATTTAATAAAAAACTTACTTAGACTTTGCTTTTTATATCTTAACTTCTCTATCTCTTTTAAAGAAATCGTTTTACAAGTTAAATTTTTAAATAACTGCTGCTTATACCTTTCATTTACATAAATAAAATTTCGATTAAGATTTTTGTTTACAATACTTCCGTTAAAAGAACTCAAGTTAGCATTATGCTTTGAATTTAAGTATCTTTTATAAATAAGAGGTTTAATAGATTTCTCTTTATTACTATAAAAAAACCTTTTTAAATTACCTCTCTTGTATCTATATAAATTTGACTTACCTTCTACCAACACTTTTAAAAAAAGAGTTTCTTTTTTTAAAATAGGTTTTCTAGAACCATCCAATTTACTAGTTTCATTACTTGACTGATCAACATCAACATTTCCTCTTGTATACTTTGAAAAATTATAAACTCCAAATTCTTTAACTGATTCTATAGTATTAAAAATTTCAGGAGCACCATGATTAAGTTTATATTTAAATTTCAAAGGATTATTATCCCAATCTTCATTTTTTATTAAACATTCTACTCTTTCATTATTATTTTTTATAAAATAACCTTTTTCGAATTCAATTTGTGAGTAACAATTAATTGTTGCTAAAAAAACAGCAACATAAAATAGCATTTTTTTCATTAATTCTTTTTTTTAAAATTTTCGCAAAAATAAAAAAGCCTATCAAATGATAGGCTTTTAATATATTTATTTTCAATAAGAATTAATTCAACAAAGCTGGAGAGTAATTCGTTGGGTAATCAGCAGCTTTAGCTAAACCTTTAGTAGCTTTCATAAAGTTAGAACCATATTTACCATCAATAGCTTCTAACATTTTATTTGCCATTAAAGCATAACCTCTAGCAGTTAAGTGAATTCCATCTAAACTAACTAAACCACCAAAAATTAAACTAGTATTCAACGTATACTCATCAAACTGTAAACCAGAAGTTGAGGCAGTTTTTAAAATAACATTAAAATCTACAAAAGCCAATCCTTTTGAATCTGCCATTGCTTTAATGGTTGTATTATAACCATCTGTAGCTGTTTTTATAGCGTCAACCTCAGTTTTTGTTAACACCCATTTATCTTCTAATGGAACTGAAACTCCATTAACTAACAAAGGATTACCTCCTACAGTAGTACCAATAAAAGTAGAACTAGGTAGTACTAATAAATCTTCACTAGTTGCTTGTCTATAATTTTTTAATCCTGGATTAATCGCTGTTAAATTTGTTAAATTTTTATCTACAATAACAACAGCATTTTTCCCTTCAGAAAAATTAATTGTTCTTTTTGCTATTTCAGCATCAGCCATAGCTTGAGTCATAGGAGTATTAGCTACTAAGAAAGCAAAAGCTTGTTTTATACCTGCATTATACAGTGCAAATCCCTGATTAGAAGCAGCAGCTACTGTAGCTGTCATAGGCACTGGGTTATGAGGCACTGTTGTAAAATGAGGTAATGTAGTTATGTACGGTAAATTTGCAACAACTCCTTTAGCCCCTTGTGCAGTTAATGTATTAATAATAGCACCAAAAGCGGCATCAAAAGTAGCTTTTGGAGTAATTGCTCCACTAGCACCTCCGGCCACAGCATAGTCTAATACATCATTTCCACCAACTTCAGAAAGCGTAAAAAATGTTGGTAATTTTGACGCTGCCTCAGCTAATAATGTAGATTGCGTTGGCATCATTCTTACAAAGTAAGGGTTTGCAGTTGCAGGAACTGTAGCTAAACCAGCTGCACTTCCATAATTAGGAGCTAAAAAATGAAAACTTTTTGCTCCAGGAATACCATAATTATTAAAAGCAGGTGCATTATCTGCTGGAAAACCTACTTTAGTTGTTGGTTTAACTGTTAACCTTGTAGGTCCTGAACCATTAAAATAAAATCTAGGCTGTAAAGCTACATTAGCTCCGCTTACCATTCCTCCAATATTATCTTTCATTAGAGGTTGGTTAAAATCACCTCCTTTAGCCATTGAAAACTTACTAGCTAAAATATTTGGGAAAGAATTTTTTTGAGCTTCCTTAAATAAAGCTCCATCTGTAAAACCTGCAGTAAAAGAAGCTCCTAATGATATATATTTAGAAAAATCTGCTGTTCCTTCTGTCACAGCAACAACTGGAACTTCTGGGGTATTATCCTTAATTGGATCTAAATCATTATTTACATCACAAGCTACTAATCCTATAAAAAGAACTGGTAACCAATTATATTTAAAATTTATTTTTTTCATCTTTTTAGTTGTTAATTGTCCAAGAAAGGAAATACTGAGAACCTATTGCTCCAACACCTGGTGCACTAAAGTATTCTTTTCCTGTTAAGTTAGCTCCTCCTAATTTAATTACTGACTTCCATGCTGGAATTCTATAATTCACCTGTGCATCTAACACAGTTCTTGAATCCACATCTCCTTCGAAGAAAGAAGACTCCCAGTAAAATTCATTCTGCCATCTAGCACTAACATTAAAACCAAAGTTTTTAAATAAATCTGTTTTACCTAATTGTAATTTTACTTTGTGCTCAGGAGTATTAAATCCTGCTTCAAAATCTGGATCAGAAGTTTGATCAAAATCAAATTTAGACCAAGTATAGTTTAATCCAACGTTAAATCCATTGAAAACTTTAGTAGTTAACCCTAAACCAACTCCATAAGAAGTAATATCTGCTGCTGAATTTGTTCTAAAACCAACACCTGCGAAATCTCCATTTCTTAATGCTAATAAAGCTAAATCACCTTGAGTAGCACCTGGCACTCCACTAGGAGCAGTACTTCCTACTTTTCCATAAAAAGGAACTGCAATATTTTTAATAGCAATAAAGTCTTGATAATCGTTATAATAAGCACTAAAATCAACACCTACTTTTTTATCTGAAACAGATAAAGCACTTCTATATCCAACTTCAAAAGAGGTTACTTTTTCAGGTTTAACTAAACCAAAATTTGCTTTAGATGGAGCTCCTGCTTCGATTGAACTTAATGAAAAGGCATTCTCAAAAGCATCTCTACCTGTATATGTTGTAGTAGCACCTAAACCAGATACAGCTCTACCAGCTGGACTTACACCTATTGGTAAAGAAGTAAAACGATCTAAGTTATCTTCAGCTGTACCTATTAATGTACCACCACCAGTTGTTAAACCAATATATTGATCTTGTGTCGTTGGGTTTCTAAATCCTGTTTGAAAAGATGCTCTAAAGTTATGATTCTTAAATTCTCCAGCTGAATACGCTAAAGATAAACGAGGAGAAACATTTCCTTTAAAGTTTTTAGCTTTGTCATAACGAGCAGAACCAGTAAACTTTAAACGGTCTTCTAAAAATTTCTTTTGTATTTGTGTATATACACCATACTCATCATAAGCAATAGGACTATCAGCATCCGTAAATATAGTTCCAAAAGAATTTAAGTTAAATTGCCTGTATGAACCTCCTACTTGTACCTCTGCCCAATCAATATAATCACGTAAATTTAAGTTTGCATCAACATGATATAAACTTGTTTGATCTTGAAATTTAGAACCACTTGTTAAATCTGGATCTTTAGTTACCTTATCAAAAGCAGCTTTAAATTCAGGAGTACCTGGCATATAACGACCTTGATCAGCAAAACTTCTAGCCGCAACGTGAGCATTAGCAGGATTAGCACCACCTTGTGTAGCAGCGTTAAAATATCCTAATACATATCTTGCAAACCAAGTATTATCTGCATCTTTTGGATTAGCTAATTGACCAGTAGCTGGATTTATAACCCATTGGTTGTTTATGTTTAAACCTGCAAATCTTGTATCATAAGAATCTCCAGCATCTTCTCCTGTATAATATCCTCTTACAAAGAAGTTTTTACCTCTAAACTCTAATTTATGTTGCTCCATAAAGAAGTTAGCAATATTATATCTGTTTTGACCTTGGTAAATAGTATTACCAGTACCATACTTAGAATTCCAAATAATTTCTAAACGGTCATTACCCCAAGGGCGGTAATGTAAAGAAGCACCAAACTTTAAACTTTTTGCTTCATTACTCATTAAATCTACCTCATTGTAACCTGTTCTACTAACTCTAACGTTAGGAACAACTCCTTGTGCAGATGCTGGTAAAGTTCCATTTGCTACTAAACCATCAACTACTCTTTTCAAATCAGTAACTGCCTCATCACCATAAACATTAAGTCCATCAAAATCTAGTCTTGAGTCTCTATCTCCTGGTAAATAATTCCCACCTACTCCACTTGTATTTCTATAATCTGTAGCGTGCCACTCTTCTCCTTTTAAGTAAGAAAACGTAGCTTTAACAGCAAATTTGTTATCAAATGCATGAGCCATACGAATACTAGCATCATCAAAACGATTGTTTCCAGCAGCTTGCTGAACTGTATATCCTGTTTTATAAACAACACTTATACCTTGATCGTCAAAAGGATTTTTACTAGTCATTAACATAATACCATTAAAGGCATTTGCTCCATATAATGCAGAAGCAGCTCCTGGTAATATTTCAACTGTTTTTACATCTAATTCAGACATCCCTAAAAGGTTACCTAATGCAAAGTTTAAAGCTGGAGAAGAATTATCCATTCCATCAACTAACTGAACAAATCGTTCATTTGCAAAAGCAGCAAAACCACGAGTGTTTACTGATTTAAATGTTAATCCACTTGCGTTAATATCAACTCCTTTTAAATTCTCTAAACCATCATAAAAAGAAGGAGAAGATGTGTTTTTTATCGCTCTTGAATCAAAACGCTCAATTGTAACAGGAGATTCCATAATACGCTCTGGCGTTCTTGATGCTGAAATAACTACCTCATCTAATGAAGTTGCATTTTCAGTTAAACTCACCTCTACTATTTGGTTATTCTGTGTTATTTCTACTTTTTTTGTTTCATACCCTAGCAAAGAAATTTCAAGAGTAAAAGGAGGAGTGTCGGTTACTTTTAAAGTAAATTTCCCATCAAAATCGGTACTAGTTCCGACTGCCTTTCGGGAAACCTTAATGTTTGCACCTGGCAGCGGTCCACCAAGCGATGCGTCATTTACTGTACCCGTAATAGTAGTCTGTGCAAACATCCCACTACTAAGCACTGCAAATGCAACAAGTAATAATCTTTTCATCATAATGTGTAAAATAATTTGTTAACTTACCGCAAAATACGATTTTTTTTCATTTTCAAAATATTTGTGTTAAATTTTATTAAAAATTAAATAATAACTCAATCTTTATTGCTAATCACAATTCTCTCATTATTACTAACTATGCTTTTTCTATATGTTATACATATTGTACATTTGCTAAAACTTTTTAAAAATTGGAAATAACTCACTCAATTTTTGACTTTACTCCTACTCAAAAAACATTTGTTACCATTGGTACCTTTGACGGTGTACATATAGGACATCAAAAAATTATAAAAAAGTTAGTTGAAGATGCTAAATCAGCCAACATGAAATCGGTTTTATTAACTTTTTTTCCTCACCCAAGAATGGTACTTCAAAAAGAAGTTTCAATTCAATTAATAAATACGATTAAGGAACGCACAAAGTATCTAGAACAATTAGGGCTAGATTACCTAATAATCCATCCTTTTAGTAAAGAATTTTCTAGATTAACAGCTTTAGATTTTGTTCGTGATATTCTGGTTAATCAACTTAACACTTCAAAATTAATTATTGGTTACGACCATCATTTTGGAAAAAATAGAGAAGGTAACATTGAACAATTAACCGAGTATTCTCACTTATACGATTTTGATGTTGAAGAAATTCCTGCACAGGATATCAATGATGTTTCTGTAAGTTCTACTAAAATTAGAAAAGCCTTATTAGGTGGCAAACTTAAAACTGCAAACAAATATCTTGGCTATAATTTTCCGCTTGCTGGCAAAGTTGTAAATGGAAAACAACTAGGTAGTAAAATAGGGTTTCCAACTGCTAACATAGCCATTATTGAAAATTATAAACTTATTCCTAAAACAGGTGTTTATGTAATTAAATCTAAAATTAACAATGAATTATTTTTTGGTATGATGAATATAGGTAACAGACCTACAGTTGATGGGAAAGATCAAACTATTGAAGTTCATTTTTTTGATTTTAATCAAAATATTTATGACCAAGAAATAAGTGTTAATTTACTTTACTTTGTAAGAGATGAACAAAAATTTGAATCTATAAACGATTTAAAAAATCAATTAAAAATCGACAAAGAAACTTCTATTAGTTTTTTAAAAAGTTACGCCAATTACTAATTTTAAATTTCATTTAAAGCCCCCCGGTTTTAAACATTACATAGTTTGTTTGACGTAACTTCCAAGGCAAAGTTAGTCTTTTTAATTTCTTAATAATGACAGACTTGTCATTATGTTTTCAATATGTTTTTTAGAATTTGTATCAAAAAAAATGATACTTACCAAAGACGAGATAATTTTAAGAAAAATAGCCCTTTGTATTAAAACTTTACGAACTAAATACGATGTTACTTTAAGTGAATTTTACATTGATACGGGCATTCATTTAGCAAGAATAGAACAAGGAAAAACAAATGTAACTGTTTTTACTATTCAAAAAATATGTGATTATTTCAATATTACACTATCTGATTTTTTCATGATGCTCGAACAAATTTAGTATTAAAAACACATTGCTTAAATGTATTACATCCTGTATCTTTGCCTTTCTTAAAAAAATAATAAAAGATGTTACAGGTTCAGTTTATTCGAGAAAACAAACAAGCTGTTTTAGAAGGATTAGCAAAACGTAGTTTTGCTAATGCTCAAACAATAATTGAAGAAGTATTAAGTACTGATGAAACCAGAAGATCAACTCAGGTTTTATTAGATAATATTTTAGCTGAATCAAACAAACTGTCCAAAGAAATTGGTAATTTATTTAAATCAGGAGAAGCACAAAAAGCTAATCTTTTAAAAGAAAAAACAGGTCAGTTAAAAGATCAATCTAAAGAGTTAACAGAAAAGTTAAATATCGCTACGAGTGAGTTGCAAGAGTTATTATACCAAATACCTAATATACCTCATACTTCTGTTGTAGCTGGAAAGAACGAAGAAGATAACGAAGAGATTTTTTCTGAAGGTATTATTCCTGAGTTAAATGAAAACGCACTCCCACACTGGGAATTAGCTAAAAAATACGATATTATTGATTTTGATTTAGGTGCTAAAATTACTGGAGCTGGTTTTCCTGTTTATAAAGGAAAAGGTGCTCGTTTACAACGTGCATTAATCAACTATTTTTTAGATAAAAATATTAACGCTGGCTATAAAGAGGTTCAAGTACCTCATTTAGTTAATGAAGCTTCAGGAATAGCTACAGGTCAGTTACCAGATAAAGAAGGACAAATGTACCATGCATCTGTAGATGATTTATACTTAATTCCTACTGCTGAAGTACCAATAACTAATATTCATAGAAATGATTTAGTAAAAGAAGCTGATTTACCTATTCAATACACAGGTTACACACCATGTTTTCGAAGAGAAGCCGGTAGTTATGGTGCTCATGTACGAGGATTAAATCGTTTGCATCAATTTGATAAAGTTGAAATAGTAAGAATTGAACATCCAGATAATTCTTATAATGCATTAAATGGAATGGTAGAGCACATTAAAGAAATTTTACGTGAATTAAAATTACCATATAGAATTTTACGCTTGTGTGGTGGAGATACAGGATTTGTTGCTGCCTTAACTTTTGATTTTGAATTATATTCAACTGCGCAAAAGCGTTGGTTAGAAATAAGCTCTGCTTCAAACTTTGAAACTTATCAAGCAAACCGTTTAAAGTTACGTTTTAAAAACAGTGATGGGAAAAGTCAATTAGTACATACTCTTAATGGTAGCTCGCTTGCATTACCTAGAGTTTTGGCTGGTATCTTAGAAAACTACCAAACAGAAAACGGAATTAAAATACCTGAAGTTTTAATCCCTTATTGTGGATTTGATACCATTGACTAAATTGCAAACAAATAACTAAAATTAAAAAAGTAAGTTTCAAGTTTGAAACTTACTTTTTTAATTTGCTATAATAGCTGTCATTATTTTTTTGCATTTATTCATTTCTAAAAGTGCCTCAAAATATTGAGATATTTGACCTTTCTTCATAAACTCATTTGCTCTTTCTTTTGCCGAGTTGTATTGTATAGATAAGTTTTTCATACTAGTATTTGTTTAGTTCTTTTATTAGTAAGACAAAGTTCGTGCCAAAATGTTACAAGGACTTTAATAAAAAATATAATTTTAATGAATTTTTAACAAAAAAACACATGTTTTACTAAACTTTTAAAAGGCTAAATATTTGATTATATGGTCTTTTTTCAAGAAGTTTGTGTACATTGTATTCAAAATAAATACATTTAATTTTTAATGAAAAAACTTATCTTCTTATTTACTTTTTTTATTTCCAGTCTATTTTGTTATTCTCAACAAAACGGTTTTATAATTGCTGAAAATTATTTTAGAAATGGTGAATATGAAAAAGCAATACAATTATATAAAGAGCTTCATAACAAAAGTCCTTATAATACAACTTATTTAAAAAGATTAATTAGTTGTTACCAAGAAACTAACCAATTTTTAGTTGCTGAATCTTTACTTCTCAAAAAACTAAAGAAATACCCAAAACAAACATACACATATGTGATGTTAGGGTATAATTTTGAACGTAAGCAAGAAATTAACAAAGCCGATGAGCAATATAAAAACGCATTAGAATCTGTAAAAAACAATAGTGGATATGGTGGTATAATAGCAAACCTTTTTAAAAACTACAACAAGTTAGATTATGCTTTAAAAGCTTACAATGGCATTATGGATAATAATCCAAAAGCAAATTACGGATTTCAGCTTGCTCAAATTTATGGTGAAAAAGGTGATTTTGAAAAGATGTTTGACTCGTATGTTAATTTAGTTGATAGAAATGAAAAATACCTCAATAATATTAAACGATATGCGAGTAAATATATTAACGATGATAGCGAGAATGAGAATAATACTTTATTAAGAAAATCAATTTTAAAAAAATCAATTAGTAAGCCCAAAAATGTGTGGAATGATTTGCTTGCTTGGTTATTTATTAAACAAAAACAATATCAAAAAGCACTAATACAACATAAAGCTTTACTTGCTAGGGACGCTGATAATTTATCTGGTATAAAAAATTTAGGTAAAATAGCTTTTGAAAACAAAGACTACGAAACCGCTAAAGAATGTTTTGATATCGTAATAGAAAAAACTAATTACCCTACTGATAAATTCAGAGCTGTTTATATGAATTTACAGGTTGATATTGTTACAAAACAGCCTAATATTGAAGAGAAGTTTCAACAAATATTTACTAAGTTTGGCTCAAACAGAAATACATTATTTATTCAATTAGCTTACGCAGACTTTTTAACTTTTACCAAAAATAACCCTGAAAAAGGAATTAAAGTTTTAGAAAAAGCAATGAGTTTTACTAATTCAAAATTCACCAAAGCTTCCGTTAAACTTAAACTAGGAGAAATATTAGTTTTTACTAGAAACTTCAATAAAGCACTCATTTATTTTTCACAAGTACAAACTCAATTTAAAAATCACTTTTTAGCACAGGAAGCTCGTTTTAAAGTTGCTCAAGCCTCATATTTTAAAAATGATTTTAAATGGGCTAAAGCACAATTAAAAATATTAAAAGGATCTGCAACTCAACTTATAGCCAACGATGCCGCAGAGCTTTTTTTAACAATTTCAGACAATCAATCTAAAGACAGTATATCTACTGGACTAAAAGAATACGCAAAGGCAGATTTATTAGCGTATCAAAATAAAAATAAAGAAGCCATCGGTTTATTATCAGAAATAATAACAACTTATAAAAGTCAACCAATTGAAGATGAAGCCTTATATAAACAAGCTCAGTTATTTGTAAAACAGGAAGCATATGCAAATGCTATTGATAACTTTACTAAAATTTTACAATTAGATCCTGAAGGAATCTTAGTTGACAATAGCCTATATGAATTAGGAGAGTTATATAATAAAAAATTAAATAATCCTGAAAAGGCATCTGAATACTACCAAAAGATTATTTTTGACCACGCTTCCAGTATTTACTTAGTAGATGCTAGAAAAAAATACAGAAAATTAAGGGGAGATAATATTTAATTAACTATTTATATCATATACAATAGCCACAAGAATTAATCTTTGCTATTACACTTATTGATATAGTATTACATTACAAATTATGTATATATATAACGTAACAATAAACGTAGACGAAAGCATTCATAATGAATGGCTTATTTGGATAGAAAAACACATACCTGAAGTATTAGCTACAGGTAGGTTTATAAGCGCTAAAATGACACAGGTTTTAGTGGAAGAAGAAATGGGGGGTGCTACCTACTCTATTCAATATACAGCAAAAACAAGAGAAGATTTAGACAATTACTATAACCATGACGCAAATAAACTTCGTACTGATGGAATGAAGAAATTTGCTGACAAAATGTTGGCCTTCAGAACTGAATTAAAAGTAATTAACGAATTCTACCCTACGGTAAGCAGCAATTAAAAATGCAAAACAAAATTTACCAAAACAGAAACACTATTCTTTATTTAAGTGTTTTTTTAATAGTTTTAGGTGCCCTAATAACCTACTTTTACTATGGTATTGAACCTTGGGAAACAATTGGAGGCTTTTTAGGTGGTTTTGGATTGGGAGCACTTATAATTGTATTTTCAATAAAAAAACCTACTATAAATAATTAGTATTAGAACATGACAGTAAGAGCAAAAAAACATTTAGGACAACATTTTTTAAATGACGAGAGTATTGCTAAAAGAATAGCAGATTCTTTAACCGAAACAGGATATGAAGATGTACTTGAAATTGGTCCTGGAATGGGTGTTCTAACTAAATATTTGTTAGAGAAAAAGTCAAAAGTTACGGTTATGGAATTAGACACTGAATCTGTAACTTATTTAAAAGAAACCTTTCCTTTAGAACATTTAAAACTAAATACTTCTTCAGAAAAATTTACCATAATTGAAGGCGATTTTTTAAAACAAGATTTCACAAAAGTTTTTAATAAAAAACAAGTTGCTATTATTGGCAATTTCCCATATAATATTTCTTCTCAAATAGTTTTTAAAGCTATTGAAAACCGTGAGTTTGTTCCTGAATTTTCTGGAATGTTTCAAAAAGAAGTAGCTAAACGAATTGCGGAAAAAGAAGGGAGTAAAGTATACGGTATTATTTCTGTATTAACACAAGCTTTTTTTGATGCAGAATATTTATTTACAGTTCCTCCTACTGTTTTTAATCCACCACCTAAAGTAGATTCTGGGGTTATCCGTTTAACTAGAAAAGAAAATTACACGCTTCCGGTTGATGAAAAATTATTTTTTAGAGTTGTAAAAACTGCTTTTAATCAGCGAAGGAAAATGCTTCGTTCTAGTTTAAAATCTTTTAATCTTTCGGTTACTTTAAAAGAAGACCCTATATTTGCGAAGCGTCCCGAACAATTGTCGGTACAAGACTTTATAAGCTTAACGTCTAAAATCGCAAACGATGGCATTAGAGATCACTAAAGACCTTATTGATAACGTACGAGAATTAATAAAAAATCAAAAAGACACTGCTCTTTCTAATTTTTTTGCAGAAGTACATCATGCAGATATTGCTGAAGTATTAGATGAGTTATCATTTGATGAAGCCGTTTATATTATTCGTTTGCTTGACTCTGAAACCACTTCAGAAGTGTTAATGGATGTTGATGAAGATGTTCGTGAAAATGTACTAGAACAACTATCTGCCAAAGAAATTGCTGAAGAAATTGACGAACTTGATACAGATGATGCTGCTGATGTTATTGCTGAATTACCTGAAGAACGTAAACAGGAAGTAATTCAAAAAATTGAAGATAAAGAACATGCTAAAGAAATTGTTGAACTTCTACGTTATGATGAAGATACTGCTGGTGGTTTAATGGCTAAAGAGTTAGTAAAGGTTAATGAAAACTGGAATGTGCTTACTTGCGTAAAAGAAATGCGTAAACAAGCAGAAGAAGTTACCAGAGTTCATTCTATTTATGTAACAGATAATGATGGAAAACTAAAAGGACGTTTATCATTAAAAGATCTTTTAATGGCCTCTACTCGGTCAAAAATTGCTGATGTATATATTCCTAAAGTAGATTTTGTTGACGTTCATGAAAAAGCTGAAGATGTTGCTAACATTATGCGCAAATACGATTTAGAAGCGATTCCTGTAATTGATGAATTGGGTGTTTTAGTTGGACGTATTACTATTGATGACATTGTTGATGTAATTAAAGAAGAAGCAGAAAAAGATTATCAATTAGCTGCAGGTATTACACAAGACGTAGAAGCTGATGACACTATTTGGCAATTAACTAGAGCACGTTTACCTTGGTTATTTTTAGGTTTAATAGGTGGTGTAGGTGCAGCAAGAATTATGGGTTTTTTTGATGATGCTATTGCTGAAAACGCAATTCTTTTTATGTTTACTCCGTTAATAGCTGCGATGGCTGGAAATGTAGGTGTACAATCATCAGCTATTATAGTTCAAGGTTTAGCAAATGATGATGTAAAAGGAAGCATTACCGATAGGTTATTAAAAGAAGTATCTTTAGCAATGATTAATGGACTTGCTTTGGCTATTTTACTTTTTATATATGTTTTTGCTACTGAACAAGACATGAATATAGCTAGTGCTATTTCTGTATCTCTTTTTGTAGTTATTATTGTAGCTGGTTTGGTAGGTACATTTATTCCTTTATTTTTAAATAAAAGAGGAATTGATCCGGCAATAGCTACCGGTCCATTTATAACTACAAGTAACGATATTTTTGGAATTTTAATTTACTTCTGGATAGCCAAAGTTATTATTGGTTTTTAGTTGTTTGCTCTACTTTTTGGAACAAACTATCTATTTGATCTTTAGGTATAAAACTTTTTAACATTATAAGCGCTCCAAAAACTATTAATAAAACTCCCATCCCCCTTTTGATTCTATATATTACCAATGGTGTTAACTTGCTTTTTAATTGTTTCGCTAAAAGTATTTTACCTAAATCGCTTAAAGCATACCCAATTATTACGGTAAAAAAGTACCAAAACATATAACTAGGATTCATATTTAATGTTGGACCTACTACCACAATTATACCTAACCATCCTGCCAAAACACCAACATTAATAAAATTTAAAGCGAATCCTTTTAAAACTAATTTCAAATAGTTGTTGCTTTCTGGAATATCTACTTCACAAACTTCAACCTCCTTTTTATTACTTTTATCTAAGTAAGTTATTAATCCGTATACAATTAATATTAAACCCCCAATTAAAAATAATCGAGGGTCATCTTTAATTTTTTCTAATAAACTTCTACTTCCAAAATATGCTATAAGCATAAAAAATATATCGCCTAAAATTACACCAATATCAAATGCAATTGCTGCTCTAGCGCCTTTTAAAATACTTGTTTTAATAAGCATAAAAAACACCGGACCAATCATAAAAGACATTACTACACCTACAAAAAAGGCATTTTTTAAATCGTAAAAATCCATTAATTTTTATTTATTTATAAATAATAGCCATCATTTAAACTACTAGAGTATTCTACAAATTATACCTCGTCGTAATCTACAGTTACTTTAGCTGTCGTTGGATGGGCCATACAGGTTAAAACTAATCCTTCTTCTAACTCATCATCTGTTAAAATAGAGTTTTTAGTCATCACAGCTTTACCTTCAGTTACCAAAGCTATACAACTACTACAAACACCTCCTTGACATGAATATGGAGCATCAAGTTTATTTCGTAAACTTGCAGCTAACAACGTATCTGTTTGTTTCATTGTAAAGGTAGTTTCCTCATCATCTAACATCACAGTAATTTCTGTTTCACCATCTTTTATTTCAGAAACATTTTCCTCATTAACTGACGCTGTAAACAATTCAAAATGAATCTCATTCTCACTTAATCCATTTTCACTTAATGCTGAAGAAGCTATTTTTATCATTTCTTCAGGACCACATAAAAACGCTTCGTCAAAAGAAATTTCTTTATATAAATTCTTTATAAAATAATTAACATTGCCTTTATCTATTCTACCAAATAACGATGGTTCATTACGCTCCCTACTAAAAACATAATTTAACTTAAATTGCTCAGGATATTGTTGTTGTAAATCACCTAATTCTTTATAAAAAATAGTATCAGCAACACTTTTATTTCCATACACCAATGTAAATGTAGAAGTAGAATTTTCTAATGTTGATTTTATCATTGAAAGCACAGGAGTTATTCCACTTCCTGCAGCAAATCCAATATAATTTTTATTAGTTGCTGGTTGCAATATAAATTTACCTTCTGGTGCAGTAACCTCTATTTCATCACCTGCTTTAAGTTCTGAAGTTGCATATGAAGAAAACCTCCCGTTTTCAACAGCTTTTACTGCTACTTTAAGCTCTCCACTTTTAGGTGATGAACAAATAGAATACGCTCTTCTTACTTCTTCTTCTTTTATTTCTTTCTTTAAAGTAACGTATTGTCCTGCTACAAACGAAAAAGTTTCTTTTAATGTTTCAGGAATTGTAAATAAAATAGAAACTGCGTCAGTAGTTTCTTTAATAACTTCTTTTATAGATAATTTGTAAAATTTTGCCATTCTTTAAGTAATATCATGCAAAAGTAACAAACTAATAACGAATGAATAGTTAGAGTTTCCATAAAATAACACCTAAGAATTTTATACATAAGAAAATTATGCATACATTTACACCATGTTTTAAGCGTTTTTTAAAATGCAAAACAGTAAGACAGGTAACGAAATGGGAAATCAAAAATTATATAAAGGTTCATTACAAACCATCATTTTAAAACTTTTAGCACAAAATGATAAAATGTATGGCTACGAAATAACACAAAAAGTAAAAGAACTAACAAAAGGAGAATTGCAAATTACTGAAGGCGCTTTGTATCCTGCTTTACACAAACTAGAAGCTGAAGGCTTATTAGATGTAGAAGTAGCTAAAGTTGGAAACAGATTACGAAAGTACTATAAGTTGACTGAAAGCGGTACAAAAGAAACGGCTAATAAATTAGCAGAAATGCAAGAGTTTTTAAAAACTATGCAGCAATTAGTAAATCCAAAATTAAATTTAGATTAAGTATGGAGCTAACTAAAAACCAAACACAGCAAGTAAAAAAGTATCTAGATAAAAAAATGGTTTACTATATAGATATTAGAGTTGAAGTACTTGACCACATAATTTCGGAAATAGAAAGCACTATGCTTACTGAAAAAGACTTTGATCATTCATTTAATAAAGCAACTGAAAAATGGAATGTTCTTTTACAAAATTCTTCTAGTATTTATTTAGGGTATTGCTATGTAAAACCTTTACTTATTATAAATAAAATGAAAAAATATGGAAAACCACATGCTATAAAAATATGGAGTATATTTATTCTAATGCTACTCTCAATAGGTTTCAATGATAGTATTTCTTTAAATGTTTCAACCCTTATAGCGGATATCGCAAACATTACTTTTCAAACCGTATCCTATGCTCTTTCTTTATTAATCATATTAGGTTACGTCCATATATATTCTACGAAGCAAAAAACATCTTTCAGGTTTTTATATGAAACTCAAGTGTTGGCTGTAGTTTTATTTCCTTTTATGATTTCTGGTTCTTTTATAACCAAACATGATGGCTTAGATTTATTAAAAACAATGATTTTAGTTGTTAGTTTATTTATGTTTCAACTAGCTATAAAGCTTTATAAAAAGCACTTTACATTGTTGAAAAAATATTCTTTTTAATGGAATTAACTAAGGAACAAGTACAACAAATAAATAATTTTTTAGAGGCTATTGGTGTCGAATATATAGACATCCGATTTGAAATGGTAGATCATATCGCTTCAGAAATAGAAAATAAAGTGAGTAATATTCCTGCTTTTTATGAAGACCAACGACTTCATACTCATTTTTTAAAATATATGTTAAGTAGAAAAGAAGAACTAAAAAAAAGGTATGATTCAATATTGAAGAAAAAGTTTTGGTCTGATGCTTTATTTATTTTAAAAGATATGGTTCAACAGACAATTAAACCAAGAAACTTAGCTATAATAAGCATAGTCGCTAGCATTAGTTTTTATATGAATAAATTACAAAACATAAACACTTTGTATTTTCCAATAATTTTATTGATTGGATACATCACATATTATGTATTAAAAACAAGAGAATTTATAAAAACATTTGGAAAATTAAAAATTGTTCATTCATACTCTTTAGCAGGAGGAATCATAATCAATATAGCTTTTCAATTTTTTAATTTATCAAAAATTGGTAATAATAATGGTGATTGGAATTCTTCCCTTTTTAATACAATGCTTATTTCTTTTTTTGGTTTATTTCTTTCAGGAGAAAGCTTTATCTCAAAAATGAATACTATCAAAGAAAAATATAATTACTTAATTGAATAAGTATGGAATTAACTAAGGAACAAATACAATTCATAGATAATTATTTAAAGGAAAACGGAATTGAATATTGGGATCAAAGGATAGAAATGGTGGATCACTTAGTCTCTGATATTGAATTAAATTCTGAAACTACACTTTTTAAAAGTGAATTTAAAAATGCTTTAGAAAGATCTGGTTGGAATAAAAACTTACGTGAAATCCATAAAAACGGTTGGAAAACTATAAATACTCTTTACAGAAAACAATTTTCTAAAATGTTTATAGATTTCTTTAAATCATTTAAAAAAGTATTAGTTTTTTTCACACTTACATTAACCTACTTTTTTTTAGCTCAAAGTATTTCTTTGAAATATTTTAAACAGCTAAACATTATCTTGTACATAATACCCATTGTTTTTTGTTTAATACACACAGTTATACTCTATTTTAAAAAATTTGGGAAATCTGTTCATATAAACTATGGGGTTTTCTATTTCTCTTTTACTTTTTTAATTCTTAACATGGTTATCCAATTTATACCATACACTTCTGAAGTAATTCAAAAAAAAGTGTGGTTATTATTAATTCCTTTATACTATGTAGCAATGCATACAGGTTACAAAATTTTTCGAATGGCATACACTAAAATTGAAAACATAAAAAGAGAATTATCATTATGAAAAAGCTAACAGAAAAACATATAGAAGAGTTGTATATATTTACCCGACAGCATTATGTAGAATATTATGATGTACAAACTGAACTTGTAGATCATTTAGCTAATGATATTGAGCAAATATGGGATAATAAACCACAACTATCTTTCGAAAAAGCAAGAGATATTTCTTTTAAAAAATTTGGAATATTTGGTTTTATGGATGTAATTGAAGAAAAACAAAAGCAACTAAATAAAAAATATATTAAAATTGTATTTCAATTTATTAAAGATTGGTTTAAGCTTCCTAAAATCATTTTAACTGTATTAATGTTATTGTCTTTTTATCAAATTCAACAACTAAATTTTGCTTATTACATATATACTACGACCTATTTATCTCTTTGTTTACTACAAACCATAGCAGTTTATTATTCTAGCAAAAATTTAAAGAAAAAAAATAAGAAAACAGGAAAAAGATGGATGCTAGAAGACATCATAAAAACTCAAGGCATTGGAAGTCTTACTCTTATTCTTTTTTACATTTTCGATATTAGTTTACCTACCAACAAAGATTTTTATGAAATGGGACTATTCTTTTGTATGTTTTCTTCTTTCATGATTGTCTTTTCAATAATTATAACATATATAACCCTTAAAGTTATTCCTGAAAAATCAGAAAAATTATTACAAAAACAGTATCCAGAATATCAATTAGTTTCTTTTTAAAATGAGAAACCTATTTTTTACCATCAACAATAATAACTATTTCACCTTTAGCAGGTTTAACTGTATAATATGATAACACTTCTTCTACGCTTCCTCGTTTGGTTTCTTCAAATAATTTTGTTAATTCTCTAGATACTGACACTTGCCTATCGTTACCAAAATATTCACCAAAATGAGTTAATGTTTTTAAAAGCTTATGCGGACTTTCATAAAATATCATCGTTCTAGTTTCTTCAGCAAGTAATTTTAAACGAGTTTGCCTTCCTTTTTTAACAGGCAAAAAACCTTCAAAAACAAACTTGTCATTTGGCAAACCAGAGTTAACTAAAGCTGGAACAAAGGCTGTAGCACCAGGCAAACATTCAACATCTATTTCGTGTTGAATACAAGCTCGTGTTAGTAAAAAACCAGGATCAGAAATTGCTGGAGTTCCAGCATCAGAAATCAATGCAAAAGTTTCACCACTTTGCAAACGCCTAATAATTGTATCTACCGTTTTATGTTCATTATGCATATGATGAGATTGCATTGGTGTTGCAATTTCGAAATGCTTTAATAGCTTCCCACTTGTACGTGTATCTTCAGCTAAAATAGCATCAACTTCTTTAAGAACTCTAATTGCTCTTAAAGTCATATCTTCTAGGTTTCCAATTGGCGTTGGCACTACATATAATTTACTCATACTACAAAACTACAAAGTTTTATGCTTACAGTAGGGTTATATAATGCTTTTTGTACATTTGTTTAATGTCAGAAAGCCTATTACATACTATCGAATATCCCTCTGATTTAAGAAAAATCACTGTAAATAATTTACCTACAGTGGCTAAAGAATTACGCGATTTTATTATTGATGTAGTTTCAACTAAAGAAGGGCATTTAGGTGCTAGCTTAGGGGTAATTGAATTAACAATTGCATTGCATTACGTTTTTAACACTCCTGAAGATTTATTAGTTTGGGATGTAGGACACCAAGCATATGTTCATAAAATTTTAACTGGTAGAAAAAATGTATTCCATACAAATCGTCAGTTAAATGGAATTTCTGGATTTCCAAAACGTAGTGAAAGTGAATATGATACTTTTGGCGTAGGGCATTCTTCTACTTCAATATCTGCAGCTTTAGGTATGGCAATAGCTTCAAAACTACAAGGAAAAAACAAACATCATATTGCTGTTATTGGTGATGCATCTATTGCTAGCGGTATGGCATTTGAAGCGTTGAATCATGGAGGAGACACTAATGCAAATTTACTCGTTATTTTAAACGATAACGCTATAGGGATTGACCCTTCAGTAGGTGCTTTAAAAGATTATTTAACTCGTATAAAATCTACTCGAAACGATGTAGAACAACATAATATTTTTGAAGGATTAAATTTTGATTATTCTGGCCCTATAGATGGTCATAATCTTGAAGAATTACTAAGAGAACTTGAACGTTTAAAAAAGGTTCCTGGTCCTAAGTTTTTACATATAATTACTACAAAAGGAAAAGGATTACGCCAAGCAGAAGAAAATCAAGTAAAATATCATGCTCCTGGTAAATTTGATAAAATTTCAGGTGATGTTTTACCAAAAGAAAAAAATGAGTTTACTAAATTTCAAGATGTTTTTGGAAAAACAATTGTTGAATTAGCTCATAAAAACAAAAAAATAGTAGGTATTACTCCAGCTATGTTAACTGGAAGTTCATTAAAATTTATGTTGGAAGAGTTTCCTGAACGTACTTTTGATGTTGGTATTGCTGAACAACATGCAGTAACTTTAGCTGCTGGTATGGCTACTGAAGGGTTAATTCCTTATTGTAATATTTACTCTACTTTTTTACAACGTTCATATGATCAAGTAATTCATGATGTAGCGCTACAAAATTTACCAGTTATTTTTTGTTTAGATAGGGCTGGACTAGTAGGTCAAGATGGAGCTACTCATCATGGTGTTTTTGACATTGCTTACTTACGATGTATTCCTAATTTAATAATATTTGCTCCTAGAAACGAAATAGAACTTCGAAATATATTATACACTGCTCAAAAAGAATTAAAGCAACCAATAGCAATTCGCTATCCAAGAGGAAGAGGAAACATCAAAAATTGGCAGCTTCCTTTTAATAAAATAGAAATTGGTAAAGCAACTTGTTTAAAAGAAGGTAATAAAATAGCTATACTATCAATTGGCACAATAGCTAAAAATGTCACTGAAGCGGTATATAACATTAAAAATAAAGATCTTGTTGCTCATTATGATATGCGTTTTGTAAAACCACTAGACATTGAAATACTTAAAAATATTTTTAAAACCTTTAATAGAATAATTACTATTGAAGATAGTTGCAAAAATGGTGGATTTGGAAGTGCTATCTTAGAAATTGCCTCAAACTATAATTATCAAGGTAAAATAGAAGTCTTAGGAATTCCTGATAATTTTATTCATCACGGAACTACTGAAGAATTACAACTACAATGTGGAATTGATCCGCAAAGTATTTTAAAACTAATTACTCAATAAAAAACGGATTACTAATTAATAATCCGTTTTTTAAAAGTCATTCTTATTATTAATTATTTCTTTATTATTTTTTCTGACAGTTTATTTTCTCCAAGTTCATTAAATATTTCAATAAAATAAATTGAATTATTAGTTAAGTTTGAAATATTTATAGAACTATTTATTACAGGTACTTCAAGTATTTTTTTACCAGAAATATCAAGAACTTTCGCTATCCATAATAATGTGTTTTCACCTCCACTAATGAATAATCTATCGGAAGTAGGATTCGGATAAAGAGTAATTTTTGATTTTAATGATGTTTCTTTCTTTTCTTTTTTTCTTGCAGAAGTATTCATTAAACAAAATTGTTTAGTATCTGAACTTGTAAAACTACCACCAGATACCAAAACTGTACCGTCAGTTTTCGTTACTTTATATGAACCGTTTCCATAATCACAACAAATTCCATCTCCATAGGTGTCATTAATACTAAAATCATAACACCCAACTGGTAAGCACTTAGATACCGTAATTGACTCTCCATTTCCTTGGGTATAATTCCCTCCACTCATAACTACTTCGTTGCTACTATTTTTCAATGTCCATGATGTTTCTTTTGAATATTTATCAAACACTAGAGTTACATAAACATCTTCACATTTTGGAGTATTTCCTCCTCCGTCGGAACTACCAGTTGTATACGTTATAACTAATTTTGGAGCTTTACTACTACTTCCTTCATATGATTCAGCAGTTCGCTCTCCTGTTCCTGAGATATAAAACATCATTGAGTTACCAAGACTCCAACTCGATTTATTTATTATTTTTTGTACTAATTCTTTTAACTCTGGTGTTTTTTGTTTATTTCCAGATTCTCCAACTGTAGTCCATGAGTTTGGATTCCAATTAATCGTTTTATTATAATACGATCTTGATGTAATATTATACCCTTGAGAAGTTATATTTTGAGCATTTGACGAATCTTCAATCTTTATCCCTAATGAAGTATTTCCTGAATTAGTTTCATCTGTAGTGAATTGAATGTATGCACTTGTAATCGTAGCATTTGTAGGTATGTTTAAATTTCTAAATAATAAACCAATGTGTTGGTTCCCTTTTGAACTTCCATCATACACTAATTCTAAATCAGAACTATTCATATACATTTTACCAGATGATTCATATTGTTCAGCATCATCATCTCCACTATTAATTGTTGATGTTATTGTTTTTGATACCTCTCCTACAAAGATTGAAACTTCTTTTGATATTGTTTCATTTCCATCATTATCTATTGCTACAGTTTTTAAAATATATGATTGATTATTAACACTAGGTGTCCAACTGGTTGAATACGGTGAACTTGTATCAGTTTTTATTAAGTTATCATTTACATAAAACTTCACATTAGCTATAGTTCCATCGCTATCCGAGGCATTCGCATTGATAGTTATTGCTATATTAACTTTATGAGTTGAACCATCAATCGGGTTAGTTAGAGTTACTTCTGGATAACTCACGTTCGAGTTTATAATAGTTACAACACTTCCATTTGACGGGTTCCAAACATCTAAATTAGAAGGGGTAGTAAATGGATTATCATTAGTTACTGAACCTACATTATTTGCATTATCTACTTTAATTGTTCTAACTTCAATTTTTGATTCTTCAACAAAAATCCATTTAAACTGATTAAAAGTACCATTATTTCTTGTCCAGTTTTTTGCATCATTTGAAGAACGTAATGGAGCTCCCCAACAACCTTCTCCAACATAAGTAGTTCCATTGTTATTATCTCTTATAAAACCATCATCACATCCACTTCCACCTGAACAAGGTTTCACAGGCCAAGTTGTTTTAACTGTATGTGAATCCGATTCAAAAACTAAATTAACACCTTTATCATAAAATAACTGAGCCCAGTTAGCATATTCATCATTCCCTTCAGATTTTGAAGATACGTGAGGTCTCATTGGTTTATGATATTGAGCAGATTTCCATATAGAGCTATTTCCGTTTAGTTTTTGGTTCAACCAAGAATATTGATTTCCGCCAGCAGAAATTTCAGAATTTAATGTATAAATTGTATACAAATTATTTCCAAAAGTAATATCATAATATACATTAGATGAAGAAACATTAAATAAATTATAAATGCTATTGTTTGAATCTTCATGATTTCCTCTAGCTGGTATTATTGGAAACATTCTTCCATCAGTAGCTATTGTGTATTGCCAATCATTAAACCAACTTTGCCATTCTGAACTTGAATCTCCGTTAGTCATATCACCACCAAAAAAAACAGCTGTTGGTTTTAATTTTGACACTAACAAGTTAGCATTTCTTCTAGGGGCTCTATTATTCCTAGAATCTCCTCCTGCAATGAATGACATTCTTTGATTATTACTAGGAGCAGTTTTAAACCAGAAACGGTTACTGGTTCCTTGACTATCTCTAATAACGAAATAGTAATTGGTATTTGGGGTTAAGCCAGTCAATTTAGCAAAAGTATTACTCATTCCTTTATAAGAAATTGATCGATCTATACTTTTTGAACTTGGATAATTTTGCCAATTTGTTCCATAATCTGTAGTGCCGTAATGCACTTTAGGACTTGTACCAGAAATCTGATTCCAACCAATCATAATTGTAGTCGCTGGATTATCTGTTAGAATTAATCGGTACTTATCATTTGATGCGTAAGAAGTAACTACTAAAAAAAGTAGTATGTTTAAAAAAGATTTTTTCATCTTGAAGGGGGATTATGTTTAGTTAATAGAATTTAGTTACAAATATATTTTTACTGATAATTAGTATATAACCAAAAAAAAGAATTAATAGTATAATAAACTACTAAACAATATGTTAACCCTACAAACATAATCTGCTAACGCATAGTTAACAAAGGAAAATCGTAGTAATTATATATTTGATCTTTTTATGAATCGAACAACTCTTCTTAATTTTTTAAAAATCAGTACCTTTTTTATTTTTTCTGGTAGAGCATATCAACATTTGTTTTGGGATGCTCCTTATCGAAGTGTATTTTGGGATCAGCAACTATTAGAACCTATAATTAATTTTGTTTTTAATACATCTTGGCAATCGTATGTTACAAACTTAAATACTGATCATGCTATACAGTTTTTAACCAAAAGTATAGGTGGCTTATACACTGTTTGTGCAATAATATCACTCACTATTACTGAAACTTCTAAAAAATGGCAACTAACAATCTTGAAATTAGGAGCAGTTAGTATAGTAGTATTAGCGATGCTAATTACTAAAAATAAGTTTTATCACTTAATTATGTTCTTTGAACATGCAATTCAATTTGGAGTTCCAATAGCATTAATATATTATTTAAAAACTCGAAATATTCATCAATTGATATTTAAGTTAAAAATTTTCATTGCTTTAGCTTTTACTTGTCATGGAATGTATGCTATTGGTGTTTTTTATCCGTTACCAGGTAACTTTGTTACAATGACGTTAAATATATTACCCATCACAGAAACAAGCGCTAAAAACCTATTATTTATAGCTGGGATTATAGATTTTATTATTGCAATTGGTTTGTTTATACCTAAAGTAGCAAAAACGATGTTGCTATATGCTTGCTTTTGGGGTTTTATTACCGCTTTTGCAAGAATAATAAGCGGTCTAAGTTATGATGTATCATTGAGTATTATGCATCAATACATGTATTTAGTATTATATAGAATACCGCATGGACTCATTCCCTTATTAGTTTATCTATACTTAGCAAATAGAAATAATCAAAAATCCAAGGCAATTAAAAACTTAGTATCTATTTAGTTTAGAAAATAATGTAAAAAAAAGCGAACCAAGTTGGTTCGCTTTATATATAAGATAAATAATTTCTTAATTATTCAATGCTTCTGCACCACCAACAATTTCTAAAATTTCATTAGTAATCGCAGCTTGACGTGCTTTGTTATACGTTAGTAATAATTCGTCACGTAATTCAGTAGCGTTATCAGTTGCTTTATGCATTGCAGTCATACGAGCTCCATGTTCAGCAGCAAATGAATCACGAATGGCTTTATATAACTGAGTTTTTAATGATTTAGGAATTAACTCTAAAACAATTTCTTCTTTTGATGGTTCAAAAACATAATCTAAATTTACGTTTGCGTCACCTTCAATTGGTTTAATAGGTAAGAACTGTTCAACTTGTGGTATTTGAGTTGCAGCATTCTTGAATCTATTATAAATGATTTCTATTTTATCATAAGAACCACCTACGTATAAATCCATTAATTGCTCTGCAACTAAAGCTACGTTATCAAAAGTTAACTCATCAAAAATATCATTTCTATTTTCAATAACATTATTTTCTTTTGATAAGATATCGTTTCCTTTTTTACCAATTGTAAATAAGTCAACAGTAACTCCGTTGTATGTTTCATTAATCGTTTTAACTGTTTCTTTTATAATTGAAGAATTAAAACCACCACATAAACCTCTGTTTGAGGTTATCGTAACTAACAACACTTTGTTTACTTCTCTTTGCGTTGAATATGCTCCACCTGCATCACTATCTAAAGTAGCGCTTAAGCTTTGCAATAATTCAGTAAGCTTAGATGAATAAGGACGCATTGCCGTAATTGCATCTTGAGCTTTTTTCAACTTAGCAGCCGATACCATTTTCATGGCAGAGGTAATCTGCATTGTTGATTTAATTGAAGTAATCCTGTTTCGTATTTCTTTTAAGTTTGCCATGTAATTGCACTTAAAATTTATAAGATTCCCGCAAAATTTGCGGGAATATTGTTTTAACTATTATTAAGCTGAAAATTTAGCTGAAATCTCTTTAGCAGCTGCTGTTAAAGTATCAATTACTTCATCAGTTAATTTACCTGCCTTTAATGTATCTAAAGTATCTCTATGCTTAGCATTTAAGTACTCTATATAATCTTTCTCAAATTCTTTTACCTTCTTAACTGGAACATCTTTTAACAAGTTTTTAGAACCTGCATAAATGATTGCTACTTGATCTTCAACAGTAAAAGGATCGTTTTGAGCTTGCTTTAAAATTTCAACATTACGTTGTCCTTTAGAAATCACATTCATTGTAGCTGCATCTAAATCAGATCCAAACTTAGCAAATGCTTCTAATTCACGGTATTGAGCTTGATCTAATTTTAAAGTACCAGATACTTTTTTCATAGATTTAATTTGAGCATTACCACCAACACGTGATACAGAAATACCTACGTTAATTGCTGGACGTACACCTGAATTAAATAAATCAGACTCTAAGAATATTTGCCCATCAGTAATAGAAATTACGTTTGTTGGGATATATGCTGAAACGTCACCTGCTTGTGTTTCAATAATAGGTAATGCAGTTAAAGAACCTCCACCTTTTACAATTCCTTTTAAAGAATCAGGTAAATCATTCATTTCACTTGCAATTTTATCATCATTGATCACTTTTGCAGCACGCTCTAATAATCTTGAGTGTAAGTAAAATACATCTCCTGGATATGCTTCACGTCCTGGAGGTCTTCTTAATAATAAAGATACCTCACGGTAAGCAACTGCTTGTTTAGATAAATCATCATAAACAATTAATGCTGGTCTACCAGTATCACGGAAGTACTCACCAATTGCAGCTCCTGCGAAAGGTGCATATACCTGCATTGGAGCAGGATCAGATGCATTTGCAGCAACAATTGTTGTATATGCTAAAGCACCTTTTTCTTCTAACATGTTAGCAATAGCCGCTACAGTTGAAGCTTTTTGACCAATAGCTACATAGATACAGTACACTGGTTGCCCTGCATCATAAAATTCTTTTTGATTTAAGATAGTATCAATAGCAACTGTTGATTTACCAGTTTGACGGTCACCAATAATTAACTCACGTTGACCACGTCCTACAGGAATCATTGCATCAATAGACTTGATACCAGTTTGCATAGGTTCAGTTACAGGCTCACGATAAATAACACCAGGAGCTCTACGCTCTAAAGGCATTTCGAAAGTATCACCCTCAATTGGTCCTTTACCATCAATTGGTTGACCTAAAGTGTTTACAACACGTCCTACAATTCCTTCTCCAGCTCTTAAAGAAGCAATTCTTTCAGTACGTTTTACAGTAGAACCTTCTCTTACAGATGTAGAAGCACCTAATAATACAACACCTGCATTATCTTCTTCTAAGTTTAATACGATACCTTCTAATCCGTTATCGAATTCAACTAATTCACCGTATTGTACATTTGATAAACCGTAAACACGAGCAATACCATCACCTACTTGTAATACAGTTCCTACTTCATTTAACGAAGCTTTCGCTTCGAAATTTGTTAATTGTTCCTTTAAAATTGCTGATACTTCAGCTGGTTTAATTGCTGCCATCTTATATCTTTTGACGTAAAATTAAATTTTTGGAATATAATGACTGTTGTCAAATTCTCTCCTTAATTCATTAAATTGATTAGAAATACTTGCATCATACTGCACATCTCCAACACGTAAAATAAACCCTCCTAAAATAGATGGATTTACTATATTTTCTATACTAGCACTGTTACCTGTTAGGTCAACAATTTTTGCTTGTATTTTATCTTCTAACTCTTTAGTTAAAGCTACCGCAGTAGTAACTTTAGCAACTTGCATACTTTTATGATAATCATAAATAATAGTGTATTGCTTAGCTATTGGTTCTAACATAAGCATACGTTTGTTCTCTTCTAATAAATTAAACAAACCTTTTACTATAGTATCTACTTTATCACCAAAAAGCGCAACTAAAACTTTTTGCTTATCCTTAGCTTTGATTATTGGACTTTTTAACATTGTCTCTAAATCATCACTTTCAGCAATAGTATTTACGATTAGCTGCATGTTTTCATTTACTAAAGCATCATTACCTGATTCTTTAGCTAAATTTAAAACTGCTTTTGCATAACGTAATGCTGGTCTTGCTCCTTTCATCGATTAATTAGTTTAAAGTAACGTCTTGTAACATTCCTTCAACAAGTTTTAATTGTTCGTCTTGTGAAGCTAATTCTTTTTTAACAACAGATTGTGCTATACCTATAGATAATTCAGCAACATTCTTTTTTAACTCAGCAACAGCTGCTTGTTGTTCTTGCTTAATAGTTGCTTTAGCATTTTCAATCATGATAGAAGCTTGTTCTTGTGCTTCTTCTTTTGCTTCTGCTATAATGTTATCTTTAATTTCACGAGCATCTTTCATCATTGCATCTCTCTCTGCACGTGCTTCTTTTATCATCTTTTCATTATCAGCTTGCAAGTTTTGCATTTCTTTACGAGCATTCTCTGCTTGATCTAATGCATTTTGAATACCTTCTTCTCTTTCATCTAAAGAATTTAAAATAGGTTTCCATGCAAACTTTGCTAATAAAAATAATAATAGAATTAAGATAGTTAATTGCATTGCAAATAATCCTATCGAAAAATCATTAAAAATATCCATAATACTTAATTATTGTCTTTTTGTTGTTTAATTTTAAAAACATTTCTGCAACCAACCGTTGCAGAAAATGTTTTCGTTGTTTTTGTTTCGGAATTATTTTCCTAAAAGTAAAGCACCAAATGCTAATCCTTCTAATAATGCTCCGATAATGATCATCGCTGTTTGGATTTTACCAGCAGCCTCAGGTTGACGAGCAATTCCTTCCATTGCTTTTCCACCTATTTGACCTAATCCGATTCCTCCACCGATTACGATTAATCCTGCTCCAATTAAATTGTACATACTAATTGATTTATATTAAATTAAACAAATTCTTATTCTACTCTATAATAATTCTTAGTGATCATGTGCATGATCATGCTCTTCTACTGCCATTCCAATAAACAAAGCAGAAAGCATTGTAAAAATAAATGCTTGTAAAAAAGCTACTAATAATTCAATAATTGTTAAAAACATAGTTAACAAAAATGAAATACCTGTTGCACCTACTGTTCCAAATTCAGTTTTCAACAACACCATAAGTGCTGCAATACCCATTACTACTGAGTGACCTGCTGTAATATTTGCAAACAAACGTACTAATAATGAAAATGGTTTGATTAGTAAAAACCCTGCTAATTCTAAAACAGCTAATACTGGTCTTAAAATCTTTGGAACACCTGGCATCCATAAAGTATGCGCCCAAAAATCTTTCGATCCGTTAGTTATATAAACTACTAAAGTAAACAATGCTAAACATACAGTTACTGCAATTTGACCTGTAACATTAAAACCTAATGGTGTTAATCCTAATAAGTTTAATATCCAAATAAAGAAAAACACCGTTAATAAATATGGCATAAATCTTTTATATTTTTTTTCTCCAATATTTGGCCTTGCTATTTCATCTCTTACGTATAAAACCAATGGTTCTAAAACACGACCAACTCCAGTAGGAATCGCTCCTTTTTTATACCCTTTAGCTAACGAACCAAAACCTAAAAACATTAACAATCCTGCTAATAAAATTCCAAAAACACTTTTTGTTATAGATAAATCTAACACCTTGTGTGCATTAGTTGCATGATGAGTTTCATCAAAAGCAACTGTTGTAGCGTTAGCATCTAACTCATAAATTTTACTATGAATTTTAGTTAACTTAACACCTCCAGCATCAACAACTAACTTACCATCATCATTATGATGAAATTTTGACGACATAAATGTTTTCAAACCTTTACTAGTCCAAACAATCACTGGTAAAGGAAAGCCTATATGCTTTCTTTCACCTGCATCGTTTGAATAAGAAAACAATGAAAAATCATGTGAATCCGCTAAGTGATGCTTGATGTAGTTTTTAATTTCTTCTTTGGTGTCTACTTTTCCACCGTCGTTTTCGGAAGATTTCTTATCTCCTCCACCAGCAAACACTCCAAAAGAAGTGAAAACCAATGCTAAAACTGTTAAAAATTTGATAGATTTTTTTGCTATCATCATACCTTTTTAAATATAGGGTTGTGGTCTCTAAATTTCCGTGCAAAGGTAAACAATTAATTAAAACTACAAACCGTTTTTTTATTTAGTTTTTATGAGAATGTTTTCATGAGATTTATTTCTAGTAAAAACTAGCAAACTATTTGCTGTTCAATAGTTTTGAAACAGCAATTGCTTCAAGAATTAAAAACAAAAACAACGGAATTACTAATGAAAACCTTTCTGGCTTAGTAAGTTGTTCATTTGTAAAAACTGAAGCTTGAAAAACTAACACGAAAAATCCGATTTTTAAAAATATGGAAGCTAAGTATGCATAACCTGCTTGATTGGGCATTTTATCTGCCACAAATTCAACTATAAGATACACTATAATTGCTGATACTACATGAAACAAATATACTCCTAGTAATGAAAATGATAATTGAATTTCTTTTGATATTATAACATAATTATGCGGAAAATAACTTACTGCTAAAACTATAAGTACTGCAGCAAGAAAAAACAAAATTCGTTTAATCATTGTTTTTTGAAATTTTTGTAACTTGTTGAATAACGGAGAACATTGCTAAAAAAACGGCCACTAATGTACATATTTTAGCATATAAGCCTCCTTCATTTGAATATTTGGTATCTAACCATTCACCTAGTAAGTTTCCTAAATAAATGGTTAACCCCATTTGAAAAGCAATAGTGGTAAACCGAATGTATTTGTTAAGCGGTTTTTTCGGCACGTTTTTGCCCATCTTTCTTCAATTCTTTTATTGCTCCTTTCATAGAACATGTTGCATTGAATGTAGCCCCTGGCTCTACTGATAACTTGCCTATAACTACATCTCCGGTAATATTAGCTGACGTTTTTACGGTTAACGTATTTGAAACTTGTAAATCTCCTGAAAATTTCCCTTCAACATCTGCGTTAGTACATTCAGCTTTTCCTTTAATGAAACCTGTTTCACCAATAATAATTCTTCCTTTAGTTTCAATGTTACCTTCTAAAGTACCATCAATTCTAAAATCACCTTCAGAAATAATATCACCAGTTATTTTTGTGTTTTTTCCAATTACATTTCTTTCTGAGACAGATTTAACATTCGTTTTTTTACTTTCTTTACTAAACATATTTAAGGGGAGTTTTATAAGGTTATTTTATTTTTTTCAGTTTTTTCATGATCTCTTTTGCCTTTTTTCCTTCAATAGTATTTGCATAACTTAAAGACACAAACTCTAAAGCTTTAGCATAAGCTACTTTATCTTGATACTTACCTATTGACAAGGCTTTTAGGAGTGCTAATTTAGGAATTAAATTTGAATTTTGAATTGATGAAGAAAACTTATCGATTTCAACTACAGTTTCTTCAAATTTATTTTCTTTGTACAAATAATAAATTTCTTTATACTTTTTTACAACTTGATCTTCTTTTTTATTTTCAATTAATTTTTTATTTGGAGATTTTATTACTTGTGCAAATTTAGTTTCAGGGTACTTATTTAACACAATATCCTTATTGTAATTTGCTTTCTCTTGATCATTTATCTGACTATAAATCTGATATAAATGGTAGCTAATTGCTAACTCCATTTTATCATCTTTTCTAAGTTTCTTTAACTTTTCAAGGTTTTTTATCGCTAACTCAGAATTTTTAAATTGTTCTTTATAAATTAAGCCTAATTGATATAATGCTTCATTACGGTCATCACTTAGTTTATCAATATCCTTTGATTCTTTAGGAATAGCATCAATATACGTTGATAGTTCATATCTTGGGTCAACTTTCACCTCTGTAGGAGAATCATTTTCAGAGCTTTCTTCTTCACCTAAAAGTGAATTTTTGTCTGACAACCTCCAATTATCTTCTAAAACTCTATTTCCCCATACTCTTTCAAAAGCTACTTTACCAAACGCTACACTTTGTGTATTATAAAAATACCATTTCCCTTTTTTACCACTATTATTGGCTCCAATACCTCCAAATGAGCTACCAAAATTTTGAGAATTCAACATTTGTTGTTTATTCTCTTCATCTTCTTTTTTTATTTTTTCAATATACTTTTCAAAAAACAAAACTTGTTCATCTTTACTCATCGCTACAAGGTTCAAAACACTATCGTTTGTTTTTACTGTTTCTTCAAACTTCCTAAGGGTTGTTAATCCTTTATTTTTTCTACGTATTCTTCGTATTCTTTTTTCTTGATCGAACTCTTTAGATGTAACAGTTAAAACACTATCATAATAAGCTCCTGCAGAAACATATTTTTGCTTGTTAAATGCGATATTCCCCAGTTGTTCATATGTATATGTTTTTTGATAATCATCATTATTTTTAGCTGCTAGTGACTTTTTAAAGTAATTTATAGCATTCTGTGTTTTATTTCTACCAACTTCTAAAACTCCTGCTTGGTAGTATAATACATTTAAAAACTTACGATTATCTGTATTTTTAATTAATTTTTTTAACCTACTCAACACCAGCACCGATGATGAATCATTTGCTGTATTTTTGGCTAATTCAACATTTGCTCTTATTCTATATTTATAAGGTGCTTTTTTATAATCAGCTAATTTTTTAAATACCATTCTAGCTGAATCTTTCCTATCTAATTCACTATAAATCTGTCCTAAAACAAACATATTTCTAGCTGACTGTTCTTTATTTTTAAATATTGTAACTGCCTTTGTTAAATGCTCAATTACTTTTTGAATTGTATCTGTTTTTTCATAAGCCATAGCCATAGCTGTATGTGCTTGTTCTCTTATTTCATCAGGAAGTTCTTTTTCATTTTCTTGAACTTCTAATAAAAATTTTAATGATTCTATTGCTAGCTTTTCATTGTCTAAACGAATGTTAGTTTTAGCTCTCCAAATTTTAGTTTCATTTATTAGATTAGCATTTGGATAGTTTGCAATTACATAATTGAAAGACTCTATTGCAGGAATGAAACGTTGCGTATAATACCTTGCTTTCCCTAGTAATAAATAGGCATCATCTATTTGACGATTTTTTTCATACCCATTAATATTCATCGAATGTTTTTGAATTGCTTTTACAGCCTTTTCTTCTGCCTTATCAAAATTAGTAAGGTTTTTATTTTCTTCTACCGCATCATCATTTCCAAAACCACTACCTGGTTTTAATGATACTTGTTGTATTTTTCTATCATTAAACGTAATTGGTTCAATAGCTAATCGCTTCCAGAAGTTATCTTTATGCTTGTCTTCAATCTCTTTAAGCCCTTTTAAATATGCTTGCTCTCCATTGAACAGCACATTATATTTGGTAGTTAATGCATGGAAGTTTCGACTTATAATAGAATTCTTTTTCACACTACATGATACTATGATAGTTAGAACAATACTGAAAACTAATATATTGGATAGTTTTTTCATAAAAAAATACGCATTTACTTTAACAACAACTATACCTTTAAGTTATTGTGTAAATGCGTAAAAATAGTAATAAAATGGTAATTTTTATATTATGCTGAAAAATAGCTCTCCAATTCTTTCAAAGTTTCTGTTGATGTATTTAAATCTTTTACAACATTTCCTTTATCTAGTACAACTATTCGCTCACAAACTTCTGTTACGTGACTTAAATCATGACTAGATATCAACACTGTAACTTCTTTGTTCTCA
Organism: Tenacibaculum sp. MAR_2010_89; assembly: GCF_900105985.1. Classification (NCBI taxonomy): domain Bacteria; kingdom Pseudomonadati; phylum Bacteroidota; class Flavobacteriia; order Flavobacteriales; family Flavobacteriaceae; genus Tenacibaculum; species Tenacibaculum sp. MAR_2010_89. The sequence continues at coordinate 493,239 of NZ_FNUB01000005.1, read as the reverse complement.
GTAAGTTTTTTAATGATTGTTTTTAATCTAATCTGTGTCGTTGGATCTAAATTAGCAAAAGGCTCATCTAAAACAACTACTTGTGGGTTCCCCATCATTGCTGCTATAATTCCAACTTTTTTCTGATTCCCTTTACTTAAATCTCTTAAGTACTTTTTCTTTCCTAAAATTTCATCATTAAAAAAGTCTTCAAATTGACTTAAATAGCTTTTAACATCTGCTTTATTCATTCCTCTTAAATCGCCAACAAATTCAAAATATTCTTGAGGTGTTAAATACCCTATTAAAAAACTTTCATCTATAAATGAACCTGTAAATGTTTTCCAATCTTCACTTTTATTAACTAACACATTATTATTAGATATTTCACCCGTTGTTGGTCGAATTAAATCTAAAAGTATGTTAAAATATGTTGTTTTACCTGCTCCATTGTTACCAACTAAACCAAATGATTGTCCTGTTGGAATTTGTAATTCTTCTATACTTAAAACTTGAGCGTTCCCGTATTTTTTAGTAAGTTTTGTTACTTGTATCATAATGTTTTCTGATTAGTTTTCTTGATCAAATGCGTGTATCATAGCGTACTTATTAGCTATGTATTTTCTAGTAATAGCTTTCATAATTTTTTGGTGAAATACAATACCTAAAAGCCCTAAAAAAATTAATGAGATTATAGCTATTTCAAAATTTACCAACCAACTTACAAGACCAAATATCCCCATTGGAATAAGCATTAATGGAATACCTATTATCCATTGAACTGCTCCAGTTCCTTGATAATTAAATGCAGCTTTTTCGTCTAAATTAATTTTCTTACGATTAAATGTACCTCCATACATAATTACATGTGTATTAACTCCAATATTATAAATGGCAGCTGCAAAATGAGCTAATAAAATTTTCCATCCAAAATAAACATAAGGTATTCCTAATAAAAAAAGAATAATTACACTCATACTCATTAACATAAACTTAGATTTTAAATATCGTTCATATTTAAAATTTTGACTCATAATCATTTTATAATATCCACTATCCCAAGCCGGAATAAATTGCCCAAAGTTTATTAAAAAAATACCTGTTGTAAATATTCCTATAAATGCAAAGAAAAATTCTTTATCTGCATATTGTGGTTGAGGATAAAAAAACAACCCGTACAAAAGCCCAATTATTAACATCCAAAGAGTAGATTTTGTTCTTTTATTACGCATAATTAGTTTTAAGTCTAATTGCATAAAAGGAGCAATATCTCCAAAACGCTCTGTCCAAGTATAATCTGAAGTTTTAGCTTCTTCTACTTTATTTTGTACCGCAGAATCTAGAAACAAATTACTTTTTAAAATTAAATAATTTGCATAGTATAAACCAACCAACAGTAAAAGAGGTATAGAAATTAAAATTGGATTGTTTGATATTCCTAAAATTCCTTTTGAAACCAAGTTAGAGAAAGAAACTATATTAAAATAATCTAAAGCAAATAGTCCTGAAGCAATAACTATCAACGGTAAAAAAGACAAATCACTTTTAGCACTTGCATTTTCTATTACAAAATTCAAAAAATTAATGATTAGAACCACTATTATCATAGTTGTCATCCATATAGAAATTTGAACTGTATCATATCCTTTTGTTAATAAAACAACACCAAAAGGAATAATTGCAAATAGTGGTAAAAAATTAAAAAATGACGCAGCAGACTTACCTAAAACGTAATTAATAATTTTATTCTTTTTCACAGGTAAAGTTAGCAGTGGTTTTATTGTCATAACTGGTAGTTTTTGAAGAAAAAAACGAGCAATTAAATCACCCATAATCCAAAAAAACAGAAATCCGTTAACTATTATAAAAGGATCCTTATCAGGGAACATTTTTTTTAATGCAGGAAATATCCCTACCCCTAAGAACAGAAACATTATAACAAAATATAAAGCAAAAAAACCTAATAAAATTTTAATTCCAATACTCCTTTGCCAATATGATGAACGAAAATATTGTTTCCATTCTAAATTTAAAAAGCGTGTAATCATTTTGGTTAATTATTTAGTTGACACTTATATGTATAGTTTTTACCTATTTCGTTACATAAAAAAAGTATCAATATTACTATTGACACTTTTCTTATATTTATACTTATAAAATAAAATTTACATTATTTTACAAGAAACAACAATTAAAAACCCTATTAACAATAGTATAAACCAACCAGGATGTTTTCCTTTTGTTCCAATCAAAACCAAAATTGCTCCAAAAAACATGGTAGAGCTAATTAGTTCTAATATAAAATTAACTAGTTCAATTTCTTGAAAGTTTTCTATTAATGATATTTTTATTAATAGCCCAGCAATACACCACCCAAATACTGATGCTAAATGCCATGTAGACCATAAAATTCTTAAGTGCCTTTCTCTTAATTCTAAACTACCTTTTGAAGGAACTATTTCTTTTTTTATTCTTTTCTTTTTAAAAATTAAATATTCACCTAAAACCGAATGGATTACTCCTAAAAGAAAAGATAAGATACCTGGTATAAATAAATAGTTGTTCATTTATATATTTTTAGTCATTTTTCCCAAATTTATTTTCTCTGCTCTTGTAAATTTAATTTCACGTACGTATTCCATACTTTTCCATAAATAAGTATTCCCTTTTAAACCTTTGGTTAATTTCATTCTTCTATTTAACCTAGCTATTTCTTTAGGTGTTGCTTTACGTTTTTCTCCTAATTCACCATAAAGTTTAATTCCTGGGCTTGTAGAAAACCTTTCTTTAAATAAAGAGGATATCCAAAAAAAACTACGACTGTTAACTCCTAAAACACAAATATTCTTTTTTTTTGCTTTCTTGTAACTTAGATGTAAACTTTTCAAAATAAAAACCAGCTTGATTATCATTCAAAAACATAGAACCAATTGGTGTTACAGTTGGGTTACCGTCTGAAGTTATTGATGCAATTGAAACATGAAAATTTGAACGAAAACTTTTATTAAAATGATTTCTTATTTTTCCCCAATTTGTAGTTAAATCCATTTATATTTTATTTACCTATTTAAAACATTATATTCTTTTGGAATTTCAATCCCTTTGAAACCATCTGTTAATCCATAAAGTATTACGATAGAAAACAACACTCCAAGAAATAAAATTATATATCCTTGTTTAGTAGGACTAGTTCCTAACATGTTTTTTTTCATTTTCATACTATGTATTGAGGCTAAGTGACCAAAAAAAGAAATAATAGCTAACCCATAATATGGGATAAAAAACAAAAAAAAAGGAAACGTATTTAATCCAGCTACTCCGAAAAAAATATTAGTATCTAATTTTAAAAACAGTCTACCTACAAAAACAGCACTAAGATGAATAACTAAGAAAAAAGCTATATAAAGACCACTCCATAACTGGAGTTTTTCAAAAAAATTCTTTGCACTATTTATTTTAATCAAAAAGAGTTTCACTCCAGATACAATCTGAATTAAGATTGAAAACAATAACAATATTTCAAAAAACAGATTTCTATAAAACATACGAAGTGTATCCATAACGTCAATATGTTTTTCTATCCCTACCAAACTGTAAAAATGATTATATAGATGGAGGCTTATGAAAACAGTTATTACTATTCCTGATATAAAATGAATTTGTTTCACCTTACTTTTTTTACAAAGGTCTATTCATTTTATGAATTATCATTTGATTTATATCAAATTCGGCTATGCAACTTTCTAATTCTACTTAATGTTTCATGAGTAATTCCAATAAATGATGCTATATGTGTTAAAGGCACTCTTTGGGTAATTTGTGGATAGGCTAATAGAATATTTTGATATTTTTGTTCGGCTGATTGAAATTGCATAGATACAATTCTAGCCTGAAGTTTTAACATTGTTTTTGTGGCTACTTTATTAGTTAATTTTTCAAAAGCATGATACTCATTTGATAATTTCATTATATTATCTCTTGAAGTTTCAAGCAGTAGCGTTTCTTCTAAAACTTCTATATAGTGTGGACTTGGTATTTTTTGAAAAAAACTATTAATAGCACATATAAAATCATTTTCAAAAGCAAACCAATCTGTAATGTCTTTTCCATCTTTTAAATAATATGCTCTTGCACTTCCTTTTACTATAAAGAATGCTTTATCTGAATTTTGTCCTTCTTTTACTAAGACATCTCCTTTTTTTAAAGTTAATACCTTAGAATTTCTTGCAAATTTTAATTTGCATTCATCATTCAAAGGAGCATATTTCTCGTTTATAATGTTTATAATTTTTTCCTTATCCATAAGTATAATATTATAATTCTAAAAATAGTATAAACACCTAAATGAAAAGCGTTTTCTTTTATATAAAAAAACAGAAACTGTTTTCAATAGTAGAAAACAGTTTCATTAAATATTATTTGCCGACTATTTTTTATAAAATTATGCCCATTCACAAATTATTCCACCCATTAACGCTAACGTTATAGTCCAATAACCAACATTTATAGCTATGTATTTAAATGATTTTCTTTCAAACAATGCTTTTGTACCTATAATAGGCAAAGCAATAAACAAACCGCTTATAACTCCATGCAACACACCATGTTTAAAAGTTCTAAAACGATCTCCAAAATTACTCATAAATTCTTCATAATAAGCAAAACCTCCTCCAGTCTTTTCCATAAAACCAGGTTCACCTGCTAATGTTGAAAATACACCTAATTGATGAATAACCAAGAATTGTATTGCAAAAGCAAGCATAATACTAAACACAAAACTTACTCCAAATATCAAAAGCATATTGCCTCCTTCTAAATCTTTTAAAGTAAAATTCATTTCTTTCATCCATGCCTTTTGAAAGAGCATTGGTCCGTACCAAAGAAAGCCTATAACCATAGGGATAAAAGCTGCACCTAAAATTGCTAAATAATTTATTTCCATCACTTTAAGTTTTTAGTTAATTGTATCAAATATAATTAAAATAACTTTTCTTATTTAATCTATTCATTAAAACCAACGGTTTTAAAAACTTAAAGTCTATGTTTTACATTTCTATAATTTTATTTCATCAAAAAAAAAACAAGCTCATTAAATTAATTAATGAGCCTGTTGGTTGTATTATTTCTTAGGTAATATTCTCTATTTTATTTTCATTGACTTTGCAATCGCCTCTAATTCAAATAGAAAATTTCTTTTATTTACTGAAGGAGCATAAGTAAACCCTTCAAAAACTATTAATCTATTATTTTTTTTATCAACTACTGTATAATTTAAAAAAGGACCAGCCATGAAATCGTTTTTAACTTCCCATTTCCCTCTAGTTTCATATGCCTTTTTTCCATCAATTTCTGCTTTGTAAGTAAAAGGTGTGTATGCTTGTTCAGTAATCATATACATTCCTTCTTTACTTCCTGGAATATATTTTTTCCCAATAGAATCTCTAACTTCTGTGATATTATCAGCAACACTTCCTTCATTAATTAACGGAACACTATAAATTAAAACATTATTTGTTCCATCACCTCTTGCAATTCCACTTTTTAAATGCTGACGTAACCATAAAAAATCTCCAGTATCGTCTACCAATTTAAATCTTTTCGGAATATCAATTGAAATACCTAAATTTTGCGTTGTTTTAAATTTAGTTTCATCAAGACGTTCTTTTTTAAAAATATTTTGAATAAATTTAATATCCTCCTTTTGAAATATTTTAATTATTTCTTTACCTCTTTTGTTTATTAAATTTACAATTCCTTCTTCATTTTTTGCTGTAGCATAAACAATTACTTGAGGAGCTGCATATTTGTTTTTTTCAACAGTAACACTTTCCTTTTGCCCCTTTTTTATAAAAAGGATTGCTTTTCCGTTTCTCATAAATGATTTAAAGCCTGTAGGATCTATTTGACTCACAGAAAGTAACGTTTCTGGTTGTGGTAATCCAACCTGGTGTTCACCAAAAACAGTCCGTATTTCGTCTCCTATTTTACCTGCCCATTCATTACCCTTAGCAACAACTAAAATTTTATTAGTGTTTCCTATTGATGTTGGTAATGTCACACTAGATTTTGTTCCTTTTTCGCAAGAAATTAACAAAAGTGCGGCTATTAAAAATGACATTATTTTTTTCATATCTATTAGCTTTTAAATATTTTTAGCTTCATACCTGGTTTAAGATTTTTTATACTCCAAATATTATTCCATTTTTTAATTTGTTCGACAGAAATTTTTGGATATTTTTTTGCAATAGTCCATAATGAATCTCCTTCTTTTACAATATACACTTCATGTTTCCCTTTTGGAAGTTTATTTTGTTTTTTTGAAACCTTTTTAGGTATCGCTAATTTTTTAGGATAAATACTTAAACGCTGCCCTATTTTTAAACGATGAGAACGCATACCGTTCCATCGTTTTATATCTTTTACACGTACACCAAACTTACTTGCTATTTTACCTAAATAATCACCACTACGTACTTTATAACGTATACGCTTATCCATTTCAAAATACTTCGGTAAAGGTTTTTCTCTTTTGCTATCATCTTCATCTGCCAATGCATAAATTTCCTTTTCTTTTTCTAAAAAAGTTATCATTTCTTTGCGTGGAATACGAACAGCATAACTTCTATTTTCTATAAATGGTATTATATCTAATTTATATGCAGGATTTAAAAAAGAAATTAAATCAACATCAATACCTGTTTTTTCAGAAATTTGATCAAAACTTATTGTTCTTTTTACATGAATAGTATCAGTTTCAAAATGAAAAATTTTGGGAGCTTCTGGATATAAATCATGCTTCTCAGCATATTCAAAAATATACATTGTAGCATAAAAAGCAGGAACATACCCCGCAGTTTCCCTTGGCAAAAAAGGTCTAATATTCCAATAATTTTTATACCCTCCTGATCGTTTTATTGCTTTTGAAACATTTCCTGGCCCTGAATTATATGCAGCTAACGCTAAATCCCAATCACCAAAAATTTTATATAACTGACTTAAATACTTACATGCCGCAACAGTTGCCTTTACAGGATCTTGTCGCTCATCAACATATGAACTTATTTTTAAATCAAATTGTTTTCCTGTTCCATACATAAACTGCCATAAACCAGTTGCTCCAACATAAGAACGAGCATTAGGACGAAGAGCAGATTCAACTATTGCTAAATATTTCATTTCTAACGGAACATCATACTGATCAAGGTATTGTTCAAACATGGGAAAGTAATACTTTGCTTTAGCCATTAAAGCAGGATAGTATTTTTTTCTATACTTTAAATAACTATTTATAACCTTGTCTAATGACGGGTTATATGCTAAATTAAATGGAGTATTCGCATTTAAATCAACCAATCGCTTTTTAAGTAGTTCCGTTGATAAAATTTTAGTTGAATTCCCAATAATATCTTTATCGTTTATTACATATTGGATACTATCAAATAATGAAGAATTAAATTTTTCTTCTACTAATAAACTATCAATTTTTTTTAAATCAGCATCAGAAAAAAGGGTATCTATTTGTCTGTTTTGGGTGGTATCTTTTGCTCTAAAAATAGAATCAACAGCTATTTCAACACTATCAACAGGAATATAAATACTATCAATAGGTTGTTGCGCAATAACTGATCCTGTAAAAACTAATAGTAGTTTAAGTAACATTTTCATTGTTTTTCTTTTAAAAAGAAGGGTAGTTCAAAAAAATAAATTTAATTACATATCTAATTCTACCACGATAGGACAGTGATCAGAATGTTTTGCTTCGGGTAAAATATAAGCCCTTGTTATTTTTTCCTTTAAAGGTTCAGTTACCATAGCATAATCTAATCGCCAACCTTTGTTATTAGCTCTAGAGTTTGCTCTATAACTCCACCAAGAATATTCTTGTCGTTCCGGATTCATAAAACGAAAACTATCAATAAAACCACTGTCTATAAACTTACCTAGCCACTCTCTTTCTTCTGGTAAAAATCCTGAAACTCCTTTCATTTTTGGGTTATGAATGTCTATAGCTTCATGACAAATATTATAATCACCACAAATAATTAAGTTAGGAATTGATTTTCTTAACTCTGTAGCATATTCTAAAATCTCATCCATGTAATTAAACTTATAGTCTAAACGAGCGCTATTAGTTCCAGACGGTAAATACATACTCATAATAGAAACATCATCATAATCTACCCTAAGATTTCTACCTTCAAAATCCATTGTTTCAATTCCTGTTCCATATTCTACGTGTTTAGGTTCTTTTTTACAAAAAACTGCCACAGAAGAATAGCCTTTTTTTTCTGCTGAAAACCAATAATGATATGGATAACCAGCATTTTCAAATTCGGTTACATCTAATTGTTCTTTATGTGCTTTAGTTTCTTGAATGCAAATTACATCTGGTTTTGCTTGCTGTAACCATTCTAAAAATCCTTTTTTTAAAGCTGCTCTTATTCCGTTTACGTTATATGAGATTATTTTCATTTAAAAATTATTCAATAATTATTTTTTCTAAATTATCAAGTTCTTTATCAATACTAGACATATTTAAAAGTTTTGAAGATTCTATATCATAAATAGCAAATTTTTGTTTTTTGTATTCTTCTCTGATATTTTCTCTATCGGTATATTTAATAAAAATTTGAGAGTTCGAATTCGTAAATTCAAATCTATCAAGATTAATACTATTTGTAATTCTTATAAGATTTTTACCATTTAAATCTGAAAGATATAAATCATGATTATCTCCAGAATTTAACTTCCCATCTTTATTTGAGTCTTCAAAAGCTATTAAATATGCAATATATTTTACAGTCTTATCTAATTCATCTCTCTCTAATTTATATCTTTTCCTCTGAGGCTTTATTTGAAGGATAGATGCTTTCTTTTTCAATAAAGAAGTTATAACCTGATAGTTTTCGTCTACAAAAATAATATTTACAAATTTTAAAAGAGAGTCTCCAATATCATTAGCTACAGATACTAAATTTTTCACCCTCTTTTCTTCTTCATAAGTTAACAAAGAAATTGGAAGGTATTTATTTTTAGAATTGTATAAATCTATAGGAGTATAATATTTTAACCCTTGTAAAACAAGACTATCCTTTTTTGCTGTTTCTAATTCTTCTCCCAGAATAATCCCATCAGGGAAATTATTATTGTTTGGAAAAAACTCTTTAGTTAATTGAAATAAAAGAAAAATTAGAATAACAGGGAGTAATGTTCCATTTAAAATAATTAAAAACTTAATATATTTATTTGTTATTTTCATTAATCTAAGAAAATAGGTTTTTTAAGAAAAACCCAAGTTAATTGGGTTCTTTCTCCTGTTTGTGTTTGAATAATCTTTTTTCTTGGTGATAAAAAATAGGCTAAAGCTACTGCTATTGCTATTCCTAACCAAGATGGTTCTATTTGTATACCTTTATCAAAAATAAGGATAAGCAAAATCGCCAATATGGGATATATTCCTCTATAAAACTTTTTTATGAATGTCATTTTTAAATTTCCATTTCTGGAACATCTCCATTAATTACTAATGTTCCTTCAGTAGCATTTTGGATTTCTTCTACACTAACTCCAGGAGCTCTTTCTAACAAATGGAATGTATTATCTTTTACTTCTAAAACTGCTAAGTTCGTTACTACCTTTGTAACACAACCAACTCCAGTTAACGGTAAAGAACATTTTTTTAAGATTTTAGATTCTCCTCGCTTATTAGTATGCATCATTGCTACAATAATATTATCTGCGCTTGCTACTAAATCCATTGCTCCTCCCATTCCTTTTACCATTTTCCCAGGTATTTTCCAATTGGCAATATCTCCATTCTCAGCTACTTCCATTGCTCCTAAGATAGTAAGATGTACATGTTTTCCTCGAATCATTGAAAAACTTGTTGCTGAATCAAAAAAACTTGCACCAGGCATAGTAGTTATTGTTTGTTTTCCTGCATTAATAATATCAGCATCTTCTTCTCCTTCAAATGGAAAAGGCCCCATACCTAGTACTCCATTTTCACTTTGAAATTCTACTTCTATATCCTCTCTAACAAAATTGGCAACTAATGTAGGTATTCCAATACCTAAGTTTACGTAATATCCGTTTTTAACCTCTTTTGCAATACGTTTTGCTATTCCGTTTTTATCTAAAGCCATAATTAGTTTCTTTGTCTTACTGTGCGTTGTTCAATTCTCTTTTCATATTTTTCTCCTTGAAAAATACGTTGTACAAAAATTCCAGGTATATGAATTTGATTTGGATCTAACTCACCAACTGGAACTAATTCCTCTACCTCAGCAACAGTAATCTTTGCTGCACCACACATATTCGGGTTAAAGTTTCTTGAAGTACCCTTAAACACTAAATTTCCTGCTGCGTCTCCTTTCCATGCTTTTACAAAAGCATATTCTGCTTTAAAGGCTGGTTCTAACACATACATTTTCCCATCAAACTCACGCGTTTCTTTTCCTTCTGCTACTTCAGTACCATAACCAGCAGGTGTATAAAATGCTGGAAATCCTGCTTGTGCAGCTCTACATTTTTCCGCTAAAGTTCCTTGAGGAGTCAATTCTACTTCTAATTCACCTGATAACATTTGACGTTCAAACTCATCATTTTCTCCAACATACGATGAAATCATTTTTTTTATTTGACGATTTTGTAATAATAATCCTAATCCAAAATCATCAACACCAGCATTATTAGAAATACAGGTTACTTCTTTAACTCCTAATCGTACAAGTTCAGCTATAGCATTTTCCGGAATTCCACATAATCCAAATCCTCCTAGCATTAATGTCATTCCATCGCTTACACCATCAACAGCTTCTTGCACATTATTTACTTCTTTATTAATCATATTAGTTGTTTGTTTCTGTTTTAAAAATCTGTATCCTCTTCTTCCTTTTTTTCCTCTTTCTTTTCTTCTCCTTCTTTTACTTCTGGTTCTTTTTCACAATTAATATTAATTGTTAATTCTCCTGGAGGTTTTTCAAAATCTTCTTTACTTATATTTAGTGTTTTATCTTCATAACACTTTTTCATAAACAACCCCCAAGTTGGTAATGACATTGTTGCACCTTGACCTAAACCAATACCATAAAAATGTGTTGCTCTATCTTCTCCACCAGTCCAAACTCCAGTTGCTAAATTTGGAACAATCCCCATAAACCATCCATCAGATTGATTTTGAGTAGTTCCTGTTTTTCCAGCAATAGGATTTGTAAATTTATATGGAAAACCTGTAGTTGCTTCTTTTCTTCTTGTCCATGCTGAACGAAGTCTAGCACCTGAACCTGATAAGGTAACACCTTTCATCAAATCTAAAATTACATATGCAGATTCTTCACTTAAAACCTCTTTAGTTTCAGGAACAAACTCTTGTAAAACTGTCCCATTTTTATCTTCTATACGAGTAATCATCATAGGACTAACACGTAATCCTTTATTTGCAAAGGTTGAATACGCACTTACCATTTCAATTAATGATAAATCAATGGCCCCTAATGCTATTGAGGGATTTGCTTCTATTTTTGATTTAATCCCTGCAGAAGCTGCTAAACGAGCTACATTTATTGGTGATACCTTATCTATTAACTGAGCAGTAACAACATTGGTAGATTGCGCTAATGCGTCTCTTAAGGTTAATTCACCACCGTACTTATCATTTGAGTTCTTTGGTGTCCAATCTTTTGGCATTCCATATTTTTCTTTTGGAATTGTATAAGGCGTATTTGGCAACTTATCACAAGGTGACATTTTTAATTGATTAATAGCTGTAGCATATACAAAAGGCTTAAAGGTTGAACCTACCTGACGCTTTTGTTGCTGAACAGCATCATACTTAAAGTATTTATTGTTAATCCCTCCAACCCATGCTTTTATATGTCCAGTTTGTGGTTCAATAGATACTAAACCAGAACGCAAAAAATATTTATAATAACGTATTGAATCGTACGGAGTCATTACAGTATCACGATCTCCTTTCCAAGAAAAAACTCGCATATCTGTTTCTGTTTTAAAAGCCTTGTCTATTTCTTTTTCAGATTTACCTGCAGCTTTCATTCTTTTATAACGATTAGAGTTTTGCTTAGCTCTTCGTATCGTACTAGCTATTTCAGACTTTTCCAAATCATAAAAAGGAGCTGTTTTATTATTCTTTTGCTCTTTATTAAAAAAAGATTGCAAATTTGCCATGTGTGTTGTTAAAGCTTCTTCTGCATATTTTTGCATTCGAGAATCGATAGTAACATATACTTTTAATCCGTCTTTATAAATATTGTATGACTCTCCATTTGATTTAGGATTATCCTTTGCCCATCTCTTCAAAAATTGTTTCAAATTTTCTCTAAAATAAGTAGCTAAACCATCACTATGGCTTTCTGGTGTAAAGCTTATTTTTAATGGTAATTTTTGTAATGAATCTTTTTCTTTATCAGTTAATAACCCATTTTTTTTCATTTGAGAAAACACAACATTTCTACGTCGTAAAGATTTCTTTTTTGAACGTTCTCTGTAAGGATTATACTGTCTAGGGTTTTTTAGCATTGCTACTAAAATAGCAGACTCTTGTATATCTAATTCTTTTGGCTCTTTTCCAAAATAAATACGAGCTGCAGAACGTATACCTGTTGCATTAAAAAGAAATCCTTGCGTATTTAAATACATAGTTATAATTTCCTCTTTAGTATATTGTCGTTCAAGTTTTACAGCAACTACCCATTCTTTAAGTTTTTGAAGAACCCTTTTAATTTTATTTGTTGAAGCTCTTCCTGTAAAAAGATTTTTTGCAAGTTGTTGAGTAATAGTACTTGCTCCTCCTCCAGCTCCTAATTTAGAAACTGCTCTGGCCAATCCTCTAAAATCAATACCTGAATGTTCATAAAAGCGCTCATCTTCAGTTGCAACGAGAGCTTTTACTAAGTTTTGAGGTAAATCTTTATATTGAATTGGGGTTCTATTAGCTTTTACATAATATTTCCCTAATGTTTTTCCGTCAATAGAAATTACTTCTGTAGCTAAATCACTCTTAGGGTTTTCTAACTCTTCAAACGATGGTAATGGTCCAAAAGCTCCCCATGATGCCAATAAAAATAGTAAGCAAATAGAAAGAAATCCACCTAAAATGATTCCCCAAAACCATTTAATATATTTTCTAAAATTAGTTGTTTTTTCTTCTGTCATTATTCTGTTTTTTCAATTCTAAACCCTACATGAGTAAGCCCATCTAACTCTTCTATTCCATCAACATTTCCATTTTTTCTCATAGATTGACGTACTTTAAAAGTATAGGTTCCTTTAGCAGGAAATATTATTTTTTCTTTGTAAAAAAGTTTATTGTCTTTAATATCTAAAGTACCTTCTCCTAAAAACCTCCCAGCTCCATCAGCCATATCGTACTCTAAAGTATCAGTAATTACATTTCCGTCAGGGAAACTCATCTGAGCAATTATAAATAAATTACTAAAAGGATAATCTTTATTATTTCTAACATTAATAAAAAGATTATGTTTTTGTAATGTGTCTGTTGCTGTAAAAGCAAATTGTAATGTATTGTGTTTACTCCATTTTTGATTTGATATTGGTAAATACTCATCAAAAATCCTTTTTTTATCACACGAAATGAATAAAAAAGTTACTATAAAAAACATTATCAATACACTACTTTTATTTATTGTCTTCAGCATTTTTATTACCGTTATTGTTCCCTTTTTTATTATTATTTCTTCTTCTTTGATTATTCGGTTTATTACCTGTAGTCTTTTTTTGCTGATTAGGATTTTCACCTCTTGGTTTAGGGCCTTGAGTTCTTTTTTGTTGATTAGGATTCTTTTTTATTTCATCCTTTGGTTTAGCCCCTTGAGTTCTTTTTTGCTGGTTTGGATTCTTCTTTACCCCTCCCTTTGGTTTAGCCCCTTGAGTACTTTTTTGTTGATTTGGATTCTTCTTTACTTCTCCCTTTGGTTTAATACCTTGTGCTCTTTTTTGTTGGTTTGGATTTGGTTTCTGTTTTACCTCCCCTACTTTTGACTTATTATTATTTTTAGGTCTGTTTGACCTAGGTTTTCTACTATCTGTTTTTTGATTATCAGCTACAGTTTTATTTGGCCTAGACACATTAGTTTTATTCTCTTTTGCCTTATTATTACTAATTCTTTTGCCTCTTCTTTTATTTCTTCTCGGTTTTTTTGGAGCATCAAAACGTGTTAAACTATCTTGTCCAACCACATTTTCAAAATCAACTTTTGGTTCTTCTACAATTTCTGATTCATATTCTTCTAACGGAGAAGCCAATTCATTATTGGCATTTAACTCGATAATTTCTTGAGTTTGCTCTAATGATATTCTATACCATTTGAAGCTCTCTTCTTTGTATGTATACCAAAGTAACCCTTTAAAAATATCCATCTTTACAAAAACAGCATCACCTTTTTCTGTTTTAAGTACCAAATCTTGTTTAGGAAACTTTTTTAATGCGTCTAGATAAGTATCTAACTCAAAATTTAAACAACATTTTAATTTACCACACTGACCTGCTAATTTTAATGGATTTAAAGATAACTGTTGGTAACGTGCTGCAGCTGTATTAACTTTTCTAAAATCAGTTAACCATGTTGAACAACACAACTCTCGTCCACAAGAACCGATACCACCTAATCTGGCAGCTTCTTGACGCATTCCTACTTGGCGCATTTCTACTCTAATAGAAAAAGCACTTGCCAAATCACGAATTAATTGACGAAAATCTACCCTATCATCAGCAGTATAGTAAAAGGTTGCCTTGGTACCATCTCCTTGATACTCTACATCTGACAACTTCATTTTCAATCCTAATTTACTAATGATTTCTCTACCTTTCCTTTGAGTTTCTTGTTCTCTTTGTCTGGCATTATGCCAAACATCAATATCTTTTTGAGAAGCTTTTCTATATATTTTTTTTACCTCTTCACCATCTGACTCAATTTTTCTTTTTTTCATTTGTACTTTCACAAGTTCACCTGCTAAAGAAACTATTCCGACATCATGTCCTGAAGTTCCTTCTACAGCAACTATATCACCCATAGAAATAGTTAATTTCTCTAAGTTTTTGTAAAAATGTTTTCTTCCGTTTTTAAAACGTACTTCGTAAATATTAAAAGGTGCTTCACCAGTTGGCAAAGTCATATTCGATAACCAATCAAAAACAGCTAGTTTATTTCCACTTCCACAAGATCCTGTAGCACAATTTCCATTGCTTTTACACCCCTTAGGAACGCCATCTTTGTTAGTTGAGCAACCGCTACAACTCATAATTTATATGTATGTTTTTAGAATGCTTTTTAAACCTGAATACTTTCAGTATCAAAAAACACTTTATATTATTGATTTTTAGCTAGATAAAATCCCACTCCAGAATCTTCTCTTAATCAGTAAAGATACATATTATAACGGAATGTGAAAATTGATTTTTTTTCTTAACCAAGTTCTTTTTTATAACCCCTAAATACTTTCGCAGAAAAAGGCCTTACAGATTAAAATCTATAAGGCCTTTTTAATATTATTTGTAGTAAATAAACTTACACTACTCCTTGATCTAACATTGCGTCTGCAACTTTTACAAAACCTGCAACATTAGCTCCTTTAACGTAATCTACATATCCGTCTTCTTGCGTTCCGTATTTTACACACGCTTCATGAATACTATTCATAATACCATGTAATTTACTATCTACTTCTTCACGTGTCCAAGACAAACGTAATGAGTTTTGAGACATTTCTAAACCAGATGTTGCTACTCCTCCTGCATTTGAAGCTTTTCCTGGTGCAAATAAAATTTTTGCATTTTGAAACACTTCAATAGCTTCAGGTGTTGATGGCATATTAGCTCCTTCAGCAACACATATACACCCATTAGCTACCAATGCTTTTGCTTCCTCTCCGTTTAACTCATTTTGAGTTGCACATGGTAAAGCTACATCACATTTAACACCCCAAGGTCTTTCTTTTGCAAAGAATTTAGCTGATGGATATTTCTCAACATATTCACCAATTCTACCACGGCGAACATTTTTGATTTCCATAACAAATGCTAATTTATCAGCATCTATTCCTTCTTCATCGTAAATGTATCCTGAAGAATCAGATAAAGTAACAACTTTAGCACCCAATTGAGTTGCTTTTTCAGTTGCATATTGCGCTACATTTCCAGAACCTGAAACTGCTACTGTTTTCCCTTTAAAAGAATCTCCTTTAAAGTTTAACATATTTTCAGCGAAATAAACATCTCCATAACCAGTTGCTTCTGGACGAATTAAAGAACCTCCCCAAGAAGCACCTTTCCCAGTTAAAACACCAGTAAATTCATTACGCAAACGTTTATATTGACCAAACATAAATCCGATTTCTCTTCCTCCAACACCAATATCTCCAGCTGGAACATCGGTATTTGCTCCAATATGACGAGATAATTCAGTCATAAAAGATTGACAAAACTTCATTACTTCGTTATCTGACTTCCCTTTAGGGTTAAAATCAGATCCACCTTTTCCACCACCCATTGGTAATGTAGTTAATGAGTTTTTGAAAACTTGTTCAAATCCTAAAAACTTTAAGATTGACAAGTTTACTGAAGGGTGAAAACGTAGCCCTCCTTTATATGGACCAATTGCAGAGTTAAACTCTACTCTATAACCTCTGTTTACTTGAGTTTCTCCATTATCATCTACCCAAGGCACTCTAAACATTAAAGTACGTTCTGGCTCAACCATACGCTCTAATAATTTTTTTCCTTGGTATTTTGGATTGTTTTCTATAAACGGAATTACAGTTTCTGCTACTTCGTGTACAGCTTGCAAAAACTCTGGTTCGTATGCATTACGTTCCTTAACGTAATCCATAAAAGCATTTATTTTAGATTCCATAAATTAATTGTTGTGTTATTATAATTTTAACAATTTTACTTGGCAAATATAATTAATTTACAATTTCTTAAATTTGATTTTGTACTTTATTTTTCACTTTTCTACATCGTTTTCGTTATTAGGTGAAATCTCCTCATTTTTTAACTAAAAAAGCTTAAATTTGCAACTTAATTTTTTTGGATTAATAAATAATGTTAGATAAGGTAAAGGAATTGATTGGTGACGTAAAAGCTTTTAAAGCAACGTCTAAAGAAGAAGTTGAAACATTCAGAATTAAATACTTAGGAAGCAAAGGATTGTTAAAAGACTTATTTGCTGAATTTAAGAATGTTGATGCTGAATTGCGTAAAGATTTTGGGCAAGCTTTAAACAATCTAAAAAAATCTGCTGAAGGTAAAGTTGCTGAATTAAATGATGCCTTAGATAATGCTATTGAAGACAAAGGGATTTATGGTGATTTAACTCGTCCTTCTGAACCAATAGAATTAGGTTCACGCCATCCTATTTCTTTAGTAAGAAATCAAATTATTGAGGTATTTAATCGTATTGGGTTTACTGTTTCTGAAGGACCTGAAATTGAAGATGATTGGCATAACTTTACCGCTTTAAATTTACCAGAGTATCACCCTGCTCGTGATATGCAGGATACATTTTTTATAGATAAAAATCCAGACACTTTATTAAGAACGCATACATCATCTGTACAAGTTCGTTACATGGAAAATAACGAACCTCCAATTAGAACCATTTCTCCAGGAAGAGTATTCCGTAATGAAGACATATCTGCTCGTGCGCATTGTATTTTTCACCAAGTAGAAGGTTTATATATTGACACTGATGTTTCTTTTGCCGATTTAAAACAAACTTTATTATATTTCACTAAAGAGATGTTTGGAAAATCTAAAATACGTTTACGTCCTTCATACTTCCCTTTTACTGAACCTAGTGCTGAAGTTGATATTTATTGGGGACTTGAAACTGAAACCGATTACAGAATTACCAAAGGTACTGGATGGTTAGAAATTATGGGCTGTGGAATGGTTGACCCTAATGTTTTAAAGAACTGTAATATTGACCCTACTAAATATTCTGGGTATGCTTTTGGAATGGGAATTGAGCGTATAGCAATGCTTTTATATCAAATTCCAGATATTCGTATGTTCTATGAAAATGACAAACGTTTTTTAGAGCAATTTAAATCTATCATCTAAAAACATGAGGCATTTTTGTCTGATTTTTTTTATTTGCTCTTTTAGTATTAATATTTTTTCACAAAAAAGCTTTGTAGAAAGATCTGGAGACATTATTCAGATTGGAATTCCTATAATTGCTTTAGGTAGCACTTTTATTTTTGAAAATAACGATAAACCTTATTGGCAATTTATAAAAGCTTTTGGGGTTTCTTTTATAGCTACCCATACATTAAAAAGAATTATTAATAAAAAAAGACCAGGTGGAGGAAACTATAGTTTTCCTTCAGGACATACCTCAGCTGCTTTTACCGGAGCTGCTTTTATCCAAAAAAGATATGGTTGGAAATATGGTTTTCCTGCATACTTATTAGCTAGTTATGTTGGATACTCAAGAATTTATGCAAAAAAACATGATGTTTATGATGTAATTGCTGGGGCAAGTATTGGATTTATATCTTCATATCTTTTTACCAAAGCCTATAAAAATAATAAAATTAAAATATCATTAAATAGTAACCTTAACAAAGATACTATAGCTATAAGTTTAAATTATTCTCTTTAGATGAAAAAAGACATACAAATACCAGAAGTTTCAGGTGTAGAAATGGCAATTGTTTTAGAGCACAATGAAGTTCACAAAACAGATGACTGGAACGTATATATTATTAATAAAAAAGACATTGCTATTGAAATGGTTGTCATTGTTTCTCAAGGTTTTTCAGAAACTAAAACCACTTCCGTTTTTCGTAAAAAAATAGACCTTTTGCCAGGTAATTCTATTGCCAAAATTGAATTAATTCAACCAGAATTATTTGCTTTAGACAATCGTTTTCAAGTAACTTTCTTTGAAAACAATACACTGCAAGACAAAACTTTTACTTTTAAGAAAGACACAATAAAAGAGAGTAACTTACAAATAATTCAACCTTTTAATAAGAGAGGAGTAATAATATCATAATATTATTTTTTTCGTATATTGCTAGCTATCAAACTATTATTAAGCTAGTATTATAAACAGAAATAGCCTTCCCTTAAAAGAGAAGACTATCATTAAAGAATTCTTGCAATACATACAAAATCTCTATAAGAAAGAATATACACCCTTCAAAAAGTATACTCTATCATAATACAAATAAAATTCATTTCCTATAAAGAAGAACGCAAAAAATTACATTTTTTGAAATTTTGATTTGCATTTTTTACAAAAGACAACAAATGAACGAAGAGATAGAATATTTTTTTTGTCAAATTAAACAAAAGTTACCTAACAATATTTCTCTAGTAGAAGAAATAGCTAGCGTTTTAGATATAAATTACGATGCGGCCTATAGAAGAATAAATCATAAAACTGAGCTTTCTTTTAAGGAAGCTCTTTCTCTTGCTAAATTCTACAAAGTTTCATTGAACAATATTTATAGCTTTAAAGAAAAGGAATCAATAGTGGTTCAAAAAAACTATAACTTTCAAACGAATAACACCCTAGAGTCTTTCTTTATAAAAAGTAATAAGTTAGTTAATTTATTTTCCAAACTAGAAAACTCTGAAGTATTATACGCTGCAAAAGATATACCCTTATATTATTTTCCACAAAACAGCTTACTCCAAAGGTTTCAAATATATATTTTATTAAACTTACCTAATTCAAAAGAAAATTCTAAAAAAGGAGAGATAGCTTTTGAAAAGTTTAATATTTCTTCAAGCTTAATATATGAATCTATTTGTTTTAAAAATGCGTTTAAAAAGGTTAATTGTATAGAAATATGGGATGATCATACAATTAATAGTATCTTATATCAAATATATTATTGTTATAAAATAAAGTTAACAAACCAAGAACAAGCAATACAATTATGTGATGAATTAAAATTAATGATTACAAGTATAGAAAACAAAATTAAAAAAGAATCTAGGGATGAAAATTCAAGTGTAAAAAATAAAATGTATTATAGTAAATTAGTTTGTTTAAATAACACTGTAGTTTTCAATTCAAAAAAAACAAAAACACTTCTAATACCCTACATAAGAACATCTTATTTACGAATAGATGACAATCTTATTTGCGAAGAAACTATTAGCGCATTTAATAAAAAAATTCAATTATCAAAAAAAATATCAGGAAATGCCGAAGTGGATCGAAAATTATTTTTCTCTTCTATGTATCAAAAAATAAACGGCATTTATAATCAAATAATAAACGAGGAAACATTATTCTCATTATAAAAAAACCTCATCATAATTTATGATGAGGCAATACAATCAAGTTAATACATTATCAAAACAAGTTATTTTAATTGTACTGTACATGCTTTGTTTATTTTTTCAACTTCTGCAATAAATCCTTCAACATCATTGTATATATTTTCAAAAACATTTAGTTCATTTACAAGGTTATTTATAGGGTCAATTGCTTTCATTATAAATGAATTCAAATCTTCAGATAAATCATTAAGAATACTCAGCCCTGGTATAGATGGTAAATGTATATTTAAGTTTAACGCTCTTAATACTGGTTGTAAAACTGCATTCATAGCTTTATTTAACAAATCCATAACTGGCCCTATAACACTCAGTCCTCCTTTTATAATTTGTTCTACACTAAATGAAAAGTAAACGGTATGCCAACCACACGGATAAGGTACTTTTACTCCTAAAACATGTTTATAACAAACTTTAGGATACCCTCCATAAGGAACACGTATTGTATGACTTAATACATTTTTAACTGAATTTAAAGCAGAAATTAAAGGATTTAAAACATTCATCACTGCATTAATTTGATTTTCTAGACTTACTAGCCCCATTACTAAGTGTTTAATTTTCTCAACTTCCTCAGTAGCTTCAGCTATACCATTTAAAATTTTTATTTGAGCATCATCAAATGTTAAAACTACAGGATCAACCTTACCTGCTGCTGTATCAATTTCGTTTACTAACTCCGTTTTTACTGTTGAATTTGGAAGACTATTAATACAATTTATTGCACCTCCTAAAGTAGCTATAAACTGATTTTCAGCATTCATTAATTTTAACAACACCTCGTCAATTTGTTTTACTTTGGGCTCTACTTTTTCAATAGCATTTCTAATTGGCGCAACTACTTTTTCTACTTTATTAGAAACATCCAGAGCCTCATCTATAGGTTTTTTGAACGTTGATAATACGTTTTTTAACTCTGATGCTTCAGTTCCTATTTCTGGAATTATTGAAACTACTTCTAATAACTCTACAGCTTCACTTAATGCAGAATCTAAATCTTTTAATTTTGTATTTATCGTTTTAGACATTGTTAAATCATTATCTATTGTTTGTAGATCTTGACTAACTGTTTTAACATCTGCTTCTAATTTTGCAGTATTTCCTTCAGTTGTACTAACATCGTGCATTAATTTGTTTGCTTCATTCATGCTAGTGGTAACCGCATCTGTAATTTGACTGTTTACTGTTGACATAATTTTAAGTTTAGTTTATATGTTTAATTAGACACTAAAAAAATCAACAAATCAAACAAAGCACCATACTATTTCTCTTATTTTTAAGGAAATCAATATCGTGATTTATATTTCTTTTACTCAACTTTCTTAGCTATCTCAAAGTTTAATATTTTAAACCTATGATCTTAAAAAAATACCGTAAGCGACTATTTTTCAAACATTAGCGTACTTAAAACAATAATAAATACATAAAAACCTCTTCATTTTACTGAAGAGGTATACTAAAAACTACGTAAACAATGTATTACTTCACTGTTAATGTATATTGTGGTGTTGGGTTTAATGGGCAAAAATAAACATACTCTCCTTTTTTAAGAGTTACTTTTTTAGAAGTAGACTTTCCATTGTTTTTAACTAATGAAGTTACATATGCATTTTTTATATGATCTTTCTGCTCAACCTTACCTTTAGGAGCTAATACAAAACCAACATCATGACCTACTTTATTATTTGCTATTTCAAAAACATAAGTTCCCTCTGATAGTGTTAATGATTTTTGTGTAAACTCCCCTTTAGTTTGTTCTAGGGCTACAGTTTTTACTTCTTGTGCATTTGCTTGAAATGCAAATCCTACTAATACGATTAAGATTGCTATTACTTTTTTCATGTGTTCTTAAATTTTAAATTATTTATTATTTTTATTATGCCTTTACTGTATATTTTCCAGCTTCTACTTTTGGAAAATCAATTTCTGTTTCTGCAATATGATTTACGTAGTTAGTTAATGTATTAGCTACAACATTTAACACTACTTCTAAAACATCACTATCATTATATCCTGCTTCTTTAAAAGCCTTAATTTCTTCTGAAGTTACATTTCCTCTATTTTTAGTTATGCTCTGAGCAAATTGCAACCCTACTTGTACTTTTTCTTCCGAAGCTTTACCTTTTCTATTTTCTTCAGTTTCTTCTTCAGATAAACCATTCATTTTACCAATTGCTGTATGAGCTGATAAACAATAGTTACATTTATTTTCTTCAGCAATTGCTAACGCTAACTGTTCTCTAAATTTATTAGAAAAATTACCACTTGCTGTTAATTCACCTAAGCTTAAATAACTTTGTAACGTTGCTGGTGAATTACCAAAAACTTTAATTAAATTTGGAATAAATCCTAGTTTGCTTTGCACAGCGTCAAATAATTCTTTTGATTTTCCAGTAGTTGTGTCAGGGTTTAATGTTTCAATTCTTGTACTCATAATTTTATTTATTTTAAATTTTATTTATTTGTTTTTTCACAATTACACATTTCTCTTTCAGGAAATTGATCATCGTACTCTTGATATCCCCAACAGTTAGGGCATTGGATATTTTCTGCTCTCATAATTCTTTGTTTTTAATTCTGATACAAAGATGCGACGGAGACACACTTTAAAAAATGGACAAAAGTTCCTGTTACTTGGACAAGTATGAAATAAATAAAAAAAGAAGTTTATTAACCTATGTTAATGTTTTGAATTACAGCTTGCTATATATTTGCTAACCTAGACAAACAACAAGCTAACAAATGTTATTTATCTAGAATTAAAACCCTTCTATACTCGTAGCTTCCCCTTGTGTTACGAGTTTTTTATAAAGTTAAATATTAGAAGAGCTTATGACTTTTGCTCTTTTTGAAATTGCTTTGGAGATTGCCCCGCTGATTTAGTAAAAAAACGAGAAAAATAAGCTGGATCATTAAATCCTAAATCAAAAGCAATGTGTTTTATTGCATCAGAAGAATAGATAAGCTGTCTTTTAGCTTCTATAATTATTCTGTTCTTAATAAAATCACTTGGAGTTTGTGTACCTATTTTCTGAAAATGTTTTGTAAGAGATTTTGGAGATACTCCTAATCGTTTAGCGTAATCAGTAACGCTATGTAGTTTTTTAAAATTTTGTTCTACTAATAAACTAAAATCTTTAAATAATTTAGTTTCTAAATCTTCCTTTACAGTATCATATCCTTTTTTAATTCGTACAGAATAAATAATAAACTGCTTAAGAAAGGACTGCAACATATCATATTGCGCGGTTTCTTCTAATTCAAATTCTTCTATCAAGTTACTTAATATAAAGTTTAATTTTTCAGTATCTCTGTTTGTAGGAGATACAAATGGAGTTTCATAAACATTATTAAACAACACACCATTACATGCTATTTCAGTATCATGAGTTTGAATGCAATAAAAATCTCTTGAAAAACTTAATTGATATGCTTCTTTTATTTTTTCTGAATCTACTGTAAAAACTTGTCCTGGTGATAAGAAAAACAATACATTTCCATTAAAAGAATAACTTTTAAAATCGATATTATAAGTTCCTTTTCCTTCTTTTATCCAAAAAATTTTATAATCATCAACTTGTTTAGGCTCATTAACAATGCAAGCTTTTTCAAACTCCACTAACTGTAATGAAAATATACTTTGAAAATTATATGTTTTTACTTCTTGAATTGCCATCAATGTACTTTATTTATTCTTGGTCGTAAAAAAGAAGGTAGCTGACACAAATATTAATTAAAAAACACTACTTTTTTTTATGATTTTCTGCTAACTTTTCTAATTCATCATACCAATTTTGTCCAAATTTCCTTACTAATGCTTGTTTCACAAACTTATAAACAGGAACCTGTAACTCTTTTCCTAAAGAACAAGCATCATCACAAATTTCCCATTTATCATAATTTACTGCAGAAAACTCACTGTAGTCTTTTATTCTTACAGGGTATAAATGACAAGATACTGGTTTTTTCCAATCGACTAAACCTTGATTATAAGCCTCTTCAATAGCACACAAAGCTGTGTTTTTTTCATCAAAAATAACATACGCACAATCAGCATCATTTATTAAAGGAGTTTCGAGCTCGCCAAAATCACCTTTAATCCAAGTTCCTTGTTTTTCAATGGCATCAATACCTTCTTTACGTAAAAAAGGTTTTATCGTAGGATAAATTTTTTCTAAAATCTTAGTTTCTTCTTCATCTAAAGGAGCCCCAGCATCACCATCAATACAACAAGCACCCTTACAGGCAGATAAATTACAAACAAACTCTTTTTCTATAAGGTCCTCTGAAACAATTGTTTTTCCTAGTTGAAACATATATTGTTTTATATTATTTATGTTTGAAAATTAATTAATTTCACAAACTAAAAGATAAAGTCTTATATTACGTTTGTGTAAAATTTAATGCAAAAATAACAGATTGTAAGTTTACTTATCTAATTTTGCAGATGAAAAACAATGTATCATGAATTTTAATTTAAAAGAAATTTTTACAGCCTTTATGGTATTATTTGCGGTAATCGATATTATTGGTAACATACCTATAATTATTGACTTACGTAAAAAAGTAGGACATATACAATCAGAAAAAGCATCTGTTATTGCTGGTGTTATTATGATAATATTTCTGTTTTTAGGAGAACAGCTATTAGGTTTTATAGGAATTGATGTACATTCTTTTGCGGTAGCTGGAGCTTTTATTTTGTTTTTTATTGCTTTAGAAATGATTTTAGGTATTACCTTATATAAAGAAGATGATGATGAAGCATTAAATGCTTCTGTATTTCCAATTGCATTTCCATTAATAGCAGGTCCTGGTAGTTTAACTACATTACTTTCTTTAAGAGCTGAATATTCTTGGGAAAACATTTTAATAGCTATCCTTTTAAATGTATTTTTAATTTATGGGGTATTAAAAACTTCTGCTAGAATTGAAAAGATGATAGGTCAAAACGGTATTAAAATTATTAGAAAAATATTTGGTGTAGTATTATTAGCTATTGCTGTTAAATTATTTGCTGCAAACATTAAAATGTTAATGGCGTAAATGATTTTTAATACTTTAATTGTTGGAGGTGGTGTTGCTGGTATGCAATGTGCCTTAGTTTTAGGGTCTGCTCAAAAAAAAGAATATGCTTTAAATAAAAAAGTTGGTATAATTTTACATCAACGTTCTTCACATTTAAAAGATGCTTTATTTAATAATGTTTTAGGATTACCAGCTGGCACCTTAGGTAAAGATATTTTAACAGAAGGTAGAGACCAATTAAAAAACTTATATCCAAACGTTTCTCAAATAGAAAACGAAAAAGTTGTTGCTGTGCTTGACGATAAAAAAGGGTATAAAATTGTTACAAATAAAAATGAATATTTCAGTAAAAACGTTGTAATAGCATTAAACTATTCAAAGCCTTTTGATATTGCTGGACTTGAACAATATATTGAACGTCATTCAAGGGCCAATGCCATGAAAGATAGAATTCAACTACGCAATTTTAATCACTTAATAAAAGAAGGATTATATGTTTGTGGAACGCTTGCTGGTTGGAGAAGTCAATTTGCTATAGCTGCAGGAAGTGGTGCAAGTGTTGCTACTGATATTTTAACAGTTTGGAATAATCATGTACCTACAAAAGTACATGATAAAAAAGTAGAATAAACAAATGAGTTTTGATACTATTATACAACGTCTTTTTCTTGAAATAAAGAAGATTGAAGATACAGGGAAAATCGCTTCTTATATCCCTGAATTACAAAACATTGACACTAATAAATTTGGTATATACATTGCTTCAACCAATAACTCTAATTACGGAGTTGGTGACTATGCTGAAAAGTTTTCTATTCAAAGTATTTCAAAAGTATTGTCATTAAGTTTAGCATACAACATACTTGGTGAAACCATTTGGAATAGATTAGGTGTTGAACCTTCTGGCACAAGTTATAATTCATTAATACAACTTGAAACCGATAAAGGAATACCTAGAAACCCATTCATTAATGCTGGTGCTATAGTTATAGCTGATATTTTATTAAGTAAATTAAAGTATCCTAAAGAGGATTTTTTATCTTTTATCAGAAATTTATCTGGTTCTGAAAAAATTAACTATTCTAGTAAAATAGCTACTTCTGAAAAATCTGTTGGCTATAGAAACATTGCCCTGTGTAATTTTATAAAGTCTTTTAATAACATTCAAAACGCCCCTTCTGAAGTACTAGATTTTTATTTTGATATCTGTTCTCTTGAAATGAGTGCTAAAGAACTATCAAACACTTTTTTGTTTTTAGCTAATAAGGGTATAAATCCACATACTAATAATCAAGTTTTAACACAAAGTCAATCTAAAAGAATCAATGCTCTTATGCAAACATGTGGTTTTTATGATGAGTCTGGTGAATTTGCTTTTAAGGTAGGTTTACCTGGTAAAAGTGGTGTTGGAGGTGGTATTGTTGCTGTACATCCTGGACATTATGCAATTACAGTTTGGAGTCCAAAGTTAAATAAAAAAGGAAACTCTTTTAAAGGAATACAATTTTTAGAAAAGTTTACTACAGCTTCTAAATTATCAATCTTTTAAACAATAAACTTTATATTTTCTTATTTCTCATTAAAATTTATTAAAAACAAACTTTTTTGTGAATTCTAAAGAGTACTATTATTTAGTTTTTTA
Source organism: Tenacibaculum sp. MAR_2010_89 (assembly GCF_900105985.1). Taxonomy (NCBI): domain Bacteria; kingdom Pseudomonadati; phylum Bacteroidota; class Flavobacteriia; order Flavobacteriales; family Flavobacteriaceae; genus Tenacibaculum; species Tenacibaculum sp. MAR_2010_89. The sequence goes on along the minus strand of NZ_FNUB01000005.1, from coordinate 466,252 downwards.
AAAGCTTATATTTAGGGTTTTATTAACCACGATATACTATGACTAAAATAAAATTTCTACTATTACTTCTAATCACAACTATTTCAATTCAAGCTCAAACTACGTATATATTGTGTGGTAAATTAGTTGATACCAAAGAAGGAAAAATCAAAGAAAAACAAACAATTATAGTTGAACAAAATAAAATTGTTAATGTTATTGATGGTTATGTAGCTCCAAAAAGTAAAACTGCAAAAACAATCGATTTAAAGAACAAAGTGGTTATGGCTGGGCTTATTGATATGCATGTGCATATAGAGCAAGAATTTAGTGCTAAAACACGTTTAAATAGATATATTTTAAATGAAGCTGATGTTGCTTTTAATTCCGTTGGTTTTGCAAAAACAACATTGTTAAAAGGTTTTACAACTGTTAGAGATTTAGGTGGTACTGGAGTAAACATTGCTATTAGAAAAGCTATTGACGCTGGTAAAATTCCAGGGCCAAGAGTTTTCACTGCAGGTAAGTCATTAGCAACCACTGGAGGTCATGCTGACCCAACAAATGGTAGTAGTAGAGTTTTAACAGGTAACCCTGGACCTAAAGAAGGGGTTGTTAATAGTGTTGAAGATGCAAAAAAAGCTGTACGCCAACGTTATAAAAATGGTGCTGATTGTATTAAAATAACGGCTACGGGTGGTGTTTTAAGTGTTGCTAAAAGTGGAGATAACCCTCAATTTACCATTGAAGAAATTAAAGCTATTTGTGAAACAGCCAAAGATTATGGAATGCATGTAGCTGCCCATGCTCATGGTGATGAAGGTATGCAACGTGCCATTTTAGGAGGAGTTAAAACTATTGAACACGGTACTTACATGAGTACTACAACAATGGAATTAATGATTAAAAACGATGTATACTTAGTTCCAACGATAACCGCTGGAAAAGAAGTAGAAGAAAAAGCTAAAATAAAAGGATTTTATCCTGACATAGTAGTACCAAAAGCTTTAAAAGTTGGCCCTCAAATTCAAGGAACTTTTGCAAAGGCATATAAAAAAGGAGTTGGTATTGCTTTTGGTACTGATGCTGGTGTTTTTAAGCATGGTAATAATGGAAAAGAATTTGGGTATATGGTTGAGGTAGGTATGCCTGCTATGGAAACAATTCAAGCAGCAACCATAACCAATGCCAAAATTTTAAAAATGGACACTGAAATTGGGCAAATAAAAAAAGGTTTTTATGCTGATATTATTGCTGTAAATGAAGATCCTACTGTAAATATAAATACTATGGAAAATGTTGTTTTTGTAATGAAAAACGGTATCGTTTACAAGAGAAAATAATTCTAAAAAACCGTAACAAAACACATTTTAAAGCTACTAATTAATAGTAGTAATTTAAATAATAAATGTGTTATGCAAAATACTTTTAAAACAAGAGAAAGCTTAATAGTTTACGGAATTCCTTTATTGATGATTTTATCACTTATAGTAATGGTAAAATCATCTTTTTTTACTCCCAATTTATCTCCTTTTGTAATAATCGATTTTTTAATTACTATACCTTTAGTTCATTTCTTTTTAATTAGAAAAAAAGAGATCTCTAAAAAATCTATTATAACTGTTCTTATTTTAGGTTTTGTTATTTCAAATTATATTCTTCCAAAAGAAAACTTAGAAGTATTATCTAGAATACAAGTAGTATTAATACCATTATTAGAAACTTCTTTACTAGTATATATAATTATAACTGTACGAAAATCAGCCAAAGAAATAAGAAAAAACAATGATGCTACTTTAGATTTTTTTGATCAGGCCCAACAGGTTTGTACTAAAATTTTACCTTCAAAAGCAGGAATTATTTTAGCTACTGAAATTGCAGTTATTTACTATAGTCTTTTAAATTGGAAAAAACGACAATATGATGATTTAGAGTATACCTATCATAAAGAAGGAACGGCTATTAGTTTAGTTCTTGGTTTTTTATTAGTTGTAATTATAGAAATGTTTGTTACACACACTATGATGAAACAGGGTAATATTAATGGTTCATTAGTTTTAGGTATTTTAAGTGCCTATACTGCTCTTCAGGTAATTGCAGTTATGAAATCATTATCTAAAAGACCTTGTTATATTGATACTGAAAAAAAACAATTAATATTAAAGTTTGGTATTTTATCAAAAGCCGCTATACCTTTTGAAAATATTGAAAAAATAGAAATTTCATCTAAAGAATTACCAGAAAAAACTACTATTAAGTATTTTTCACCTTTTGGAAATTCTTTAGGTCATAATTTAGTTGTACACTTAAAAAATGAAATTTCATTTAACAGTTTTTATGGTTTCACTAAAAAAGCAACATCTTTAGCGATTTTTATAGATCAAAAAGTTGAATTTAAAAATGAACTAAGCAAGCATATTTCTTAGTAATACTATTTAACTCTTACTAGAATTAATACTTTCTGAAAAACTATTTTTATACGTTCTTCCTAACGGAAGCTTTTGTGTATTTATAAAAACGTTACTTCCTGAGTATTTTTCAATCTTTTTTATATTTATAATATATGATTTATGTATTTGAATAAACTGTTTTGAACTCAATACTTCTGCCCACTTTTTTAAAGAATCAATAACACTTAGCTTTTTATTTTGAGTAAAAAATGTAACATAATTTCTGTCAGATTCTATATATAATATATCTTCTACATATAGTTTATGTATTGTTTTGTCTATATTTAAAAAAATGGCTTTTTTTTGTGTTTTTTCCTGATGATTAATTCGATTTTCAGCTTTATTAATTGCCTTCAAAAACCGATCAAAAGAAAAAGGTTTCACTAAATAATCAACAATGGTATCCAGTTCAAAACTATCTACAGCATAATCTGGGTAAGCTGTTGTCATGATAATCTTTGGTGGATTTTTAATAGTTTTAATAAAATCTAACCCAGATATATCTGGTAAATTTATATCTAACAACACAAGATCAACAGTTTCTTTTTTAAAAAATTCATTAGCATTCGTAGCTGTTTGAAAATTATCAAGAAGTGTTAAATCAGGAATTTTATTAATATAATTTTTTAAAATTCTTTGAGCTGGCATTTCATCTTCTATTATAATACAATTCATAATTTACCTACGCTAAGTTTAATATAAGTGTAACAATGTATTGACCGCGCTTTTCTACTAACAACTCATAATCTTCTTTATACAATAAATCTAATCGTTTTTTTAAGTTATTTAACCCTATTGTATTTTCATTTACCTTTTTAGTATTATCATAATCATTTTTACAAACACACTTTAATCGGTTGTTTTTTACCCTTAGTTGTATATCTACAATACTATTAACTCTACTATGCTTAAAAGCGTTTTCAATAATCGTTATAAGTAATAAAGGAGCTATTTGATGGTAATCCTTATCAACAAATACTTCATAATTTATTTGTTTAAGACCTTCAGTTCTAATTTTATGAAACTCAATATAGTTTTTAATAAAATGGATCTCCTTTTTTAAACTAACTTTTTTAGCATTACTCTCGTATAAAACATGTTTTAAATTATCTGATAATTTTAAAATCAAATCTGGTGTTTCATTCGGTTTTTCAATTGAATAAGAATAAATTGTATTTAAATTATTAAATAAAACATGTGGATTTATCTGTGATTTTAAAAATTTCAATTCCATTTCTGTTCTCTCTTGCTTAATCTTTTCTACTTCCTTAGTTTGATCAATATATCTGAATAAAATCCATACAAATGCAAAAAAGATAAGCGGAACTAGAGTTTGCCATAAATAATCACTTAAACACTTCATAATTGAGCAACCACAAAGTGCAAATACATTACAATATAATTGTGTTGCTAAAAATGAAATTAAAAGAAATAAGAAAGTATACAAAAGATACCATTTCTTCCTTACAAAAAATGGAAGCAATAATTGGTTATTAACATAAACTAGTACAACCAATATAAAAAAGTACTGTAAAAATGGATTTTCAGCCCAATAATAGGGAGTGAAAACAAATAAAGATACAAATACAAACAACATCCAAAAAAGAAGATGAATTAGTATTTGTGTACTATGTTTTTTTAGTGTTTGCATAAATTATTTAGGAAGGTATGAAAATAGCTCCATTAATCAAAAAACAAGTATCAACTACTATTTAAATAGTACGTACTGCGGTATTGAGGTTGTTAATACAAGTTTTTATGCTGTAGGTACTTATCTTTTTTTAACTAGCTAGATCTGTAATATTTTCGTGAAGATCATTACATCTAATATATGAGAAACAAGTACACAACATTGAACATAAAACAAAAAGTGCGTATTTATAGTATACCCTTTTTAATTATTTCAGTTTTAATAGTAACAATGGAGTCTTTCTCAACAACTACACCTCTTAAAAAATGTTGGGAAAAGCAGGGTAAAATTATAGATAAAAACCTTGTTACGTTTTATTTTAATGAAGAGTTAAATAAATTAGGACATAACTTTAAACCTTGGGAAAAAACAAAATATTCAATCTGTGGAAATATATGGGTTAATCAAAACCGATTTTTAAAAAATGATACATTAACAACCAAACGTAAAAGAAAATATTATTCTAAAATTGAATATTATAAGAACACATTATTGCATGTAGATTATGGTAAAAAAACATTAAGTCCAATTACCAATAAAATGTACTTGGAACAATTAATTAAATCTGCTAGGTACTCCCCTATTTATTTACTTAATTATTTTGTTGAAAACACAAATAAATTAGCCACAAAAACAAGTCCAGAAAGTAACATTTACTCAATAAATATTGGTGAAATCCCTGTTGAATTACATATCAATAAATCAACAAATCTAATTAATAAAATCACCTATTTAACCTACGATGAATTGTATGGAGATGTGGTTACATCTTATATATATTCATCGTATAAAAAAAGTAAAACGTTAAACTATCCGAGTAAAATTAAAATTAAAAAAATTAATGAAAAAGTAGTTGATAAAGTAGCAATTTATAACTTAGAAATAATACCTGATAAACTACAGCTACTTTACAAACCTAATGATTACAGATTTATTACTTCAAAACCGGAAAACAAAACTCAAATAAAAACAGAGAAGTACAATGATTTTATTCATTTCATAAATCTAATACATACTGAAGATAAAATTATGGTTGTTGAGTTTGAAGATTTTATGTTAGTAGCAGAAGCGCCTCTTAATAGTAGAAATGGAGAACTTATTATATCGGAAGTAAAAAAAATAGCTCCTTCTAAACCAATAAAGTATTTTGTTTTTGGTCATCATCATCCTCACTATTTAGGAGGAGTAAGAGCTTTTGTACATAAAGAAGCAACTATTTTGTGTACAAAAATTAGTAAAGAATATATTGAATATATAGGGAATGCATCCCATAGTATTCAACCTGATAGTTTACACTTTGAACCAAAAAAATTAAAAACTCAAACAATACAAGATAGCCTTATAATTGGGAATAAAAACAAGTTGAACATTTACTTTATAGGAGAAAAGTCAGCACATACTAAAGATTACTTGATATACTACTTCCCTAAAGAAAAACTACTATTCCAAGATGACCTTTGTTGGATTCCAAAAACAGGAGTTATTGGTAAAGCCAATGCTAGACAAAGAGGATTATATAATAGTATCCAAGAGTTAAAATTGAATGTAAAAACTATTATTCAATCCTGGCCAGTAGAAAGTCATAAAGTAAAAACTATTATTCCTTTTCAAGATTTAGAAAAATCAATGCAATAGGAGCTTTAATTAAAAAATAAGGTTTAATAATCAATATAACATGAAAAAAAACGATAACAATTATTTTTCTTCTAACAAGCTATTTTATAACAGGACAACAACTCAACACTCTATCAAAAGATAGTAAAGGAAAACCAATGCTTTTGGGAAAAACAAACAAAAAAGCTTTTGAGAATGAAAATTTTAAATGGTTTAAAAAAAATTACGATAGTTATTTAACAAATGATAAAATTATAACCCAATTAAAAGATTCTATTCAAAATTATACTATTAAAGCTTTTTATGGAAGCTGGTGTGGAGATAGTAAACGAGAATTACCAAAATTTTATAAAGTAATTGATGAAACTCATTTTAATAAAAGTCAATTAGAGGTGATTGCTGTAGATAAAAAGCCAGAAGCCTATAAAGCATCTCCTAATGGAGAAGAAAAAGGATTAAATATACACAGAGTGCCAACATTCATTTTTTATAAAAACAACAAAGAAGTAGCACGAATAGTAGAATACCCAAAACAAGATTTTGAAAGAGACATACTTACTATAATAAGTAGGAAAAAATATTCACCACAATACATTGTGGTTGAGTATTTACATAAAATGCTGGAGAAAAAAACAATAAAAGAATTAAAAAATGAAGAAAATAAACTAGCCGCTTCACTAGCTGAGTTTACAAAGGGTAGTAGAGAGTTAAACACTTATGGGTATAAATTATTACGCTCAAATCAACTAGAAAAGGCAGTATTCGTTTTTGAGTTAAACACCAAAATGTACCCATACAAAGCAAATGTTTTTGACAGTTTAGGTGAAGCTTATTTTACCACTAAAAATTATAATAAAGCTTTAAGTAGTTATAATAAAGCACAAAAATTAGATCCTAATGATAAAAACATAGCTAATATGATTAAGAAAATTAAAACAGAAATAAACCAGTAATACCCTAAATTTATATATTATGAAAACATTATTATTATTTACAGTTATTTGCCTATTATCAATAACAAGTTCAGCCCAAGAGTTCAAATTTGAAAAAGAGACTATCAATTATGGAAAGATAGCTCAAGGATCTGAAGGAACAAGAACATTTGAGTTTACTAATATTGGAGACGCTCCTTTAATAATTAAAGAGATTAAATCTACTTGTGGGTGTGCTGTTCCAAAAAAACCAGAAAAACCGATTATGCCTGGTAAAAAGGGTCAAATAGAGGTTTCTTATGACACAAACAGACCTGGAAGTTTTTCAAAAGCGGTAACTATCTATTCAAACGCTAAAAACAAGAGAACAATGATTAAAATAAAGGGATTTGTTTCAAAATTAAAAAAAGATAAAACCAAGGTTTAATTATAAAACCTAATTAACCTATTTGGTATAACAAACAAAAACCTGAGTTTTCACTCAGGTTTTTTTTATAAGTTTAAATAAACTTATAAAACCTTTGAATTTGTGATTGTTTTTACATTTCAATCCCCCCGAATTTTAATGCTTGGTTAATCAACAAAAATCAAAAGTATCTCTATTTTCACTTACTAAATAAAAAAAACCTTAAGCGTTCTAATATTAGGAATAAGTGAAGAATATAAAAAAGCGAAGTTGATCAACTTCGCTTTTTTTATATGCAAAAAAAAATATTTTTTATCCTTTGAAGTTTGCTTTTAAAAACTCAGAATTCATTCGAGCAATATTTTCTAAAGAAATACCTTTAGGACACTCTATTTCACAAGCTCCTGTATTAGTACAGTTACCAAAACCTTCTAAATCCATTTGAGCTACCATGTTTTTAACACGTTCAGTAGCTTCTACTTGTCCTTGAGGTAATAAAGCATATTGAGACACCTTAGCACCAACAAATAACATTGCAGAAGAATTTTTACAAGTTGCTACACATGCTCCACAACCAATACAAGTTGCAGCATCCATAGCTTTATCAGCAGCTTCTTTTGAAATAGGAATAGCGTTAGCATCTTGAGTATTTCCTGAAGTATTTACAGAAATATATCCACCAGACTGTTGAATACGTTCAAAAGAACTTCTATCAACTACTAAATCTTTTATTACAGGAAAAGCAGCAGCTCTCCATGGTTCAATAGTAATTGTATCACCATCTTTAAACATACGCATGTGTAATTGACATGTAGTTACACCACGATCAGGCCCATGAGCTTCTCCATTAATATACATTGAACACATTCCGCAAATTCCTTCACGACAATCATGATCAAAAGCAACAGGCTCTTCACCTTGATTAATTAATTGTTCATTTAATACATCCATCATTTCTAAGAAAGACATATGCTCAGAAATATCGGTCACTTTATAATCGACCATCTTTCCTTTATCACTTGCACCCTTTTGACGCCAAATTTTAAGTGTTAAATTCATAATACTATCTTATTTGTATGAACGTTGTTTTAATTCAATATCGTTAAACTCTAATTCTTCTTTATGTAAAACTGCATCAGCTGGTTCACCTTTATATTCCCAAGCTGCTACATATGCATAATCTTTATCATTACGCTTAGCCTCACCTTTTTGAAGCCCATCTAACTCAACAGACTCTTCTCTAAAGTGACCTCCACAAGATTCATTTCTATCTAAAGCATCTTTAGCAAACAATTCACCTAACTCTAAGAAATCTGCTACACGACCTGCTTTTTCTAGCTCAGGATTCATTTCATTCGCATCGCCAGGTACTGTTACGTTTTTCCAGAAATCTTCACGTAAAGCTTTAATTTCAGCCATTGCTTCTTTTAAACCTTTTTCGTTACGAGCCATTCCACATTTTTCCCACATAATTTTTCCTAACTTTTTGTGGTAATAATCTACTGAATGCTCTCCTTTATTATTTACAAAGAAATTAATTCTATCCGTAACTTCTTTTTCAGCTTCATCAAACTCTTTAGAATCTGTAGGAATTTTACCTGTACGAATATCTCCAGATAAATAATCTCCAATTGTATATGGTAATACAAAATACCCATCAGCTAAACCTTGCATTAATGCAGAAGCCCCTAAACGGTTTGCTCCATGATCAGAGAAGTTTGCCTCTCCAATACAGTATAAACCATCAACAGTTGTCATTAAGTTATAATCAACCCAAACACCACCCATTGTATAGTGTGTTGCCGGATAAATCATCATTGGTGTTTCATATGGATTGTCATCAACAATCTTTTCATACATTTGGAATAAGTTACCGTATTTTGCTTCTACAATAGCTTGTCCTAATTCATATATCTTAGCAGCAGATGCATTACTAATACCTTTTAATTTTGCTTGCTCTTTACCATAACGGTCAATAGCTGATTTAAAATCTAAATATACAGCCTCACCAGTTGCGTTAACACCAAAACCAGCATCACATCTCTCTTTTGCTGCACGTGAGGCAACATCACGAGGTACTAAGTTACCAAATGCAGGATATCTTCTTTCTAAATAATAATCTCTTTCATCTTCTGACAAATCAGTTGGCTTTTTACGACCTTCTCTAATTGCCATTACATCTTCCATGTTTTTTGGTACCCAGATACGTCCATCATTACGTAATGATTCTGACATTAACGTTAACTTAGACTGATAATCTCCTGAACGTGGAATACACGTTGGGTGAATTTGTGTATAACAAGGGTTAGCGAAATACGCTCCTTTTTTATGTATTTTCCATGCTGCAGTTGCATTAGAACCCATTGCGTTGGTTGATAAGAAATATACATTTCCATAACCTCCTGAAGCAATAACTACTGCGTGAGCAGAATGACGCTCTATTTCACCAGTAACCAAATTACGAGCTATAATACCACGAGCTTTTCCATCAACAATAACTACATCTAACATTTCATGACGATTGAACATTTCAATCTTACCACGAGCAATTTGACGATTCATTGCAGAATATGCTCCTAACAATAATTGTTGTCCAGTTTGACCTTTTGCATAAAAAGTACGAGATACTAATACTCCACCAAACGAACGGTTATCTAACAAACCACCATAATCACGAGCAAAAGGAACTCCTTGTGCTACACATTGATCAATAATATTTGCAGAAACCTCAGCTAAACGATGAACGTTTGCTTCACGTGAACGGTAATCTCCTCCTTTTACAGTATCATAGAATAAACGGTAAAATGAATCACCATCACCTTGATAATTTTTTGCAGCATTGATTCCTCCTTGAGCAGCAATAGAGTGTGCTCTACGAGGTGAATCTTGATAAGCAAAAGCTTTTACGTTGTATCCTAACTCAGCTAATGTAGCTGAAGCAGAACCACCTGCTAAACCTGTACCTACAACAATAACATCTATTAAACGTTTGTTGGCAGGGTTTACCAAGTCAATTTTATCTTTATAAGTTGTCCATTTATCTTTTAATGGACCTTTTGGAATTTTTGAATCTAAAGTTGCCATACTTGTTTCGTATTATTGATTGAAATGGTGAAATAAAGCGATAATTATAAATCCAACAGGAATACCTATTGCATAAACTTTACTAAATGTTTTCAATCCTTTAGTATATTTATTATTTGCTCCAACTGATTGGAATGCAGAATTAAACCCATGTAATAAGTGCATTGCTAAGAATCCGAATGCTACAACGTAAGCACCAACTCTTGCTGGGTTTAAAAATTTGTGTTGTAACTCATGGAAGTATCTTAACTCTCCATCATGTAATCCACTCCAATCACCTTTTATAAATTTGGTGTTGATTTCTGGAAACCAAAAATCAATAAAGTGTAATACCACGAACGCCAAAATCGCTAAACCAGACCAAATCATGTTTCTGCTCATCCAAGTAGAATTTGCTGCTCCGTTATTTTTAGCATAACTTACTTTACGTGCACTCTTGTTTTTTAATTCTAAGACGAATCCCATTACAAAGTGAAAAACAACTCCGAAAATTAATACAGGTTGCATTACATATTGAATTAACGGATTTGTCCCCATAAAGTGCGACATTTTATTGAATGTTGCTCCATCATCTGGAAAAATCGAGGTAATGTTAATTGCAAAATGTTGTAATAAGAAAAACATCAGGAAGAATGCCGAAAGTGCCATGGCAAACTTTCTTCCGATAGAAGATTTTAGTAATCCGCTCATTATTTTGTTTATTGATTAAATAATAAGTACAAATTTAAGTGGTACATGCTACTTGAACAAACTTTACGAATTGTTTTATTAAATATTTAGAATGGGTATAAATAAACTGCTTTCACTAATCATTAGTAGAAAATGGAAAACACTATTACAAACTGATAAACAGTACAGAACGATATCAACAGCTTAAAAGAATCACCCGAAAAGGGTGAGTGAAAAGTAAAATACAACACTTAGTTTTGAAATAACTAACCAAAAAGTAAAAGAAAATGAAAACTCAATTAGATTTTTTAAAGTCATCAATTCTTACAAAAAAAGAACAAAAAGAAATTCTAGGAGGAAAATTAGACGTTCGTTATTGCGCATATGCTACAAATAATGGAGGTATTGAAAAAAGATTAGACACAGGAAGTGGCTGTAATACTTCCGTTAACTGTTTAGGATGTTGGTGGGAAAAAATTTAATCTAAAAATTGAAATCCCCCCATTTTAAAATTTTAAATAGTAAAGTACGTTTTAATCTAAAATAATCCTTGAAGATTTAACCTTAAGGATTATTTTTTTAGCAACTATATTATGATTTTTAGCATCTCAGCTATCTCTTCTGGTTTTTCAATAGGAATCATATGTCCACAGTTTTTAACACTAACATGCCTCCCCTTTAAGGCATTATTAGCAATCACTTTTATCTCTTTTGATGAAACTAAAGCATCATTTTCGGCCGAAATAAATAAAATAGGGATTTTTAATTTTGAAACTTCCTCAGAAATATCAACTCTTGAAGAAGTAGCTTTTAGTTGACGTATTAAAACCTCTTTACCTAAATCACTATCCATTTTTTTGATAATAGATATAACTTTTTCATTTTGATGGTTGCTAGAATGAAGAAACTGCTGAATTCTAACTTTTGAAATACCTTTATATTTATGTTTCTCTAAAAAATCAATTGTGCTTTTTCGTAATTGAATTTCATTCTGATTCAATCCGTTAGTATTCGCTGCAATTACTACTAATTGCTTTACCTTTTCTGGATAAGTAACAGCGAAATTCATAGCAGAAAACCCACCTAAAGAAAACCCTACAATTATCGCTGGCTCTTCAATTTCAGTTAAAATAATATTATTAATTTCACTAAAAGAAATAGCATGCGTAATATCAATATGAATTAGCTTTACATTTTCTAATTTAGGAAACACAAATTGCCATAAATCAATGGTACACATAGTGCCTGAGATAAAATATACTTTTTGCATCAACTTTTTTTATTAGAAAACACCAAACACTTATTATTTACCCATTTCCCTTGTAACGATTCATTTGAAATAACAGCACCTTTACAAGTTAAAAACTTACCTCGTTTATCTTTTTTAATAATCTTTAATCTTCCTTGATGTATGGCGTTTATTATCTGATAAATCAATCCTTCTTTAGAGGCTACACTTCCTTTTTTAGTAAAAGTTAACCCAACATCATTATTAAATAAATCCATAGAAGAAGATATTTTATCAGGAACAACACCATCTTCTAATTTACGCTTTTGAAAAGTCTGATAATTTTCTTTTTCATGAGCTCTACCTAGAGAGCGGGCAGCCTTTTTACCTATTTTTTGACGTAAACGAGCCATCCAAAAAGCATGACGAAAAGCGTCTACTTGCCCACCAGAAGCATCACCATCTAATAAAGGTGATTTTTGAATGGAGTCTGCAACTCTATATGCTTCTTTTGAAATAAGCAATGCTTTTTTAGCTTTGAATGGATGAAAAAACACCCAAACCTTTTTTGGAGTAGACAGCTGTTTAAATTTCCCCCAATTTGATTGAGAAAACAAAGAAGTGCTTGTAAAAATGAGCAACAACAGAATTTTTTTAAACATGAATGTTTATGTTAGTTTTTGCTATTAACCTGCTCTTGTAATTCAACAATTTTACTTTCTAAATCATGCAACCTATCATAAACATCAACTGGCTCAGGCATTTGCTTAGACGCAAACATAGAAACATACCAAACCTCCATAATTTCCTCGGCATTTATAGTATACATTGGATAATTACCATCCTTGTTATCGCTTTTTAAAATAAGCTTACCACGTTCATGAATTCTATTAATAACTCTTTTTAACACGATACCATCATTTTTACTAACTATAATATACACACGACCATCTTTAATGTCAATAAGGTTTTCAACATACTTACCAAAAACCAAATCGCCGTCAAAAAACGTTCGCACCATAGAATTACCTTGTACTTCAAAACAACGGAAGGTTCCATTATTTAAATGTGGCATATGAAAAGAAGGTAATTGTTCAATATAATTAGAATCTCCATAACCATTTAAATACCCAGCTCTTGCTTGAATAGGTACATAAATTACATTTTCATTACCTGATTCATTAACAGATACCACCTGAGGAACTCCAGAATATGTTGGAGTATTTTTTACTTCAGACGTTAGCATAACATCACTTTTTCCAAATAAATAATCAGGATTTATATTAAATTCATTAATAATCGCAGTAAGAACATCATATCCAGGCTTCGTTTTTTTTCTAGTTCCATCTGCCTGTGGCCTTCCATTAATTATACTATCTACAGTAGTTCCAGTAACTCCAATTCGTTTTGAAAAAGAGAAATTATTTAAATTAAAAGCGTTTCTAATAGTTGCTATTTTTTCTGATATCCCCATACCTTCATATTTTTGAAAAAATTAAACATTTTACATAATTAATTAAACTTTTGTTTTGTTTAATTTGTAAAATGTGTTATATTTGCACTGTAATTAATTGCTAATATACAAAAAAACTTTAAAAATCAAACATTTGTATAGTTTTGGTAATTGCGTTTTAGAGATTTTAACTTGATTTCAATCATTTTTTTAAAACCTCATCCTTTTAATTCAAACATTTTATTGAATTAAGTTCAAAACACGAAGCAGAAACTGTTAGAAAAGCAAAAAACAGTTGCTCAATTGAGCTTATTTAAAAAAATTAAAATCTATTAAAATGAGTAAAAAACCAATTAAATCAAACCTATTTAGGTTTGTAACATTACGAAGCCCACAAACAATTGAAGACAAAGAAACAGGTTTTGTTTCATTTCCAGAAGGTCAAAATTTAAACAACAAGGCGCTTACAGCTATTGAAGGAATAGTAAATAAAGAAGAAAAAACAACAATATTATTAGCAGCGTATAAAACAGGTTTCACTCCATACAAAACACGCTCTAGTGTAAAAGCTGCAGATTCAGAATTGTACAGGTTTTCACTTTGGTTGGGGAGAAACAAAACCAATCTTACATTTGAAAATATAACAAAAAACTTACCAAAAGACGGAGTAAGTAAACGAATCGTAGATTTTGAAGAAGTAATGTGGGATCAACTTTTTTATAACATTATTAATAAAAAATCTACCACAGTAAGAGAATCAATTATTCAAGTGTTAATCGGTCGTAAGTTTTTAGAAAGGTTTAAAAATTTTCAACCTACAATTATACCTAAAGGCGGGTCTCCAATTTTTGCAAAAAAAGAAAAAGAAGAGTTTACACGTAGAGCGAAGGCAAGCATAATCATACCTAAGGATATAATTATTGCAGCTCAAAAAAAAACTAACGGAATTGATTCTAGTACATCAAGAGACTCTCAAAAACACTTGAAATCCCATTTAGAAACCGCCTTAACAAAAGATAGGATTAAACAATATGAAATTTCTTTAAAAGAACTCGAACAAGCAGAATTACTACATAAAAAGGAAGAAAAGTTACGTTATGAAAGTGAATTAAAAACATACGACGCCTCTATTACTCAAATTAAAAGAGACGCTATCCCTAACAAACAAACTCTTTTAAATAAAGAAGGATACTCAAAGGAAGTAGACGTATTTCCAGAACTACAATTACCAAAATTTGAATTTCAAGAGAAAACTGAAATATCAAGAGATGGAGATAGTGTTGGAAATTCAGAAGATGGCAATAGTTTTTCTCAAGAAACTAAAAAATTATTAAAGTCAGAAGAGTTAAAAAAACTTACTAGCTTTAGGGAGGTTTCTTCAGTTTTAAAAGAAAAAATAAGAGAAGAATATAAAAACATACTTGACAATACACCAAAAGAGATTGAGAAAATTAATATAGGAGGCTCAAATGTAATTGTAAACCCTTTAAACGGGGTTAAATTATACTCTTATTTTGGAGGAATATCACCATCAACTACATATGGATATAATTATATTTCTATGATTTTGAACGTTGGGAACGAGAATATCAATGTTATAAATGCATCTTATACACTTAAGCATAGTTCTGGAACCACATTTTCAAGAACTGAAATAAGAAAAGTTTCTGAAACAAATGGTTTATTAAGTTTACAACTTTTCCCTGACACAGGAAGTTTATTACCCGTTCCTATAGGAAATTGTGACTTTTCAGGTGAATTAACTTTAAGTAATGGAGTAAAGCTTAGTTTCGACTCTTCTTTATTTATTTCTAAAGATTATTTAGTATTTGGAACTATGGCTAGATATAGCGGTCGCTACTCTGGTGTTTGTCAAGTTTTAGAAGGAGGAGAAGATACAGGTTCAGGAACTACGAATATAGAAGAAACTGTACTACACGGAGTATCTCAATTAGGAATTGCTGATTTTAGGCGTGTTGAGCAAGAAGTTTGTTGCTATGTACCTGGAGAAGTTTCTCATATTGAAAATATCATGGCACGTGAATATAAAGAACGCTCTACAAGAAATTTAAATGTATCAGAACAAACATCTGAAACAACTTCAGAAAAAGAAGTAGAAAACTTAACCGACACAACTTCTACAGAACGTAACGAATTGCAAAATGAGGTTTCATCAGTTGTGAACAAAGATAAAGCCAATAATTTTGGAGCAAATGCTAGCGTTAGTGGAGAAAAATTTGGTATTAGCTTTAGTGCTGGAACTAATTACAATTCATCATCTTCAAATTCTGCCTCAAATTCAAATTTAGAAGCACAAACTTACGCACAAGATGTAACAGAAAGAGCACTGGAACGTGTAGTTCAAAAAATTAGTACGAAGCGTACTTCACGAATATTACGAGAGTATGAAGAAAATAATACTCATGGTTTTGACAACCGCAAAGGAGATAAACATGTTACAGGAGTATATCGTTGGGTTGATAAAATTTATAAAAACAAGTTAATTAATTATGGTAAACGCTTAATGTATGAATTTGCGTTGCCAGAACCAGCAAAATTTTACATTAAAGAATATTTAAAATTTAAGGAAACCAATAATAATGATGCTATTACCCCTAAAAAACCTGAAAAAATAAGCATTACAAATGCAGGACAATTAAATGAGAGTAACTATCAATTTTATGCATCAAAATACAACGCAGATGTAGCTTCTCCAGTTGACAAATCAATAAAAATTGGAAAGTCATTTGTAAAAGATGACCAAACATATACTGCTAATGGATATGTATTTAATGAAATAGATGTTCCTAAAGGGTATGTTGCCTCAAAAGGAACTGTAAATTGGACTGTAGGTAAAAAAGGATCATCTTATAACTGGTGGGCAGGAACAACTCACTATGAAGCAGATCTTTCCATAGGTTTAGGTAGTGATAGAAAAACAGTAATTGGAGGAACAGGATATTCACATTTTTACAACTTTTCAGGAACGTTTAAAGAAAATATTCCGTTTTCATTCTATGCCCAAAATATTTATGCAGGGTACTTTAATGTTACTGTTTTTTGTGAAAGATCAAAAGAAACCTATCAAGAATGGCAAAACGAAACCTATAAAACTATTTTAGACGCATACAATGATAGAGTTAGAGAATATAATGAATATGTATTAACTCAAAATATTGGTAACACCACAGGTGAAAAGAAAAAAGAATTAAGTTCTCAAATTAATAGAAGCATAGAAAAGCGTGAATTAAAACGTATTGCTATTGACTTGATAACACACCCTTTTAACAATATCAAATCAGCTGGAGATCATTATAAAGAAGGATCTAATGTAGACCTTAAAGATAATCGAAAACCATTACAGGAACATGCTGAAATTGTTAAGTTTTTTGAACAAGCATTTGATTGGGAAATTATGGCTTATACATTTTACCCATATTTCTATGCTGAAAAAGAAAACTGGAAAGATTCTTTTGAGTATAATGAAGGAAGTGACCCTATTTTTCAAGCTTTTTTACAAAGCGGTATGGCCAGATCAGTAGTACCAGTACGTCCAGGATTTGAAGAGGCTGTAAATTGGTATATAAAAACTGGAGAAATTTGGAACGGCCAAGGAATGGTAACGGATATGGACGATGATTTATACGTGTCAATTACAGAAGAAATGCAATCAATAGAAGGAGAAGTAGAAGGAACTTGGGAAACACGAGTACCAACTACATTGACTATATTACAAGCAGATTCTGTGTCTTTAAATGAAGGGGGCTTACCATGTAATCCAGATTGTGAAGAAAGCGGATTGTTTAGTAGTGTAAAAACATCACCAGATGGTGTTGACTTTGATATTATTGGTCAAACAAATACCGTAACTTAAATATTTATTAGATAAAAGTTCATTTTAAATGAATTTGTGATAGGGAGGAATAATTTTACAATTCCTCCCTATCAGTTCTAATATCTTTTTATAAATCTAACTTTTAAAAAATTAATATTCCTTTTTCCTAAACATGTTTCAACGCCAAGGTTAAAGTGTATATGAACAAATAAGATAAAAAAACAGAAAATACTACTTCCTCCCTTAATTGATTTAGCTATTAAATTAACCCAAAGACTTGTTAATAATTTACAACTTAGGTAATATTTTTTATATGATAAGTAAATAACCGTCTAAAAAACAGGCTCTTTTTACCAGAAACTTAAAACAGCCAATAAATCAAAATCATACTTTAACAAAACTATAGTATCATTTTAACAGCGCTTTAAAACATATGTTTGTATGTTTAACATGCATATGAAATTAAAAAACAACGCCATGAAAACCTTATCCAAAACTGCACCCACATTTTTGTGCGAACGAATCTTTAAAATTCTAAAAAAAACAATGTAGTGGTTTGTCGGAATCACTTTCTATTATCAACAATAAAGCTTCAAAATATTTTTTTCTAAAAGGAAATTTTCAAATATGCTTCTCAGTCATTATTAAAGCAGCTATAAGGTTATTTAGCATATTAATAACCGCTAATGAGTGTATTCGTCAAGAAGACTGTAATGAATTTCAAAAAAAACTAGGTATTGAAATTGAAGGATGCGGAATACGATTTACCATTCTTAATTTTTCATACAGTTTTACAATACAAATAGACACAAAAAACAGTGTATTTGTAGACACTACTTATATAAAAAAATGGATTTATTTATTTCAATAAAGGAAAAGCTTAAAAACCAATACATTAAAACAATTTACAAAAAAACATGTAATTTGTTTTGATTTAATTAGTAATATGTTATATATTTGTATTGCTTTTCTAATAGTTCATTTATTTATTAACCTTTTTAATGTTAAGCAGAAACCGAAAAAGTTAGATTAAACTTCCATCAGGTATAGAAAAAAAAGAAAAAGAATCTGAAACTTAAAAGTTTTGTCTGCTAACGCTTAAAATCAAACATTTGTATGAATAGTTTAATATCAACAGCGTTATCACAATATGGCGTAAAAGAAATAAGAGGCTCTAAAGACCACCCCCAAATTGTAAATTACTTTACATCGTTAGGGGTTGATGGAGCAAAATTTAAAGACGAGACAGCATGGTGTAGTGCCTTTGCTAGTTGGGTAGCTAAACAAGCGGGCTACGAATATTCAAATAAGTTAACAGCTAGAAGTTGGTTAACCGTAGGCACCTCATCAAATAAACCCGAACCAGGTGATGTAGTTGTTTTATGGAGAGAATCTCCTAATAGCTGGAAAGGACATGTTGCTTTTTTAATAAAAGAATCTAAAAGATATGTTTACCTGTTAGGCGGCAATCAAGGAAACAGTGTAAGTATAAAAGCATACCCAAAAAAAAGAGTTCTAGAATATAGAAAATTAAGAAAAAATGGATAAAATAACACATATCATTTTTTGGTTGTTAGCTTTACTATCACCTTTAAATGGAGTGTTAACTACCATGATGTTTTTAATTATGGTTGATTTTATAACCGGAGCATTTGCTGCATTAAAATTACAAATACCTATAAAAAGTGGAAAAATTGCAAATACGATATCTAAATTTTTCATTTATAATTTAGTAATTATATCCGCTTATTTTTTAGAAAAACATATTGTAAACGAAGTGCCTTTCTTAAAAATAATTGCAGGCTTTATAGCTGTTACTGAAATAAAATCAATTTTAGAAAATTTTAATAAAATTTACGGAGTTAACCCCTTTAAAGCTCTACTTAATTTAATAAAACAAAGTGGTCTAAAAGATACTTTAGATCAAATAACTGAAGAAAAAGACCAAGAAAAGAAATAGAAAAAGTTTAGTCGCTAACTGTTAGTTTTTAGCGCCTCTTTTTTATCAGAAAAAAGTATAAAACCGATAAAAAAGTAAAAAATGAAACAAAACAAAGAAACTTTAAAAGCATATTTTGAAACTGGTGACAAACCTACTCAACAACAGTATTCCGATTTAGTAGACAGCTACATTGATGCCAAACAACCAACAGGTGAACCTAATCGTAGGTTTATAATTGATGAAAATGGTGAAGTATCAATAGCTTCAAAATTAAATATAGAACAACCTGATTGGAATCAAATCGATAGCACACAATCTGATTTTATTAAAAACAAACCATCAATATTTAATCCTAAATTTTTTTTACAAAACAACATTGAAGGTGTAGGAAATAATTCTACCTCAAAGATTTCTCTTTCACAGTCAGGAAATGTAATCAATAGCACTCAAGGAGTAGCAATATTTAATTTTATAGGTGAATCATATATTGCACCTACTAATCCACCAATAGGTAGTATAGAACCCAATAAAATATTTTTTAAAGTATATCTAGAGTCAAATAATACTAAGTTTTCTACAGGATGGGATGGATCAGGAACAGTATCTAATTCCGTTTTACTCTATACATATGAATCCAAAAATGACGCTAGAAATATTAATAATGTCATTTTAAATGAAAAAATACCACTTATTACAGAATTTCAATCAATAGTTCCATTACCTTCTCAATGGATTAGGCTTTCTATTGGAGAACTTCTAGATAACGGTAACAAAACAAGCTCTATTAAACATTATTATTTAAGAAACTTAGCTAACTCAAGTATTATGAAAGCAGAAGATATGAATGTAAATATAAAAGTTGATTTATACGTAGAATATGAAGATAGTACAAATTCTAACGCAACAAATAAAAGTTTTATAGCTAGAGTAAATAGTTTTGCTACTACAATTGAAAAATAAAACAACAATATTTAGATATTAATAGAGCAATTGAAAAACAAAAAGTTTAGTCGCTAACAACTGGTTTTTAGCGCCTCTTTTTTATCAGAAAAAAGTATAAAACCGATAAAAAAGTAAAAAATGAAACAAAACAAAGAAACTTTAAAAGCATATTTTGAAACTGGTGACAAACCTACTCAACAACAGTATTCCGATCTTGTAGATAGCTACATTGATGCTAAACAACCAACAGGTGGAGCAAACCGTAGATTTGTTATTAATGAAACTGGTGAAGTATCAGTAGCTTCAAAATTGAATATTCCTGAATACACATTATCAGAAATCACAGGAAATAAATTAGCATTATTAAAAGATGGCATAATTGCTAAAGAAATAGATTTAACAGTATATTTAGATAACACTAATTTGGCAAGATTAGTTAGTGGTCGTATAGATACGAATGGTATAGCTACTTTTACACGTGATGATGATTCTACATTTACTCTAGATTTAAGTAATTTAAAAGATGCGGTTCCTCAATATCAAGCAGGAACAAATGTTACAATAGACACCGTCAACCCATTACAACCAGTAATCAATTTTTCTAGTAAGGATAATTCATTTGTACCATATACAGGAGCTACAAACGACGTTGTTTTAGGAAATCACTCTATAGATTTAGGTAAGCTTGAAGATAATACCATAACTAATAAAAATGCAGTAATATTAGAACATCAAGGTGTACCGTTTTTTAGACTTGGTGTAAAGGTAAATAACGGAACTACTATTGGAGATGATTATTGGAAAAGTTTAGGTATTGGTAGAGATGCATTAAAATCTGCAAAAGGAAGTGTTAATGCAGCATACGGAGCTAGAGCTTTACAAAATGTCAAAGGGTCTAACAATATAGGTATTGGTTTTTCTTCTGGATATGATATAGAAGGTAGTTATAATGTTATTACTGGAGCTTTTTCAGCAGAAAAAGCTAAAGGCTCGAACAATACAATAACAGGAGCTAGATGGACAGGTAGGTATTGTACAGGTAATTATAACGTAGCCAATGGTTATTTTGCTTTAGGTCAAAATACTGGGGATAGAAACGTAGCTATAGGCGATTATTCAGGATATGGATTTAATGGAAATAACAACACTTTTATTGGTAGTTTAAACCCAAACCTAATACAAAGTAAAAAAGTAGTATCATCTGACCCTTCTAAAAAATATGTAATTGAAGCTGTAGATGTAGCATCTAATGCTGAAATAACTATAACTTCTCACGGGTTTACTATAGGAAGTAGAAAATTGTTTTTTTATGAAAAAGATATTACTGACCCAACTAGCCAAACACTAGTTAATATTGGAGCTAGAAATCCAAGAATATCTATATGGGAAGTTATAGATCTAAATACTTTAAAATGTTTAAATGAAACCTATTTAGGAAATGCTATAGGTAGACAAACTTTTACAGAGTTTGAAGAAATAAATAACTCTTCAGGGTTAGGACATGATGCATACCCTATTAAATCTAATCAAGTAGTTTTAGGAGATGAAAATATAATGGAAGTGACTACCACAGGTGATTATATTAGTACAAATGCAGGAAAGGGTGTAATACTTAAAACACCAGATGGAACAAAAAATTATAAAATTAGTATTGATAATGCAGGAAATATTATAACAACTCAGGTTGTATAAAAAATAAAAAGCATTTTTTTAAAAGTCTAGTCACTAACAACTAGTTTTTAGTGTCTCTTTTTTATGTAAATCAAAAAACACTGAAGCAATAGAAATACAAAAGGAAATTTCCCCTTGTAATAAGTTTTTATTAGTAAAAATATATTTAGTAAAACATAAAAAATGAAACAATATAAAAAAACAATTAAAACCTACTTTGAAAAAGGCGACAAACCAACTCAACAACAATTTTCAGATTTAATTGACAGCTATATCGATGCAAAACAACCAGAAGGAGAAGCCAATCGACGATTTGTGATTGACGAAACTGGTGAAGTAAATCTTGCACAAGAACAAAAAACACCAGAATATACTTTATCTGATATTATTGATAATAAGTTGAGTTTACTAAAAGATGGAAAATCAATTAAAGAACTTGATTTAACAACATATATAGATGACACTAATTTAGCACGATTAGTTTCTGGAACAATAGATGAAAATGGCATCGCAACTTTTACACGTGATGATAATACAACATTTACAGTTAACTTGAGAGGCTTAAAAGAAGACACAACACAATTTGCTAAATTAAATACCGCAAATACTTACACAGAAAAGCAAACAATACAACTATCAGGTTCAACAAATATTGTAGACACGTTAAATTTAAACACTTTTGGAAATAGTGGCTTAGGAAGAGGTACTGGAATATTATTTAACATTCCAGGTGAGGCTTCTACAGTAAAAGGAGGTAGAATTTCCGTATTGGGAGATGGTGGAGGAGCGATGACCTTTAGTACTTCTCCTAATTACTTAAATACAGAACCTATTGAACGATTTAGAATTAATTCAAACGGTAGTTTTCATTTTAAATCAGGTAAATCAACTTTTGAAGGGGATATAGATTTTAAAAAAAATATGCTTATAGGTACCGATAAGCCAATAGCGGGATCTCTTATTACAATGGTAAAAGAAGAAATAAATGGATCAAATAATGTAGGAGCATTTTTTGACCTGAATAATTCTTTTTCTGGAACAAATTCAAATTTTACTTATGCGAGTGTATCAAGAGCGGACTATAAAGGAACTGGTAGTTCAGGAAATATTTATGGAGCTCAATTAATTGGAAGAAACTCTGGAACTGGTAGTTCAGGAATATTAGCAGGTTCCTATTCTGTAGGGAGTTTTAAAGGTTCAGGGAACACTTCCAATGTATATGGAGCCTTAGCGTACGCAGAAATTGAAGGCTCTGGAACCCCTAGTATAAAAACAGTTTTAGGATCATGGTCAAAAGGTGAATTAGCAAATGCTAAAGCAACTATAAAAGATGTATTTGCATCATATTCTGATATTAATTTAATAGGAGGTACAGTTACTGGAGACATAGCACTTAATTATTTAGATTTAAAATATGATAGTACGAACCAATCAGATGTTTCTGTTAATAATCTTTATTATATAAAGGCTAATAATGATACTTTACCAAATGTTTCAGGAGAAGCATATTTTATTAAATCAGATGTTGAATTACCAAGTAAATTAAGTGGTGAATTAGAAGTAACTTCTTATAAAGTAAGTGCATTAAATATAGCACCTACCTCACCTAGTGATTCAGGAAATCTAGGAGACATTAGATACACATCAGATTATATTTATGTTTGTGTTGCTAATAATTCATGGAAAAGAACAACTTTAAACGAATGGTAAAACAAGTAGATAAAAACATTAAAAAATGAAAAACCTACAGAAAGAAGAAAAGGAAGCAATTACATTTTTAATTAAAAGTACAGAATACGCACAAAGTAAAGGTGTTTTTAGTTTACTAGAAGCAAACAATGTATATAAGTCAATAAGTATAATAATGCCTTTATTAGAAGAAAAAGAATAACAAATCAAAAGTTTAGTCGCTAACAGCTTGTTTTTAGCGCCTCTTTTTTATCAAAAAAATTATTTAAAATAGATAAAAAAGTAAAAAATGAGACAAAATAAAGAAACTTTAAAAAAACATTTTGAAACAGGTGATAAACCTACCCAAGAACAGTATGCCAATTTAATTGATAGTTATATCGACGTAAAACAACCAGAAGGAGAAGCCAATCGACGATTTGTAATTGATGAAACTGGCCAAGTAAATCTAACGCAAGAACAAAAAGTACCAGAATATACTTTATCAGATATTCTAAATAACAAATTATCCTTGTTAAAAGATGGAGTAAATATTAAAGAACTCGATTTATCAACTTATTTAGATGACACCAATTTAGCAAGGTTAGTTTCAGGTACAGTTGACACAAATGGCATGGCAACATTTACACGTGATGACAACACAACCTTCACAGTTGATTTAAATAATTTAAAAAGCGATGCTATTCAATATCAAGCAGGGAAAAATATTACAATTAATAAGGCTGATCCGGAAAATCCAGTTATTAATTCTAGTTTAAAAGATGGAGTAAGGTACGAAGGAAGAAGTCCTTTTGATGGTGAATCAAATGACAATTGGAGTGTGTCAGTAGTTCCTAAAAAATCTGTTTTTACTTATTCAGGCTCAGCAATAAACAACGAACCCATTATTTTGTTACCTCGTGTAACTTATGGAACAACAGACATGGTAGTTGATACAACTATACTTGTTATGAATGAAACTCCAGTAAATATTCAAACTAGTTTTAGAGTTTCAGGAAACGCTGATTCCAACACATTAGGAACAAATTTCTTTCAAGGCACAATGTTAACAAGTGAATTGAAGGATTTGAAAGTTGAAATAGGTATATTCGAAAGGAATTCGAATAAATTTTTAGCTTTAAAATACACATCAAACGAAACAAATATATCTAACACCAATCTTCAAAAGGTAATAACAATAAATAAAATAACTGTTAGACCTCATTCCTTATTAGATCAAAATAATGTCGATGAATTACACAATAATACGGATTTAGACTTAGCGGTTAATGGAGTTTTTATAGTTCAAAATACAGTTCAAGGAAACGACCTTTTACCTAACGCAAAATTAAACGGTGTTCAATCAATAGTTGCAGGAACAAATGTTGCTATTGACAATACAGACCCTCAAAAACCAATTATAAATGCGACAAGTGCTAATAATTCTGTAACAAATTTATCTTATAATGCTTCAACAAGAACAATAGAATCTAGCACCGGTAATAATGTAGTATTACCATTAGCTGATACCAGCAATGCAGGGCTGATGAAAGCTGATTTTTATAAAGAAGGTACATGGAACCCTATTATATCTAGTAGTACTAACGGAAGCTCTCAATACAGTTCTACAGGTGCTACTGGTATTTATAAAATCATAGGAAATATTTTTCATTACTCCATTCAATTAACAGGAATAGTTACAAACGGTGACTTAAGTGGCTATACATATATCAGTTTACCAGATATTGTGGGCAACACTCTTTTTCAAACAAATAGCACATTAGAGCAAATATTTCTCGGATCCGGACGAGAAGCTCCTAAAGATTATTTTACACCACAAATAACAAGTGAAAACAGCAAAAGAGTAATTTATTTATCAACTTATCCTTCCACTAATTTTTATTCTGCTGATTTTAATAACGGCTTTATTAAATTATCTGGAACATTATTTTTGAAATAAGTATTTCTAAATTACTATTAACCGCTAACTATGTTTTAGCGGTTCTTTTTCCTTTTTTTAAACTCCGTGTTTTATGTTATTTCTATGAATACTCTTCACTTTAGAAAACATACACTTTTTTTCAAATCATAAAACACAAATCATGAAACTTTCAAACTCTAAAACCAATAGTATAATATTGGTCGGCATATTATTGCTGTTACTCATCAATCTGTTTTCAAAAAGAACAGCAATAGAAAAACCTAAAATAACTATTGTTAGAGATACTATTTGGCAACCTAAAATAGACACTTTTAAAGTACAAACTATAAAGTATAAAAAAGTATATGTTCATAAAAAAGATATTACCAAAATTATAAAAGACACCATTTTTATAAAAGATACCATCAATTTTATAACAGCCAAAATATACCGAGACACTTTAAATAATGCTGATTTAGAAATTTATAGTTATGATTTGGTAAAAGGAAAATTGTTAGACAGTCAGTTATCCTACAAACTAAAGGTACCCAGAGAAATCACCATTACTAAAACTATTGAACATCCAAAAACCTATAGAAGCGGACTATATCTATTTTCTGAAGTTGGAGGAAACACACAAAGGTTTGATAACCTAAGTTTAGGACTACAATACAACCGAAAAGGAAGGTGGTTTGCTAGCTATCGGTTAAATGTAAATCCACTTAGCCAACCTACTCATAACATTGGGTTTGGATATCGATTATTCAATTAAAAAAAGAAAAAGAATGAACACTATTACAACCATAACAGACTTAATTAAATTTTTAAAGGTAGGGACTTCCAATGGTAAAACAAATCAGGAAGTGTTGGTTAAAAAAATAACCCAAGATGCTACTTATGAAGAAAGTACTCAATCTTTTCGTGATTTTGGATCACAATACAAAGAAGTCGATCTTTCAGAAATAATAACCCTTCAAACCATATATTTAAATAAGGATAATAATGCTTTTTTAAAACAGCAACATACAACAGGGATTTTTTACAAACCTATCACCTACCAAAAAGACATAATATTATACCCTGAAGAGGAAATAAAAGAATATGTAAAAGAATTTTATATTCCAGATGAATTTTATAATGGTGGGTATAATTTTTATGTAAACCAAGAAGACACACTAGTTGCCTCAATTCAAACCATAACATTAAATAATTTAAGCAACTATGCTGCTTATCAGGCAAGTGCTTTTTCCTATTTAAAAAGCTACTCTAATGTTCCATATAAATATACAAGTGTATATGGAAATTCAATAGCAGATACTATTAAAGTTGTTCCGAATACTGAAAGTGAGTTGATTCATAAATTTCCTGTTATTACAAAATCCTTTGGAACTGGTTTTAGCTATTGTTTATCCTATTATTATAAAAAAGATAGTGCAGAAATAAGAAGCATACCTCCGGCAGAAGAAGATTACCAATTTATTGGGCTACGTATTTATTGTAAAGACATAACTACGGTACTACAATTTTTAAACGAAACCATTTTTAACTATTACAATGAGTATACAGACTTTCAATCTAAATGGCGTAATTTATTTTTAATTAAATTAATTGAAAAAATAGCTCCTGCCTATAATAATAGTAAGCTACATAATAAAGCAGCTATTGTATATCATTTAGCGCAACCATTATACTATAAATTTAATACTGACTCTCTTTGGAATTTACTAGAAGGGTTGGCCAAAGGCTACATACGAAACTATTTAAGTATTAATGAGGAAGATTTAATTATAAAAACATTAAGAATACTTTATTTCAGGTACACACACAGGCAAAAAACAAAAACCATAGACGGTTCTAAAGTACTAGAAGAGAAAGATATTGGAAGTATAGAAATAAACGATCTTTTTATTAAAAACTTATTAATTAGAAGGGCAGATAAAAAAATACTTTTATACAAACTAATTGATGGTTTAAATGGAGAACATTTTCAAACCTATGTATATTTTATTTGGAGTATCTGGAAAAGTAGTTCATATGCCGATATCAACCCAAAAACCAATAAATTAATAGCTATTACTGATAAAAACCCTGTACTTTTAGCATATCAATCTAAGAAAATTTTAGGATTTCATTCTGATAATGCTACCATAAACTGGAAGGGAGACCAACCTCTAATAGATATTTCTGTTAGTGTAAAAACAGGTAGATTTGAAGAAAAAACAATAGAAAGAGAAGATGGTGATCAAAAAATAATAGTAGAAAAGCAAGAAAAACACCAATACAGCTACCACCCATTTTCACCATTGGTATTACAAAATGGTAAAAACCCTGCATTTCTACTAAAAGACAAAGATCAAAAAGATGGCGTACGTTTTACAAAGCTACCTGCATTCTTATTATACGCAAATGACCAAAAGGCTTTCTGGGAAAATGTATTAACAGGAGTAGAATATGGAGTTGATATACTAACCACCGTATCAGGTGTTGGTAATCTAATTAAAGTAGGGCGCTTAGTAAAACTCCTTAAAAACGGAAAAAAGTTATTGTATAAAACCAAACAAGTAACTACAGCAATTGCAGCAACAAAAGCAGTAGCTGGAGCTATAGAAGTAAGTTCAGGAACCGTAAACACTCTGTTAAAACTTACCAACGTTAATGATACCGAGTTAGGAAAAAGTATTTCTAAATATTTATTTTATTTAGAAATGGTAGCGTTGACTGGTGAAGTTTCGGTTTTTTTAAGGGAAAAACTTAAAAACAGTGCAAGAAGTATTCTAAAAGAACGTAAGGAGTTAAATAAACTTTTAAATAAATCTGTTAAAGATCCCAAAAACCTATTAACTCCGGAAGGGAAGCAAGTGTTATTAAAAGAAATTGAAAATATAGCAGAGTTAGAATTAGAAAAAACTTTGAAAAACTATATTGATTTTAGACCAAAATTTATTTATAATGTAAGTGAAACCACGAGGTTATGGAGAGCTAAATCATTAATTCCTATTACTAGGGATGAAATTATAGGGTTATTTACAAAATATTTAGATGAATTTCCAGGATTAGTAAAAGGGCATAACCAAGCCGATTTTAATATTAAATTTTTTAAAAAAGGTAAAAAAATTGATGAGGTTAACGAATTTTCATTATCAGGAAAGAGAAAAGATATCATAGAGAGGTTTGGAAATCCACCTGCGACACCACCAAATACCATTGATATATTCAAAAACTATGATGAATTTATTACATTTGTTACAGGAGCTTATGATTTAACAGGTCGTCCAAGAAAATACGATAGTGAGATAAAATTTGTGTATAATTTTCTAAAAAACCATGTTCATAAGGCAGATGAATTTGTGATTGAAACCAGTAATATTTTTGCTACTTGTTCAAGTTGTTCTCGTGAATTTGTGATGTTAGAAGAATACCTGAAATCTATAGAAAAAAAAGTAAAATTCATTGTAAAATCTGATGAATCTGTAAAAGGATTTGCAGACCTAACAAGAACTTACCCTGAAATAAAAATGGCAAAAAAGAAGTATGAAAAAATATTAAAAAAACAAAAAAAGAAATAACGATGGAATTAAAATACATGAAACAACTAAAAGATACTCCAAATTTAAGTAGCCGAATTCCCTTGAAAGGTCTTGAGATTGAAACTGTAATAGAGATTAGGAAATTGTTCAATGAAGGAAAGAAGTTTCCATTAGCTTTTGAAGAATATTTAAGTATTGGAGGTGAAAGCGAAGCGACGGGGATGGTTTTTGAATGGGATGACTTTGAACAGCTTAGAGAAGATTGTGAAGAATCATTAGAGTACACAGGTTACAAAATGGATAGACCTTATTTTGTGTTTGACCAGCTTGATGCAATATATAGCATTTTCTTTTTAGATGAGGATAAAGAAGACCCCAATGTATATATACTAGATCCTTCAGGTGCTTATGAGGGAAATGAACCATTTTTAAAGGATGTCAAATACACCTTTAGTAAAATGATTAACGATGCTATTTACAGAAAGTTAAATAACATTCCTTTATAAAATTAAATAAGGGATGAATAAAACAGTATTCATCCCTTATTTAGTTATTTTTAGTATAGTTATAATTTCACCTAAACAATATTTCCCATTATTTTTCTATGCAAACGAATTGCAAAACCATCAGATAAACCAGCAATATAACTACATATTTGCATTACTCTATCGTATAAATTTTCTCGTTCTTGCTGATATTCTTGTGGTAATAAATTCAATACTAAGGTATCGTAATTTGATTGCTTATTATCAAACTTATTATTTAAAGCAGTTACAAAAACATCCAATAAATCGGCAATAATTTTATATCCAGCTACTTCTTTTTCTACTACCTCTTTGCTTTTATAAATTTTAGCAACACTAATTTTTATAATGTCGTTTATTTGAGCTTCATATTGACATTTATCTAACAAGCCTTTATCAAAAGTTCCGTTTAAAATAGCCTCCTCATTTGCTAAAAATATAGCTACTGCCTCATTAATTAAAACTCCAATTGCCAACGCTCGTAAATAGCTAATTCTATCTTTTTTATGTTTTAGTGAATGGTATTTTGCACTATCTATCGTGTTTTTAACTAACTTAATCATATACTCTAAGGCATAATCTTCATCAATTAAACCTAAGTTAATACCATCTTCAAAATCGATAATTGTATAACAAATATCATCTGCAGCTTCTACTAAATACGCTAAGGGGTGACGATAATAGGAAATTCCAGTACTTTCTTTCTGCTTCAATCCTAAATCTTCAACCAAATCTTGAAAAGCAGTCTTTTCCGACTGAAAGAAGCCATATTTCTTATCTACTATATGTTTGGTTGGCTTTTTAGGTAAACTCTCTTTAGGGTACTTAATAAAAGCTCCTAGTGTAGCATACGACAATCGTAAACCACCCTCAACACCATCTCTACTCTCCGTTAAAATTTTTAAACCGTTTGCATTTCCCTCAAAGTCTATTAAATCTTGATACTCTAAAGCAGTTAACTCTTCTTTATATTGAAGTCCTTTTCCTGTTTTAAAATATTCTCCTATCGCTTTTTCTCCTGAATGACCAAAAGGCGGATTTCCAATATCATGCATTACAGAAGCCCCAGCAACGATGGCACCAAAATCGTTAAAGGTATATCCTAATTCTACTAATTTAGGATGACGCTTTAACAGCTCCTTTCCTACTCTTCTACCTAATGTACGACCAACAACAGATACTTCTAAACTATGCGTTAAACGGGTATGTACAAAATCGGTTTTTGATAATGGAATTACCTGGGTTTTATCTTGTAAACTTCTAAAAGCTGATGAAAATATAATTCTATCAAAATCTACTTCAAATCCTAAACGAGTTTCATCTTGTTTAGCTCTCTCACGTTTTTGTGTATCTCCAAATCGTTTTAACGATAGTAATTGCTCCCAGTTCATCATTTGAATAAAATTTGTCGAATTTACTAAAAAAAGAGAAGCCTTTCGACTTCTCTTTTTTTCACTTATAATTTATTGTTTTAAGATCCACACATTAAGCAATCATCGTCTGGCGCTCCATTTTTAGAAGCGTCTACCATTGCTTTAAATTCAGAAGCACTCATTGGTTTATCATCTTCAATTACTTCTTCTTTCTTCTCAATGTTTAATGTAAACTGTTTTGCGTTTACTGCCGATTTAGTACGTAAATAATACATTCCTGTTTTTAAACCACTTTTCCAAGCATAGAAATGCATTGATGTTAACTTACCAAAATCTGGATCTTTCATAAATAAGTTTAACGATTGAGATTGATCGATAAAATATCCTCTATGGCGAGCCATATCAATAATATCTTTCATACTCATTTCCCAAACTGTTTTATATAAATCTTTTAAGTCTTGAGGGATTTCTTCAATATGCTGGATAGATCCGTTTGCACGCATAATATCTTCCTTCATGTTGTTATCCCATAAATTCAACTCTACTAAATCTTCTAATAAATGTTTATTTACTACAATAAACTCACCAGATAATACTCTACGCGTATAAATATTAGAAGTATATGGCTCAAAAGCTTCATTGTTTCCTAAAATTTGAGAAGTAGATGCAGTAGGCATTGGTGCAACCAATAATGAATTACGAACTCCATGCTCCATTACCTCTTTACGTAAATTACTCCAATCCCAACGACCACTTAAATCCTCTTCTTTAATTCCCCACATATTGTGTTGAAACTCTCCTTCAGACATTGGTGAACCTTTAAATGTTGAATATGGTTCTTTTGCTTTTGCTATTTCCATTGATGACGTTACAGATGCAAAATACAAAGTTTCAAATATTTCTTGATTTAACTTTTTAGCTTCATCAGATGTAAATGGCATACGTAACATAATAAATGCATCTGCCAATCCTTGAATTCCTAATCCAACTGGACGGTGACGAACATTCGAATTCTCCGCTTCTACAACCGGGTAATAATTTCTATCAATTACCGTATCTAAGTTTCTAATAACTTTTTTAGTTACTTTAAATAACTTATCATGGTCAAAAAACTTATTTCCATTTTCATCTTCACCAACAAACATTGGTATTGCTATAGAAGCTAAATTACATACTGCTACCTCATCTTTAGCAGTATATTCCATAATTTCAGTACATAAATTTGAAGAACGAATAGTTCCTAAATTCTTTTGATTTGATTTACGGTTAGCAGCATCTTTATATAACATGTACGGAGTACCTGTTTCAATTTGCGATTCTAAAATTTTCTCCCATAAATCACGTGCTTTAATGGTTTTTCTACCTTTTCCAGCGGCTTCGTAACTTGTATATAAACGCTCAAACTCTTCACCATAGCTATCAAATAAATGCGGACATTCATGTGGACACATTAACGTCCAATCAGCATCTTTTTGCACACGCTCCATAAATAAATCAGAAATCCACATCGCATAAAATAAATCACGTGCTCTCATTTCTTCTTTACCATGATTTTTCTTTAAATCAAGAAAATCATAAATATCAGCATGCCAAGGTTCTAAATACATTGCGAAAGAACCCTTACGCTTTCCTCCTCCTTGATCTACATAACGTGCAGTATCATTAAATACTTTTAACATTGGTACAATACCGTTTGATGTACCGTTTGTACCAGCAATATAACTACCTGTTGCACGAATATTATGTAGAGACAAACCAATACCTCCCGCAGATTGCGAAATTTTTGCAGTTTGTTTCAATGTATCGTAAATACCCTCTATACTATCATCTTGCATTTGTAATAAGAAACAAGATGACATTTGTGGTTTAGGTGTACCTGCATTGAATAATGTTGGCGTAGCATGTGTAAAATATTTTTTACTCATTAATTCGTATGTAGCGATTGCTTCGTCAATATCTTCTTTATGAATACCAATAGACACACGCATTAACATGTGCTGTGGGCGTTCAACAATATTCCCATTTAATTTTAATAAATAAGAACGTTCTAAAGTTTTAAAACCAAAATAATCGTAATTAAAATCACGACTATAAATAATAGTAGAATCTAATTTATCAGCGTTTTTCATGATAATTTCATACACATCATCAGCTAACAAAGGAGATTTTTTTTCTGTACGTGGATTTACATATTCATATAAATCAATCATCGTTTCTGAAAACGATTTCTTTGTATCTTTATGTAAGTTTGATACAGCAATTCTTGCAGCCAACTTTGCATAATCAGGATGAGCTGTAGTCATTGTCG
This sequence comes from Tenacibaculum sp. MAR_2010_89, assembly GCF_900105985.1. Lineage (NCBI taxonomy): Bacteria > Pseudomonadati > Bacteroidota > Flavobacteriia > Flavobacteriales > Flavobacteriaceae > Tenacibaculum > Tenacibaculum sp. MAR_2010_89. The sequence goes on along the minus strand of NZ_FNUB01000005.1, from coordinate 433,036 downwards.
CAGCTACCTCAGCCGCTAAGTTGTCTAATTCTGAAGTAGTTACTCCATCATACAACCCTTCAATAACACGCATCGCTACTTTTACCGGATCAACAATTTGGTTTAATCCGTAACACATTTTTTTAACCCTTGCTGTAATTTTGTCAAACATTACAGGTTCTTTTCTACCATCTCTTTTTGCTACATACATATTATTACTATTGGTTTTTAAGTTGGTTTATAGAGTCACTAAAGCATCATGCTTATAATAACTCATACATGTTAAAATAATTTTATTTCTTTTTGAAAATATTATGATGCTAAAAACACAATCGTGTTTTAGCAAAATTTACCGCATGTAGGGGGTAGCAGTATGTCGTTCTTATTTAAAAATCAGCATCGAAGCTAATGTCTCCTGTACCACCAGATGATACTCCTGCTTTTTGATACTCAGATACTCTTTTTTCAAAGAAGTTTGTTTTTCCTTCTAATGAAATCATTTCCATAAAATCAAATGGATTAGTAGCATTGTATTCTTTTTCGCATCCAAATTCTAGTAATAACCTATCGGTTACGTATTCTAAATACTGTGTCATTAATTTGGCATTCATACCAATTAAACTCACAGGTAAAGACTCAGTAATAAACTCTCTTTCAATACTTAACGCATCAATAATAATAGCTCGAATTCGGTCTTTAGGTACTTTATTTACAATATGATTATTGTGTAAATGAACTGCAAAATCACAGTGCATTCCTTCATCACGAGAAATTAGTTCATTAGAAAAAGCTAGCCCAGGTAATAATCCTCTTTTCTTTAACCAGAAAATAGAACAAAATGATCCTGAGAAGAATATTCCTTCAACCGCTGCAAAAGCGATTAAACGTTCAGCAAATGAATCTGACTCTATCCATTTTAATGCCCATTCAGCTTTCTTTTTAATAGCAGGAAAAATTTCGATAGCTTTAAATAACCTATCTTTCTCTGCTTCGTTTTTCACATACGTATCTATTAATAATGAATACGTTTCAGAATGAATGTTTTCCATCATTATTTGAAAACCATAAAAGAACTTTGCTTCAGAATACTGAACTTCATTTACAAAGTTTTCAGCTAAGTTTTCATTTACAATTCCATCAGAAGCTGCGAAAAAAGCTAACACATGCTTAATAAAATAACGCTCATCATCTGATAATTTAGTTTCCCAATCTACAACATCTACAGATAAATCAATTTCTTCAGCAGTCCAAAAACATGCTTGTTGTTTTTTGTACCATTCCCATAAGTCATTATGTTGAATTGGAAAAATTACAAATCTGTCTTTATTCTCTTGTAAAATTGGTTCAATACTAGCCATTCTGTAAACTAAAATTTAATGTGTTATTTTTAGGTTGTTAGGGGAAAACAAAGATTGGAATTTTTACTAAAAATTGAAAGCCATACTTATTCACAAATCCCTTGAAGTTTTTAACAAAATGATGTTTTTAAGTTTTTAACGCTCTAAAAACACAATTCTTAAAAAACTACTAATCAAATAATTAAAAACCAAAAAAAAGCTTCCGTAGTGATAATCACTGAGTTTCTTAAAACAGTTCATTTCATAAAAAAAAGTGATGTTTTTAACATCACTTTTTTATTTTTAAAACGTCTCCAATTATTTGTTCAATTTGTTTTTTGGGGAGTGCTCCATTTGCCATTTGTGGCTCTTCACCTTTAGGGCAAAAAAGCATAGAAGGTATACTTCGAATACCAAACGCTGCAGAAAGTTCTTGTTCTGCTTCCGTATCTACTTTATAAATATGTATTTTACCTTCATACTCATTACTTAAATCTTCTAAAACAGGAGCTAATGCCTTACATGGACCACACCAATCAGCATAAAAATCAATAATTGCTGGAATTTCACCTTCAAAACTCCATTCTTTATTCTTTTCATAGTTAAAAACCTTTTCAAGAAAAGTTTCCTTTGTTAAATTTTCTGTCATTTTTTAAAATTAATTATAACCTTACTTTTACTTTAAATCTCTTAATTGTAAAATTAGTCGTTTTAACTGATAATAATTACAAAAAATGGATTTATGTTAAAATCCTCTTAAAATGTAACACTCTTGCCTATTTTTCTTCTAACTTTGAGAGAACTATCTAATTCTTTTTTAAGATGAAAAAACTAATCATTCCTATTCTAATTACTGGCTCTATATTTATGGCTTGTAAAGAATCAAAAAACACAAAAAGAGACATTACTGTGAACTACCCTGAAACTACTAAAATTCCCGTAGTTGATGATTATTTTGGAACAAAAATAACAGACAACTATCGTTGGTTAGAAGATGATAAAAGTAAAGAAACTGAAGCTTGGGTTAAAGCTGAGAATGAAGTTACTTTCGATTACTTAGATAAAATTCCTTATCGTAAAGAATTAAAAAATCGATTGTCTGAATTATGGAATTACGAAAAATTAGGTGTTCCTTTTAAAAGAGGCGACTATACATACTTCTATAAAAACAATGGTTTACAAAACCATTATGTTTTATATAGAAAAGACAAAGATGGTAAAGAAGAGGTTTTTTTAGACCCAAATACATTTGCAGAAGACGGAACTACATCATTAGGTTCGGTTAGCTTTTCAAAAGACAAAAAAACGTTAGCTTATTCAATATCAGAAGGCGGAAGTGATTGGAGAAAAGTAATCATTATGGATGCTGAGTCAAAAGAAATTAAAGAAGACACTATTGTTGATGTTAAATTTTCTGGAATATCATGGAAAGGAAACGATGGTTTCTACTATTCAAGCTATGACAAGCCTAAAGGAAGTCAGCTATCTGCTAAAACTGATCAACATAAATTATATTACCATAAATTAGGAACAAGTCAAAAAGAAGACAAGGTAATTTTCGGAGCTAAACCTGAAGAAAAACATAGATATGTTAGTGGTGGTGTTACCGAAGATGGTAAGTATCTTTTTATTTATCCAAGAATATCTACTTCTGGGAATAAATTATTAATGAAAGATTTATCAAATGACAATAATCCTATTGTTACAATTTTAGATACTGACAATAGTGATACTTATGTTATAGAAAATAAAGGAACTCAGTTATATTTAGTTACTAACCTTAATGCACCGAATCAAAAAATAGTTACAGTTGATGCATCAAATCCTACAGAAAAGAACTGGAAAGATTTTATTCCTGAAACAGAGAATGTATTAAGTCCGTCAACTGGTTCTGGTTATTTCTTTGCTGAATATATGGTAGATGCTGTTTCAAAAGTATTACAGTATGATTACGATGGAAAATTAGTTAGAGAAATAAAATTACCTGGAGTAGGATCTGTTGGTGGTTTTGGAGGAAAAAAAGAAGCTAAAGAGTTATATTTTTCATTCACCAATTATAACACTCCTGGATCTTCATATAAATTCAATCCAGAAGATGGTACTTATGAGATATACTGGAAACCAAATATTGCTTTTGATGCTGATGGATATGAAAGTAAACAAGTATTTTACACTTCAAAAGATGGTACAAAAGTACCTATGATTATAACGTATAAAAAAGGAATAAAGCTTGATGGAAACAATCCTACTATACTATATGGTTATGGAGGATTTAATGTAAGTTTAACGCCAAGTTTTAGTGTTGCAAATGCCGTTTGGATGGAACAAGGTGGTGTGTATGCTGTACCTAATTTACGTGGTGGTGGTGAATATGGAAAAAAATGGCACGATGCAGGAACTAAACTAAAAAAACAAAATGTTTTTGACGATTTTATAGCCGCTGCTGAGTATTTAATTAAAGAAAAATATACCTCATCAGAGTATTTAGCTATTCGTGGTGGATCAAATGGTGGTTTATTAGTTGGAGCAACTATGACACAACGACCAGATTTAATGAAAGTAGCGCTACCTGCAGTTGGAGTATTAGATATGTTACGTTATCACACATTTACAGCTGGAGCTGGTTGGGCTTATGACTATGGAACTTCTGAGCAAAGTAAAGAAATGTTTGAATACTTAAAAGGCTATTCACCTGTACATAATGTAAATAAAGATGTAAAGTATCCTGCAACTATGGTAACAACTGGTGACCATGATGATAGAGTGGTACCAGCCCATAGTTTTAAATTTGCAGCTGAACTACAAGACAAACAAAAAGGAGCTAACCCAGTTTTAATTAGAATTGAAACAAATGCAGGTCATGGAGCAGGTACCCCAGTAGCAAAAACTATTGAACAGTATGCTGATATATTTGGATTTACATTATTTAACATGGGCTTTGATCAATTACCAAACCCATCTAAATCAAAAATTAAAAGTTAAGCTTTGTAACATTTTCTCCCATTTATTGTCTTATTAAATAAACCTGGCGAAAAAGTTTATTAAAGAAAAGGATGAAAAATACTATTGAAGAGAAAACATCTAAGTTTTGCATTTAATTAAATCAATCTAATTATATATAATGAAAACCATACATAAACTTGTTTTTACAACAGCTGTAGCCTCTTTAGGTGTTGTTGCTTGTAAAACTGAAAAAAAACCTGAAGAGAAAGCTCAAGGTATCATATTAGAAAACATGGACACATCTGTTAAACCTACAGATGATTTCTTTAGATATGTTAACGGTACTTGGTTAGATAAAACTGAAATTCCTGCCGATAGAACTTCTTGGGGTGGCTTTGGAGAACTTCGTAAAAAAACGGATGCCGATGTATTAGCTATTTTAAATAAAGCTATTGAAGAAGGTAATTTTCCAAAAATAAAAGATTCTAAAGGAAATGAAATAGATTCAGACCAAGAGAAGGCAGTGAACTATTATGAAAGCATCATGGATACTGTATCACGTAATAAACAAGGTATAGCTCCTGTAGCTCCATATTTAGCTAAGATTGATGCTATAAAAACTAAAAAAGATGTTGAAACATATTTAACTAATATGGCTCAATACGGAGGTGGTGGTTTTTATGATTTTGGTGTTTTTAACGACTTAAAAAACAGTAGTATGAATGCTGGTTATTTAAGTGGTGGTGGTCTTGGTTTATCTAGAGATTATTATGTAGATGAAAAAGTAAAAGACAAATTAGAAAAATACCAAGAGTTTGTTGCTAAAATGTTAGTTAAATTTGGTGATGATGAAGCTACTGCTAAAAAAAATGCAGCAAATATTGTTGCTTTTGAAGCTAGTTTAGCTGAACCAATGATGACTAAAGAAGAGCGAAGAGACACTCGTAAAATGTATAACCCAATGACAGTTGCTGAACTTCAAGAATTAGCACCTGCAATTGATTGGGATGCTCATTTAAAAGGAATTGGTGTTAACAATATTGAAAAAATAATTGTTACTGATCCTGGGTACTTTAAAGCAATGAATGATATTTTTACAACTCGTTCTGTAGAAGATATCAAATTAGTATTACGTTGGAATACTATTAACACTTCACTTAACTTATTAAGTACTGATTTAGAAATAGCAAACTGGGAGTTTTACAGCAAAACAATGCGTGGTGCTAAAAAACAACGCCCAAGAAATGAGCGTGCTTTAGGAAACTTAAACGGTGCTATCGGTGAAGCTTTAGGTAAATTATACGTTGATGCTAAATTTCCGCCAGAAGCAAAGAAAAAAGCTAAGGAAATGATTGATAATGTAATGTTAGGTTTCGAAAAACGTATTGCTCAATTACCTTGGATGAGTGAAGAAACTAAAGAGAAAGCTTTAGCAAAATTACATAAGTTAACTGTTAAAATTGCATATCCTGATAAGTGGAAAGATTATTCTGCATTACAAGTAAAAGGCTTAAAAAATGGAGGTACATATTTTGAAAATGCAATTAATGTAGCTAAATGGAATTATAATAAAAACATGGCTAAATTAGGTAAGAAAGTTGACAGAACTGAATGGGGAATGTCTCCTCAAACTGTAAACGCTTACTTTAATCCAGTAAATAATGAAATCGTATTTCCAGCAGCAATTTTACAACCTCCTTTTTACAACTACAAAGCTGATGAAGCTGTAAACTATGGAGGAATTGGAGCTGTTATCGGTCATGAAATTTCTCATAGTTTTGATGATTCTGGTGCTCGTTTTGATGGTGATGGAAACTTAAAAAATTGGTGGACAGAAGATGATTCAAAAAAGTTTAAAACTATTGGAGACAAGTTAGTTAAACAATACAGTGATATTATTGCTATAGATAGCATGCACTTAAACGGTAAATATACATTAGGAGAAAATATTGGAGATTTAGGAGGAGTTCAAGCTGCTTATGAAGGTTTACAAATTTTCTTAAAAAAGAATGGTCGTCCTGCTGATATTGACGGTTTTAATGCTGAGCAACGTTTCTTCCTTTCTTGGGGTACTATTTGGAGAACAAAAATGCGTGATGAAGCTTTAAAAAACTTAATCATGACCAATACACATGCTCCTGGACAATATAGAGCTTATATGCCTCTTAAAAACGTAGATGCTTTTTACAAAGCTTTTGACGTTAAAGAAGGTGATAAAATGTATATAACACCTGAAGAAAGAGTTAGAATTTGGTAAACAAACCTTAGTCTTAAAATATTACAATTCTTAAGAATTGCTTTTAAAATAAAAACCGATACAGATGTATCGGTTTTTTTATTTTTCTTTACTTAATCAACTAATTCCACACAATGGAATCCTTTCTTTTCAACTTTATTAATAATATCAACTTCTTCTATATAATCAGTTGCTTCTATTCGTAAAACATTATCAATATCTTCAATATCAATTGATACATCAATTATATTACTATCTTCATTAAATAGTTTATGAATCGATTTCACTTTATGTTCAGTATTTATATCTGTTCCGTAAATAAATAATTTCATAATTTATTCTTGTTTAGTATCTGTATTACTGTTTTCATCTATACGCTCTTTGAATTTTTCGTAAGCGTCACTCCCCTCCTCTTTCCAGAATTTTTCATAATGTTCCCAGTCAGAAACATTCTTATTACATCTGTTTTTATCAAAAGATCTAAATTTATGCTTCTTTTTTTCTCTTGGAGAGCAGTCCGAACTATGTTTTCCTCCAGAGCATAATAAAATTTTAGACAAAATAAATAACCCTACTGCTTGCCAATAACTAATAACTGGTAACCCGAATATCTCTGGCATTAATGTATTCCATAACCACATAATTACATACCCAAATAATATGGCTAATCCAATAATTGCTATCACTCCAAAAACTATTCTTCCTATAAATATCCCTAACGATTCTCCTTTAACCCTTTCTTTAAATAAATTTTCCATCTGTTTTAATTCTTGTTATTTTTTAATTCTATTTTTTTTAATAAAAGCCCTAATGCTCTATGTCTTCTAGACATTAATGTTCCTATTGGTACTCCTAAATCTTGTGCTAATTCATTATATGTATACCCTTCAAAATCGATAGCTATAATTATTTCTTTATATATTGGCTTTAAACTCAACATTCTTACTTTAATTTCTTCCTTCATTGCTTCTGAATAAACATCTTCAGAAGCTCCATATAAAGCTTGTGTAAGCTCATTTAACTTTAAATCATCAATGTCTTCATCTGAAATATTTTGTTTGTTCTTCCTCATCCTATCAATAATCTTATTTCTTAATGACCTGTATACAAAACTTGCCACGTTATTAATAGGAGAATATCCACTTACACCTGAAAACAATTTAAGCGCAACATCTTGAATAATATCTTCAGCATCTTGATTAATATTTTGCTTTATTTTAGATCCAACGTAAGATTTAAGAACATTATATTCTTTATCAAAAAATGCTTTGAGTTTTTTATTATTTTCTGATTCGTGGTTCATTTATAAGCTTTTTAATCGCTCTTCAATTATAAAGACGTAGCTTTTATAATCTATTGCATTTTTTTATAAAAAAATTAAAAATCATCGTTTAATATAAAGAGGTATTATTTTATTCCTTTGCTTATTTTTGTTCTATGCTACACGTAAATAATATTTCTTTTCAATATTCTACACAAAACAACACTTTACAAAATGTAAGTTTTACACTACAAGAAGGAGAAAACCTATGCATAATGGGAGAAAGTGGCTGTGGAAAATCTACATTGTTGAAAATTATTTATGGCTTATTAGATGTAAATAAAGGTACTATCTTTTGGAAAAAAACTCAAATTTTAGGGCCTTCTTATCATTTGGTTCCTGGTATGGATTTTTTTAAATATGTGGCGCAAGATTTTGACTTAATGCCCTACACTACTGTAAGTGAGAATATTGCAAAATTTTTATCGCGTTTTTACCCTGAGAAAGCACAACAACGAACAAAAGAGTTACTTGAAGTTATTGAAATGACCGAATTTGCTGATGAGAAAGTTAAAAATTTAAGTGGTGGACAACAACAACGAGTTGCTATTGCTAGAGCGCTTGCTAAAGAACCAGAGCTACTATTGCTAGACGAACCTTTTGGGCAAATAGACAATTTTAAAAAGAACTCTTTAAGAAGAAATTTATTTACTTATTTAAAAAGTAAAAACATTGCATGTATTGTAGCTACGCATGATGGTGGTGATGCTCTTTCTTTTGCCGATAAAATGATTGTAATTAGAAATAATCAAATACTTGCTAAAAACACTCCTAAAAACCTATATAAAGCACCTAGAGAAAAATATATAGCTTCTTTATTTGATGATGTAAATGAAATTACCATTAACGATACAGAATTACTTTTATATCCTCATCAAATTAAAATTGTAGAAAAATCAACTATTATTGCTACCGTTTTAAACTCATATTATAAAGGATTTTACTGGCTAATAGAAACTGATTTAGAGGGTCAAAAATTATTTTTAAATCATAATAATTACATAGATAAAAAAACAACAGTTTCACTAGAGATTAATAGTGAAACTGTTTAAAAATTCAAACTACTCGTTATAGATTGATAATTACTTCTTATAAAACAGTTAGAAGTTACCAATCCCTACTTTTAGTATTAAAGTATATTTTTTATAGCTATCTTTTTTCCATTAAAAGTAAGCTCGTCATTAACAGTTTTTCCTAATAATAACTTTCCTATTGGGGAAGAAACTGAAACTGCAAAAAAAGTTTTATTATTAACAATTATTTTACCTGCTGAAATACTTAAAAAGTAAGTAAACGAATTTGTTTCAATAATACTACCAAGGCAACTAGTACTAGAATTGGCAGTTAACACTATTCTTGCTAAGGTTTCTTTCATTTGCTGAACTCCATTTAATTGTTGGCCAGCTTTTTCCATTTCTAATTGTAACATAGCACGTCCTGTTTCATGCTTATCACCTGCTGAGCTTTTTGTTTCAGAGTGTAATGCTTTCTTATTTGAACTTATAATATTCTCAATTGTTTGTAAACGATTATTTACAAAAGCCTCACATTCATTATATAATAATTCTTTTACATTCATGTTAAATCTGCTAATTCCTTTCCTATTAAACTACCTATTGCAACTCCCATTCCACCTAAACGAACTCCACAATAAACATTATTTGACACCTGTTTTACTATTGCTTTTTTTTGATTTCCTACTCCCATTATTCCACTCCATCTATAATCAACTTCAACTTTCTTATTTGGTAAAATAACTTCTTGTAAAATTTCATCTAACTTATTTTGAATTAAGTCGGTTTGTTCAAAACTAGTAGTCTCTTCTGTTTTAAAATCTAGGTTTCTACCTCCACCTAATAATATTCTATTATCAATGTTTCTAAAATAATAATATCCTTTATCTAAATGAAATGTTCCTTTTATCTGTAAATTCTCAATAGGCTTTGTAACCAATACTTGAGCTCTTGCTGGCTTTACGTCTTCTTTTAATAATTCTTTAGCAAACCCATTCGTTGCTATTAATAATTTTTTGGAAAAAAACTCAATTCTGTTTGTTTTGATATGTACCTTGTTTTGTGCTTCAATAAAACTTTCTAAAGCAATTCCATTCAATATTTTTATATCTAAATCTTGTGCTTTTTTCAATAGTTGAGTAACCATTTTACCAGTATCTATTTGACCTTCTAAAGAATTAGTTATATAGTTTTTATAGATATTTTCAAATCCAAAAACATTGTCATTAACAGTAAATACATTTCTTTTAAATAATGGATTTAATAACATGTTTATTTCATCTATCTTATCTAAACATTCGTTATAAAAACCTGTATCTAAAAATAATTCGTGTCCTTTATTTTGTTGAAAGCTTATATTTTCATCCCCTAAATTAGTTCGTAATAATTGTAAGCCTTCCCATCTTTTTTTTACCAAATTAAAAACCTCTTCTTTGCTGTGTGTTTTTAAATCATCTATAAGTTCAGATAAACTACCAAAACAAGCAAATCCAGCATTTTTACTGCTAGCCCCTTGGGGTAAAACTCCTTTTTCAAGTATAACTATTTTGGCTTTAGGATATTTATTTTTAAGTTGAAAAGCACAATTTAACCCCACAATTCCACTTCCAATAATGGTAAAATCAATATTAGAAAACCACTCTTTTAACTCCCAATAACTATAATTCAACATTTTTTAATCTATAATAAATTAGTAACTTGGCATACTCCTTGAATTTAATGAAACTAAATAATACAAAATGAAAATAATGAAACTCTTCAGTCTATTAGTTTTAACTATTAGTTTTACTCAGTGCGCTAGCATGCAATTTGAAAAAACTCCTCCTTTTACAATTAAAGGAGCTAGCTATGTAAATATCACTGGTGGTATGCCTGGTAATAACAGTACAGATGTAAAAATAGCTTTTTCTTCTCCAAAAAAAGTAGTTTTTGAAAAACTCTATTTTATGAATAAAATTATAGACGTAACTATAGAAACTAAAGAAAACTCAAAATATATTATTGGAAGACACTATTATTCTTCAGGAAATACTAAGTATGACTTACAATTACATGATGATCCTAAAAAAGAATACGGTAATACTACTAAAAAAACAGAAAAGAAGTTTCCTTTTGAATTAAAAGAAAATGAAGCTGTTTTAAGCTATAAAAAAGCTGGTAAAACAAAATATTTTAAAATAGAAAACATAAAAAAAGGGAAAGATGTAATTATGCAATAATTTTTCTTAAACCCAATAAAAAACCCCATTTAAATATTTTAAATGGGGTTTTTAGTATTATTAAAACACTATTATAAATCAAATTTGATTCCTTGAGCTAATGGTAACTCATCAGAATAATTTACTGTGTTTGTTTGACGACGCATATATACTTTCCATGCATCAGATCCAGACTCACGTCCTCCACCTGTTTCTTTTTCACCACCAAAAGCACCTCCAATTTCAGCACCTGAAGTACCAATATTTACGTTTGCAATACCACAATCAGAACCAGCATATGATAAAAACTTCTCAGCTTCTTTCATTTCACTTGTCATAATTGAAGATGATAAACCTTGTGCTACACCATTTTGTAATTCAATAGCATTTTCTACTTCTCCAGAATATTTCATTAAATATAAAATTGGAGCAAATGTTTCATGCTGTACTATTTCAAAATGATTTTCTGCTTCAATAATCGCTGGCTTAACATAACATCCACTTTCGTATCCTTCTCCTTCTAAAACTCCTCCTTCTACTAATACTTTTCCTCCTTCAGCTTTTGCTTTTTCTATTGCAGCTAAATAGGTATTTACAGCATCTTTATCAATTAATGGTCCTACGTGATTATTTTCATCTAATGGGTTTCCAATTTTAATTTGCCCATAAGCACCAACTATCGCATCTCTTACTTTATCGTAAACTGATTCATGAATAATTAATCTACGTGTAGATGTACAACGTTGACCACAAGTTCCTACTGCTCCAAATACAGCTCCTGGAACAACCACTGTTAAATCTGCAGTTGGTGTAATAATAATTGCGTTGTTTCCTCCTAATTCTAATAAAGATTTACCAAAACGCTCAGCAACTGTTGCTCCAACAATACGTCCCATTCTTGTAGATCCAGTAGCAGATACTAATGGAATACGAGTATCAGTAGTAATATACTCTCCTACTTTATAATCACCATTAACAATACAAGAAATACCTTCTGGTAAGTTATTTTCTTTTAAAACATCTGCAATAATATTTTGACATGCTACTGAACATAAAGGAGCTTTTTCTGAACCTTTCCATACACATACATCACCACAAATCCAAGCTAAAGCAGTATTCCAAGCCCAAACTGCTACTGGGAAGTTAAATGCAGAAATAATTCCTACCACACCAATTGGGTGCCATTGTTCTCTCATTACGTGTCCTGGTCTTTCTGAAGGAATTACTTGCCCGTTTAATTGACGAGATAAACCTACTGCAAAATCACAGATATCAATCATTTCTTGAACTTCTCCTAAACCTTCTTGATAAGATTTACCCATTTCATAAGAAACTAATTTACCTAATGGCTCTTTTAATTCTCTTAATTTATTTCCAAACTGACGAACAATTTCTCCTCTTTGTGGAGCTGGCATTGTTCTAAAAGTTTTAAAAGCCGAAGTAGCGGCGTCCATTACCTTATCGTAATCTTCTCTGGTCGTAGTTTTTACTTTTCCTATTAACTTACCATCAACTGGAGAGTATGATTCAATAATTTCTCCATTAGAAAAATTTACAGAACCAGTTGAAGTTCCATCGTTTATTTCTTTTAAGCCTAATTCTTTAATAGCTTTATCAATTCCAAAATCAGTCATTTATTTCTAGTTTAATTATTGTTCAACTTTTATGGAAACAAAACTACGAATAAAAATACATTTCAAAAATTAAACATTCAAAGGTTTTTTGTTGTTTTTTATAACTTTTTGTATTAAAAAAAACAAAAAGACTAATTACTAAAAAAACCATCTATAAAAACAAACAGTTTATATAGATGGCACACTTTAAAACCCAGAAGTAGGATTATTGAATTGTAAAAACTCAATTTATTTATAAATCTAATTTCCCCTTAAAAAATAGATGCTTTTTATAAAACACTCAAATACTTAGTATTTACAAGTAACCTACTTCTTTTTTGTAAAAACAAATCAATTATTCTACTATTAATTTCTTAGTCATTCCATTAACATTAATAAAGTATACTCCAGTTTTTAGATTTGGAATAGCTATTTCATGCTGTGAATTAAATGAATTTAGTTTTAATTTAGTTAATATCCTTTTAACAAGAATATTTCCTGAAAAGTCAGAAATATTTACATGAATGTTTGTTCCTTTTAAATTATTAAAAGATACTATTACCACTCCTTCTTTTGCAGGATTTGTTATTATGTTAAAACTTTGCTTTACAGTTAAGTTATTACAAGGACCTAAATTTGTCCAATAACCATAAATTGGAGCCCACCAAACTGTAATTTGAGCTTCAAACACATTTCCGTTGTATACAACTTTATCACCTTTTTGGTAAAAAACACCATTTCTATATTCTGGTATTCCATTACATCCTCCAGTAGTGCCTTCAGTTACAAAACTTACGGTATTTGAATATGGCGACTTATCTCCATTACTACAAGTATAACGAACTCTTAATTGATATGAAGTACTTGCACTTAAATTAGTAAATGAATACGATGAACTAGATACGTTAACTAAATTATAACTGCTATCAGAAGATTTTTTATATTCTAATTCGAAAGAAGTTATCCCTAAAACTGGTGACCATGAAACATCTGCACTATTTGTTGTAATACTAGAAATATCAATATTATTAATTGCTTCACAAACATTTGTATCATCTTGTAATGTAGTAAACCTAATTTCGCTTGAATAAGGTGAATCGTTTTCTAAAGCTGAAAAACTAGAAGAACATGGTCCTAAATCTTTCCATAAGTATGAATGTGTATTACCAGTAGGAGGAATATTGTATAAATTATCAGCTAAACTTTCATATTTTTTCCCATTATAAGTAACCTTATCACCAGTCATATAAATAGACGGATATGACTGATATGCTGAAACACCATCACAGCCAGTATCACCTCCACCGTCATTACAACTATATTTAATTCTAGCTAAGTAAGTTGTATTTGGTAATAGCCCATTAATTGAAATAGATGATCCATTTGCTGAGGTAATTGTATAACTATTACTAGTTTCTTTTCTATATCCAACGGTGTAAGAATTAATAGAAGGAACACTGTTCCAAGAAAGAACTACAGAGTTTTTAGAAACATTAGAAATATTTAATCCAGTAACTGGATCACACTTGGGAGGATCTATAATATTTTTTGTTCTAAATGAAATAACAGATGAATATGTAGCTAATTTCCCATCACATGTATAAGTTACTCTAACTTGATATAATGTATTTGAACTAAGACCCGTCAAGGTTTGAGAAGCTCCATTTACAGTAGTTTGGGTATAATTAGTATCAGTAGATTTCTTATATTCAAGTTGATAATTAGAAACCCCTGATTTAGCTGTCCAATTTATAGTTGCACTTGCAACTGATACATTTGAAGCTATTACATTTTCAATCACTGAACAGTCAGAGGTACTACACCCAGAACCTGAATATTTTGAGCCAATACCTACAGCATACATTGCATCAGTAGTAGCTACCAATTCACAAGAATTTGCTCCATATAAATCGGTTGCTGCATTTATCACTGCATTTCTTGCTGATGAATAATTAGAACTTGAAGTTAAATACCTTGTAAGTGCCCTGTAAGCAACTTGAGCTGCTTTTTCAATACCTATTCCTTTTACATTATATGAACTTCCTTTATCATTTGAACCTTGCTTACCTTGTGATAAAATATAAAACCAGTGATTTAACACTCCACTATTAATATGAACACCTCCATTATCACCAGAGCCTGTATACCAATTTGTACCATTGTAAGTGTCTGGTTGCCTATGTTGTTTAGGATTCGATAAAGAACGTTGAAAAGAAATATTTTCTCCTAAGGTCCAAACATTAGAGTCTAGCCTATTGAACGCATAATATTCAGCATAACATCCAAAAATATCACTAAACCCTTCATTCATAGCTCCAGATTCATTTCTATACACTAAACCCGCTGAGGTTTGAGTAACTCCATGTGCTATTTCATGACCAACTACATCAAGAGGAGTGAAAGGAGCTCCACTTGAAGCATTCCCAAAATATGTCCAAGATCCTACCCAAAATGCATTATTATCTGCTCCTTGACCTGAGCCATTAACGAATATATTAACTTTTCCACCTGAGCCATTATAGCTTGACCTACCAAAAACACTTTTAAACATGTCCCATGTTTGTTCTGCTCCCCAATAAGCAGCCATATAATAACCTTCATTACCAGAATTTCCAAAACCATTAGCAGTAGCACTAGAAATAACAGAACCTCCAGATGGTGGTGTACTTCCAAAACCTATACTTCTACCGTTTAAATTAGTAATAGAGATATTTCTGTTTCCTGTTTGAGAAGCAGTATACCTTCCTGTTGAACCAGAAACTGTAATACTTTTAGTTCCATAAAACCTAGTTTGGGTAGAACCTGCAGCAAACATTTCTTCTTCTTTTGTATGCGATTCTTCTTTACAAGAATGTTTCTCCATTCCAGGAAAAGCTGAATGTTTTAATACCTCAGTAAAAACAGTTTCTCCATTTGATGCGTTTATATATACTTTTTTTCTTTCAAAAGGCTCTTCAGAATATAAATCAAATTTATACACCAGCTCTAATTCACTTGAATTTAAGTTATTTCCTTTAGATATATAAACTAAATTATCATCTTTTGCCTTAGATTTTATTTGATTATGGCCCCAAGAAAATGCTTTTCCTGTCAATTCCTTCAAAGCAAACCTTAACGCTTCATCAGATGATATACTTGATTTTTTTTGAATTCCATTAGTTTTTAATATTGTTTTAAATATTTCACCATTTACTGAATACACTTTTCCTTTTCGAGCATGTAAAACATAGTAGGCGTTTTCAACTGGTATATCATTTAAATACTGTTGATATTTTATATGGGTTATACCAAGTTCATCCGTTTCATTAGACACTTCAGTAAAAGTAAAGTTTGAAGAAATTTTAAAAGTTTTTCTTAAAAAACCGATTGCTGAATTAATAGCTGGTTGACTATTTTCTTGTATTTGTACGTACCTAGGAGCCAAACCTTTTTCTCCGTTTTGAAGAATAATAATATTGTTTTGGGAATACGTTATTCCAGTTATCATTGATAAAAACACAACGATTAAAAGTTTATTTAATTTTGTTTTCATTGTTTAGAAAGGTTTATGATTAAAGGTGCTAATTACCACAAAAACAAAATATTAAACAAAGCAACAATGTCTCTAAACATGTTTAGAGACATCTCAAAAAATTGATACAATTAATAACTTATAAATAAATACTATTTTATTTATTTTTAATAAAATCATGTGGTGAAACCCCCACAATTATTTTAAAGTTTTTATAAAACGAAGCTCGTGAATTATACCCTACTTCATGAGCTAAAGCTTCAATACTATATTTTTCATATTTTTTATCTAAAACTAATCTCTTAAACTCTTCAATTCTGTATTCATGTACAAACCTGTTAAAATTCTTGTTCTTAATTTCATTAATAGATTTTGATATTAATCGATCTGGGATTTTAATATAGTTTGACAGAAAAGTTAAATTTAGTGAAGGATTTAAATACAATTTTTCACTTGTCATATAATGATCAATTGTTTTACAAACATCGATAAGTTCTTTTTGAATTTCATTCAAAGAAACTTTATTTAAGTTAATAACGTTTGATATGTTAATTTGAACTAAACTAGCAATGGTTATATAGTATAACGAAATCAAAAATAGTACTTCGATTAATATGTGATAACTTTTATTATTCAAAAATAAAAATCGTCCAAAAAAACCTAAAAAATTTAAAGCTATACATATAACACAAAAAGCTGTAAGCCATAATAGTGTTTTATACTTTACATCCTCATAGTACTCTAAAAGTTTCTTTTTATGTATTAAATTAATTTTAATTATTCTGATACAGAAATAACCTATAAATATTGATGATGAAAACATATAAACATCCATAAACCCATAAATAAAAAGTTTTTCTATAAGGCTAGGAACAAACCAAACAAGAATAAACAATACAGAGAACACTACTGTTTCTATAATTGCTAGTAGATAATATTTAAACTTGTTTTTTATTATAACACCAGATGTTTCTGATGCATAAAAAAATAAGAAAACAATAGTTAAAAAATTAAAATTTACTGGTAAAAAAATCAAGTGAATATTATGATACGTTCTTAACAAAATTATTTTTACTGTTTCAATAAAAAGGGTAAGAAAAAAGAAACCTAAATACCTGTTTAATTTAAATTTTTGAGATTTGTATAAAAAAAATATTAACGTTATTAGTAATGTTTGTACGCTACTTATAAAGTAACAGGAATTTAACATGATATTTGTTTAGTTAGTTCATTTTGTTTGGAATTTAACTAAGGTAAATAATTAATTATTAATATTTTAAAAACAAACAAACATCAAACAAATAATTGAATTTTGTTAAAAACTAAAATATTAAAAGTAACATAAAATTGAAAAGTCATATTTTTGATATCAAATTAATTATCAAACACTAACACAAAAAATGAAACAAATAACTACTATTTTACTATTGCTGTTGTTTTTAAGCAGTTGTAAAAACGATAAAAAACAAAAAACAAAAAACACTAAAGATATCAAACAAAATGAGTTTGCTATTATTATTCACGGAGGTGCTGGTACTATTTTAAAAAAGAATATGACTCCAGAAAAAGAAAAAGCATACCAACAAAAATTAGAAGAAGCTATAAAAGCAGGATATTCGATTTTAAAAAAAGGTGGTTCGAGTACTAAAGCAGTTGAAGCATCAATACATATTATGGAAAACTCTCCTTTGTTTAATGCTGGTAAAGGTGCAGTTTTTACAAATGCTGAAACCAATGAAATGGATGCTTCTATAATGGAAGGTAAAACTCTAAATGCTGGTGCTGTTGCTGGTGTTAAAACAGTTAAAAACCCAATTTCTGCAGCCATCCAAGTTATGAATAATTCTAACCACGTATTATTATCAGGAATTGGTGCTGATAATTTTGCTAAGGAAAAAGGATTAGAGATTATGGATCCAAGTTATTTTTATACTGAAAAACGATTCAAATCTTTACAACGAATAAAAAATAAAGAGAAGACACAATTAGACCATGATGAAAAATCTGCATTTTATGATACTGATATTAAAGATAGTAAATTTGGTACTGTAGGTTGTGTTGCCTTAGATAAAAAAGGAAATATTACTGCTGGTACTTCTACTGGTGGAATGACTAATAAGCGTTGGAATAGAATAGGAGATTCTCCTATAATTGGAGCAGGTACGTATGCAAATAATGCTACATGTGGGGTTTCTTCTACAGGATGGGGTGAATATTTTATTAGAGGTGTTGTAGCCCATGATATTGCAGCACAAATGGAATATAAAAACGTTTCTTTAAAAGAAGCTACCAATGATGTTATTCAAAACAAACTTACGAATCTTGGTGGAACTGGTGGTATCATTGCTCTTGATAAAAATGGTAACATGTCGTTTGAGTTTAATACAGCTGGTATGTATAGAGCATCAATGAATGATAAAGGAGAATTAATCGTAAAGATTTATAAAGAATAAAAGCTATTGTTTTTAAAATTAAAACCCACATTTTTTATGTAAAATGTGGGTTTTAATTTTACTCTATGATGTACTTATTTATTCACCTTCAAGTTTCATTGAAAGTTCGAGCCATCGTTCTTCTTTTTTTTCTAAACTATCAATTGTTTCTTGAAGTTCTTTTGATTTATCATTAATCTCTTCAGGAGAATATTCAACATTCATAAATTTCCCTTCAATCAATTGTTTCTTTTTTTGAAGTTTTTCAATATCTTTTTCTAATAAGCCCCATTCGCGCTTTTCATCAAAACTTAATACTGCCTTTTTAGCTGTTTTAACAGGTTTTATAACTTCTTTCTTTATCTCCCTTGATTCTTTTACCTTTGAGTCTTCATAAGCCCTAAAATCAGAGTAATTCCCTGGAAAGTTATCAATTTGTCCTTCACCTCTAAACACAAATAAATTATCAACTATTTTATCCATAAAATAACGGTCGTGAGATACCACCATTAAGTTACCAGGATAATCTAATAAGAAATTTTCTAATACATTTAAGGTTACAACATCTAAATCGTTTGTAGGCTCATCTAAAATTAGAAAATTAGGGTTCTGTATTAAAACAGCACATAAATACAATCGTTTTTGCTCACCTCCACTTAATTTTTCTACAAAATCATGCTGCTTTTTCCTATCAAAAAGGAAACGTTCTAACAATTGTCCTGCTGATATTTTTCGTCCTTTTGATAATGGAATATATTCACCAAACTCTTTAACTACTTCAATTACTTTTTGTCCTGGTTTTATTTCAATACCATTCTGAGTGTAATATCCAAACTTTACAGTTTCACCTATAACAACTTTTCCACCATCTAAAGGTATACCACCAGTTAGCATATTCAAAAAAGAAGATTTTCCTGTACCATTTTTACCAATGATACCTATACGTTCTCCACGCTTAAAAACATATTCAAACCCGTCTAAAATTACTTTATCATCAAATGATTTTCGCATTTTATGAAGCTCAATAATTTTACTTCCTAAACGCTTCATATTAATTTCTAACTGAACTTCATGTTCGTTACGTCGTTTATGGGCTTTTTCTTTAATTTTATAAAAATCATCTGTACGAGATTTAGATTTTGTTGTTCGTGCCTTAGGCTGACGACGCATCCAGTCTAATTCTTTTTTAAATAAACTTTTTGCTTTCCCTAAATTGGTTGCTTCAAGTGCTAATCGTTCTTCTTTATTTTGTAGGTAATATGAATAATTTCCTTTGTATTTAAATAACTTTCCTTCGTCTAGTTCAATAATTTCATTACACACACGCTCTAAGAAATAACGATCATGTGTAACCATAAATAATGTTATTTTTTCTTTAGCAAAAAAAGCTTCTAACCATTCAATCATTTCTAAATCTAAATGATTGGTAGGCTCATCCAATATTAACAAATCTGGTTTTTTTATCAATACGATTGCCAATGCTAAACGTTTCTTTTGACCTCCAGATAGTTTACCTACTTTTAACTGTAAATTTTCTAATTTTAATTTAGATAAAATTTGCTTGTATTGAGTTTCAAAATCCCATGCATTATGTTGTTCCATTAACTCAAAAGCTTCTTGATATGCTTCTGCATTATCTGGATTATCTAATGCTTTTTCGTATTGTTGAATAATCGATAAAACTTTGTTATCTGTAGAAAAAATTGTTTCTTCAATAGTTAAATCGGCATTTAAATTATCTGCCTGTGATAAATAAGCAATATCAATGCCTTTTCTACTAACTACTTGTCCAGAATCAGCTTCGTCTACTCCTGCTACTATATTTAAAATAGAGGTTTTACCACTACCGTTTTTAGCAACAAAAGCTATTTTTTGATCTTTATTTATTCCAAAAGAAATGTCATGAAATAACACTTTTTCTCCATAAGCTTTTGCTATATTCTCAACCGATAGGTAATTCATCTTCTAAATTTTATACAAAGAAACAAAAACCCAAACAAAATGCTCGAGTTTTAAAAACTATTAATTTAAGATGTCTAACTTTTTATTTTACTTTGAGTTTATAAATTACAGTTTCTTCCACTCTTTTAAATCAAATTATATCAGTTTCTGTTTTTAACCATTACTATTATAAATGCTAGATGAAATAGGTTAGTAATTCTTTAAGAAAATTAAGTTAACAAAAATTAATAAAAAAACCCTGAGCTTTTGCCCAGGGTCATCATTAGTTAAAGAAAGAAGGGTTTTAAAAAATTATCTTTTAACTAATTTAGTAGTCAATGATTTTTGACCATCATTTGCTTCTAATAAGTAAATTCCACTTTTTAAACTAGAGATATTTACTGTGTTATTCATAGTTTCACCTTTTAACACAACTTGACCAATTGTATTAGTGATTCTGTAATTTACATTTTCATTGTTACCAAACTTTACAATAATGCTGTTAATTGCAGGATTAGGATATGCAATTAAACTTGGTAAACCATCTCTATCTAATGGTTCAGCAGATAAATCATTTGAAGAAGTAGTTCCAGCTAAAGAAGAAGATGAACTAACGATATTAACCGTATAATCTTCTACTTCACCATCAGCAAATGTTTCACAAGCTGTAGACGCTGCGTTATACTTCATAGAAACACGCATTCTTGTTTGACCTAAAGTTGCTCCTGCAGGTATTGATATATTTGCAGATCTATTTGAAGCTGAACTAGAAGAACCTAAAGAGGTTTGCTCACTACTTTCAAAAGTTCCATTTCTATTATAATCAATCCATACTGTAAAGTACTCAGTATAAGAAGAACTATTAAATCCTGCACTTACTACTATTTGATTAGTAGTTCCTTGAGTAACTGTAGCTACCTTAGAAGTAAAATCACCATACCCACCATTTGCAGCAGTTGTATTTGTCATTCCTCCGAAAGAAACATAATCAATCCATTCATAAGTAACTCTATTTCCTTTTGAAGCACAATAATTTACTACATTACTCAATGTTGTAACATTTACTACATTACTTGCAGAAGAAACGTTTCCAGCAGCATCTTTTGCCTTAACTGAGAATGTATATGCAGTATTTGCCGTTAATCCTGTTACATTATAAGAAGTAGTTGTTACAGTTGCTAACTTAGTAGTACCTCTAAAAACATCATATCCAGTAACCCCTACATCATCAGTTGAAGCAGTCCAACCTAATGTTAATGAAGTTTGAGTAACACTTGAAGAAGTTAAACTACTAGGAGCTGTAGGTGCCTGTGTATCTGGCCCATCATTAACTGCTGTTACAGATAAATCATCAACAGCGATATCACTAGACCAACCACTACCAGTTGTTCCTACAATTCTTAACTTAACATTAGCACCTAAATAAGCACTTAAGTTAACTTTAATAGAATTCCATTGGTTTCCTTTACTTCCTGAATCAGACCATAAGTCAGTCCAAGTTGTTCCATTCGAAGATCCTTGAACTTTTAAAGACCCTATATTATTCCCATACATATGGTTTTTGAAACTAAAAGAAGCTGAAGATTTATCAGACAAATCAAAACAAGCACTTTCTAAAATAGCTGTTGCATTTGCTCCAATTTTTCCTGGGCTATTATTCGTTGAAGCTTCTAAAAACATATAAAAAGAACCTTGAGTTGCTGAACTTGGTCCAGTTCCGTTAGATGGTGTACTACCACTTTTTCTTACCCAGTTTCCATCATCACCAGTTACTTGTACCCATCCATCATTAGATTCGAATCCTTCACTATAAGGAAATGATGTAATTGTTGATGAACAAGACATTGTAATAGCTGTAGTAGTAGCACTTGCTGTATTACTTGCCGTTGAGATATTTCCAGCTGCATCTTTTGCTTTTACTGTAAAAGTATATGCTGTACTTGCTGTTAATCCTGTTACATTATAAGAAGTTGTTGTAGACGAACCTATTTTAGTAGCCCCTCTAAACACATCGTATCCAGTTACTCCTACATTATCAGTTGAAGCTGTCCAATTTAAAGTTAAACTAGTTGCTGCAATTGAACTAGTTGCTAAACTAGCTGGTGCTGTTGGTGCTTGTGTATCTGCTACTGCATTACTCGTAAATGATCCTGTAAACACTCCTCTACCGTAGGTAGAAGCAATTACTTTGTTGGTTGCATTATCTCCACTAACATCCCAATAATCAAACGATGTTACACTAACATCACTCATTCCATTGTATGCTTGTGTCCAGTTTGGATTAGCATCATTAAAGTTTGACGTTGACCAAACTCCTAATTGAGTTGCCAAAATAGCTTCAGTTCTATCTAATGGATTTTGTAATAAATCTCTTACAGGAATATTTGGTAAATTTCCTTCTTTACTAACCCAGTTCGTACCTCCATTAGAAGTAGCCCAAACACTAGTTACACCATAATTATGAATTGTAACGAAAATATCATTTGCAGTAGCTCCAAATCGAACAGATGAAACAGACCCTACAAAAGGAGTAGCAATATTTGTCCAAGTTGCACTACTGTTAGTAACATTAGTTAATCTTAATAATTTACCATTAGCCAATCCAACATACCAAGAATTATTAGCAAAAGGAGAAGGTTGAAAAGCAGTAGGACTAGCATCTAATAGTGCATTTGTTATTGTTCCATTACTATTTGCTGCTACATTAATACTTAAAATAGCCTTGCTTGAAGATGTAGATTTATTAGATAATAATCTATTTGCCTGACTATCGTATCCCATTGGATTTACAAAATCACCAGTATTTTGAGAATCATTAAAAAGAGTAGTTGCCCCTCCTTGTTGTCTACCTAAACCATTCCAAGGTAAACTAAATCTGTAAATAACATTTCTTACATAAGTAGCTATCATATATTGACCGTCTTTATCAACAAACGTATAAAAACCATCACCATCACTTAAATCAGTCGAGCTATTAACTCCAGCAACAGCATTTCTAAAAGCCTGTGTTCCATTGTCTTGTGCACCAGCACTAAAAATACCATCAACATCTCCGGCTCCATCTGGTCCAATTGCTGCTTTTACAAATTGAGTAACATTGTATCCTTTATTTCTTTTTCCTATAACCCCTCCTGAATTTCCAGAATAATAAACTCCTCCATCATTTCCAAATAATATCTTTGATGAATCATTATTACCGAAAGCTATTGAGTGTTGATCAGCATGTACATTTTGATGACCAAAACCTCCATACCAATGAGATAATTGAGACCATGATGTTCCTCCATTAGTAGTTTTAAATAAATCAATACCTCCAACATAAACAATATTATCATTTGTAGGGTCAGCTTCAATTACTAAATCGTAAAATGCTTGTCCTCTTGTAAAATCTGTTGAAGATATCCCAGTATCTGCATCATTTGGTAATGACGTTGAAGTTACTGAAGTAAAACCATTTGTTGTCTTATAAATATGAACCGGAGCAGCAGAAGTTGTTCCTTGAGTTAATGCATAAATTTTATTAGCATTCGTAGCAGAAG
Source organism: Tenacibaculum sp. MAR_2010_89 (assembly GCF_900105985.1). Taxonomy (NCBI): domain Bacteria; kingdom Pseudomonadati; phylum Bacteroidota; class Flavobacteriia; order Flavobacteriales; family Flavobacteriaceae; genus Tenacibaculum; species Tenacibaculum sp. MAR_2010_89. Next base: position 408,973 of record NZ_FNUB01000005.1, on the reverse strand, counting down.
TTTCTAACTCAACTCTATTTGAATTTGTTAAAGGAGAAGCTGCAGCTTCTGTCCAAGTAGACCCATTTGTTGAACTGTATACTCTACCTCCACTATTAGCATCTAAAACAGACTTAATAGTTCCCATCCAAATCGTATTATTTGCACTTACTTCTAAATCATTTGGTACATAATAATAATCATTACCGCTAAATGTATATCTCATGTTAGCAGATTCTATTCGATTCCAAGTAGTTCCATTATTTGTAGAACGATAGATACCAGCTGATTGTAATCCTAGCCAATTTTTTGGACTAGATGCATCACCATAAACGTGAGCACCTACTGCTACGAATAATTCTGTTGATGCTCCATTATCCCATGCTAAAATATCATTTACATAATGTATTCCTGAAAGGAAAATATTACTTGCATTATGATTAATAATTGCTGTACCTGAAGCAGGTATATTAATTGCATTCCATGTAGTACCCCCATTAGTAGTAACATAAACTCCGTTACCTACAACATCACCTGCAGTATACTGTTCTCCTGTACCAACATACCATGTATTAGAGTTTCTAGGATCAACAGTAATAGAAGTTACCGATAAGTTACCTGGAACATTCTGAACCCTTGTCCATTGAGTATTTGCATTACTAATATTCGTGTTTTTCCATAAACCTCCACTTACACCACCAGCATACACTGTATTATTTGTTGCATCATTTGGATCAAACAAAATTACTCTTGTACGTCCTCCTACATTATTAGGACCTCTTTCTACCCAAGAATTACCTGCATCTCCAGGGCCTCTTTGTTGTGTATTATTTCCTTTAGCTGATCTACTTTTTAATAAATCTTCTCTTAGTTTAGCTAGCGTACCATCTTCCATTTGTCCAGTAGCTGGATTCATAGTAAGCATTTGCATTTGATCAAAATACCTATTAGGAGGTAATCCTTTTAATTTTCTTTCTTTTTTCCCCCATTTTAAAGATTCATTTAAAGGGCTTTCGTCTAAAAAGGTTTTATGAACCTCTCGTTGTTCAGCTATTGTAGCCGAAACGTCTTGCTTCTTTAAATAATCAGATCCAATAATTGAAATTGCTGCAACTGATAAGCCGCCAATCAAAAACTTAAATTTATTGTTCATTTGATTAATGTGATTAGTAAAAAATAGCTAGGGATCACTCCCTAACTATTTTTTGTTTATAAATAAATGTGTAGATTATTTTTTTACAATCTTAGTCTTTAATGATTTTTGACCATCATTAACTTCTAACATATATATTCCAGAATTCAAGTTTGAAACATCTAAGTTTCTAGATTTCATTTGCCCAGATTTTACAACACTTCCTATAGTATTTACAATTCTATAAGTCATATTTTCTGCTTTTGATGCAAACTTAACTTGAACAAAGTTTGTAGCTGGATTAGGATATGCCATTAAATCTAATACATTTTGATTAGAGAAAGGCTCTCCTGTTACAGTAACATCTGAGAATGTAGTTAAACTAGCACTAGAAGCAGTAATGTTTACTGTATAATCTTCTACTTCTCCATCTCCAATATTAGCTTCACAAGATGTTGGTGCTGAATTATATTTCATAGAAACACGCATTCTTGTTTGTCCTAATTTTGCATTTCCTGGTATTGTAATATTTGCTGTTCTGTTTCCTGAGCTTGTTGAATTACCTGAAGTTACCTGTTCTCCACTATCAGTAAAGTCTCCATCTCCATTGTAATCTATCCAAATAACAAAATACTCATTGTATGCAGTACTTCTAAATCCAGCACTTACTACTAATTGATTAGTACTTCCTTGTGTTACAGTAGCAACTTTAGATGTGAAATCTCCATATCCTCCGTTTGCTCCAGTTGTATTAGTCATTCCTCCAAATGATACATAATCAATCCACTCGTAAGTAACTCGTGTACCTTTTGAATCACAATACGACACTACAGTTCCTAAAGTAGTAACACTTGCAGTATTACTTGATGATGATACATTTCCTGCTGCATCTTTTGCTTTTACTGTAAATGAATATGCAGTATTTGCTGTTAATCCTGTTACGTTATAACTTGTTGCAGTGGTAGTTGATCCTATTTTTGTTGATCCTCTAAAAACGTCATATCCTGTTACCCCTACATTATCTGTTGAAGCTGTCCAGTTTAATGTTAATGTTGTTTGAGCTATACTTGCTGCTACTAAACTACTTGGTGCACTTGGTGCTTGAGTATCTGCTACTGCTCCCTGAACATTTACTGTATAATCTTCTACTTCTCCATCAAAGTTTGTTTGACATGAAGTTGGGTTTGCATTATACCTTGCTGAAACTCTCATTCTTGTTGCTCCTACTTTTGCATTTGCTGGAACTGCTACTGCTTTAGTTGGTAATGCTCCGTTAGATACATTACTTATGTTTCCTAAATCGTATGTTTCTCCGCTATCAGCAAAATCTCCATCTTGATTCCAGTCAATCCATGCTATTGCGTCAACTCTATAATTACCATCAGTATTTACTGATACTGTAAGGTTTACTGATGAAGATTGAGATACTGTAGTACTTAAATTAGTAAAGTTTTCATATCCAACATTTTTAGCTGGTCCATCTGCTTTATCAATAGATCCAAATACTACTCTTGTAACTCCTGTTGCATATGATGTGTTTCCACTAGATGCACAATAGTTTATTTGTACTGCTGTAGTTGTAAAGTTTACTGAAGCACTATAATTAGAGTTTCCTGATGAACACTTACTACGAACTTGAGCTTCATATTGTGTAGAAGCTGATAATCCACTTAAGGCTTTTGTTGTTCCAGATACTGCGCTTGTTGTCCATGAGCTAGTTCCAACTTGACGGTATCTAACATCATACGTTGCTCCAGAAACTGCTGTCCAGTTTACTGTTGCTCCTGTTGCAGAAACTCCACTTGTTGAAACTCCTGTTGGTACTGTTGCATTACAAACTACTGGAGTACCTGTAATTCCTGTTACTATTAAAGAATAATTTTGACTACCTCCTGTTAAAGAACCTTTATGAGTTACTGTTATAGTATAGGTTCCTGAAGCTCCAGAAACATCAACTCTTTCAAAAGGATCAACATTATTATCTCTTTTTGCATTTGTAGTTGCACCTGTTAATTCATAAGGTAAATTAGTTGTTCCACCTTTAGTAACTCTTAAATCTAAATCATTTACTAAAACTGGTGTAGTAGAGTTTACAGTTGTATTAGCTGTACCTGGTCTATCTGTCCATGAAATTGATGCTAATAACGGGTTTGTTCCATCAGAATCAACAGTTATTGTATATGTTTGACCAGAAGTTAATGTTAACTCTTCTATTTTTGATTGATTTCCTTTCTGAGTAATTACTTGAGCTGCCTTTTTAGTATTTAACAATCCCCAACCAAAAACTGCATCAGGTCCAGAAGCTCCTGCATCATCAGCAGTATGTAAAGCTAAACCTTTAAGTGTTGCAGCTCTCATATAAGAACTATGTGTATTATTATTATGCTGTTGTAAAAGCAGTAATGAACCTGTTACATTAGGAGAAGCCATTGATGTACCAGTAATAGAATTATATGCAGTATCACTACTTTCATAAGTAGAATATACTCCAGTACCATTACCTGTAATATCTGGTTTTATTCTAAAATCATCAGTTGGCCCTTCACTACTTGAACTATTGATAGATACAGAAACTAAATTTCCACTAGCATCAACATTAGCATCTTGTGCATTTGCAACTACTAAGTTATTCTTAGATGTAGAATGTCCTGTTAATTTATCAAAACCAGAACCTCCAGTAGGATTGTTATTTGCTGTATTATCGTTACCATCGTTACCTGCTGCTACAACCATTAAATAATTTGGAGCATTAAACATTATCTCATCCCAAGCACGAGATTCTGTTATATACCCTCCAAAATAATGTTGAGGTAATAATACTTGCCCTGTATTCGGGTTTCTAACTCTATAACCGTATGAGTGATTAGAGATTAACATACCGTTAGCTGCTGCAGTTGTTGCTTCAGCTTTATCACTATTCCAATCATAACCAACAGCTTTAGCATGTGGAGCCATTCCTTTAGCATTAGCTTGTACTCCAGATGCTATAATAGTTCCTGTAACGTGAGCGGCGTGAAAGTTTTTTGTTGTAGTACCATCACCAATAGAGAAGCGGTTATTTCCTCCTGCTCCATCATATTCTTGGTGGGTAGTTCTTGCTAAACCACCATCCCAAACATGGGCTGTCATACCTTGACCCATTACATTCAATCCTAATGTTCCCCCTGAATGTAAGTGATTCGTTCTCGTTGATTTTGCTGCATCAACGTTAAAAGTTGTGTAGTAAATTGGCTTTCCGTCTACAACTCTTTGAAGTTCAACCATACTTCCATCTTTGGTTGTGAATTGAGTTTTCCAGCCGTTCTTTTTAGCTAATCGTAAAGCTTGTTGTTTTTCATTTGAAGCATTTTCTTGGAAGTTTTGCTTCATAACATTTAGTTTGGTTAAATCGTATTTACTACGAATTTTTTCAGCCTCACCTTTGTTTTGAGCTTGTAGTTGTGCTTGGAAACTTAATCCAATTAACGCACCTGTAACTACAAGACTTTTAAAGTACTTGTGTTTCATTTTTAGAAGGGTTTTAATTTAGTGTTTGGTTTTAATTTATTACTATTTATTTAAGGTAAATAATCTTAAATTCTTAGTTTTTTCATTAAAACAATGCCAAATATATAATTTTTTTTTTAACAAAAAAATAACAATTTAAAAAACACCTTAAATAACTTACTGAAAAACAACAAAAAACCCTGAGTTTTACTCAGGGTTTTATTCATATTAAATTAATATTATTTTAAATTTTTTACTTTTTTACCAATTTAGTTTTTAATTGTTTTTGACCATCATTTATTTCTAACATATAAATTCCAGAATTTAAACTTGAAACATCTAAATTTGTTGATGTTATTCTTCCAGATTTTACTACACTTCCTATAGTATTTACAATTCTATAAGTAATGTTTTCTGCTTTTGAAGCAAACTTAACTTGAACAGTATTAATAGCTGGATTTGGGTATGTCATTAAATCTAAAACTCTTTCATTTGTAAGAGCATCTGCTTTAATTGTTGATGTTAAAGTATTAATAATTGAAGCACTAGCTGTAGTAATATTTACAGTATAATCTTCAACTTCCCCATCAGCAAAAGTTTCACATGCTGTAGATGCTCCGTTGTATTTCATTGATACACGCATTCTTGTTGTTCCTAAGCTAGCTCCTGATGGTACATTTACGTTGTATGATAAATTTCCTGAACTTGTTGAATTTCCTGATGCTACTTTTTCACTTGATTCAAAAGTTCCATTCTGGTTATAATCAATCCATATTGTAAAAAACTCATTATAAGCTGTGCTTCTAAAACCTGCACTTACCACTAGTTGATTTGTACTTCCCTGAGCTACCGTTGCCGTTTTAGATGTGAAATCTCCATATCCACCATTTTTTCCAGTACTGTTAGTCATTCCTCCAAATGATACATAATCTATCCATTCATAAGTAACTCTATTCCCTTTAGAAGTACAGTAGCTTACTACTGTTCCTAAAGTAGTTACATTTACAACATTACTTGAACTTGATTCATTTGAGGCTGCATCTTTTGCTTTTACTGAAAAAGTATATGCTGTATTTGCTGTTAATCCTGTTACATTATAGCTTGTTGCTGTTGTTGTTGATCCTATTTTTGTTGATCCTCTATAAACATCATAGCCTGTTACTCCTACATTATCAGTTGATGCTGTCCATCCTAAACTTAAACTTGTTTGTGAAACACTTGAAGCAGCTAAACTACTTGGTGCACTTGGTGCTTGAGTATCTGCTTGTGCTGATCCTATCACTACTGTATAATCTTCTGTCTCTCCATAGTTGTATGATCCACATGCACTTGGAACTGCATTATAACGCAATATAACTCTCATTCGAGTTGCTCCTTCACTTGCTCCTGATGGTACTGTAAAAGAACCACTTACTGATGTATCTTTTGAAGCTGCTTTTGTCCAAACTGTTTCGCCTGAATCTGAAAAATCTCCATCTTTATTATAATCAATAAAAACTCCATAACCTTCATTGTAAACCGTTCCTGTCCATTTTGGCGTAATCGTAATACTATGAGAAGTTCCTTTTGCTAAATTGGTAGAGATAGAAGTGTGATCTGTATATCCATTTCCTCCTGTTGAAGTATTACTTATACTTCCTAATTCTACTTTTTGAATATATTCATCTGATACACTATTTCCTTTTGATGAACAATAATTAACTGGAGCTGTTCCAGTAGTTGTTACACTAACATTAGATGCTGCTCCATCTCCTCCTGATGAACATTTTGCTTTCACTACACATACATAAGCTGTTCCTGCAGTTAAGCCAGTAATTACCTTAGATGTTCCATTAACTGTACTATCTGTTCCATTAACTGTTACTGTATAAGAGCTTGCTCCTGTAACTGCTGTCCATGTTAAAGTAAATCCATTATCATTAATACTAGAACCTGCAAAATTAGTAGGTGCTGCTAATGCACAAGATTCAACAAATGCATCTCCTACACCAACAGCATGCCAAGCATTAGTTACTGATTTTACCTCATCACTATTAGCTCCGTATAAATCTGTAGCTGCCGATATGGCACCATTTCTAGCATCCTCAAATTTAGAATTAGCAGATAAATAATTTACTTCTAAACGATAAGAAATTTTAGCTGCTTTAGTCATTCCAATACCTGTAACATTAAATGAATTATTAATGTCATTTGTTCCAGATCCACCTACAGTTAATAAATAAAACCAATAATTTAATACTCCTGAGTTTGTGTGTACACCACAATAATCATTTGATTGTGTTGGTGTTCCACAATTTGGTTCTTTCCAATAAGTTCCTCCATAAGTATCAGGTTGATTTCTTTCATTAGGGTTACTCATAGAACGTAAAGCTACTGCGCCAGTTCTTCTATCTATTTCATCACCTATTAACCAAACTGAAGCGCTTGGTGCACTATCATTACCATTTCCTTTTGCAAAATGCTCAACTGCAGCTCCCCAAATATCAGAAAACCCTTCATTTAATCCTCCAGATTCTCTTTGATAAGCTAAGTTTGCAGTATTTGAACAAACAGCGTGACCTATTTCATGAGCTGCAACATCAATAGATGTTAAAGCATCAAAATTACCATTTCCTTCACTTCCATTTGATGATCCATCACCATAAGTCATTACCGAACCATTCCAAAAAGCATTATCATAACCTAATCCTCCTGCTACATTATCGTAATGTACATAACTATTTATTGCTGCTCCAGATCCGTTAAAACTATTTCTATTGTGTTTAGATTGAAAATAGTCATATGTTTTCTCAGCTCCCCAGTGCGCATCTAAAGCTGCATTATCTTTTGCTGCATTATCAAATTCTGCCGCTGTCCAATTATTATCAGCATCTGTAAAATTTGTTGATGGATAACTCGGTTGACCTCCACTATTATAAGTGTTAACTCCATTTCCTCTAGTATTATCTCTTAACGCATAACTACTACCAATTACCCTGGTAGTTATAGACTGTGTTCCACTATACCTAGTTGCTGCATTACCAGTAGCTAAAGTTTCAATAATTTTATCTTTTATACTATTATTTACAGTTCCTAAATTCTTTGAAGAATGTGCATGTTCATCTAAATGCTTAATTATTGCATTAAAAAACAAAACTTCCCCAGTATGAGCATCTATGTATAGATGACCTCTACTTAAAGGCTGTGTTGCATAGATATCAAATTTATATGCCAATCTTGCTTTATCTTTTCCTATAACTTCTCCTGGAAGTATTAACAATTCTCCCACTGGCTTTTTATAATTATCCATTTCTTTTGCTGCTTTAGGAGAATCCCAAAGGTATTTTTCAGCACCTGTATGAGTTATAGCTCTATTAAAAGCTATTTCTTTAGATAATTTTGGAACTATATTCACACTACTTACATCATAAAGTTCTCCATTCATACTCTGTAAGTTCCCATTCTTTGCATGCGCCATGTAGGTAGCAAACTCAACCTTAATCCCTTTAAATTTTTGTTGATATTTATTATGCGTAAAACCTAATTCATCTTGCCTAGATTGTACTTTTATTAAATTATCTTCAGAAGATAATCTAAGCTTTTCTTTAATTAAAACTGGAGCTTTAGTTAAAGCAATTTTTGAAGAATTTTTAAATTTAATTTGTCTTGGTTTAGTGTTATCTTGAGCATTCATAGTGAACACACCAGGCAACAAAAAAGCCAAAAACATTGCGTTTTTAACGTAACTTTTTTTCATTTTTAGATGGGTTTAATTTAAAATTGTAAAAAAACCCTGAGAGAACCTCAGGGCTTAGTAGTTAGTTTTTACTTTTTAATAAATTTGGTTGTTAATGATTTTTGACCATCATTAACTTCTAGAATATAAACCCCAGAATTTAATTTCGAAACATTAAGAATAGAAGAGTTCAAATCACCAGATAAAACAACACTTCCTATAGTATTTGTTATTCTGTAAGTTGAATTTTCAGCTCTTGAAGCTAATTTTACTTGTACAAAATTTGTTGCAGGACTTGGATGAGCCATTAAATCCAAAACATTTTCATTTGTTAATGGTGCAACATTATCTAGAATTGTACCTCTACTTACATTTGAAGTAATATTTACCGTATAATCTTCAACTTCACCATAAGAAAATGCTTCACAAGCGGTTTGAGCTGCGTTCCATTTCATAGATACACGCATTCTTGTTGTTCCTAAACTAGCTCCTGATGGTACACTTACGTTGTATGATAAATTCCCTGAACTTGTTGAGTTTCCTGATGCTACTTTTTCACTTGACTCAAAAGTTCCATTCTGGTTGTAATCAATCCATATTGAGTAATATTCATTATAGGCAGTACTTGTAAAGCCTGCACTTACCACTAGTTGATTTGTACTTCCTTGTGCTACAGTTGCAGTTTTAGATGTAAAGTCACCATATCCACCATTTGCACCTGTAGTATTAGTCATTCCTCCAAATGATACATAATCAATCCACTCGTAATTTATATTGTTTCCTTTCGAAGCACAATAAGATACTGTGTTTGATAAAGTAGTTACATTTACAACATTACTTGAACTTGATTCATTTGAGGCTGCATCTTTTGCTTTTACTGAAAAAGTATATGCTGTATTTGCTGTTAATCCTGTTACATTATAGCTTGTTGCTGTTGTTGTTGATCCTATTTTTGTTGATCCTCTATATACATCATAGCCTGTTACTCCTACATTATCAGTTGATGCTGTCCATCCTAAACTTAAACTTGTTTGTGAAACACTTGAAGCAGCTAAACTACTTGGTGCACTTGGTGCTTGAGTATCTGCTTGTGCTGATCCTATCACTACTGTATAATCTTCTGTCTCTCCATAGTTGTATGATCCACATGCACTTGGAACTGCATTATAACGTAATATTACTCTCATTCGTGTTGCTCCTTCACTTGCTCCTGATGGTACTGTAAAAGAACCACTTACTGATGTATCTTTTGAAGCTGCTTTTGTCCAAACTGTTTCGCCTGAATCTGAAAAATCTCCATCTTTATTATAATCAATAAAAACTCCATAACCTTCATTGTAAACCGTTCCTGTCCATTTTGGCGTAATCGTAATACTATGAGAAGTTCCTTTTGCTAAATTGGTAGAGATAGAAGTGTGATCTGTATATCCATTTCCTCCTGTTGAAGTATTACTTATACTTCCTAATTCTACTTTTTGAATATATTCATCTGATACACTATTTCCTTTTGATGAACAATATGATATCGTTACTACAGGTGTTGTAAAGTTTACTGATGCACTATAAGCAGAGTTTCCAGACGTACATTTACTACGTACCTGAACTTCGTATTGAGTAGAAGCTGATAACCCACTTAAACTAGTTGAAGTACCAGTTACTGCATTCGTAGTCCAAGAACTTGTTCCTGTTTGACGGTATCTTACATCATAGGTAGCTCCAGACACTGCTGTCCAAGAAACTGACGCTCCAGAAGAAGTAACACTAGATGTACTAACACCAGTTGGTACAGTTGCAGTACAAGCGGTAGATCCTCCAGTTTTATCAGATAATGCTAACGAACGTCTAACTCCTCCAGCATCTAAAACAGCTCTCATTCTAGTCTTTTGACCTGCTGTATATAAATTCATACAAGCATCATCAGAATAATCCATATAGTTTTGTACCATATCTTCAGAACCACAAGAAGTATGACCAGTTACACATCCATAATTAGCTGCATCAGATTCAGGTGTATCAGATACGAAATCATCAGTACCACATGCTCCATCACCCCAAATATGGCGTAAGTTTAAGAAGTGTCCTACTTCGTGTGTGGTAGTTCTTCCTTTATCGAATTTAGCAGCTAAATAAAAACCAGTACCTTTATCCTTACTACCAAAATATTGTGGACTCATTACAACTCCATCAGTTGCAGCACTTCCTCCTGGGAATTGTGCATATCCAAGGATTCCTCCACCAATATTACATACCCACATATTTAAATACTCGGCAGTATTCCAAGGATTTACTCCTCCTTGAGATAACTTTTTCATTGCATCACTGGTTCCCCATGATGTTTTTGTAGATGATTTTCTTGTAATACCTGTTGTAGGGTTTCCATTTGGATCAACCTTCGCTAAATAAAACTCTATTTCTGTATCAGCAGCTTGAGACCACTTATTTGTTTTATCAGCATTTGTTCTTCTAAAATCTTCATTAAGAACATCAATTTGAGATTGGATTTGAGCAACACTAATGTTTTCTTGTGAATTACTATAAATTACATGTACTACTACTGGTAATTGAATAACATTACCTACTATTTTGTTTTTAGTGTTTTGCATTTCTTTTACTCTTTTTTGAGTAAAAGCTTCAATTTTTTGCATTCTTTCTTTTAATAATGGATCTTGAGATTGACGGTGTTCAAGATTTTCCATTGCATGGCAATTTCTTTTTTCTTGGGCGAAATTAGCACCCACAAAAAACAAGCACGTAAGTGCTAAAATAATTCTTCGTTTCATTTTAGAAGGGTTTGGTTTAAAGTTTGATTTATAACTAAAAATAGTTATTCAAGATATATAGCCTGTTGTAGTAGTAAATTTTTACAAAACATTTTGATTATGTAGTAGTTATTGTTGTTGTTTTTTGTAAAAACTCTGTCAAATATATAATTTTTTTGTTAAAAAAAACAAAAAACCTCATTATTTAAACCATATAACTTACTTATACACAACAAAAAAGCCCTAGAGAACGTTCTCTAGGGCTTTTTATTATTAAGATCTATTGAATAAATCTTACTTTTTTATAAATTTAGTTCTTAATGATTTTTGACCATCATTAACTTCTAACATATAAATTCCTGAATTCAAGTTTGAAACATTTAAACTTCTAGACATCATTTTTCCTGATTTCACAACGCTTCCTATAGTGTTTATAACTCTATATGTAATGTTATCACTTTTTGATGCTACATTAACTTCAATGAAGTTAGTTGCTGGATTTGGATACGCCATTAAGCCTAAACCACTTTCACTTCTTAAAGTTTCAATATTACTTATACTAGTACCTTTACTTGTATTAGCTGTAATATTAACCGTATAATCTTCTACTTCACCATCTGCGAAAGTTTCACATGCTGTTGATGCTGCGTTATACTTCATAGAAACACGCATTCTTGTTTGTCCTAAACTAGCTGAAGACGGTATAGTTATGTTTGAAGATCTATTTGTTGAACTTGATGAGTTTCCTGAAGCTACTTTTTCACTCGCCTCAAAAGTTCCATTTTTATTATAATCAATCCAAATTGTAAAATACTCATTATAAGCTGTGCTTCTAAACCCAGCACTTACTATTAATTGGTTTGTACTTCCTTGTGCTACTGTTGCCACTTTAGATGTGAAATCTCCATATCCCCCGTTTGCTCCAGTTGTATTAGTCATTCCTCCAAATGATACATAATCAATCCACTCGTAAGTAACTCTATTACCTTTTGATGCACAATAGTTAACTACAGTTCCTAAAGTAGTAACACTTGCTGTATTACTTGATGATGATACATTTCCTGCTGCATCTTTTGCTTTTACTGTAAATGAATATGCAGTATTTGCTGTTAATCCTGTTACATTATAGCTTGTTGCAGTGGTAGTTGATCCTATTTTTGTTGATCCTCTAAAAACGTCATATCCTGTTACTCCTACATTATCTGTTGAAGCTGTCCAGTTTAATGTTAATGTTGTTTGAACTATACTTGCTGCTGCTAAACTACTTGGTGCACTTGGTGCTTGAGTATCTGCTACTGCTCCTTGTACATTTACTGTATAATCTTCTACTTCTCCATCAAAGTTTGTTTGACATGATGTTGGATTCGCATTATACCTTGCTGAAACTCTCATTCTTGTTGCTCCTACTTTTGCATTTGCTGGAACTGCTACTGCTTTAGTTGGTAATGCTCCGTTAGATACATTACTTATGTTTCCTAAATCATATGTTTCTCCACTATCTGCAAAATCTCCATCTTGATTCCAATCTATCCATGCTATTGCATCAACTCTATAATTACCATCAGTATTTACTGATACTGTAAGGTTTACTGATGAAGATTGAGATACTGTAGTACTTAAATTAGTAAAATTTTCATATCCAACATTTTTAGCTGGTCCATCTGCTTTATTAATAGACCCGAATACTACTCTTGTAACTCCTGTTGCATATGATGTGTTTCCACTAGATGCACAATAGTTTATTTGTACTGCTGTAGTTGTAAAATTTACTGAAGCACTATAATTAGAGTTTCCTGATGAACACTTACTACGAACCTGAACTTGGTATTGTGTAGAAGCTGATAATCCACTTAATGTAGCTGATGTAGTTGATGATGCATTAGTTGTCCATGAGCTAGTTCCAGCTTGACGGTATCTAACATCATACGTTGCTCCAGAAACTGCTGTCCAGTTTACTGTTGCTCCTGTTGCAGTAACTCCACTTGTTGAAACTCCTGTTGGAACTGTTGCATTACAAGTAGTTCCACTTCCAAACTTATCAGATAACGCTAAACTACGTCTAGAACCACCTGCTTCTAATACAGCACGCATTCTATTTTTTTGCCCTAATGTAAATAGGTTCATACATGTATCATCCGAATAGTCCATATAATTTTGAACCATATCTTCAGAACCACAAGAAGTATGACCAGTTTTACAACCATAATTAGCTGCATCAGATTCTGGTGTATCAGATACAAAATCATCTGAACCACATGGTCCATCACCCCATATATGACGTAAGTTTAAAAAATGTCCAACCTCATGAGTTGTTGTTCTACCTCCATCAAATGGTGATTGCGCAGTACCAGTTGTACCAAAATACTGGTCAGCCATTACTACTCCATCAGTAGAAGCTGCTCCACCTGGAAATTGAGCAAATCCTAAAATTGTACCTGAACCTCTTGTTAATTTATCAACAATCCACATGTTAAGATATTCAGAAGTATTCCAAGGGTCAACCCCACCTCTAGATGATTTCTTCATATCATTACTAGTGCTCTGATTTTGAAGATCCCAAGTAGATTTACTAACTGAAGTTCTAGTAATACCTGTTGTAGGGTTACCATTAGGGTCAATAGTTGCTAATTTGAATTCAATTTGAGTATCAGCAGCTTGTGACCATTTATTAGTTCTATCTGAATTTGTTCTCCTAAAATCAGCATTCAACACATCTAATTGTGATTGAATTTGTGCCGTACTAATATTATTAGTTGAATTTGTATATAATATATGAACTACTACAGGTAGTGTAATTATTGATCCAGAAATTTTTCTCTTGGTATTGTTGTTCTCTTTGATTTTTCTTTGGGTGAATCTTTCAATTTCATCCATTCTTTTTTGTAATGTAGGGTCTTGTCTTTTTCTATTTTCCAAGTCTTCCATTGCATGGCAAGTTCTTTTCTGTTGGGCAAAGGTAGCTCCAGCAAAAAATACGCACATTAATAACAAAGTAATTTTTTGTCTCATATTAGAAGGGTTTTAAGTTAAATTATTAATTATTTTATTGTTTTTTACATAAAAATGTATAGAAAGTTCGGCAAATATATAAAATTTATAAAATAAAACAACAAACAGCCTCAATTCGATACATTATTCGTAAAATAAAATCTAATAAAAAAGGTTATTTTTACAAAAAACACCTATAAATGCTACATATTAAAAATTTATCTATTTCTTTTAAAACAAATGAAATTTTAAACAAAGTTTCATTTTCAATATATAAAAATGAAATTTTAGGTATTGTTGGAGAAAGTGGTAGTGGAAAATCTATTAGTTCACTAGCTATTATGGGTTTATTAACTAAAAACGCTACAGTTTCAGGAGAGGTTCTTTTTGAAAACAGAAACCTACTATCTCTTAAAGAAAATGAATTTCAAAAAATTAGGGGAAAGGAAATCGCTATGATTTTTCAAGAACCCATGAGTTCTTTAAACCCAACTTTATCTTGTGGTTTTCAAGTAGCAGAAATTTTACACCAACATAATTCTTTTACCAATAAAGAAATTAAGCAAGAAGTAATTAAATTATTCAAAAAAGTAAAACTACCAAGGCCAGAACAATTATATAATTCATATCCTCATGAAATTAGCGGAGGGCAAAAGCAACGAGTTATGATAGCCATGGCAATAGCATGTAAACCTAAAGTTTTAATTGCTGATGAACCTACAACAGCTCTTGATGTTACTGTTCAAAAAGAAATTATTTTACTATTAAAAGAACTTCAAGAAGAACATAAAATGAGCATTATTTTTATTTCTCATGATTTAGCTTTGGTTTCAGAAATTGCAGATAAGGTTGTTGTTATGTATAAAGGGAACATTGTTGAAAAAGGAACTGCTTCATCTGTTTTTTTAAACCCAAAAGAAAACTACACAAAAGCATTAATAAAATCAAAACCAACTATAGATAAACGGCTAAAAAAACTACCTACTATTAGTGATTTTATCAATGGTACTGTTAAAAACACAGTGTATACTAATGAAGAACGAGAGTTATTTCATCAAAAAATATACAATCAAACTCCTTTATTAGAAATAATTGATTTAAAAAAAGAATTCATTACTAATGGCTCATGGTTCTCTAAGAAAAATAAAGTTGTAGCAGTAAATTCAGTTTCATTTAAAATCTATGAAGGAGAAACCTTAGGTTTAGTAGGAGAAAGTGGTTGTGGAAAAACAACCTTAGGTAGAACAATTTTACAACTAGAAAAAATAACTTCTGGACAAATAATTTACAAAGGAGATGATATTACCAAACTTTCAAAAAACAACTTAAAAAGTATAAGAAAAGAAATTCAAATTATATTTCAAGATCCTTTTTCTTCTTTAAACCCCAGAATTACTGTTGGAAAAGCTATTATAGAACCTATGATAGTTCATAATATTTTAACATCTAATAAGGAGCGTAAAGAATATGTTTTAAATCTTCTTAAAAAAGTAGGTTTAGAAGCCGATCATTTTTATCGTTATCCTCATGAATTTTCTGGAGGTCAACGTCAAAGAATTGGAATTGCTCGCACTATCGCTTTACAACCCAAACTTATTATTTGTGATGAATCTGTATCTGCTTTAGATGTATCTGTTCAAGCACAAGTTCTTAATTTATTAAATCAATTAAAATCAGAATTTAATTTTACATATATCTTTATTTCTCATGATTTATCAATTGTAAAATATATGGCCGATCAATTAGTTGTAATGAATAAAGGGCTTATTGAAGAAATAAATGATGCCGATATTATTTACAACAACCCTAAAACAACGTATACAAAAACGTTAATTGAAGCAATTCCAAAAGGGTTATAACTTTTTTCAAAGATTATTTAATAGTATATTGCAGCATTAAAAAAGAAACATATGAAAATTATTGTTCCTATGGCAGGAATTGGGTCTAGATTACGACCTCATACTTTAACTATTCCTAAGCCATTGACTGTTATAGCTGGTAAACCTATTGTACAACGTTTAGTTGAAGATATTACTTCTGTTGTTAATCAACCTATTGAAGAAATAGCTTTTATTATTGGCCCAGCAGCAAAAGGTTTTCCTTCAAATACTAAAGATGAACTTTTAAAAATAGCCTCTAGTTTAGGAGCAAAAGGAAATGTATATGTACAAGAAGAAGCTTTAGGTACGGCACATGCAATTCATTGTGCAAAAAATTCTTTAAGTGGACCTTGCGTTGTAGCTTTTGCTGACACTTTATTTAAAGCAGATTTTACATTAGATGCAAATGCAGATGGTGCTATTTGGGTAAAACAAGTAGAAGATCCTAGTGCTTTTGGTGTTGTAAAATTAAAAGAAGGTGTAATCTCTGACTTTGTAGAGAAACCAAAAGAATTTGTTTCTGATTTAGCGATTATTGGAATTTACTACTTTAAAGATGGTGATAAATTATTAAATGAAATTAATTATTTAATTGATAATGATATTAGACCTTCTGGAGAGTTTCAATTAACTGAAGTTTTAGAAAATTTAAAGCAAAAGGGAGCTCAGTTTATTCCTGGAAAAGTAGATGCTTGGATGGATTGTGGTAAAAAAGACCCAACAGTGGATACTAATAAACAAGTATTAACTTTTGAACAAGCTGATGGTAATAATTTAGTGTCAAAAGACGTTATATTAGAAAATTCAGAAATTATACAACCTTGTTACATTGGAGAAAATGTAGTTTTAAAAAACACAAAAGTTGGACCTTATGTTTCTATAGGGGCTAATAGTGTAATTGAAGATTCTACTATTGTAAATTCATTAATTCAAACCAATGTTCAAATATCTAATGCTAATTTAGATAATGCTATGATTGGTAATCATGCAAAATATAATGGTAAATATACATCAGTAAGCATAGGTGATTATACAGAACTTACATAAAAAAAACTTTAAAATTTGGATTGAAAGTAAAATTAGTAAACATATTTTTTGTGCTTTTTTTACTTTCATTTTACTCCTCATTCCTTCTTCATTACTTTCTCAAGACAGTATTCCTTTAGCTGCTTCTGTTGATGAGCAAAAAAGTATTGATTTTCAAAAGCATTTTTTTAAAGCAATCACTCATAAAGCCATTAATAACCATCAAAAGGCTATTGAAAGTTTAGATGAGTGTAATCAACTTATTCCAAATGATGTAAGTGTTCTTTTTGAGCTTTCTAAAAACTATCACAAGTTAAATAAATATATTGAAGCTGTTGAGTATGCTAATAAAGCGTTAGTTTTAAAACCAAATAATCTTTGGATTTCTGAGCATTTAGTTCAAGTGTACAGAAGAAATAATGCTTTAGATCAAGCTGTAGAAATACAAAAAAACATTTCAAAACAGCATCCTAAAAAAAAACAATATCTAGTCTATTTATACTTACAAAAAAACGATATTGATTCAGCTAAATCAGTTTTAGCTGAGCTTGAAGCTGCTAAATTATTATCTCCTAGACTTAGGCGAATAAAAAAAAGGTTGACCTATCCTAGCAATACTAAAAATCAATTATCAAAAAATATTGATAATACTACCAAGGCTAACTATGAAAGTCAATTCAAAAAAAATAAATCTTTTTCTACATTAAAAACACTACTTACAAAGTTAGATTTAGAAAACAATTCTAAATTACTAGTGTATAGTAAAGAAGGTATAACACTCTTTCCTGCACAACCTTTAGTGTATTTAATGAATGCAAGAGCAAACAATAAAAGCAAAGAATATAAAAAAGCTATTGCTAGTTTACAAAATGGTATTGATTTTGTGATAGATAATCCTGTTATGCAAACTAACTTTTATAATGAGCTTATTAAATCCTATCAAGGTATTGGAGACACTAAAAATGCTAATAAGTATCGTAAAAAAATAAAAAAATAATTTTTCAAACCTATAAAAGAATGAAATTATTAAAATACATACTTGTTTTATTAGTTGTTTTTACTTCGTGTAAATCAAATAAGTCAATAACTACAACCAAAGTTGTAAAACAAATGTCAGCTAGAAGAGTTGCTAAAAAACACACAGCTGAAAATTTTGAAAAAAGAACTATTGACGCAAAGTTAAAAGTAAATTACAAAGACAATAAGGAGAATATAGGTTTTTCAGTAAGAATGAAAATAAAAAAAGATGAAGTAATTTGGTTAAAAGGAACTAAGTTTATTACTGTTTTTAAAGCTAAAATAACTCCTACAAAGGTTAGTTTTTATTCTCCTTATAAGAAGAATTATTTTGAAGGTGATTTTTCAATGTTAAAAAAATTACTTGGTACTGACATAAATTTTAAACAACTTCAAAACATGTTACTTGGTCAAGCAATATTTGATGTAAAATCACAGCGTCAGAACGTTGAAATCATCAAAAATTCGTATCAATTATCACCCAAAAAACAACCTAATTTGTTTGATGTATTTTTCTATATAAATCCATTACATTACAAATTAGATAAGCAATCATTAGTAAACGCTATTAAAAATCAACGCTTAGATATTTCATATCCTACTTATATGAATAAAGAAAACATTGTTTTTCCTAACAAAATAAACATCTTAGCAAAAGAAAGTTCTAAATTTACTAATATTAATATGACGGTACGATCTGTTAATTTTAATACTAATTTAAATGTTGATTTTTCAATTCCTAAAGGATATAAAGAAATACAGTTATAAATGAAAAAATCTCTTTTTTACATATCATTTTTATGTCTGCTTTTAACTAGTAGTTTTTCTTCTTATTCACAAACAAGAAAAGAACTTGAAAAACGACGTTTTAATATAAAAAAAGAAATTAAACAGGTAAATACTTTGCTTTTTAAAACAAAAAACAAAAAAAGTAATGCCTTAGATGATTTAAAAGACATCAATCAAAAAATCAGTATTAGAGAGCGTTTAATTGAAACAATTGAACTTGAAACTGAAACACTTGATAAAGAAATTGAAAAAAATAAAAAGCAATTAGTAAACTATAATGAGCAATTAGTTAAGCTTAAAAAAGATTATGCTGATATGGTTGTAAAAACACATAAAAGTAAATCTTTACAAAGTAAAACTATGTTTTTACTTTCTTCTCAAAGTTTTTACCAAGCCTATAAAAGGCTTAAATACATGGAGCAATACAATAATTTCAGAAAAAAACAAGGAGAAGAAATTATTGTAAAAACAAAAGATATAGAGAAGTTAAATGATTCTTTACTTACTAGAAAAAAAATCAAAAAACGTTTAGTTGGTGAGGAAAAAGAAAATAAAGAAGAAATTGAAAGTGATAAAGAAAATCAAGAGAAATTAATTTCGAAAATTAAAAAACAAGAAAAGAAATATAAAAGAGATCTTTTAAGAAAACAAAGAGAAGAAAAAAGAGTAGTAGCTAGAATTGATAAATTAATTAGAGATGCTATTGCTAGATCAAATAAAAAGAAGAAAAAAGGAACTAAAAAATCAACTGAATTTAGTTTAAATGCTGAAGAAAAAGTTTTACTTGCTAGCTTCGAGCAAAATAAAGGTAATTTACCTTGGCCTGTAAAAGGTATTATAACTAGAAAATATGGTGTTCAACCTCACCCTACATTTCCTGGAATAAAAATAAACAGTCCTGGATTGCATTTCGTAACAAAACAAAACTCAAATGCTAAAAGTATTTTTAATGGAAAAATACTGGTTGTTCAAAGGCATGCAGATGGAAGAAAATCAGTTTACGTTCAACATGGTAATTATATTTCTACGTATAACAATTTAGAAAAAGTATATGTAAAGAAGGGAGATGCCATTAAAACCGGTGACAAACTTGGTAAAATATTTACTGATAAAATAACAGGTAAAACTAAATTAAGTTTTGTTTTATATAAAAACACGAACCGTTTGAATCCTTCTGACTGGATACAATAAAAGTTTATAATCAAAAGAAAAAGTGAAAAACGCAGCATACTTTATCGTTATTACTATAGCTATTCTAGCAACGTTAGTTATTGGAAAAGGAATTCTAATTCCTTTTATTTTTGCTTTAATTTTTTGGTTTTTAACAAGAGAAATACGAAAAACTATATATCGTATTCCATTAACTAAGAAATATATTCCTAAATGGCTATCTAATGTATTTGTTTTCACTTTAATCATACTTAGTTTTAGCTTTATTTCTGAAATAATAACAAATAGTATTACCACATTAACCTCATCATATCCAAAATACGAACCTAATATTGATGCTATCATTACTAAAGTTGATAGTTATTTTCATGTTGATATTATTAAATCTGTAAAAGGTTTTATTGGAAAATTTAATTATGGATCTATTTTAGGTGATATTGCAAATGGTATCAGTAGTATTTTAGGTGATACTTTTATGATAATAATTTATGCCTTATTTATATTTTTAGAAGAATCTAGCTTAAAAAAGAAATTGCATAAAATGTTTCTTAACGACGAGGAAAATTATAATAATATGCAAACCATGTTAAGTAAGATAGAAGAGTCTATTTCAAACTATTTACGCTTAAAAACATATGTGAGCTTACTTACAGGTATTCTAAGTTATATTGTTTTACTTTTAGTAGGTGTTGATAGCGCACCCTTTTGGGCATTTTTAATATTCTTATTAAACTATATACCAACTATAGGATCTTTAATTGGTACGGTTTTTCCTGCCATATTTTCCTTATTACAATTTGGAGAGTTAACACCTTTTTTAATTGTTTTATTTGCCGTAGGAAGTATTCAAGTAATTGTTGGTAATGTTATAGAACCTAAACTTTTTGGAAAATCATTAAACTTAAGTCCTCTAGTAACTATAATATCACTTGCTGTTTGGGGTAAAATATGGGGTATTACAGGTATGGTGTTAAGTGTACCCATAACAGTAATCATGATTATTATATTTTCACAATTCGAAAAAACAAAATCAGTTGCTATTATTTTATCTGAAAATGGTGATATAGAAGAAATTTAATCAAAAAAGTTAATTTCTTTTGTATGTTTTTAAAATTTACATTTTTAAAACGTTTTAAAGCCTTTTAAGACGTAAACAACGCTTTTAACTCTGTAGCGTTCTTTGGTTCCATTTTACCTGCTAAAACCAAGCTTAATTGCTTTCTACGTAAAGCACCATCATAACGTTTTTGTTCTAATTCTGTTTCTGGTTCAATTTGTGGAATTGGTACAGGCTTTCCAGTTTCATCAACAGCAACAAATGTATATATACCTTCATTTACCTTTGTTTTCTCTCCAGATTGACGGTCTTCTATCCATACATCAACATAAACTTCCATTGATGATTTAAAAGCACGTGAAACCTTTGCTTCAATAGTAACAACACTACCAACAGGAACAGACTTTGTAAAAGCAACATGATTTACTGTAGCAGTTACCACAATTCTTCTAGAATGACGACGAGCAGCAATACTACACGCTCTATCCATGCGTGCTAATAATTCACCTCCAAAAAGATTATCTAAATAATTTGTTTCTCCAGGTAAAACTAAATCCGTAAGTGTAGTTAACGATTCTCTAGGTGCTTTTGCTCTCATCTTATAAGTTTGATGCAAAGATATACATAATGCAACAAAATAAAAGAGCTAAAAAAAGATATAAAAAAGACTATTTTTCTAGTAGCCACGCATCTTCAGAAACAGTTTCTTTTATGCGTAATAATTCCTTACGAGCCAATTCTTTAGTTTTATAACCATCAAATGCTACTTGCGTTAATCCCCAAGAGTTTTTACCAAGAATTTTTGCATCAAATCCTTGTTCTTTTAATTCTTCAACCTTTTTAACAGCATTTTCTTCTACTTGAAATGCACCTGCAACAATATAAAAGTTTATTCCTTCTTCTTTTGTTACATTTAAATTTATTGTAGGTAATGGACTATCTATTACAAAAGTTGCTGATTGTATTTTTTTCTCTAAAGATTTTTCTTGACTAGCTAGCATTTTTTGTTGCTGTTTATTTTGAACTCCATTCCATCCAGTATAAATAACCCCAACAACTGCCGCTGCAACTGCCGCTCTTTTAACAAAAATAGGAATCACTTTTTTAGTTTCATCTTCCTCTAATGAAGGTAATGTTTTAACCTCTTCATTGAATCGTTTAATTTCTTTGGATTCAGTCTCTGATAAACCAAAAGATTCTACTAAAAAGTTGCTATTATTATTAGGTTCAAAAATTAACTGCTTATCTTCATTTAAAGTAAGCGTACCAACTTTATCAACCTTAACAAGTGAAGTTTCTAATTGTTCCTTCCATTTAGTAACTTCAATTGAAATTTTCTCAGTAGCTTTTTCAAAAGAAATTTTTTCTACCGAAGCAATATGGTTTGCCAATAAACCATCATTATGTTGTAAATACGCATTAAATGTTAATTTCTTTTTAGGCGGATAAAAAGTACTTGTAGAAGCATTTATTTTTGCACCAATTTTATTGGTTACGAACCCTCCAAAATTAGGAACAATTACGCAGTCGTATCTATATAATAATTCGTTTATGTAGTTGGCTAATGTCATAAAAACAAAACTAGTAATTTTAATAGTTGTTTCTATTTTTTTATTAGAATACTTATTAACACTTTTTTTGTATATTGATACTCAATTTTTTGCGCTATGAAAAAAGAAAAATTACTGGCCATTCTTAGGCTACAGGCTACAAAAAATGTAGGAGATATTATTGCGAAAAAACTTATTTCTGCTACAGGTAGCCCAGAACAAGTATATAAAGAGTCTCCTAAATCACTTGCAAAAATACCTGGAATTGGTTCGCATATTTTGCAGCATTTATTTGACAAAAAAACATTGTATAAAGCTGAAAAAGAACTCTGCTTTTTAAATAATAATAACTACTCATTTTCATACTTTTTTGACAATGATTATCCTAATAATTTAAAACAATGTATTGATGCTCCTATTTTAATTTTTAATGATGGAAACATAGACCTCAACAATTCTAAAATTTTAGCAATTGTGGGCACACGAAATATTACTTCCTATGGAAGAGAATTTTGTGTTGAACTTATAAAAGACTTAACACAATACAATCCAATAATTGTAAGTGGTTTTGCGTATGGTATTGATATTTGCGCTCATAAAAACGCTATTAAAAACAACTTACAAACCATTGCTGTTTTAGCTCATGGATTAGAAGAAATATATCCAAAAACTCATAAAAAACATATTCATTCAGTAAATAAAAACGGAGGATTTATAACAGAGTTTTGGCATGATGAACAACCTGTTAGAGAAAATTTTTTAAAAAGAAATCGTATTGTAGCTGGGTTATCACAAGCTACTATAGTTATTGAATCGGCTAAAAAAGGAGGTTCATTAGTTACAGCAGATATTGCAAATTCATATAACCGAGATGTTTTTGCTTTAGCAGGAAGAGCAACCGACGTTTTTAGTACTGGTTGTAATGATCTTATTAAATCTAACAAAGCACATTTACTAACTTCAGCCAACGATATTGCTAAAATGCTTAATTGGGACTTACAATCATCATCTGCACCAAAACAAATTGAACTATTTGTAAACTTAAATGAAAAAGAACAAAAAGTATATGACTATCTTACTATAAGAGGAAAACAATTATTAGATATTATAGCTTTAGATTGTGACATTCCTGTTTATCAATTATCTTCTATTCTTATCCAAATGGAATTAAAAAATGTTATTACCCCTTTACCTGGTAAAATGTTTGAGGTTTAATAAACTATTCTTTTAAAAAAAAGAGCCTAATTATAGGCTCTTTTTTTTAATTTAAGTTAATCAAATTAAGGTTTTCATCAACTGCTCCTATAAAGGTTTTAACTAAAGATAAGTTACCGATACCAGCAACTTCTTCAGTAGTATTATAACCTGAGACGAAGAAAATTTTATTGTCATATTCAATTAAATTTGGTGTAAAATCTCCTTTAAATTTAAATGACTTTAACTCAACTCCATCATTTGAATACTTTCTAATAAATTCATCTTCTGTAATTATAAATCCATCATTTACAACTATCAATGATTGTATTCTGGAAGTGTAATACCCCGAAAAATTAACCTTCTTTAATTCTTTTCCTTCTTTAGTAATAATCCTAAGTTCACTATGACTGTAAGCTACGTAATTACCATTATTTAATTTCTTTAAGTTGAAAACACCACTTAAATCATTATTTGTTTTAACGACCCCACCTAATTCAGTATCATAAGTTTTATGGCTTAAGAACTCTAATTTATCATTAAAAAATAATATTATAGGTTTATAGTTTTTAAAAGTTAAAAAATCAATTGGTTCTGTTTGCCCACCAAAAGCTATATACCCAGTACTAGTTTTTAACATAGCACCTATAAAACCTTGCTTTATTTGATTATATATCTTTCTTTCTATAAACTTACCTTCTTTATCTCTAATTTCAATTGTAGGGTTATGATAATCTTTATCTCTGTACGAACCATAGTATAAAAATTGATCTGATTTTTTCATAAAACCATAATAAGCTTTATAAGAAAAATTTTCGTTTTTTAAGCTATTCCAAGTAGCATCTAATAAAACCTCTTTTCCACCATTTCTATCACTTAATGTTCTTGAAAAAACAATGTTTTTAGTTGAGTTTTCTAAAAAATTTACAAAAGCTCTACTTGCATTGTAATACTTATCAGCAATATATTTTTTAGTAAATTTTTTAGTAGCAAAATCAAACTCCACAAAATTAAACACGTTTTTTGAAGAATTAGAAGCAAAATTAGTATGCCTCTCTATATAATACAGTTTACTATTATACACTCCTGAGTTTATTGGAAAAAAGTTATCTCCAAGAAAAGAAGGCACTTCTACATAACTACTTTTTACGTTTGTTACTGTTATATTAATTGTTTTTTTTAAAAACTCCCCTTTACTGTTTTTTACAGTTAGAGTTACTTTTTTTTCACCGTCATTATCAAATAATAATACAGGATTTTTTTCTGTTGTTGTTTTCTTATAATCATACTCAAAAAAATATGAAACTGCATTTTTTGAACAGTTTGTAATAGTAACTGGTTCATTCACTTTAACAACCATTTTATCAACTTCAAAACAAACAGTAAGCTTAGTATCTATAACATCTTCTGAACTACATGATGTCAAAACAACAAATATTAGTATTAAATTAAAAAATCTCTTTTTCATTTTTATTGTTTATAATTAAAAAAAGGCAAAACTAATATTAATTTATCTATTTTTGAGAAAAACCCATCTATGTCTTCTGAAGAAAAATTAATGTCGCAAAAAAAACCTGCGTTTCCTGTAACTAATCAATTAAACAATTACTTAATTGAGCATAGTAGGAACATTAAAATTCCCATTTTTTATGATGACTTATTACGTTTTCAAGGATCTATTGTGGTTTATGATAAAAACGATGAAGACACCTTATGGGTACGTACGTATTATTCAGAATTTGAACGTCAAGAGATAGATTTAAGCCTAAAAAAAGTATATACTATTTTACATTCAAATGGTAATGATGATACCATTCCTTATTTAAATGTCGATGCTATTGATTATTGCACCTTTGGTAATTCAAAACCTTTTAGAGTAAAAATTCGTAATGTTTTAAATGATAACTATACTTATTTTTATGTAAAAAAAACTGATGCTTCTAGAATATATGGATTAGAATTAGAACATATTTTATCTCCCTATAATCTTAATTTTTTGGTATATAAAGACACTTTAATTGAAGAACATATTGCTGGAATACCTGGTGATGATTTTATTAAAGATTTTTTACCTAAATGTACTGAGTCTGAAAAAGCTCAAATAGCTAAAGAGTTTGTAAAGTTTAATGAACGTTGTATGATTCGTTTATTGGGCGATATGCGTTCTTATAATTATGTAATTGTTCCTACTCATGATTTTGACCATGTAGTTTATAAAATTAGGGCTATTGATTTTGACCAACAATGCTTTGAGGGTAAATTTAAAGTATATTATCCTCAGTTTTTCAAAGAAAACTTCCCTATGGTAACCTTAGTAGGTCAAAAACTACAAGAAGCTTCTATTAATCAATACAAAATAGAAGAAAGATCTATTGTTGCTAAACGTATTCTAAGTTCTGAAACTAGAATTCAAGAACTAGTTTCTTGTATGAAAAATGATATGGTTTCTACTGAAAAAAACGTAAAAATATTAAAACAACAAATTTTCGATTTCACCAAAGATGTTCTTTTTAAAAAGAACTCAAGTATGGGAGAAATATTAGAAACCGCATTACAATTTGTAAAACGTAACTATGAGAACATGAGAGTTTCTTAATTTATTTTATTAAAATATCGCTTCCAGAATAATTAGAATTTAACTCTCTCCAATGACGAATTCTTGGGATATTTATTGAATTGATCATATATTTTCCTTCAAAAATTAATCGTTCACCTTTTTCTGGGTTATTTGGAAAAATCATTTCCAAACCTAGTATTTTGAAGTTTTCTTTTGCTACATATAATATCCAATGTTTTGAAAATAGCTCTTTGTGTAATTCTATAGATAGTTTATAACTTTTTGTAGAATTAAAAAGGATTTCTTCTACAGAGTCTATTTGTTTAATTTCAGAAGGCAATGACATTGGTAAGCCTAAAAGGGTTTTATAAAATCGATGATACCTTTTATTTCTCGTAGGTTCTAATCTATATTTTTTTACTAAAACAGAATCTGTAATTATTTTTCCATCAAGAAAAGTAATAGATTTTTATTTATTTATTCTATGAATTGAAACATGTTTATTTCTATTACGTTGTAATTCAAAAAAATCAGAGGCATTATTTAACTCAACAATCGAGTATCTATATGGATTTCTTATTCTTGGCTCTTGAATATGCACTTTAAAATGAGAAATTTCCCATTCATTTTTAGGATCATGAAACTGAATACTCTTCTTTAAAATAGTTTCTTTGTTAATGATAGCTTCTTTTTTATTACAACTACCAAAAACAACTACCATTGTTAGTATTGTTAAATATCTAATTAAAAACATTTTATAAAGTACGATACTATTTTATAAACATCCTAATAAAACATTGTTAAAACAACTAAAAAACGTGTTTGAGGTATCAAACACGTTTTTTAACTTATTAAAATTTATTTTCCTTAGTTTTTGTACACTAACCCTAAAGAGAAACCTCTTTCATTTCCAAAATTTCGTCCATCTAAATTAAATCCATATCCAGCAGAAACACCAAAATTGTGTTTAAAAACTGGAACATATACATCAAAAGAAAAGTTAGTATAATCAACCTCTGTTTGCGATAAAGCAAGAGGCCCTCCGTTAGCTCCAAACTCAGCAGATCCAATATCATAACCTGATGTAGCATCTTGAATACCTAACTTTGCATGTGCATATATCCACTCGTTATAATAACCAAGTTTTACACTATACAATAATGCATTAGGGATTGTAAAGTCAGAATTACTTCTAATACTATATCCTGATTGTAATTCAGCAAATAAATTAAAGTTTGTTGTGTATTGAGCAACAACTAAACCATCAATAGCAGTTGCTTTATTTCCTACTGATAAAATACCGTTTCCTTCATAATTACTAAGAGGAAAACTAATTCCAGTGGAACCACCAAAAGAAAATTTACCACCATCATCAAAGTTTTTTTCAAATAACCTTGCTTTCAAAAAAAGAGATAAATCTTGAATACCACTTACCTTATTTTTTTGATGGACAGGATCTACATTACCTTCACCACTTTTTACTGAGATGTATGGAAAAGAAGCAATGGCAGATAGCCAATTATTTATTCCGTACTCTCCATAAACACTTACAATAGACGAAGAAATCTCTCCTAAATTAGCTGGATTAGTATCGGTTAAAGTAGCTCCTCGATAAAACTTATCGTAACTTTTATTAGAATAACTCATAGCAATAGTAAAGCTGTTTTTTTGAGGATAAAATCCACTAATTGGAGTTTGAGCTCTTGCTACAAATGAAAAGCACAAAAGCATAGCTGACCCAAAGAAGGTAGTTTTTAATTTTAGCATGATAGGTAGTTTTTAGTTGTATCGTTAGACGAAACGAAAAAACAGCCCTTACAAAATAATTTAATCCCTATTATCCAATAAATTACAAGTTATTTTTTCTTACTCCTTATACTTTCAATAACAACTGTTGCTAAAATTAAACTACCTCCTATAAAAGTATTCATTGTAGGCATCTCATTTAAGAAGAAAAAAGCCAATATAATACCAAATATAGGTTGTACACTACTTATAATACTTGCAGTTGATGCTGAAAAAAACTGTAACGAATGTACCATTAAACTATGACCAATAGCTGTTGTTAACAATGCTAACAATAATAAATATGGCCATTGAGATTGAAAACCTGAAATATCCATAAAAAACAATACTGGCAGTAAACATATTGTTATTATTAGTGTTTGATAAAACATTAACATTACTCCATTGTATTGAAGTACGTATTGCTTTAAAATTAGCAATCTTATTGAATAACACAGGGCCGACAATAACCCAAACAAAATGCCTTGTGCATTTGAATTTTCGAGATTAAAATCTGGCGATAAAATATACAAACCAGCCAAAACTAAAACCCCTAAAACAAGGTAAATAGGATTAAATTTTATTTTAAAAAACAAAGGTTCTAAAAAAGCAATCATAACCGGAAATGTATATAGAGACAACATTCCAATGGCAACATTTGATAATTTTAAAGCATAAAAATAGGTAATCCAGTGTGCAGCCATAAAAACACCACCAACAATAAATGGTCCATAATGTTTGAATGATTTTATGCGAATATCTATTTTTTTGTATTTACAAAACACAAATAAAAATACCATAGCAAAAGATGAACGAAACCATATAATTACTTCTGAAGGCATAGCAATATACCTACCTAAAACACCAGAAGTACTTATAAAAAGTGTGGCTAATAATAATCCTAAAATATTTTTAATGTGATTGTTTTGCATTGGTGCTTTGTTTTCGCCTATTAAATAAGTTCAGTGCAATATATAAAATAGCAGGAATACCAATCCAAATAAGTTCACTATAAATAACTCTTAACCCCCATTTACTAAAAAATTTACTAGCTCCAATTGGGGAAACTTGAATTGGTCTCCATGAAAAAAAGTAACGTGTATTATCAAAAGGAGAAAATAAGGCTACTCCTAGCCCACCATTAGTTAAGGCATCTAATATAGCATGAGACATCGTACAAAGTGTAAAAAAAAGTATATATAACACTCCCTTTTTAGTCAAAAAATGTTTTCTGTAAAAGAGAAATGTAATAACTCCTCCTAGTAAAATTGAGAATACAAAAGAATGAGAAAAGCCTCGATGCCCCCAAAAGCTTTCATACTTAATACCGAAACTAAATCCTATTACATCAGCATCAGGTAAAATGGCACAAATAATGCCTAATATCCAAAACTTTTTATTTTGAATGGTTTTTGAAAAGCTAGTTCCTAAAGCTACTGCCGTTAGTGCATGTCCAAATATTGATGCCATATTGGTGAAAGTTACATTTTAGTGAAAAACATTAAAGAAAACAATCCTATACCTATATAAATAGCTCCAATAACGTAACTTTGAGTATTTGGCTTAAAAAAATCTCTTTTAAAATACTTTATAAATTTAGTATATATTGATACTACAAAAATTCCCCAAAGTATTGCTATTAATATAAAAATTAATCCCAGAAATAATATTTGGGACGCTTCTCCCTTTTTAGAAATTGTTATAAACTGAGGTAGAAAAACGATAAAAAACAAAATAGATTTAGGGTTAAAAAAACTAATAATAAGACCGCCAAAAAACACATTCTTTGATGGCTCTTTTGTCTTTTTTTTCTTCTTTGAAATCCCTTTAGTTTTAAGTATCTTATTCATTCCCAAAATTATTAAATAAAACACACCTCCATATTTTAGTATAGTAAACCCAAATCTAGAATGGATTAAAATTTCTGAAAACCCTATGGTTATCGCAACAACATGAATAAATGTTCCAGCTTCAATACCCAATACAGATAATATTCCAGCTTTATATCCTTTTTCTACTGTTCGTGCTATAATATAAACAATAGCTGGTCCAGGTGTAATTATTAAAAAAATAGAAGCTATAATAAATAGTAAAACATTTGTTAGATCGGGTATTGTCATTTTTTTGATTTTTTTATCAAAAGTAGCCCCGATTAAACAACAAAATCTTAATCTGTATTAAGGTTTTGTTGTTTCATTTTTATTACGAAGTGAACTCAAAAACTCTGGACTTACCCCTAAATAAGAGGCTATTTGCCTTTGTGATAACCTCAACTCAATTTTTGGGTAATCACTTAAAAAGTCATTATATCTTTCTTTACCTGAACAAGAAAGACTTTGTTTTATTCTTCTCTCTTTTTTATACAACATTTCATTTCCTAACAACCTAAAGTAACGTTCAAACTTTGGAACTTTTATTAATAATTTATCTATATCTGATCTCTTTAATTCAAAAACTTCAGTGTTTTCAATAGCTTCTATTGTATAAATAGAAGATGTCTCTTTCCAAAAACTTTGCATATCTAAAATCCATTGATTTTCTATACCAAATTCAAAAACTCTTTCTTTTCCTTCTGTATTTATATAATATTTTTTTATACAACCTTTTACTACAAAAAATTTAGATAAACATATACCCCCTGAAATTAACAGTTTTTCTTTTTTAGTAATTTTTTTATAACTTACTAAAGAAACAAAAAACTCTTCTTCTTCTTTACTTAGTTCAATATGTTTATGTAGAGATTTTAACAATAAATTAAATTCCATTTGTTTAAATATCTTGCAACGTTTTCAACGCTTTATTTACTGAATCTATTTTAATAAACGTGATTAACAAACGTAAACCATTTTTGGTTTCCTTTTCTTTCATAACACAACTTTTTGAATGTTTTTGAACATACTGTAGCATCTTAGAAAAAGCTTCTGTTTGATAAAAATCGCTTTGCTGATTAGAAACAAAATACCCAATCATTCGTTTTTGTTTTAAAATCATTTTTTCCAAGCCTAACTCTTTCGCTAACCACTTTATACGAACACTGTCTAATAAATCGGCAACTTGTGTTGGGTATTCTCCAAAACGATCAATAATTTCACTCTCAAATACTAATAGTTCTTCTTCAGTAGTTAGGTTAGATAGTTTATTATACAAGCTTAATCGTTCAGACACAGAATTTACATAATCATCAGGAAATAGGATTTCAAAATCAGTATCAATTTGGACTTCTTTTACATATTCCTTAGGACCTTTATCTTCTGTATTATAAAGCTCTTTAAACTCATTTTCTTTCAGTTCTTCAATAGCTTCATGAAGTATTTTTTGATACGCATCAAAACCAATATCATTAATAAAACCACTTTGCTCACCTCCTAATAAATCACCAGCACCACGAATTTCTAAATCTTTCATAGCTATATTTAATCCACTACCTAAATCAGAAAATAACTCTAGTGCTTGAATTCTTTTACGGGCATCTTCAGTCATATGATGATACGGTGGTGTAATGAAATAACAAAAAGCCTTTTTATTAGAACGCCCTACACGACCTCTCATTTGATGTAAATCAGACAGCCCAAAATTATTTGCATTGTTTATAAATATTGTATTTGCGTTTGGAACATCTAATCCACTTTCAATAATCGTAGTAGATACCAGTACATCAAACTCATTATTCATAAATCCTAACATGAGTTCTTCTAATTTTTTACCTTCCATTTGTCCATGTCCAATACCAATTTTAGCATCAGGGACTAAACGCTGTAATAAACCTGCCACTTCTTTAATATTTTCTATTCGATTATGAATAAAAAATACTTGACCTCCTCTAGAAACCTCATAAGAAATAGCATCACGTATAGTTTCTTCAGTAAAGCGAATTACGTTTGTTTCAATAGGATGACGATTTGGTGGTGGTGTTTTAATTACTGATAAGTCACGTGCAGCCATTAAACTAAATTGTAATGTACGTGGTATAGGTGTTGCTGTTAGTGTTAGTGTATCAACATTTTCTTTAATCGTTTTCAATTTATCTTTAGCAGAAACTCCAAACTTTTGTTCTTCATCAATAACTAACAATCCTAAATCTTTAAATTTAATACTCTTATTTGTTAGCTGATGCGTTCCTATAACTATATCTACACTTCCTTCTGCAATTCCTTCTAAAACTCCTTTTCGTTGTTTTGCGGTCCTAAATCTATTTAAGTAATCAATTGTAACCGGAAAGTCTTTTAATCGACTAGAAAAGGTTTTAAAGTGCTGAAACGCTAAAATAGTAGTTGGTACTAACACTGCCACTTGCTTTCCATTATCTACAGCTTTAAAAGCAGCTCGTATGGCAATTTCAGTTTTTCCAAATCCAACATCACCACAAACCAATCGATCCATTGGTTGTTCTTTTTCCATGTCAGCTTTTACATCTTGAGTTGAAGTAAATTGATCTGGAGTATCTTCATATAAAAAACTTGCTTCTAATTCGTGTTGCATATGAGTATCAGGTCCAAATGCAAAGCCTTTTTCTAACCTTCTCTTAGCATATAATTTTATTAAGTTAAAAGCTATTTCTTTAACTCGTTTCTTCGTTTTTTGTTTAACTTTTTTCCAAGCGCCTGATCCTAGTTTATATATTTTAGGTGCTTTTCCATCTTTTCCATTGAATTTAGATATTTTATGTAGCGAGTGGATACTTACATATAAAATATCACGATCTCCATATATTAACTTTATGGCTTCTTGCTTTTTACCTTCTACATCAATTTTTTGTAATCCTCCAAATTTTCCAACTCCATGGTCAATATGTGTTACATAATCACCAACATCTAGTTTTGTTAATTCTTGAAGTGTAATTGATTGCTTTTTTGCGTATCCGTTTTTTAATCGAAATTTATAATAACGCTCAAATATTTGATGATCAGTAAAACAAACAATTTTCTCGTCTTCATCTATAAATCCTTGGTATAATGGAAATACAATAGTCTCATAATGTACTTCCTGTTCAGCATCTTCAAAAATATCTTTAAATCGCTGTGCTTGTTTATCATTCGCACAAAAAATATAATTGGTAAATCCGTTATTATGATTTTCGTTTAGGTTATCAATTAATACATTGAATTGTTTATTAAACGAGGGTTGTGGCTTTATGTGAAAAAGAACATCTTTATTAGTATTTTCTTTTTTTAACTCTGAACGAAATGAAATTTCTGCTACAGTAAAATTCTCTAATTGTTTTTTAATTTCATTACCGTTACTAAATAAAGCTGATGGCTCTGAATGGTTTATTTCTTTTGATAATTCACTAAATGCAATTTCTGCTTTTTGAAAAAACTTATCTAACTGTGCCCCTATTAATTCAATATTTCTAGCAAATATTATTGTTTTTGAAGAAATATATTTTAGAAAACTCTCTCTGCTTTCTTGCAAAGTTTTATTTTCTACATTAGGCATAATACTAACCTTACTTAATTTATCTTTAGAAAGTTGTGTTTCTACATCAAAAGATCGAATACTATCAACTTCATCACCAAAAAACTCAATTCGGTAAGGTTCGTCATTAGAAAATGAGAATACATCAATAATACCTCCACGGACCGAAAATTCTCCTGGTTCGGTAACAAAATCAACTCGATTAAAATTGTATTCAAAGAGTACTTCGTTTACAAAATCTAAAGATACCTGTTCACTAACCGCTAACTTTAAAGTGTTTTTTTCTAGTTCTTTTTTAGTAACTACCTTTTCAAAAAGTGCCGTTGGATACGTAACTATAATCGCTGGTTTTTTACGTGAATTAATCCTATTTAATACTTCAGATCGTAATAATACATTTGCATTATCTGTTTCTTCTATTTGGTACGGTCTTCTGTAAGAACCTGGATAAAACAGTACATTTTTTTCTCCCAATAATTGTTCTAAATCATTGAGATAATAAGCAGCTTCTTCCTTATCATTAAAAATTAATAAATAGGGTTTGTCTGCTTGTTTAAAAGTTTCTGAAATAGTAAAAGACAACGAAGAACCGACCAAATTCGTTATTTGAAAATGGTTTTGTTCTTGTTGAAGCTGGTTTACAATCTGTTTTACTTTACCAGATTGTTGGTAATGATTTACAATAGTTTGCTTACTCAACGTAAAAAATTTTACACAAAAGTAAGATTATTATTTTTTGTAATGACCTTGAAGTTATTTTGATTGCATATAAAAAAACACCTATTTTGGTTTCTTAAACAATTGCTATATGAAAAACTTACTTTCTATTATACTCTTCTCTATTTCTACTATTCCATTATGGTTATACATAGTTGATGGTTATTATCAAAAAAATATAAAAAAAGGATTTCATTATATACTTACATTCATTAGTATTATTATAATTTCTTTTATTATGTTAAGTATATACAGGTTATATTTTGTTTTTACTCTTCCTTTAATTATATTCATTTTTATTATTCAAACTAAAAGAAAAAAATAATTTAAATACTCTTTATTTTACAGATTTCTTTATTAGGTAAAACAATGACTCCGGTAGGATAAGTATATAGGATTACACCTTCAAAAGCACTTTCAAACTCTAAAAGAGTTTCTTCATTTTCTAATTCACATAATATAGCTCCTTCTTTGATTAGATCTCCCTCGTTAACATGCCATTTCTTTATTTTTAAGTTTTTAATTTCTTTAAAATCTGGGACAATGATCGAAGATTCTTTTCCTTTTTCTAAAATAAGACTCTTTTCTTCATTATTATCAATCAGTTTTTTTTCCTCATTAATAATTTTAAAAATATTTTTAAATAGTTTTTTTATCATTTTAAAACACTTTTTTATTAAAATTAAGTATAAAAATTCTTAAAATATCAAAAGTGTTCCTTTATTAAAATATTCAGCAGTTATTTTTGTTCCATTAATAACATCTGTATCCCAATCTTGACTTATAAGCCATTTGTTTTTGAGTTTATTAATTACTACATGAAATCTTCCATAAGTAACAAAAGGTTCTTTATTTTTTTCAGTGTATTTAATGCGATAATATCCTACTTCGTACCCTATGTTTTTTTTATAAACTCTTTGTTCAAAACTGAAGTCTATTTGCCTTTTTCTAGTACTTGTTTTTTGATATGATGACTTTACTGTGTTTTTATACTCCTTACCCATTCGTATACCATAACTGTTAACTCGTAGTACATCATCGGTATGTAACTTGTTAAATTCCTTCCAATTTTTAGCTTCAAAGTGTTTTTTAAACGGTTTCCAAAGTTCTTGATTAACTTCACGAATAATAGCTTTTTTATTTTGTGAAAAACTACATATGCTTAAAAAAACAAAAATCAGTAATATATACACAGATTTCATAAATACTTTACTTATAATTAACCTGTTAACAAGTTACTGATTTTTATTTACAATACTTATTTTTAGATAGTTTCTAAAAATTACTTGTTTTGACAATAGTTTTCTTTCAGTTTTACATTATGTAGTTTTTTCCATATTTGGTGTTCAAATGGTTGTGGTGAAAATCGAAAAAGGGGCATATACTTTTTTGTTTTTTTACAATAAAAGCTCTCTACAGATACCTGAAGTGTAATCAACTTTTTTGTTCTGAAAGAATCGTGTGTAATTATTTTTCCTGTAAATTTGGTTATTCCGTTGGTTTCTTCTTTAGCTATAATAGTAACCTTAGCTTCTGGAATTATTTTATCTTTTTCTTTATTTACCGCTTTCATTAATCCATCAAAATATAACTTCAAATTATCTTGAAAGAATTTAGCATTTGGTTTCTCTTGCAAGTTTATATTCCATACAAAAACGTACGACCAAAATTCTGAACTTTCAATATTACCCCACCCTTTTGCAAATCGAATATCTTCATAGCCTACAAAGTCAATTTCTGGTGCAAAACCAAAAGGTAAATGAATAACTTCTTTACCCCAAGTACTATCTGCTACTAACAAGAGGCTCTCTTCTTTTTGTCCAAATGTTGCTATAGTTGTTAATAGTAGTGTTATTACAAGTAGTTTATTCATGTTTTAATTATTTTTAAATATTTATCAAAGAATACAGTTGAAAATCTCTTCTCTATTATATTACAATTGTAAGGTAACATCAAAACCAATAGCGTCAGATATTGCTCCATCTCTAACTTTACTTGTATAGTTAACTTTCCAACGTCTTCTATCTATTTTAAATTTTGTTGTTAGCCTTTTATTTTCATAATCCATTGTAGCATTAAAGTTAATAGGTTTTGTAATACTTTTCAAGGTAAGGTTTGCTTCAATTCGAACTGCACCATCTTTAAAATATTTCACTTTTGTAATTATCAAACTTGCTTTAGGGTGTTTTTGAACATCAAAAAAATCAGGATCTTTTAAATGGTTTTCCAAATTTGTCTTCGCTTTACCTTTTTCAATATCAGTACTCACTATAGTATTCATATCAATAATAAATGAACCGCCAGTAATTTTATCGTTAGTTTTAATAAAATACCCTTCAGTAAAGTTAATAGTTCCTTCATGACCTCCAAAATAAAAAGTATAGTATCCATTCCATTTTATGGTACTGCTTTTTGTGTTTATTATTAATTTTTCTTGAGCCTTAATATTCATTGATAGACTCATAATACTGATAATTACAATTAAAAAATTTTTCATGATATTTATATTTTGAAGTAAAACTAAAAGGGCTTTAAAATATAAGTGTGAAAAAAGTGTAAAAGAAGTGTCAACAGTTGTAAAATGTCAGATAATTGTATGTTATTTACCAAAATTATGAGCAAAAAAAAGATTTATATATACTTTAGTTTGGCCAGTATTCTATTATTAGGGGCATTCATTTTTTATTTTAATTCAGATGAAAATGATTTTTCTGAAAGAGTAAAAGTATCATTACGTTCAGTAGGTAATCAATTATTACTTTCAAGTAATGATAGTACTTCTTTAGTTTTACCTATTCGTGAAATAAGTTCTTATAAATATAAGCTGTCTTTTCAGAAAAATCTGTCTTTTGAACCTAGTGATTTAACAACAATTATTAAAAATAATTTTGATAAATCATCACTTCCTAATTTTTATAGAATAGCAATTTTACGTTGCTCTGATAGTGAAGTTGCTTATAGTTATGAAATAAAAAATCATAGTGAAAAAGATATTATACCATGTAAAGGCAGAGTATTGCCTAATACTTGTTATACTGTTGATGTTAAATTTACCAACAAAACAGAACAATTTTTCAAAAAATACATTTTTCTATTAGCATTTCTCCTACTAATCATAATTGTTTTTTTAGATTTCCTTTTTTCAAAAAATAAACTTACTCATTCATCAAGTACTTCTTCTAAAAATAGAATTACTATTGGAAGTTTTAGATTTTATCCTGATCAACATAAACTGATACGTGAAGCTGTTGA
Organism: Tenacibaculum sp. MAR_2010_89; assembly: GCF_900105985.1. Lineage (NCBI taxonomy): Bacteria > Pseudomonadati > Bacteroidota > Flavobacteriia > Flavobacteriales > Flavobacteriaceae > Tenacibaculum > Tenacibaculum sp. MAR_2010_89. Next base: position 371,505 of record NZ_FNUB01000005.1, on the reverse strand, counting down.
AATTACCCTTTCTAAAAAAGAATGTGAATTGCTTGCAATTTTTGCCGACAGCCCAAATCAAATTATTAAACGTGATGAACTTTCTAAAAAAGTATGGGAAGACAATGGTGTTTTTGTTGGTAGAAGTTTAGACACCTACATTTCTAAATTACGTAAAAAGTTAAAGGAAGATTCTTCAATTAAAATTACCAATGTTCATGGTGTAGGATATAGTTTAAAAATTGAGGATACTAAAAATTAATACTTTTATTTTCTCTTTTTAATAAATACTTTTTGTTTATTAAAAAAACAGGTTTTAACCATGTTTTTTTAAGTGATAATATCAACTGTAACTAAACTATCTCCTTTTTTTAAAACTCCCTTAAAAAGTGCATTAAAAAAAGCCGTTTTAATTAATCAATTTTATACTATTTAAAACATAGTATAAGAAAAAGTGATAGTTAATTTTAGCAAGAGATTTTAAAAAAAATCTACATTTTATTGTTTGTGACTTTTTTTAAAATTGCGCTTCTAAAAAATACAAGATTGTTTACTTTTACATTAATTAAAAAAATAAAAAAATTATGTCTATATCAGATTTATATGCAAGTGGAAAACACAAACAAGAAATAGGTCATTTTGCAAGTGTAGTTAAAATAGCAAAGATTGATAATGTGATTTCAGAAGGAGAACAAAAATTATTAGATAGAGCTGCAGTAAAATTAAATATTAGTACTGAAGAGTATACAGAAATTTTAAAGAGTCCTGAAAAATTTCCTGTAAACCCTCCTGTAAGTTATGATGAACGTATTGAACGTTTATACCGATTAACAAAAATGATTTTTGCTGATGAAAGTGTTGATAGAGATGAAGTGATTATTATGCGTAAAATTGCTGTTGCTTTACAATTTCCTACTGATAATGTAGAAAAAGTTTGTGATGAAGCTATACACTTAATATTAAATAATAATGAGCTTGATGCTTTTACTGAAGCTATAAAAAAGGTAAATTTAATTTGATTATATACTAAATTTACATAAATTTAGTTTTTAGTATAAACTCATACCTTTATGAAATCAACGTTTTTTATAGTACTATTTTGTTGTTCATTAACAACATCTATCATTTCGCAAAACTTAAATGAGTCATGGCAAATTGGTGTAGGTTTTGGTATTGCAAAATTTAATGAAAGTGATGCTGGTTATATTGGTGATCAATATATTTTTCAAACACCTAGATTAAATTTAACAATGCCTATTGGTGAGCGTTTATCTGTTGATGGTGCTATTTCATTTAATACCATAAATGATGTTGGTATTATGACAAACTCTGTTAAATACTTTTCAATGGATGCTTCAATACGTTACAATTTTGATGCAATTTTAAATAATTTTAGTCCGTACCTTTTTGTTGGTGGAAGTATTGTAGATTCAGAACGTAAAATGACACCTACTTTTAACATTGGTGCGGGTGGTATTTATTGGGTTTCTGATAGAATAGGAATTAATCCTCAAGTATATTACAAGCATTCTTTAGAAAGTTATGAAAGCATGCGTTCTCATATACAAGGTGCCTTAAGTATAATAATTAAATTAGATTGGAATAATCTATTTGAAGGTGGTAATCACGCAGCTAGATCATCTGGATCATGTAATTAACACTTACAATATAAACAAAAAAAAGAGCGGTTTAAAACCGCTCTTTTTTGTTTATAATTTATTTACTGCATTCTGTAAACGTTGAATCGTATTTTCTTTACCAACCATTTCAATAATATCAAATAAGTGAGGCCCTTTTAAAGCTCCTACTAAACTTAATCGTAAAGGTTGCATTACTTTACCAAAACCTACTTCTTTTGAAGTAATCCATTCTTTAACTATTTTTTCAATGTTCTCAGAAGTGAAATCTTCAATACTAGAAATTACAGTTATTAATTCTTCCATTAATATTGGAGTTCCTTCTTTCCATTGTTTTTTACTTGCTTTTGCATCGTATTCGCTTGGATTAACAAAGAAAAAGTTAGATAACTCCCAAAAATCAGCTACAAATGTTGCTCTTTCCTTAATTAACGAAACTACTTTCTCAATATATTCATTGTCTTTTTCAATTCCTTTTTCCTTTAAAATTAATGAAAACAGTGCTGTTAATTCTGAATTTGATTTTTGTTGCATGTATTGCTGATTAAACCAATTAGTTTTTTCAGGGCTAAATTTTGCTCCTGACTTACTAACTCTAGTTAAATCAAAATTTTCTACTAATTCTTGTAACGAAAACAACTCTTGTTCAGTACCAGGGTTCCATCCTAAAAAAGCCAACATATTTATAAATGCATCTGGAAAATACCCATCTTCTTTATAACCACGTGAAACATCTCTTGTTTGCTCATTTGTATACTCTAAAGGAAATACAGGAAAGCCTAATTTATCACCATCACGTTTACTTAATTTTCCTTTTCCAACTGGTTTTAAAATAAGTGGTAAATGTGCAAATTTAGGCGCTTCCCAAGCAAAAGCTTTATACAAAAGTATATGCAATGGCATAGATGGTAACCATTCTTCTCCACGAATTACATGAGAAATTTCCATTAAATGATCATCAACAATATTAGCTAAATGATATGTTGGCATACCATCTGATTTATACAGTACTTTATCATCTAAAGTATTTGTATCTATTTTTATTGTACCACGAATTTCATCTTGCATAATTAAAACTTCATCTTGTGGAGTTTTAAAACGTACTACATATTTTTCACCAGCTTCTAATTTAGCTGTAACCTCTTCTTTAGATAATCTTAATGAACTTTGAAGTTTTTCACGATTATGCCAATTATAAATAAAGGTTTTTCCTTCTGCCTCATGCTGTTTACGATGTGCATCCAACTCTTCTGCAGTATCAAATGCATAATAAGCCCATCCGCTTTCAATTAATTGATTAGCATACTGTTTATATAATTCTTTTCTTTCTGACTGACGATATGGTCCAAACTTTTCATTTTTACCTGGCCCTTCATCAAAAGGTATATTACACCATTCTAATGAATCTATGATATACTTTTCTGCGTTAGCCACATAACGAGTTTGATCAGTATCTTCAATACGTAAAACAAAAGTTCCATTATGTTTTTTAGCAAATAAATAATTAAATAAAGCGGTTCTAACACCACCTATGTGTAAAGGTCCTGTAGGACTTGGAGCAAAGCGTACTCTTACGTTATCAGTCATTTTTTGTACTTTTAAATCTGTGTGTACCAATTTTGAAATCACAAAGATACTTATACCTATCAAAGTTTAAAATTATACATAACAAAAAAGCTCTTCAAAAAATTTGAAGAGCTTTTTTAATACAGTTATTGATTACTATATTTTTAAAATTTATAATAAATTCCAAAATTTAAAGCTGCTTTTTTAGCTACATTTCTTCCGCCAAAAGCACCACCAAAACTAGCATTTGCTCCAAAATTTTTATTTATTTCTCCTATTAACTTTAAACCAAAAGCAGCATAACTTTGGTCATTTACATATAAACCTGTAAGATTATTACTAAGAGGTAAAGCTATTTCTCCATTTTTTAAAGACATTACACCATCTAAAAATCCTGCAACCCAAAGCCAATCAATAGCTTTATAACCTAGTTCTCCTCCTAACTTATAAGCACTACTATAATCATTTGTTCTAATATCAAACCCAGTAAATGCTTGAATATACCAAGAGTTAAAACCTCTTCCTGCCAAAAATAATGGAGTAACTGTCCAAGCATCATAACCAGTTCTTAATCCTGATGCTTCATTAAAACTTCCAGTATTTGCCTCAATTCCTAATTGTCCAGATAAAACCCATTTTTTATTGTAAAAATTATGCTTTACTCCAAATTGAACATTTCCAATTGAAGAAGTAGATTCTTTTGTTGTAAAAGGAATTGGTAATAATGTTTGACCAGCAATATCTCCAGATTGAACCATTTTTAAAGGAATATTCGCAAATAAAGTCGTTTTATCAGAAATTCCATATTCACCATACAATTGTAACGTATTATCAGTAATTTTTCTTTCGGTATTATAATCAGGATTACCAAAAAGTTTATCATAATTTGAAATAGTTGTGAATGATAATTGTACATATCCTTCATTCTTCTTTTTTGTCCACGGACTTTGAGCAAACACTGAAGTTGCAAATAATACGGTTACTAAAACGCCTAGTTTTTTCATGTCTTTGTTTTTATTTGAAATTAATAACACTTATTCTGTTATTCACTATAAATATAAAATTAGTAATACTATTTTAAAGTTCTATACAACTCAAAAAGTTATTAATTATAAGGTTTAGTGGTTTACTTTTGGTTTTTCTTACAAAAAACACTTCAAATATTTTATTATAAAAGTAGTATTTTTATAAGTTATAAAAAATGAATAAAAGAGAAAGATTTAGAATAAAGATGCTTAAGTACAAGAAAAGACTTAAGATTTTAGGAATAAATGAGGTTGAATATGAGAATTTGTATGCATACAGATCTCATGGCAAACCATGTAGTTGTTTTTTATGTAGAAGTGAAAAACACAAAAGAAAAATAAAACACAAAAAGAGCTATATCATATAGCACACTAATTTTAAGAAGTTACTTTTATGGAAGTGTTCAATTCAATAGAACAAAAACTACAACAGTTTAGTAAAAAATACTATACAAATGAATTAATAAAAGGAGGAATATTATTTTTTTCATTAGGATTAATATATCTTTTTTTTACTTTATTTATTGAATATTTTTTATGGTTAAAACCAACAGCTAGAACCTTATTATTTTGGTTGTTTATATTAGTAGAACTACTGCTATTCTTTCGTTTTATTTGCTTTCCTATTTTTAAACTGGTTGGTCTTCAAAAAGGTATTTCTATTAAAGATGCTTCAAAAATAATAGGTGATCACTTTCCTGAAGTTAAAGACAAATTATTAAATGTATTACAACTTAAAGATAATACAGATCAGTCCGATCTTTTAGTAGCCAGCATAGAACAAAAATCAAAAGAATTACAACCAATTCCCTTTACAAAAGCTGTAAGTTTTAAATCAAATTTGAAATACGCAAAATATGGATTAATTCCTGTTTTAATTTGGTTTTTAACCTTAATAACAGGCGTAAATACTAAGCTTAGTCAAAGTTTAAATCGTGTAATAGATTATAAAACAGCATATGCTCCACCAGCTCCTTTTTTATTTTCCTTAACTAATAATATGCTAAATGTTATAAAGGGTAAATCAATAACAATTTATATAGAAGCAAAAGGAGAAATAATTCCTGAAGAAGCTAAAATTTATTTTAACAATCAACAATATTTTTTACAAAATAATGGTAACGGATTGTTCTCCTATACTTTTAGTGAAGTACAAAAACCAATATCTTTTTATGTAAAAGCAAATAATGTTTCTTCAAATGATTATCAAATAAATGTTATAAAAACTCCTTCTATTCAAAACATTTCACTTGAATTGAATTATCCAAATTATACTAAAAAGAAAAAAGAAATTATTGCTAATTCTGGAAACATAAATGTTCCACAAGGAACATTCATTACTTGGGCTATTAAAACATCTGAAACTGATAGTGTTGCATTTATTAATGATCATAAAAAATATTTTTTTAATAAAATTAGCGAAGACAGTTTTAATTATAAAAAACAAATTTTAAATAATACCAATTATATAATTTCAACTTCAAATAAAAATTTAAAAGGGTATGAACAATTACAATTTTCTATTAATGTTATAAAAGATGAGTTACCTAATATCACCGTACAATCTAATATAGACAGCCTAAAAAGAGGTGATGCGCAATTTATTGGTCAAATTTCTGATGACTATGGTTTCACAAAACTTGAAATTGTATATAAAGAAGAAAAAAATAAACAAAACACTGATTATCAATTAATTAAAATAAATAATAAAGCAATACAAAGCTTTTATTATGAGTTTCCAAAAGGAATAAAATTAAAAAAAGGAGTTAATTACGAAGTTTTTTTTCAAGTATATGATAATGATAAAGTTAATGGTAGTAAAAAAAGTATAAGTAGAAAATTTTATTACCGTCAAAAATCAAAAAATGAAATTGATGATGAACTTCTAGAAGAACAAAAGAACTATATAGATAAATTAGAAAAGTCTTTACAAAAACAACAAAACAGTAAAAAAGATCTTGAAAAAATTCAATTTGATTTACAAAACAGAAAAAACCTGAGCTGGAGTGATCAAAAAAACATTAAAAGTTTAATTAAGCGTCAAGAACAATATAAACAAATGATGCAACGTCAAACCGATAAAATACAAGAAAACTTCACGGAAAAGAATGAAAAAAACGAAGATTTAAACAAGAAAAAAGAAGATTTAAAGAAACGTATAGAAGAACTGAAAAAGCTTGATAAACAACAAAAGCTATTAGATGAACTGAAAAAATTAGCTGAAAAACTAAATAAAGAAGAACTTGTTAAAAAGGCTAAGGAATTATCTGAACAAAACAAACAAGAAGAAAGAAGTCTTGAACGTATTTTAGAAATGACAAAACGTTATTATGTTGAGCAAAAAATGAATCAAATCGCTAATAAACTTGATGACTTATCTAAAAAAGAAGAAGAAGAATCGAAAAAAGAAGATCAAGTACAAAACAAAGATCAAGCTAAAGAAACTCAGAAAAAATTAAATAAAGAATTTGATAAAATAAAAAAAGACCTTAATCAATTAAAAAAAGAAAATGAGAAATTAAAGCAACCAATGGATATTCCAGAAATGGACAAACTAAAGGATGAAACACAAAAAGAACTTAACAAATCATTAGAAAAACTAAAAGAAAATAAGGGGTCTGATGCAAAAAAAAGTCAAAAGAAGGCATCAGAAAAAATGAAAAAAATGAGTCAAAAAATGCAAGAATCTATGCAAGCAATGAGTGCAGAAATGCAAGAAGAAAACATGGAAGGCCTTCGACAAGTATTAGAAAACTTAATTACTTTTTCATTTAATCAGGAAGAATTAATGAATACTTTTTCAAATACATCATCATCACATCCAAATTTTGGTTCAAATTTAAAAAAGCAACATCAATTAAAAACATACTTCGAACATATAGATGATAGTTTATTTACACTGTCAATACGTGTACCAACAATTAGCACAAAAATTCAAGAAGAACTTGCCAATGCACATTACAACATGGACCAATCATTAGAAAATTTTGCTGACAATAATTTTAGAAATGGAATATCTAATCAGCAATACGTAATGACTTCTGCTAATACGTTAGCTGACATGTTAAGTAATACCTTAGATTCAATGAAAAATCCAAAGCAAGGACAAGGTAAAGGAAAAGGAAAGGGAAAATCATTTAGTTTACCTGACATCATAAAAAAGCAAGGAGAATTAATGAAAAAGATGAAAGATGGAATGAAGAAAAGTTCTCAGGGAAAACCAAAAGATGGAAAAGGAAATAAAAAAGGAGAAAAACAGGGACAAAAAGGAAAAGGAAACAAGCAAGGGGAAGAAATGAATGGAGAACTATATCAAATATATAAAGAGCAATCAAAATTAAGGCAACAATTAGAAAATGCTATAAAAAACGGTAAGGATGGAAATGGAAGTGGTAAAAAAGCTTTAAAACAAATGGAAGAGTTAGAAAATCAAATATTAGAAAAGGGTTTTACACAAGAAAGTCTTAATAAAATGAAACAATTAAACTATGAACTTTTAAAGTTAGATAAAGCAGCTTTAGAACAGGGTAAAAAGAAAGAAAGAAAGGCAAATACCAATTTGAAAGATTATATAAACGCCAACAAAAAAGAACTTAAATTTAAAAAGCTCTTTTACAATCAAACAGAAATTTTAAACAGACAATCACTACCTTTGCGCCAGAACTACAAAACAAAAGTTAAAAAATATTTTACAACTACAGAAAAGCAAATTTAAACTGTTTACATAACATGTTTTTACTTAAAAATAAATATGCCTTTCGATAATTCAAAAGAATGATACAATTTAATTACGAAACTGATTTCAAATTATTAGATGAAACTAAAACTAATAGTTGGATAAATGAATGTATAGAAAAAGAAGGTTTTGAACTAGGTGAAATCAATTATATTTTTTGTAATGATGAATATTTACATAAAATAAATATTGAGTTTCTACAACATGATACATTCACAGACATTATAAGTTTTGACTACACACTGGGTAAAGAAATTAATGGTGATATTTTCATATCAATCGAAAGAGTAGAAGAAAACTCAAACAAATATGCTACTTCTTTTCAAGATGAACTACACAGAGTTATTATTCATGGTGTTTTACATTACGTAGGATTAAAAGATAAAACTGATGATGAAAAAGAAAAAATGCGTCAAAAAGAAAATGAATACCTAACAATTTTTAATAAAAAATAAAACGAGTTCCACGTGGAACTGAATATAAAATATGAGTTTATTTAGTACAACATACGATGTTATTGTAGTAGGTGGTGGTCATGCAGGAAGTGAAGCAGCTGCATCTAGTGCAAATATGGGTGCACATACTTTGTTAATTACAATGAACCTTCAGAACATAGCTCAAATGAGTTGTAACCCAGCTATGGGTGGAATAGCTAAAGGTCAAATTGTTCGTGAAATTGATGCTTTAGGTGGATATAGTGCAATAGTAACTGACAAAACAGCTATTCAATTTAAGATGCTTAATAAATCAAAAGGACCTGCTATGTGGAGTCCTAGAGCACAATCAGACAGAATGCAATTTGCTGAGTGTTGGAGAAACATGCTTGAACAAACTGATAATTTAGACTTTTATCAAGATTCTGTAAATGGTTTAATATTTAAAAATAATACTATTGTAGGTGTAAAAACTGCCTTAGGTTTACAAATAAAAGCTAAAACAGTAATTGTAACAGCTGGTACATTTTTAAATGGTTTAATCCATATTGGAGAAAAAACTTTTGGTGGTGGAAGAGCTGGTGAAGGAGCTTCAACTGGTATAACTGAAGATTTAGTAGCAAAAGGCTTTGAATCTGGAAGAATGAAAACAGGTACTCCTCCACGAGTAGATGGTAGATCATTAGATTATTCTAAAATGACAGAGCAGCCTGGTGATGAAATAACCGAAAAATTTTCTTACTTAAAAACAAGTAAACCTTTACAAAAACAACGTTCTTGTTACCTAACATATACTAATCCTAAAGTGCATGAATTATTAAAAGAAGGTTTTGAAAGGTCTCCAATGTTTAATGGAAGAATTAAATCTACAGGCCCAAGGTATTGCCCTTCTGTTGAAGATAAAATAAATCGTTTTGCAGAAAAAGATAGACATCAGATATTTGTAGAACCAGAAGGATGGAATACTGTAGAAGTATATGTAAATGGTTTTTCTACTTCCTTACCTGAAGATATTCAAGACAAAGCTATACGATCAATTGAAGGTTTTGAAAATGTAAAATTTTTCAGATATGGCTATGCAATAGAATATGATTACTTCCCACCAACTCAGTTAAAACATAATTTAGAAACAAAATTAATTGAAAATCTATTTTTTGCTGGTCAAATAAATGGAACTACAGGTTATGAAGAAGCAGCAGCACAAGGTTTAATGGCTGGTGTTAATGCTGCCCTTAAGACACAAAATAAAGAAGCTTTCATCCTTAAAAGAAACGAAGCTTACATTGGCGTTTTAATAGATGACTTAATAACAAAGGGAACTGAAGAACCATATAGAATGTTTACTTCTAGAGCTGAATATAGAACTCTATTAAGACAAGATAATGCAGATTTAAGATTAACAGAAAAAGCATACCGATTGGGGTTAGCCTCTAAAGAAAGATTTGAAAGAGTATTAGATAAGAAGAAAAAAACGGAGCTTACAGTTAACTTTATCAAAAATCTAAGTGTTACTAAAGAAGAAATCAATCCTATTTTAGAAAGCAAGAAACTAGCTATAGTAAATCAAACAATGAAGTTATATAAGATAGCTTCACGCCCACAATTAAATTTCAACGATCTAAAAAAGGTAACAAAGTTAGCATCTTTTATTAATGAAAATAATATAGATAATGAAATAATAGAACAAGTAGAAATAGATTTAAAATATTCTGGATATATAGAGAAAGAAAAAAACAATGCAGATAAATTAAATAGATTAGAGAACGTTCCTATACCTTCTAACTTTAATTATAGTAAAGTAAAATCACTTTCATATGAAGCTAGAGAAAAACTATCAAAAATACAACCTACTTCAATATCACAAGCAAGTAGAATAAGTGGTGTTTCACCTAGTGATATATCGGTATTACTTGTATACATGGGACGATAATTATATTTAAAACATTTATAAAAAAGGACGATTCAAATGAATCGTCCTTTTTTATTTATAACATAAACAAATAGATAAAAATAGTAGAAAAAACAATTAATAATTTATATTTAACCTTATAATGATAACTAATAATTTCTAACTAGGAAGAATAAAACAACATATGTTTCATGTGGAACATAATTATTATTTAGAAATAATATATAATTACTCATCAAAAAAAAACAATAATACAAACCGTAATTATAACCACACTTCTACTCTATTAAAAAAATTAACTAAATTATTAATAATAAAAATTAATAAGTGATAAAATATTAAACAAAGAACGTAACAATTAAAAAAACTCCTACTCTATCTATACTACTAAACTGAAACTAGACTATTATTAATTAATATAAAATAAACAGATAATAAAATGTTTCATGTGGAACATAAATAATTTAAAGAACCACTACACTATTTATACTATTAAACAAAAACTAGACTATTATTAATAAATACTAAAACCAAAACATAATGTAATGCTTCATGTGGAACATAAATAATTTAAAGAACTCCTACTCTATTTATACTACTAAACTGAAACTAGACAATTATTAATTAATATAAAATCAATAGATAATAAAATGTTTCATGTGGAACATAAATAATTTAAAGAACTCCTACTCTATTTATACTACTAAACTGAAACTAATCAATTATAAATTAATATAAAAATCAATAGATAATGAAATGTTTCTTGTAGAACATAAATAATTTAAAGAGCTCCTACTATATTTATACTACTAAACAGAAACTAGACTATTATTAATTAATATAAAATCAATAGATAATAAAATGTTTCATATGTTCCATATGAAAGTTAAAAACACTCCTACTATATTTATACTATTTAAACAGAATTTGATCAATTATTAGTTAATATGAAAAACGATAGATAACATATGTATAAATAATCATTTACTTTATATTTAAAAATAGCTTATTAACACAAATACATTAAAAAAACTTTCAAATTTTATAAGTAGTCTATTAAAAATAATTAAAAAAATAAAGATGTTCCATGTGGAACATCTTTATTTTTTTATGTAATATTGTCCTAGGAAAATTATTGTTCCCCGTGGAACATTATAAAATATATAATAATGAGCAAAGAAAAAGAATTTTATAAAAATCTTCATCCATATCTAAATTGTATAGATTATACTGTTTCAAATGAAAGTTATGAGGTTATGCATAATAAAGAATACGACATGTTAGTAACCTCTCCTCTACCAAGTAATTTAGATAAATATTATAAAAGTGAAGATTACATTTCACATACTGATGGTTCAAAAAATATATTTGAAAAAACATACCAATTAGTAAAATCTTACACATTAAATAAAAAATTAAAATTAATAAATTCATTAAAAACTGATAGTAAAACAATACTTGATATTGGTGCTGGTACAGGCGACTTTTTAAAAACTTGTAAAGAAGGAAACTGGTCAGTATTTGGAATTGAACCTTCAGTAGATGCAAGAAAAATAGCTAAACAAAAAAAAATAAATTTAGTAGATAATTTAGAACTAGTATATGATAAAAAGTTTGATGTTATAACACTTTGGCATGTACTTGAGCATATTCCAAATTTAAAAGAATATACAAATAATATTAAAAAATTACTAAAGCCGAATGGAGTATTAATAATAGCTGTTCCTAACTATAAAAGTTTTGATGCTAATTATTATAAAGAATTTTGGGCAGCTTACGATGTACCAAGACATGTGTGGCATTTTTCAAAAACATCTATAAATAAAATTTTTAATGAAATTAAAATGGATGTAATAAAAATACTTCCTATGAAGTTTGATTCTTATTATGTATCATTGTTGAGTGAAAAATATAAAAAAGGAAAAATGAATTATATAAATGCTTTTTATATTGGTATGAAGTCAAATTTTAAAGCAAAAAGAAATTTAGAGTATTCTTCTTTAATTTATTTAATAAAAAACACTAAATAATCATTTTAAATACACTTATTTGTATTTAATTAAAAAACATATACAAATACCTTATTAAAAATAAAAAACCTCTTAAAACTATGTTTTTAAGAGGTTTTTTAATAATTAAAATATATAATAACACTATATAATATAAGAATTATTTATTTAATAAAAACATGCCAAAAACTGTAATTAAAAAATAAACAGCTAATGTCATAGCTCCTGCATAATCTTTTGCAAGTCTTTGACCTATTAATAAAAATATTAAAGTTAATGCAGAAAGTTGAACTCCTAATAAAGCTAATTCTTTTGAACCTGTAGTTATAATATTAAAAATACCTACAAACATAAAAGCTCCTGCAATAATTTCAATAACTAAAATTATTCCTAATAATAATGGTACCATGTTTTTAAATGGTGAATTTTTGAAGTGATCTTTAATAAAAGATAAATTACCATTCCAATCTGTTACTTTATCAACACCCGATTGTAAAAAAGTGACAATTAAAAAAAGTAAGATTAAAATTTCTGTAGCGTTGTTTTGAATAAGTTCCATAAAATTGATTTTAGCAAATATAAGTTATAAATAAAAAAATGTAACATTTATTAAAAATTACGTCATATAGTTGTTAAGTGTTATATTTAGCTTAAAAACTTAATCAACTTAAAACTTTCAAATTATGCCAGTATTTTTATATCCAATTATTTTCTTAGGGATAGTACTTATATTATCTTCTTTCTTTACAGTAAAACAACAATCAGCAGCTATTATAGAGCGTTTTGGTAAGTTCCATAGTATTCGCCAATCAGGTTTACATCTAAAAATTCCACTTATTGATAGAATAGCTGGGAAATTAAGCTTAAAAATTCAACAATTAGATGTAATTATTGAAACAAAAACTTTAGATGATGTTTTTGTAAAATTAAAAGTATCAGTACAATATAAAGTAATAAAAGATAAAGTATATGATTCATTTTATAAGTTAGATTATCCACATGACCAAATTACATCTTATGTATTTGATGTTGTTCGTGCAGAAGTTCCAAAAATGAAGTTAGACGATGTTTTTGTTAAAAAGGATGATATTGCTATTGCCGTAAAATCAGAATTAAATGAGGCAATGATGACTTATGGATATGATATTATTAAAACATTAGTAACTGATATTGATCCTGATGCTCAGGTAAAAGAAGCTATGAATAGAATTAACGCTTCTGAACGTGAAAAAGTAGCAGCTCAATACGAGGGTGATGCCCAACGTATTTTAATAGTAGAAAGAGCAAAAGCTGAAGCTGAGAGTAAGCGTTTACAAGGACAAGGTATTGCAGATCAAAGAAGAGAAATTGCACGTGGTTTAGAAGAATCAGTAGAAGTTTTGAATAAAGTTGGAATTAACAGTCAAGAAGCATCTGCTTTAATAGTTGTTACACAACATTATGATACTCTACAATCTATTGGTCAAGAAACTAATAGTAATTTAATATTATTACCAAACTCACCACAAGCTGGAAGTCAAATGCTTAATGATATGGTTGCAAGTTTCACAGCTAGTAATCAAATAGGAGAAGCTATGAAGAATAGTAAAAAAAATGACAATAAGGAATAATAAAAACTAAAAAAAGTTATGATAGTTACTACAACACCAACTATAGAAGGAAAACCTGTTAAAGAATATTTAGGTATTGTTACAGGTGAAACAATTATTGGAGCTAATATTTTTAAAGACTTCTTTGCAGGAATTAGAGATATTGTAGGTGGAAGATCTGGATCTTATGAAAAAGTGCTTAGAGAAGCTAAAAATAGCGCTTTAGAAGAAATGGAAGAGATGGCAAAGCAATTAGGTGCTACTGCTATTGTTGCTGTGGATTTAGATTACGAAACTGTTGGACCCAATGGTGGTATGCTAATGGTTACTGCTTCAGGAACAGCTGTTGTTATATAATAAATGTACAAACATTAAAAGAAAAGCCCAATCAATTATGATTGGGCTTTTTAATTATACTTAATTATTTTTTTTCTTCTATTTGTTCTTCTCCATCTTCAGTTTTAGTAGCATCTTTAAATTCTTTAATACCTGTACCTAAACCTCTCATTAATTCAGGAATCTTTTTTCCTCCAAAAAGTAATAATACTAAAGCAACTACAATAGCTATTTGCCAAGGACCTATCATTCCTAAAAATATAGTAAGTGAAATCATTTTTAAACTAAATTTATACTAGCAAATATACAAAATTAACTTCGGTGTTCAATTACTCCACCTATTACTTTTTTGTCTTTTAAAACTTCTGGGGTTCCTTTATAAAAAATAGATCCACCAAATGAAACTTTAGCATCTAAAACTTCACCAGATTGAACCTCGGCTTTTGCCCCAGAACCAGCTCTAATAATATTCATACTAGATACAGTAACATTGAATCCATGATAATTTGCACCTAAGTCAACTTTTACAGTTTGATTTTTAGTTTTACCAGATAACTTAATTACTGAAGCAGAAGTACTTTTTACTTTCAAATGTTTAACATCGATAACCATGTTAATAAATGCTCCTTCTTGAGCCTTCACTTCTACTTTTTGTTGTTTAATACTTTTACTTGTTATAATTGCACCTTCATTTGCGTCAATAATTGCTATATCATTTGCATAATACAAAGTAATTTTTGCCTTACCTTCCGCTGTAGTTTCAGGAAAAGAAAGAACTATTTTTAATGTATCATTAATAGCTTTAAATTTTACTTTATTAGCCTTCTGCCCTGTTACAACTGCATTAAATTTATCAGATTTTACTAATTCAACATCAATACCATTATACACTTTAAGAGTTGTAAAACTTCCTAAATCTTTAGTAATACTATTTTGAGCAACGATTATAATACTTACAAAAAACAGACTTAAAAAAATAAATTTTTTCATTTTTATTATATTTAATTTGTTTAACATTTAATAAGTTAAACAAGCATAGTATGATTATTATGACAATAACTATACCATTACTATAAAGACAAATATTGAAATTTATTGTTACATTTTAAAGAATTAACTAGTTATTAATTCAAAATCTAAGTGTTTACGCTCTAAATCAGTATGCTTAACTTTAACAACAACTTCATCTCCTAATTGAATCATGTTTTTAGTTGATTGACCAACTACAGCGTATTGTTTTTCATCAAAAATATAGTAATCATCTTTAATATCTCTGATTCTTACCATACCCTCACATTTATTAGATTTTATTTCAACATAAATTCCCCATTCAGTTACTCCAGATACTACTCCTTCAAACTCTTGATTTTTATGATCTTGCATGTATTTAACTTGCATATATTTTATTGAATCTCTTTCTGCCTTAGAAGCTAACTCTTCCATTTTTGAAGAATGTTTACATTTTTCTTCGTAAATATCAGCTTTAGGTGAATTTTCTCCATCTAAATAATGTTGTAACAAACGATGTGTCATTACGTCAGGATAACGTCTTATTGGTGAAGTAAAATGTGAATAGTAATCAAATGCTAATCCATAATGACCTATATTTTGAGTAGTATATTCAGCTTTACTCATAGATCGTATAGCTAAAGTTTCTACCATATTAGCTTCACCCTTTCCATGAACATCACTTAATAGTTGGTTTAAACTTTGAGAAGTTTTTTCTTTTGTTTCGGTATTAATTTTATAACCAAATTTACTTATAATGTTTTGTAATGAAGCTAATTTTTCAATATTAGGCTCATCATGCACACGATATATAAAAGTTTTGTTAGTTGCTTTTCCTTTAGAAAAACCAATAAATTCAGCAACTTTTCTATTAGCTAATAACATAAATTCTTCAATTAATTTATTAGCATCTTTAGATTCTTTAAAAAATACACCTACAGGGTTGGCATTTTGATCTAAATCGAACTTCACCTCTACTCTATCAAATGAAATTGCACCTTCTTTCATACGCTTTTTACGTAATTTTTTAGCCAATTCATCTAATTTTAAGGTAGCTTCAACAATAGCCTCATCTACCATATAACTTTCACCTGTTAATGAAATTTCTGCAGGAATAGTATTTTCTTTAGTTTCGATAATCACTTGAGCTTCTTCATAAGCAAATCTTTTATCAGAATATGTTACAGTTCTTCCAAACCATTCATTTACAATATGAGCTTTCTCATTAACTTCAAAAACAGCAGAAAAAGTTAATTTTTCTTCATTAGGACGTAATGAACATACTCCATTAGATAGCATTTCAGGTAACATAGGTACTACCCTATCAACCAAATATACAGATGTTGCCCTATCATAAGCTTCGTCATCTAATTTAGTTTTAGGTTGTACATAATGCGAAACATCAGCAATATGAATTCCAATTTCGTAATTACCATTTTCTAATTTAGTAAAAGACAAAGCATCATCAAAATCTTTTGCATCTTTAGGATCAATAGTAAAAGTAAGATCATTTCTCATATCTCTTCTTTTTGCTATTTCTTCTTTAGTAATGTCAAATGATAATTTACCTGCCTCTTCTTCTATTTCTTTAGGAAAATCATACGGTAAACCGTATTCTAACAAAATAGAATGTATTTCTGTATCATGTTCACCTGGTTTTCCTAAAACTTGAGTAATTTTTCCAAAAGGATTTTTAGAATTATCTGGCCAATCAGTAATTTTAGCTAATACTTTATCACCATGTTCTGCTCCATTAAGTTTACTTTGTGCAATAAATATATCTGCATACATTTTATTACTGTCTGGTAATACAAAACCAAAATTTTTATTCAATTGTAATACTCCAACAAAATCTTGCTTTACACGTTCAATAATTTCAACTACATCAGCTTCTAACTTATTACTTTTTCTTTTTTTGTAAACATAAGCTCTTACAACATCATTATGTAATCCTTTGCCTAAGTTTACTGACGGTACAAAAATGTCGTTTTCAAAATCATCAGAAATGAAATATGCATTACCATTTGAAGTAACATCTAAAGTTCCTATATGATATTTCCTATCTTCATTAATTTTATACTTTCCTCTTTCTACTTCTTTAATTTTTTTAGTTGCTGTTAATTCTACTAATTTTTGAAGTATTTGAGTTTTACCATCAGTACCAGTAACACCTAATGCCGAAGCTATTTGTTTATAATTATATTGTTTGTTACTATCTTTATTAAGTATTTTGAAAATATTTCGGGTTAAATCTTTAATTACTTTACCCTTTTTTTTGTAGATTTTTTTCTTTCTAGTCATTAATCTTGCTTCTTATAAAATTTGTACCAAAGTACAAATAAATTTATACCTCAACTTATTAAATAACTGTTATGAATACATTTTTGTATTTTACAACCTTATTAACTTTCTTTTTATATGACAAAATCTTGGTTTCTAATTGTAAATCCAACAGCTGGTAATGGTAATTTTAATAAGCTATGGTTAGAAATAAAACATGAATTAAAAATACAACAAATAGAATATTCATTTGTGTTAACAAACTATCATAAACATGAAATTGATTTAGTTCATGAAGCAATAAATAAAGGTTATAAACATATAATATCTGTTGGTGGTGATGGTACTTTGCACCATATAATTAATGGAATTATGACACAAAATGAAGTAGAAAGTAATCAAATTACTGTTGGTATAATACCTTTAGGTACTGGTAATGATTGGATTAAAACATATAATATTTCTAAAAATATTAAAGAAGCTATTTTATTAATAAAAAAAGAAAATACTGTTTACCAAGATATTGGTTTTCTACAATTAAAAAATACGTCAGCATATTTTAATAATGTTGCCGGTATTGGCTATGATGGTTATGTTGTTAATAAACTTAATAAATTAAAACGTTTTGGACCTGTTGCTTACTTATTAAGTGGAATTGCTGGTTTAATTTTTTATAAAAAAACAACTTTTACTATAGCTATTAACAATCAAATTGTTAGTACTAAGTGTTTAATGACATTATTTGGAATTTGTAAATATTCAGGAGGTGGTATGCAATTAACTGATTATAAATCTCCTAATGATGGTTTATTAGATGTAAGTATTGTAAAGAATTTAACTTTTTTAAATTTATTATTTAATTTGCCTAAACTGTACAACGGCTTAATTACTAAACATAAAAAGGTTAATACTTACTTATCAAACGAATTGTTAATAACCCCTCAAAATATAGAACAATCTATATATATTCAAGCTGATGGAGAATTAATAGGAACTGGTAAAGTTAAAGTAACTCTTTGTAAGGAAGCTATACGATTTGTTATCAATAGTTAATTTTAGTTAAAAAAATCTTAATAAAATTGTAACGTTTTTAAAATTTATTCGTCTTTATAATAGAAAGGCTTTAAAAATGAAAAACTTACGAAAAATAATAGCTTTATTTTTACTTATATTTATTACAGGAATTATAGTTACTGTTATAAGTATAAACACTTCTTTCAAAAAAAATACTTCAGAACAAAAAATTACCTCAAAAGATAGTATCTATTTATTAAAAAAGAATATTTAAAAAACTCTTTTTACTTTTATTCATTCTTCACTTATAAGAAGTATGTTTATTTAGTATATTAAGTTCTATTTTTAAATTTTGAAATACTTTTTACAGTTATTAACATATTATATTATTAATATAAAGAATTTTTAAAATTTTAAAAAAAGAATGATTGTTATTATAGCTTGTGAATATGTAGAGTAAAAAGTTTATTTAAAATTAGGTTTTCTTACTTATTAAATAAGTTAAACAAGTTATCATTTATTTAAGTTCTTTAAAATCAATTATGAAATGTAGTTATTAACAAAAGTTATAAACACTAGTTAACTAACTTTATTGAATTACTTATTTCAATTTCATTGTAAATAAATTGTAAATTTTATGTTGATAAATGTTTCTTAAAAAATCAAAAAAAAAGTTGCATATCTAATATCTATTCTTGTATTGTAAAAAAAATGTAAAAAATCAAATTTTCTTTTTAAAATCTACAAATAGTTCTTAACATTTTAATAATACAATTAAGTACTTAAAAATTAATAGGTTATTAATAACTCTAAAAAAAGCATTGTTAATTACTGTTGATAACCGTTAATAATGGTATTTTTGTGTTTCACAACTAAATTAAAATCAACATATTATGATTATTGCTGTAGGAAACGACCATGCTGGTACTGAATACAAGTTTGAAATAGTAAAACTTTTAGAAGAATTAGGACACAAAGTGATTAATTTTGGTACTAATACAAATGATAGTATGGACTATCCTGATACAATTCATCCAACAGCGGAAGCTGTAGAAACAGGACAAGCTGAAATAGGTATAATTTTATGTGGTAGTGGTAATGGAGCTCAAATGACAGCTAATAAACATCAAGGTGTTAGAGCAGCATTGTGTTGGAATAATGAATTAGTAGAATTAACTCGCCAGCATAATAATGCTAATGTGTTAACAATTCCTGCTCGTTTTGTTTCATTACAACAAGCTTTAGGTTTTGTAAAAATATTTTTATCTACTGAATTTGAAGGAGGGCGTCATGCTAATAGAGTTAATAAAATAGCATGTGAATGTTAGTGAAATTTGTAGTAAAAAACTTTAAAGAATTAACAGCTTCAGAACTATATGATATACTTCAATTACGTTCTGAAGTTTTTGTCGTTGAGCAAGATTGCGTATACCAAGATATTGATGGAAAAGATGATATAGCATTACATGTTTTAGGTATAAAAAATAATAAGATTATTGCTTATACTCGTTTGTTTGATGGAAATCAATATTTTGATACACCTAGCTTTGGAAGAGTTATAGTAGCAAAATCTGAACGTAAATTTGGATATGGTCATGATTTAATAAAATCGTCAATTGAAGCAATTTATAGTAATTTTAATACTAAAAAAATTACGATTTCTGCACAAACTTATCTACAAAAATTTTATAAATCACATGGGTTTGAACCTATTGGAGAAGAGTATTTAGAAGATGGAATACCACATATAAAAATGATAATGAATTAATATGTTTTTTATTTATTTAAAATTATATTAATTCATTTACTTCTTTTACGTCACCTGGTTTTAAGTTTCCTATAAAAATTTCTCCAATTCTAACTCGTATTAAACGAAGTGTAGGAAAACCAACAGCAGCAGTCATTTTTCTGACTTGTCTAAATTTTCCTTCTGTAATAGTTATAGCTATCCAACTTGTTGGGCCATGTCTTTCATCTCTAATTTTTTGAGTTCTATCAGGGAAGTTAGGCTTAACTATTGAAAAAGCTTTACCAGGTTTTGTTATATATTTTTTACCATTAAAACCAATTTCTACTCCTTTTTGAAGCTTATTAATTGCATCTTGAGAAATAATTCCATCTACTTGAACATAATATTCTTTTTCTATTTTATTACTTCTTACTTGTTCACTTACCTTACCATTAGTTGTTAATAAAAGTAAACCTTCTGAAGGAACATCTAAACGGCCAATTGCCATTGTTCCTTCTGGAAAATCATATAACTCTCCTAGCATTTTTTTCTTCCTTTTTGTTTGATTATTAATAAATTGAGAAAGAAAACCATAAGGTTTATGAATTATAAAATGACGGTGTTTTAACATAAAAACAAAAGTAAAACTATTTTAAATTAAATAGAATTTAGAATATATAAATAATTAGACCTCTTATTTGAATAAAAATTTTTTTAATAGACACTTTCCTTATAATTCTCAATATAAAATACATCTTTTCATAGCTTTAATTTTAGGGCTATTATTATTTATTTATTTAAAAATACCTTTATATAGGTAATAACATTTAATATTATAATTGTATTTAGTTATAGTAATGGTATCAATACTATTAATTTCAGAAAAAAGAGAAATTAGTTCATTATTTAATAAACTTCTGTCATCTGTTAAAATCAAGCCTTTTGAATTAGTTTTATAAGAAATATTTTTTGTCCAATAATTAAATTGATCAAATCTTGACGAGTAAGAATATATTTTAGGATTATTCATAGAAAAAGCTAATAAAGAAGCATTTCTATAAGAAGAAGTTAGTATAGGCATTTTATTATTTTCTTGATGTTTTAATACTTTACTTTTTATTTTATGCCAACCATAATGATAGGTACTATCTTCATCTTTACCACCAAAAATTAAAGTTAATGGAACACCGCCGAAATGAATAGTTATAGCAATAATTAGAATAGAAGAAAATATTAAAGAAGATATTTCTTTTTTCTTCTTTATAAGAAAGTTAATAGCCAAAGGTGTTATGAAAAGTAAACCTACAATATTCCAATAATATAAAACATTTGAAAAAATAGATAAGAATAAAAAAGTTATGGTAGATACTAAAAAAATATGCTTAGAAAATTTTGTATAAACAATTGTATAAGAATTAATTTCATTATTATTTTTCTTTTTAAAAAGTTCAATAATTCCCCAGCATATAAAAGGAGAAAGCATTACTAAACTACCTAAAATGAAACCAATATAGTTACCTTTAAAGAATTCATAATTTATAAAAGGATCTATGGTTCTTTGTTGAATATTAAATTCAAAAGAACCAAACTTATTTTTAGCATTCCAAATAAGAATTGGAGAACTAACCATTAGTATAATTAATAAACTTAAATAAAGTCTATAATCTTTAAAAATACAATGGAGTTTTTTAGTAAAAATTAATAAAGAAATAATCCCTAATCCTAAAAATATGGCATTGTATTTTGATATAATTGCTAACCCTAAAAATAAACTTCCTAAAAAAATATTTTTAGTAGTGCCTTTTTCATTTACCCATATTTCATGTATAAAATTTATGTAAAAATAACCAGATATAAAGCAATTGTTTATTAGTATGTAATCGTTCCAAGCAAAAGAAGTAAATAAATAAAATAAAGGACTTGAAAAGAATAGAATGAGATACAAATAGGGAGTGTTATAATTTAATTTTTTTATTATAAGAATTAATATATATGAAATACAAATAGAAGATAAAAAAACTGGAAGTCTTAAAATAAATAAAGATGTTCCAAAGAATGAAGTGAACATATTTTGAATTAAAGCTTGTAATGCTGGATGATCATGGTAAGATAAATCAGGATGTTGGCCCCAAAGCCAGTAATATGCTTCATCTGGATTAGGAAAAATAAAAAACCAGTAGTAAATTTTAGTAGCAATTGTAATAAATGCTAAAAAGAATATAAATGTTCTTTTTGTAAAAGTATTCAACACTATATTTTTTGTTTTCAAAAGTAAATTAAGTAAGTATATTGTATGTTATTATATTGTGATTTTACTGATAAAAAAAAAATATAAAAATGAAAAGTATTGCTACTTTTTTATAACTTAGCAACTCTTATTTTTACACTAATTTTAGCAGATTTTATGGCAGCAGATAAAGAAAAAGAAGCAAAATTAAAAGCGCTTCAACTTACACTAGATAAGTTAGATAAAACTTATGGAAAAGGAGCAGTAATGAAATTAGGTGATAGTCAAGTAGAAGATATTGAGGCTATTTCATCAGGATCATTAGGTTTAGATTTAGCTTTAGGCGTAGGAGGATATCCAAGAGGAAGAATTATTGAAATTTATGGACCAGAATCATCAGGTAAAACTACTTTAAGTATACATGCAATTGCTGAAGCTCAAAAGGCAGGAGGTATTGCTGCTTTTATTGATGCTGAACATGCTTTTGATCGTTTTTATGCAGAGAGCTTAGGAGTAGATGTTGATAATTTAATCATATCTCAACCAGATCATGGTGAACAAGCATTAGAAATTGCCGATAATTTAATACGTTCAGGTGCAATTGATATTGTGGTTATTGATTCAGTTGCTGCATTAACACCTAAATCAGAGATTGAAGGTGAAATGGGAGACTCTAAAATGGGACTTCATGCTCGTTTAATGTCACAAGCATTACGTAAATTAACAGGTACTATTAGTAAAACTAACTGTACAGTTATATTTATAAACCAATTACGTGAAAAAATTGGTGTTATGTTTGGAAATCCTGAAACAACAACAGGTGGTAATGCCTTAAAATTTTATGCTTCAGTTCGTTTAGATATCCGTAGAAGAACTCAAATTAAAGATGGCGATAAAGTTATTGGAAACAGTACTAAAGTAAAAGTTGTTAAAAATAAAGTAGCACCACCATTTCAAATGACTGAGTTTGATATTATGTATGGACAAGGTATTTCTAAAGTAGGAGAAGTATTAGATATTGGTGTTGAATATGGAATTATAAAGAAAAGTGGTTCATGGTTTAGCTATGGAGATACAAAATTAGGTCAAGGTAGAGATGCTGTAAAAGGTGTTATAAAAGATAATCCTGAGCTAATGGAAGAACTTGAAAATAAAATAAAAGAGGCTATTGAAAATCAAGATTAAGTATATACATTAAAAGTTCAAACTATTACTAATCAAAGCTGTAGAAGTTAATTCTATAGCTTTTTTTTATGGTATTTGTGTTTTATTTAATGGTAATGTTAATTTATTACCATATTATAATATTATATTATCTATTATTGTTGTTTAGGTGTTTTTAATGTTAAATTGCTGAAAATTTAATATTTAATTAACTCTTCTAAACATGAAACAACTAACTAGAACTATCCTATTATTAATTGGATTACTATCATTTTCAACCTATTCTCAAGAAAGTGATGATATACCAACTCGGTGTGATACACCATCACGACAAAACTATTTTTTGCAAAATGATAAAGCAAGAATAGAGGCAGAAAAACATGAACATTTAACTAAAAAATTTATAAAAAAAAGAAAAGAAGAATTTAAAAAAGGAACAGCAAATAGGGCTTCTAAATATGTTATACCTATTGTATTTCATGTTTTTGGTACTGATTTCGTTGGTAAAAAGGTTGATGATGCTTTAGTTAAAGATGCCTTAAAAAAAACTAATGAAGATTTTAATGGGCTTAACAATGATTTTCATGATGTATCTGATAGATTTAAAAACCTCAGGTCAACCTTAGATGTTGAATTTCGTTTAGCTGAAGTAGATCCTAACGGAAATCCAACAACAGGTATAAATTATTATACAAATAGAGCCGGATTTGGAGCAGATAATATTTATGATGAAGAAATTGCCAAGTTTGCTTGGGATAACTATAAATATTTTAATGTTTATATTTTATTAGACTTAAAAAAGGATGGTAAACTTAATAGATCTGGAGTAGCATGGTATCCAAATAAAGATCAATCAGATAGAAATGTAGCAAGAGCAGTTTTTAATGGGAGATATTTAGGAACTAATAGTAGTGAAAACTTTAGAAGAATATTAACTCATGAATTTGGTCACTATTTAAATTTAGCACACACTTTTGAAGGTGGGTGTTCAGGTACAGGAGATAATGTTGATGATACTCCAGCAACTACAGTTAGCTTAGATTGTATAGTTACACAAGAAAAATGCTCAGGAGCAGGAATTCCAAATTCTGAAAATTTTATGGATTATTCTGATTGTTATAGAATGTTTACAAGAGGTCAAATACAGCGTATGCAAGCTGCTTTAGATTTCTCTTCAAGAAAACCTTTATGGCAAACAAGCAATCATACTGAAGTATTTTCACAAAATACAAATGAACCAAGATTGTATTATGATTACACTACATTTACTGAAAGTTTTGAAAATGATGGAACCATTGGTGGAGGAAGAGATGTAAAAATTACATTAGTAAATGGCCCAAAATTTTTAAATGTAGGAACATTACCTAGTAATAGTTATACAGTTGAAAACTTACCTTCTGGTTTAAATGTACAAGTGATAAGTAATAGTACTACTGAAGCTGTAGTTCGTTTAACTGGGAAAGCTGTAAGCCATGTAAAAGATAATAACATAAGAAACTTAAAGTTAACATTTAATAATGCTGCTTTTACTGGTTTTAATGCTGTAAATATTAAAGGATATAGCCGACCAGATTTACGTATAGAGTATAATAATGCTTATGAAAGTACATATTTAACTTTTGATGAATTAAGACAAGTAGCTATAGACGGAAATAACTTTGTAGGTTTTGGAATAACCCCAGGTCAACAACGTCCTAGGTATGAGCTTTCTGTAGATGATAATAAATTAATGATCGGATTTGATGCAGGAACTAAACATGTGGCGGTTAATGCTAGCAAACAAGTTTTATTAATTGAGGAAGGTACTACAATTGGGCCTAATTTAAACTGGGATCATGATGACAGAGATAGACTTTTATTAGATAATACTTATCAAGTATGGAAAGGTAAAAGAGGTTTTGTAGGTATGAGAATTGAAAGAGAATCTTTTCCTGGAAAATATTTTTATGGATGGGCAAGAGTTGAGGTATCTTCAGATGGAAAAATAGCACGATTTATTGATTATTATTCGCATAAAAACCCAGAAGCAACTGTTAAAGCAGGTATAGGAGATAAACCATCTATTGCATTATCTAAGCCAGTTTTTTTTGAAGACGAAGTTAATAACGGAACTTTTTCAGAAGAAATAGATATTATTCTAGAAGGTAGTGCAAATTTTACTTCTCAAAATTTAGCTAATGGTATACATTTTACAATTACTAATTTACCACCGGGATTATCAGCTAGTATTCAAAAAGTAACTAGTAAATTAGGTAAGTTAAAAATACAAGGTACTGCAAGTAGTCATGTTGTAGGTGATGGAACATTAGCAAAAATTCAATTTAATGAATCAGCATTTACTATTGCTCCAAGCAATAAAACGAATTTTGACTTACAAATTAGATTTTTTGATCCTTATGATATTACATACATAAGTACAGAAAATTTAACTCCTTGGATTAATAGTAGTAACACCAATAGATGGATTTATATAGATACAGATTTTGATTTTGGTGATAATTCTAGGTACTCAATAACTTATTATACTGATAATTCTAATAATGGAGAATATGTAGTATTAAATGCTAGAGGAAAAGGATTTACAATGGATGCTACTACCCTACATCCTATTTCTCTTAATGTTGGAACGCAAGTAAACGCATCAAGTAGTTTTGTTTCTACTGGTTATGGGGTTAATAATGCCCCAAGACTATCAGGAACTGGTGTTCCTCATAATGGAAAAATTACTTATACAGGATTACGTTTTAGAGACCGAGCAGGAAGATTACACTATGGATGGATGAAATTTGAATCTAGACCAAACGGATTTGAAGCTAGG
The DNA here is from genome assembly GCF_900105985.1 of Tenacibaculum sp. MAR_2010_89. Lineage (NCBI taxonomy): Bacteria > Pseudomonadati > Bacteroidota > Flavobacteriia > Flavobacteriales > Flavobacteriaceae > Tenacibaculum > Tenacibaculum sp. MAR_2010_89. The sequence continues at coordinate 345,045 of NZ_FNUB01000005.1, read as the reverse complement.
TTACTTGCTATAGCTTATAACAAAAGACCAAATGAAGCAATTACGGTAGGTCAAATACCTAATGATTATTGTTATGCAGCTGCAAATATTAATGAGAAATATGATGATTATTCTAGTGCAATAGGAACTTTTAATTTTGAACAGTTTTCTCAAAAATCTGATTTTCCTCAAAACTATACTGACTTTACAAGTAAAACGATAAAAGTACGTCCTGGTGCTAATAATTTTTCTATAAAAGATGATGGAATAAAAACATCAGGAACAAATATTCTTGGTATTTGGATTGATTTAAATGGAGATAAAGATTTTGAAGATAATGGAGAACAAATTCATATGTCAAACCCTTATCCAGCAGGAAGTGATTATGGAGGAGAAGTAACATTACCAAATGTAAACGGAACTTATACATTACGTATTACAATGAAAAATGAAACAGAATCAGATAATCCTAAACCATCTCCTTGTGATTTCTTTTTACATGGTGAAGTAGAAGATTATACTATTAATATTTCAAATTCAAATCCAATATATCCAGTAGCTAAATTTGAAATGCCTGAGAGTATTTCTGCCAAAGAGTTATTGGTAGTAACAGATGCTTCTACTAGAGAACCAGATTCATGGAATTGGGAATTTGAAGGAGGAGTTCCAGCTACGTTTAATGGTAAAACTCCACCTAGTATTTATTATGAAAATGTAGGTACTTTTAAAGTGAAATTAACAGTTAAAAAAGGAAGTGTTTCACAAAGTATTGAAAAATCATTAAAGGTTAATCCACATCCAACAGAGTATTGTCAAGTTTCAAGAAGAGGAACTTATCCACGAAGAAATGATGTAACAAAAGTTGTATTTGGTGATATTAACAATGTAACAGAAAAAGGTGGAACTGGATATGGTGATTTCACTAGTTTATCTACAAGTTTAATACAAGGACAAACATACCCTATTGAGTTAACAACATATCAACAAATTACAAATGCAACTAGTGAAGCAGGAACTAATTTAGTTGTTTGGATTGACTGGAACAGAAACAATGAATTTTCTGATAATGAAATAGCTTATGAAAGAAGAGCAGTAGCTTCAGATACTCCAGATATGGTATTAAATGGAAATATAACTGTTCCTAAAATTTATTCAAACGGAACATCTTTAATGAGAGTAATTCGTTATTATTCATACGATAATAATGATAGGCCAAGATGTGGTGAAATAGTGGAAGCTGATATTGAAGATTATACAGTTAATCTTACAGGAACAACAGTACAAGCACCAGTTGCTAATTTTGAAGCAAATTCAACTACAATTACAGAAGGAACAACAATTGTTTTTACTGATAGTTCTACAAATACTCCTACAGGATGGTCATGGTCGTTTGAAGGAGGTACTCCAACTACATCAACTGAGCAAAACCCTTCAATTACTTATAATTCAGAAGGTACATTTAAAGTAACGTTAACAGCTAGTAATTTAGGTGGTGGTAATACAATGACAAAAGAAGGGTATATTACAGTAAATAAAGGCTCAAGTATTACCTATTGTGAATCAGCAGGAACACGTGTACAATACGAATGGATTTCAGGAGTAAAAGTAGGTAGTTTTATAAATAACTCAGACGCTCAAAAGTATTCAGATTTTACATCAAAAACCATAACATTACCAGGAGGTTCATCAAATGAAATAACGTTAACACCTGGACATTCAGGATCTACTTATAAAGAGTATTTTAAGGTTTGGATAGATTATAATCAAGATGGAACTTTTGGAACAGATGAGGTAGCTTTTGATGCAGGGTCAGCATCAGCAACAGCAGTAACTGGAACAATAGAAGTACCAGCAAGCGCAAAATCTGGAAATACAAGAATGCGAGTATCGATGAAATATAATGCTGCTCCAAACCCATGTGGTAGTGTTGGAGATGGAGAAGTAGAAGATTATACTGTAAATATTTCAGGGTCAACAAATCCAAACCCTATTACGTATTGTGAATCAGCAGGAACACGAGTACAGTATGAATGGATTTCAGGAGTAAAAGTAGGGAGTTTTATAAATAACTCAGATGCTCAAAAATATTCAGATTTTACATCTAAAACAATATCATTAGGAACTGGGTCTTCAACAGAAATAACGTTAACACCAGGGCATTCAGGAACTGCTTATAAAGAGTATTTTAAAGTATGGATAGATTATAATCAAGATGGAACTTTTGGAACAGATGAAGTAGCTTTTGATGCAGGATCTGGATCAACGACTGCAGTAACTGGAACAATAGAAGTACCTGCAAGTGCAAAATTAGGAAATACAAGAATGCGAGTATCAATGAAATATAATACTGCTCCAAATTCATGTGGTAGTATTGGAGATGGTGAAGTAGAAGATTATACTGTAAGTATTAATTCTAATGCTCAGTCAAGACTCAATACTTCTGATATACAGTTAGATGAAACTACAATATATCCAAACCCTGTTAGTCGTGAATTAATAATTACTTTAAGTAATAAAACTGTAGTTAAAAATTCAAATATTAAAATTCAAATATTAGATATTACAGGTAAAAATATTACAGAAAAAAGAAATATTAATAGTCAAAAAATCAGACTTAATATAGAAAATTTAGAAAACGGAACTTATATTTTACAAATTATAAATAGAAATAAAAAAGAACATAAAATATTTATTAAAAAATAAAATAAGTTTAAACATTATAAAAACTGCTAAAAATTATTTTTAGCAGTTTTTATATTTTTAGCATAGGGTAAAATTTTAGTTAGACGTATTGTAATTAATGAATCACTTAATAGTGGTATATCATTATAAAAACCTAACTATATGAAACAATATTATTTTTTAGCATTACTATTATTAACTACTAGTTCTTTATTAACTGCACAAGAAATAGTTATTAATGAAATTCAAGCAAAAAATTTAAGTACTTATAAAAATCCAAAAACAGGAGAATACTCTGATTGGATTGAATTAAAAAATACAACAAGTTCATCAATTGACCTTAGTGGTTATTTTTTAACTGATGACAAAGAGAACTTAAAAAAGTGGACTATTCCTTCAGGAACAAAAATATTAGCTAATGGTTTTTTATTAATAATAGCAGATAATACAAATTCTGGTTTAAGTACCAATTTTAAGTTATCAACTACAGGAGAAGAAATTATACTTTCTAAAAAAGATGGCTCAGAAATACATAAAATAGAATACCCTTTAATTCAAAATGATGTTTCTTATGGTCGTTTAGTTGATGGCTCTTATTCTTTTATGAATAAACCAACGCCAAGTTCAGAAAACACAGATAGTTCTGCATTTACTTTATTAGATTCTGATATTAAAATAAACATACCTACAGGTTTATATAGCGCTAATCAAACTATAGAAATAACAAAAAAAGGAGAAGGAAAAATCTATTATACAATTGATGGAACAACACCTTCATTGAGTTCAATATTGTATTCTGGACCAATAACTATTGATAAAAACACAGTGTTAAAAACAATAGTAATTAAATCATTAACAGAGTATAGTAGTATTGAAAACCGATCTTATATTATTGGAGCTACTCATAATTTACCTGTAGTTTTATTAACGTCAGATAATTCTTATTTGAATTCAAATAAGAAAGAAGTAATTGATGGAAGAGTTCAATTTAATTTTATAGAGAAAGATGGTACAGTTGCTATTAATCAGTATGCAAATTTTAGAGAGTCAGGAAGAACATCAAGAAATCAACCTCAATTAAATGGTAAAGTAGAAGCTGATGGAGTATACGGAGATGATGATTTTGATTATAAAATGTACCCAAATAAAAAAACAGATGAATTTGAGAGTTTTTTACTAAGAAATGCAAGTCAAGATTGGTCAGAAACAAATATGAGAGATGCTTTTATAGCTAGGTTATTAGGTCAAGATAATTTAGCAGATTTTCCTTTTGAAGGATATCGCCCTGCAGTTTTATATGTAAATGCAAAATATCAAGGTATTATTAATGTAAGAGAAGATGATGATAATGATTATGTGAAACATAATTATGATTTAAAGAAAGGAGAATTTAAAAAAAATGGTAGAGATTGGATTCCATATACTTTTACAACAGATAGAGAAAAATTTGATAAAATATTGAATTTTAATGATCATGTAAATGCTCAATTTTTAATTAGTTATGCTGAGTTAAATGAATATGGATTTGGAAGTTGGAAAGATTTATCAGGTAAAACAGCTCATGAAAACCACTATTTTATGCATGATTATGATGCTACTTTTGGTTTACTTGGAGAAGATCATGTTCCTTTAACTGGACCGATGCCGGTATCATCAATTATACCTTCTGAAATGAAAGCACATGAGGCTTATAAAACAGAAGCTATACAATTTATTAGCGCTACTATAAATCATATTTATAATAAAGACCGAGCAATTACTATTTTAAATAAAATGGAAGAAGAACTGGAAAGTGAAATTCCAGCACATGCAATTATAAATTCTAAATTAGCTGTTGATCAAGGTTATAATAAATATAATAAACCTCCTTTTGCAAATTTAACTGAATGGAAAAATAATGTTGAAGCGCTTAGAAAAGATATAAAAGGAAGATTTGATTCTACTATTTTTAATAGAATAAAAAATGAATATTCACTAGAAGATCCAATACTAGTAACTTATGAGAGTTCAGATATAACAAAAGGAATTATAAGAGTTCATAATGTGAAATCTGTTAAAGAAACATTTACAGGAACATATTTTAAAAATATACCTATTCATTTTTCTGCTGAAGCTTTACCAGGATATAAATTTGTTCGATGGGAAGGAGATTTTACAAGTACAGATTTAAATATTTCTCCAGTTTTCTCAACAAATTCTAGAATTAAAGCAGTTTTTGAACCAGTAACATCATCACCAACTAATTTAGTTATAAACGAGGTTCAGGGAAAAAATGACACAACTATTGCTGATGAAAAAGGAGAATTTGACGATTGGATTGAAATTTATAATCCAAATGATAAACCGGTAAATTTAGCAGGTTATTATGTATCTGATAATCCATCAGAACCATTAAAGTGGAAAATTCCAAATACTAATGTTAGTAAAACAACTATTAAAGCAAAAGGTTTTTTGTTACTATGGGCTGATAAAGATGTAGATCAAGGAGAAAACCATTTAGGTTTTAAATTAAAAGGTACAGATCAAGTAATATTAACAGCGCCTGATGCAACTAAAAAAATTCAAGAAATTTCTTTTACAGCTATTGATACAGATTTTTCTTACGGAGCAAAAGTAGATGCAAGTACTGAGTATGTAGTTTTTACTAAACCAACCCCAGGAGTCTCTAATAATTCTGTATTAAGTACAGAAGATTTTGAAGGAATTACTTCTAAAATAGAAATATACCCAAATCCAACAATTGATGTAATTACGATCAAAGGAATATCTGAAAAATTGAATTGGAAATTATACGATATTACAGGAAAAAAAATAAGAAAAGGAATAAAAAAAGTAATACAATTAAATGATTTAGAAAAAGGATTATATGTTTTAATTATAAATGATAAAACATCATTAAAAGTCTTAAAAAAGTAAGCTATAATTTATTGTTTATACTAATTTAAAAAAGTGATTGATATTTCAATCGCTTTTTTTGTATTTTAAAGGTTGTCAATTTAAAACAAAAGTAAAACAGTAATCCTAGTATACATTTGCATTGTGGAAACAAAAGAATTCTATAAAAACCGGTTGCAACAAGTTGTTTCTTATTTACGATCTAAATACAATGAGAAAATTTCTATTCAAGAACTTGAAGAGTTTTCGAGTTTTTCATATAGGAATCTTCAGCGTGTATTTAAAGCATACTATAATGAAACTATAGGAGCTTATGTTACAAGAATAAAGGTGGAAAACGGAGCAAAGATGTTAGTATATTCTTTAAAAGAAATTAAGTTAATAGCTGAAGAAATAGGATATTCAGATGTACAAACATTTAGTAAATCGTTTAAAAAACACTTTGGAATTTCACCAGCAAAGTATAGAAATAAAAAAGAAGAATTATTTCAAAAGAAGAACAAAAATAACATAAAAACCATGCCTTTTTTTGAAGAAAGAATTACTGTTTTACCTGCTCAAAAAGTAGTATATACTACTTTTAAAGGCGATTATTATAGTACGAAATTAGATAGAGCTTGGGAAAAGTTTTTAGAAGACGCTTCTAAACTTAAAATAGATGTTAATACAGCAGAATTTTTTGGAATTATATGGGATGAACCTATAATATCTGAAATAATTAATTATGATTATGATGCTTGTATTGTAATTGATTCTATTGAAACACCTCCAAAAAAGTTTAAGGTGAAAACTATTCCTGAGCAATGTTATGCAGTATTTAAACATATAGGAACGTATCAAAGTATTTCTAAAACGTATGATAAAATTTTCTCTAGATGGTTATTTACAACAGACCTTGAAGTTTCAGAAAAACCTTTTATTGAAAAGTATACGAAACATGAAGGAAATACAAATAATGAGAGTGAATTTGAAACAGAAATTTATATACCTTTAAAAAAAGGCTGATTTATAATTAGCCTACAACATGAAACAAATGAAAATTATAATTATATTATTTAGCTTTTTATTTACTTCTAAGTCATGTACTAAAAAAGAAGAGATAAAAATGAACACTCAACAAGTATCAATTCAAAAGCTATATTTTAATGCTAAAATATATACAGTTAATGATGCAAAACCTTGGGCTGAAGCAATGCTTATTGAAAAAAACAAAATAGTTTTTATAGGAACAAATAAAGAAGCAGCATTAAAAGCCGATAAGAATGTTGAAAAAATAGACTTAAAAGGAAAATTAGTATTGCCTGGCTTTCATGATGTTCATATGCATCCTATGGAAGTAGGGTCTACAACAACTTCTTTTGTGTTAAATGAAAATGAAACAAATGCAGAAAATTATATTTCAGAAATAAAAAAAGCATCAAAAAAAAATCCAAACGTTAAATGGTTAATAGGATTTGGACACTCAATTAATACATTATTAGATGCAAAAAGAAACCCATTAACTATTATAAATGAAGCTATTTCTGATAGACCTGTAATTATAATGGAACAAACCTCTCACTCTATGTGGTTAAATTCAAAAGCATTAGAACTAGCAGGAATTACTAATATTAGCCCTAGCCCTCAAGGAGGAATTATAATGAAAGATAATGGGAAGTTAAATGGTATTTTAATTGATAATGCAGGAGATGTAGTTTTTCAACAAGCCATAAAAGCAGTTAATAACCCTAATGGAGAATATGATGGAATGGTTTCTTATGTACTTCCTGAATTAGCAAAAAATGGTATTACTTCGGTTTCTGATGCAAGAACATATTGGAAAAGAAAGCAACATAAAACTTGGGAAAATTTAGCTACTGATGGTAAACTAACAGCTCGATTTAATTTAGGTTTATGGGCATATCCAACAGAAAAAGATAAAGATCAAATTGCTTCATTAAAAGCATTATTTTCTAATGATGAAAACAGTTTATTAAAAATTAACCAAATCAAATTGTATTCAGATGGTATTACTCATAATACAACCGCTGCATTACATTCGAATTATAAAGAAGATTTCTTTGGTTTATCAACTAATAATGGGTTGAATTATTTTACAGAAGAAAGAATTGGAAAATATATTCAAGAATTAGAATCAGTAGGATTTGATTTTCACATTCATGCAATAGGTAATAGAGGTGTTCATGAAGCACTCAATGCAATTGAAAAGAAAGGTACTACTATTGGAAGGCATAGATTAACTCATGTAGAAATGGTTGATATTTCTGATTTAAGTAGGTTTAAAAGATTAAATGTAACAGCTGATGCTCAGGTTACTGGAGATTTTACTCAGCCTCAATACTGGCATGAAAACAATCATTTATTAGGAAGTACATTAGCCAATAATCAAGTACCTATAAAATTATTAAAAGAAGCTGGAGCAAGATTAACTTTGAGCAGTGATTGGAATGTAAGCACATTAAATCCATTTGTTGGAATTCAGAATGCAGTTACAAGAGTACCACAAAATATATCATTAAAAGAAGCAATAAAAGCATATACAATTAATGGAGCTTATGTAATGCGTCAAGAAGATAAAGTTGGGTCTTTAAAAGTAGGTAAACTAGCAGATTTTGTTGTTTTAGACAAAAACATTTTCACAATATCTTCAAATCAAATTAAAACAACTAAAGTTATTATGACAGTATTTAATGGGAAAGAAATTTATAAAAAGTAGTTTTCGAATAGTTTTTTGTTATAAAAATTAAATAAAAAAATGATTTAGTATAAATCTAAACCAATAAATAATTATACTATAATTATAAGTAAATTCGTATTAAAAAACGAATGATTCATATATCAGAAGACATACAATTAAAAGAGATTTTGAATTCAGATTCTGAATCTCTTTTTAATTTAATGAAGGAAATTTACCCAGCAGCTTATAGTCATTTTTGGAAAGATGGGGGAGAATGGTATGTGCAGAGTCAATATTCTGAAAAGAACATTTTAAAAGAACTATTACAAGAAAACACAGATTATTATTTTGTAATTTACAAAGGAGAAATTATAGGTAATTTTAGAATTATTTGGAATAGTGAATTAGAAGGTTTAGAAAATAAGAAGTCTGTAAAACTTCATAGGGTTTATCTACATTCAAAAACACAAGGAAAAGGAGTTGGTAAAAGTTTATTAAATTGGTTAGAAGAAGAAGCAATAAAAAAACAATATGAATTAATATGGTTAGATGCTATGGATGAGCAACCGCAAGCTTTTGAGTTCTACAAAAAAAAGGGATACCAATATCATTCACATTGTTTTTTAGATTTTGACTTATTACATGATGAGGTTAGAAAAATGAGTCAGGTGTATAAATTAATTTAAACACCAGTGCTTCCAAAACCACCAGCACCACGTTCAGTTTCGTCAAGAACAGTTACTTCTTTCCAGTTAATACGTTCATGTTTTGCTATTACCAATTGAGCAATACGTTCACCATCATTTATAACAAAATTTTCATTAGAAAGATTTACTAAAATAACTCCAATTTCTCCTCTATAATCTGCATCAACAGTTCCAGGAGCATTTAAAACAGTAACTCCTTTTTTTGCAGCCAATCCACTTCTTGGTCTAACTTGAGCTTCAAAACCAACAGGTAAAGCAATAAATAAACCAGTTTTTACGATTACTCTTTCTAAAGGCTTTAATGTTATTGCTTCTTCAATATTAGCACGTAGGTCCATCCCTGCAGAACCTTCTGTTTCATATGCTGGAATTTGGTGTTTTGATTTGTTAATAATTTGTACGTTCATCTGCTTTTATTTTTTCAAGTTCAAATATAATAACCTTAAGTTTTAGATAGTAGTTTCTATATTTATTAATTTCGCATTATTAAACAAACTACTTTATGAAAGACACTAAAAGGATAGCCGTTTTAGGAGGCGGAAGTTGGGCAACAGCTATTATAAAAATGCTTTCTGAAAATTTAGAAACCATAGGTTGGTATATGCGAAGTGTATATGCAATTGAACATATTAAACGTAATAAGCATAACCCTAGTTATTTAAGTTCAGCAGAGTTACATCCAGAACAATTAGATTTATCAGATGATATGAACGTTATAGTTGATAATTATGATATTTTAATTTTTGCTATTCCTTCAGCTTTTTTAAAAACAGAATTAGATAAACTAACAACATCTTTAGAAAATAAAGTTATTTTTTCTGCCATTAAAGGAATCGTTCCCGAATCTGGCCTTATAGTTGGTGAACATTTTCATGAAAAACATGCTATTCCGTTTGAAAATATAGGAGTTATAACTGGGCCTTGCCATGCAGAAGAAGTTGCTATGGAGCGTTTATCATACTTAACATTAGCTTGTCAAGACCAAGAGAAAGCTAAAGATTTAAGCAATTTTATTGCAGGACGTTACATAAAAATTAAAATTTCAGATGATATTATTGGTACCGAATATGCGGCAATGCTTAAAAATATTTATGCTATTGCAGCTGGAATAGCTCACGGATTAGGATATGGAGATAACTTCCAATCAGTATTAATGAGCAATGCTATACGTGAAATGAAACGTTTTATTAAGAAAGTACATAAAATGAAACGTAATATTAATAACTCTGCTTACTTAGGAGATTTATTAGTTACAGGATATTCTGTATTTAGTAGAAATAGAATGTTTGGAAATATGATAGGTAAAGGATATACTGTTAAATCAGCAATGTTAGAAATGAGTATGGTTGCTGAAGGATATTATGCAGCTAAAAGTGCATATAACATTAAGAAAGATAATGGGGCTAAAACACCTATAATCGATGCAGTTTATAATGTTTTGTATGACAAGAAAGAAGCGAAAGATGAGTTTAAAAAGTTAACAAATAGATTAGATTAGTTGTTTGCATTTGTACAAATAACCTCTTCTTATAAATAAGAAGTCTCATCAATCGCTTCTATAATTGAGTTGTGTGTGGTTTTGTATAGAAATACAATAGCGACAAATTTAGGCTAAAAATCTGATTTACAAATTTTTTTATAAAAAATCTTACTTTAGGATAAAAAGTATATTTTTACACTTTAAATAATTTTTATTACTTTTAGTTTAAAATTTAACAAAAATGAAAACAATTCAAGAAGCTGTTGAAATTACTATCAGAAAAACTCCCTTTATAGAAGAGGCTTTAAATGAAAAGTTAATTAACGTATCATCACTAGCTAGAGAAATATTACCTGATGTTTCTAAGTTACTTAAAAAAGAAATAAAAGTAGGTGCTGTAATGATGGCTATTAATAGGTTATCTCCAGTAAACGAATTACGTATTAGAAAAAATATTAAAAAACTAGCATTAGATTTAGGAGATGTTATAGTTCGTTCTGATTTGTGTGATTTTACTTTTAAAAATACTACTTCTTTACTAAAAGAAATAGCAAAGATTTTAAGTAAATCTGCTGATAGTAATGATTACTTTTTAACCGTTTCTCAAGGAATTTTTGAAACTAATATTGTTACTAGTAAAAATTTACAACCTTTTGTTGAAGATATCTTTAAAAGCGAAATATTAATTAACAGTGTTAATGATTTAGCTTCAATAACAATTAAACTTCCAAAAGAAAATTTAGAACAATCAGGTGTTTATTATTTTATATTAAAGCAATTTGCTTGGGCTAATATAGCTGTGCAAGAGGTAATATCAACTACCCACGAAATGACCGTTGTAGTTAAAGAAGAAGATGTTAATGAAACTTTTGCCATTTTAATGGACTTAAAATTGAATTAGAATAGAAAGAATGTCAAAGAAAGACCCCTATGCTTCGTTAAGAATTAAAGAGTTTAATATTTTTCTTTTAGTACGATTTGCATTAGTTTTTGCATGGTCCATGCAATTTATTATTATAGAATGGCAGGTTTATTCATTAACTAAAGATCCTTGGAGCTTAGGTTTAATAGGTGCTTTTGAGTTTTTACCAGCTTTTTTTATGGCTTTATTTGCTGGGCATATTGTTGATCAAAAAGAGAAGCGAAATTTATTAGCATTGTGTATAGGCTTGTTTTCTTTAATTAGTTTAGGGTTATACTTTTTAACAGACCCTAATTTTGTAGAAGGATGGAGTTCTAACACCGTTTTATATTCTATATACGCATTAGTTTTTTTTGGTGGTTTTTTACGTTCATTTTTTGGACCAACTATTTTTTCATTAATAGCTTTAATAGTTCCTAAAAAATTATATCCTAATGCAGCTACTTGGAGTAGTACAACATGGCAAATAGCAAGTGTTTTAGGACCAGCTTTTGCAGGGTATTCTATTCACCTTTTAGGTGTAAACCTTTCATTATGTATTGTATTCGGATTGGTGTTATTTTCTTTTTTTATGGTGTTTTTTATTAAAAGAAAACCTATTATGAACCCTAAAAAGGGAGAACCTATAAGAAAAAGTTTAGGAGAAGGAATTTCTTTTGTTTTTAAAACAAAAGCTATTTTAGGTGCAATTACGTTAGATATGATTTCTGTTCTTTTTGGTGGAGCAATTGCTTTATTACCAATATTTGCACAAGATATTTTAGAAGTAGGTGCCAAAGGTTTTGGCGCTTTACGAGCAGCTCCAGCAATAGGAGCGTTCTTAACCATGTTAATTACTGCTTATATACCCATTAGTAAAAATGCTGGTATGAAGTTATTAAGTGCAATATTTGGTTTCGGACTTTGTATTATTGTTTTCGGATTATCAACGTCATTTTATATTTCTCTAGTAGCTTTATTTTTTAGTGGAGTTACTGACGGAATATCTATGGTTATTAGACAAACCATTTTACAGTTAAAAACACCTGATCATATGAGAGGTAGAGTATCTTCAGTAAATTCTATGTTTGTTGGATCATCAAATGAATTAGGAGCTTTAGAAAGTGGTTTAACGGCTAAATTAATGGGGACTGTAACTGCAGTTGTTTTTGGAGGAACAATGACATTAATTACCGTAGTTTCTACTGGTATTTTAAATCCAACACTTCGCAAATTAGATCTAACCAAAGATCTTGAAGAACATGAAAAAGATGAAAGTTAAAATTACTTTTTTTTAGTCTTAGTAAATAAATCCCATAAAACTACACCGCAACTAACAGATATATTTAAAGAGTGTTTGGTTCCTAGTTGAGGTATTTCAATACAGGTATCAGAAATAGAAACTACTTCTTGTTGTACTCCTTTAACTTCATTTCCAAATACAACAGCATATTTTTGGTTGTCTTCAGGAGTAAAAGTATCTAACATTGTACTATTTTCTGCTTGTTCAATACTTAAAACCTTTATGTTTTCATTTTTTAAACGCTTAACTAACTCTATGGTGTCTTCTATATGTTCCCAAGCTACCGATTCAGTAGCACCTAAAGCGGTTTTGTGAATTTCTTTGTTAGGAGGTGTAGCTGTAATACCACACAAATAAATTTTTTCAATTAAAAAAGCATCAGAAGTTCTAAAAACTGAGCCTACATTGTTTAAGCTTCTAATATTATCTAAAACTACTAGAATTGGTGTTTTTGAAGTTTGTTTAAACTCTTCAACACTAATTCTACCTAATTCGTTGTTTTTAAGTTTTCTCATTGCTGTTCATATTAATTAAAAATTCTAGGTTTTTAGTATAAAAAGACTACTAAAAACCAACAACTAGTCACTTTTTTTTATCTTCGCAAAACTAACTGAAAAAATCCATAAACTTGGCAAAAGCAAAGGCAAAAAAGGTAACACCATTAATGCAACAGTATAATGGAATTAAATCTAAATATCCAGATGCAATGTTGTTATTTAGAGTGGGAGATTTTTATGAAACCTTTGGTGAAGATGCGGTAAAAGCATCTGAAGTTTTAGGCATTATATTAACTAAAAGAGGAGCCGGAAGCGAAAGTGAAACAGCCTTGGCTGGTTTTCCTCATCATTCATTAAATACATACTTACCTAAATTAGTAAAATCAGGTTTACGTGTTGCTATTTGTGATCAGTTAGAAGATCCAAAAATGACAAAAAAGATTGTAAAACGAGGTGTTACTGAATTAGTAACTCCTGGTGTTGCTTTAAATGATGATATTTTACAATCAAAATCGAATAATTTTTTAGCATCTGTTCATTTTGGAAAAAAACTAATAGGAGTTTCTTTTTTAGATGTTTCTACTGGAGAGTTTTTAATAGCGCAAGGAAATGAAGAATATGTTGACAAACTATTGCAAAATTTTGAACCAAGTGAAGTACTTGTTCAAAAACAGTATAAACAACGTTTTTTAGAATTATTTACAAATAGATTTCATACTTTTTATATAGAAGATTGGGTATTTCAGAAAGATTATGGTTTTGAAACGTTAACTAATCATTTTAAAGTAAATAATTTGAAAGGTTTTGGTGTTGATGAATTGGAATATGGTATTGTAGCTGGAGGAGCAGCTATGTATTATCTTTCAGAAACACAACATAATAAATTAGAACATATTCAATCTATAAGCAGAATTGCAGAAGATAATTATGTTTGGATGGATCGATTTACTATTAGAAATTTAGAATTACACGGTGGTAACTCAGTAAACTCTGTTTCGTTATTAAATATTATTGATAAAACGATTTCTCCTATGGGAGGAAGGCTGTTAAAGCGTTGGTTAGCTCTTCCTTTAAAAGAATTAGATGCTATTAATCAACGCCATGAATTAGTAAAGTTTTTAATTGATACATACGAGTTTTTAGAGACTGTTACTTACCAGTTAAAACAAATTTCAGATATAGAGCGTTTAATATCTAAAGTAGCTACAGGAAAAGTATCACCAAGAGAGGTTATTTTACTTAAAAACTCTTTAAAAGCAATAATTCCTATAAAAACAGCTGCTGAAAATAGTAAAAACGGATCGGTAAAATTAATAGGAAAACAGTTAAATGATTGTAAAGAACTTATTGATAAAATATCAATAACTGTTTTTGAAGAAGCTCCAGTAAATATTAATAAAGGAAACGCTATAGCCAATGGAGTTTCTGAAGAATTAGACGAGTTACGTAATATATCAAATTCGGGTAAAGAGTATTTAGATGAAATGCTTGCACGTGAAACGGAACGAACTGGAATTACGAGTTTAAAAATAGCTTTTAATAATGTTTTTGGCTATTATATTGAAGTTAGAAATACACATAAAGATAAAGTTCCAGAAGAGTGGATTCGTAAACAAACGTTAGTAAATGCTGAACGTTATATTACTGAAGAACTTAAAGAGTATGAAGCTAAAATATTAGGAGCTGAAGAAAAAATACAATCATTAGAAACAGAAATTTTTGGAAAACTTGTTAATTATATCATTGGTTTTGTTCAACCAGTGCAACATAATGCACAATTAATAGCTCAAATTGATTGTTTGTTATCATTTGCAACACTTGCAATTGATAATAATTATGTTCGTCCTATTGTTGATAAAAGTACAGATATTGAAATTAAAAATGGAAGGCACCCAGTTATTGAAAAGCAACTTCCAATAGGAGAAGAATATATTGCTAATGATGTTGTATTAAATAGAAATCAACAACAGGTAATTATGATTACAGGACCAAACATGTCTGGTAAATCAGCTATATTACGTCAAACTGCTTTGATTGTTTTACTTGCTCAAATGGGAAGTTATGTACCTGCCCAAAATGCACGTATAGGTTTGGTCGATAAAATATTTACTAGAGTAGGTGCTAGTGATAATATATCAATGGGAGAATCTACTTTTATGGTAGAAATGAATGAAACAGCTTCTATTTTGAATAATATTTCTGAAAGAAGTTTAGTATTGTTAGATGAAATTGGTAGAGGAACTTCTACCTATGATGGTATTTCAATTGCTTGGGCAATTGCTGAATATTTGCATGAACACCCCTCTAAAGCAAAAACATTATTTGCTACGCACTACCACGAACTTAATGAAATGACTACAACTTTTGATAGAATTAAAAACTTTAATGTATCTGTAAAAGAATTAAAAGATAGCATTATTTTTTTAAGAAAATTAGTATCTGGAGGTAGTAACCATAGTTTTGGAATTCATGTAGCAAAACTAGCAGGAATGCCTGGAACAGTTATTCGAAGAGCAAATAAAATTCTAAAACAGTTAGAAGAAAATCATGCACATAAAGAGGTAAAAGATACTTTGAAAGATATTAACAATGAAGAAATGCAATTAAGCTTTTTTCAGTTAGACGATCCTTTATTAGAAGATTTACGTGAAGAAATAGTAACTACAAATATTGATACCTTAACTCCTATTGAAGCATTAATGAAGTTAAATGAAATTAAACGAATGTTAATAAAGAAATAGTAGCTATTTAATATCATCTTCAGTTCCAAAAACACCATCTTTACCAGAAGAACTTAATACATATTTATTTCTATTTATAAATTCATATTGAAAGTTATTATTCCAATAGTCTTTTGTTAAGTTAGCCCTTAAAGGATTGTTTCTAATAACCATTTCTAGTTTTTCAGGATAGGTACCTAGAATAGATTTTTCATTATCTAATAATTCTTTAAGTTCC
Organism: Tenacibaculum sp. MAR_2010_89; assembly: GCF_900105985.1. NCBI lineage: Bacteria > Pseudomonadati > Bacteroidota > Flavobacteriia > Flavobacteriales > Flavobacteriaceae > Tenacibaculum > Tenacibaculum sp. MAR_2010_89. Next base: position 328,966 of record NZ_FNUB01000005.1, on the reverse strand, counting down.
TTTATTTTTTGAGTAGTTATTGTGGTTCCTTTTGATGAAGGTATTAACATAAAAAAAGTTATAAAAACAATCATAACTCCTACTATAATAAAGACCCTTTCATAGGGTGAAATCATTCTTTTTTTAGGAAAACTATTCTCTTTTTCATACGCACGTTGCTTTTTTCTTTTTTTTCTAAAGAAAAACTCTTGAATATCTAAAATAATTTCAGAGATGCATTCTATCAAGTCTATCATAAAATACTATTCATTTATCAAAAATAAGTATAATCAAAACTACAAAATGAAGAATGAATATTCCTACTTTTGATTATTATATCATGAATCAAGAAATTACATTTAAACGAATAAATAAATTAGCAATACCTGCATTAATTGCTGGAGTTGCTGAACCGTTATTGTCTACAACTGATTTAGCTATTGTTGGTAATATTCAACAAAATGCTACTGAAAGTATTGCAGCAATAGGAATTGTTGGGGCATTTTTATCTATGTTAATTTGGGTTTTTGGTCAAACACGAAGTGGCATATCATCAATAATTTCCCAATATCTTGGTGCTAACAAACTAGATGAAGTTAAAGAGTTACCAGCACAAGCAATTTTATTAGTGGTAAGTATTAGTTTTCTTATTTTGGCAATAAGCTATCCTTTTACCAAGGAAATATTTCAATTTTACAATGCCTCAGGAACTATTTTAGAATATTCAACAACCTATTATAAAATTAGAGTTTTTGGTTTTCCTTTTACATTATTAGTTATTGCCATATTTGGCATTTTTAGGGGATTACAAAATACGTATTACCCTATGCTTATTGCTATAGTTGGTACTATTGTTAATGTTGTTTTAGATATTGTATTAGTGTACGGTATAGAAAATTATATACCTGCCATGAATATTGAAGGAGCAGCTTATGCAAGTGTTTTTGCTCAAATAACAATGGCATTAATGGCTATATACTTATTGTTAAAAAAAACAAGTATTTCATTAAAATTCACGCTACCTTTTAATAAAGAAATCCGTCGATTTATAGTTATGGTAGCAAACTTATTTGTACGTACAATAGCTTTAAATGTAGCATTGTATTTTGCTACTTCTTATGCTACAGATTATGGAAAAGAATATATAGCAGCGTATACTATTGGTCTCAATATTTGGTTAATGGGAGCTTTTATGATCGATGGATACTCGAGTGCTGGGAATATTTTATCTGGAAAATTAGTAGGAGCTAAAGCATACAAAACATTAATTTTATTAGGAAGAAAATTAATTATTTATGGTCTAATTTTTGGAGGGGGATTAGCGTTAATAGGTTTTGTTTTTTATCATTTTATAGGAAGAATATTTACACAAGAAATAGTTGTTTTAGAACAATTTTATAATACTTTTTGGATTATTTTAGCAATGCAACCTATTTGTGCAGTTGCTTTTATTTATGATGGTATGTTTAAAGGCTTAGGAGAAACTAAGTATTTACGAAATATACTATTACTTTCTACATTATTAGTTTTTATACCAGTATTGTTAATTTTTGATGCTATGAACTATAAGCTATATGCTATTTGGATAGCATTTTATGGATGGATTATAGCACGTAGTATTCCATTAATTTTTGTGTTTAGAAAAAAGTTTTTCTTGTTATCAAGAAAAGAAAATTAAGCTCTTATAAATAGAATTTAAGAATAAAAAATAGTTGATTTAGAATTATGTTTATGACCGTTAAAAATATTTTTTAACGGTCATAATATGTTTTTTGGATAACAGTTATTCCCAAATAACTTTTATTTGTTGCCATGTTTGGTTCCACCCTTTTAGCCACAACTCAGGTTTTTGACTGTTAGTTAAAGTAGATTCTTCAAACTCAATTTCAATATTTTCTTCTGATTTCCCTAGCATGGAAAAATAGTTTTTATCATAAAAAACTGGTAAAACTCTTTCTATATCCATACCTTTTTTTACTGGTTTTCTTACTTGCAATCGGTTCCAAAAAGAAACCAAAGCTCCATTATTATTGGCAGTTAATTGAATTTTATAACTTCCTTTTTTAGCTATAATACCATTTGCTGTACAAGTAATTATTGAGTTTTTATAGGTCTCTAATTCATCAAATTGACCATTTGTACTCAACCAATAAAAATTCTCTGAAGTTATCCCTTTATTTGTAGTCATTTTTAATTTAAGGAAATATACTTTTTCATCTGTTTTTAGCTTAGAAAGAACAGTTTTAAGATCTAAAGAATATACTAAACCAGTTGATGACCCAGCAACAATACCTTTGTTTAATTGTGATTTCATAGAAATATTTCCAGTTCCTATCATTTCAGAACAACTATAAACGTTCCATTCTATAGAGTTACTTTGAATTTTATTTACAGTATGGTTTACAATGTTAATGTCAAAAGTAGAAGAATTTGGGTAATTGATTAAGTTTAATTGTACATGTATAGCTTCACAAGCATTTTTTACACCCCAATAACCACCTGTTGATTCTAAAAACCAATCGTATAGTTTTGCACGTAAACCTGTCCATGGCCCTTGAGATTTCCATATTATAAGTCCTGTATATCGTTGCCACATATATGTCAAATACCCTTCCCACAATTCTTTGTAATGAAAATAACTTGCTAATTGAGCACGTTCACAAAAATCTTCAATATTTTTTGGAGTTCCATAAGTATAGATTTGATCATTTAAAGGTGTACCAGATGGTGAATTAATAAAATATTGACTGTATTTTAAATGCTGCCAACTAGGTAAAACATCTGATGTTTTTGCATTTCTTTTAGGAATAGTTTTATCACCTAATGAATTTTCATCTAGTACCAAACGCATACTTTCTACTGGTGGTACTCCTAATGAACCAATTTCAGGATTGAATGACCCAGTAAATCCATCTGGTAGCCATTTGAAATATCTATCGGGGTTATATATACCATAAGGACCATCATTTTCAACTTGTCCAGAGATAGCTTTAGAATTTTCAATAAGAATTCTTTGAGTGTCCAAAGATCCTTTAGCACCAATATAAGTTTTCAGCTCAACTAACAATTCTTGTGGTGGTATAGATTCATTTGCTGCACACCAAAATAATAAGCTAGCATGATTTCGTAACATTTTTATAGTGTCTACCGCGCATTTTGTAAATGTTTTTCTGTAGGTTTCTGGAAGGTTACTATTGTTATAAATAAATTCACTAGAAAACCAAAACTCTTGCATTACTAAAATCCCAAATTCATCACAAGCTTCATAAAATTCAGGTCGCTCTGCAATTCCACCTCCCCAAACACGAATCAAATTTATATTCATTTCTTTGTGCATTCTAACTTCATTACGATAACGGTCTGCTCCCATTCGAAACAATGCATCTGTTCCCATCCAATTTCCTCCTCTAATAAAAATTGGATTTCCATTTACAAAAAACTTTCGACTTTTTCTTTTTGAAGGACTTGTTGGGGCGTCTACTTTAAAATCATTCTTTATAGAAAACTCTCTGATTCCGACACGGACCTTTTTTTGATCAGACAAGGTTTCAGAACTTATATTCTCTCCTAAGTAGATGTATATTTCTAAATCATACAGTTCAGGAAGTTTGTCGGTTCCTGAAGGATCACAACCATGAGGCCACCATAATTTCGGATTCGAAATTATTATTTCTGGAAAAGTAACTTTTTTAGCTTCAGTTGATGGAGGTATTTTAATAGATAACTTTTCTATTTTTTCATTTAAAACATACTTGAGAGTTCCTATTTGTATTTTATTTGTAGAATTGTATACTTCAACAGAGATATTAACTTTCGCATTGTTTGTTAAGATACCATTTTCGAGAACAGTTGTTGTTATATGCGGGTTTTTTAATACCAATGATTTGGTAGTTTCTATTGAAACCTGGTCCCACAAACCTGTACTTCTATCAGGAATTGTAGCCATCCAATCCCAACCAATAGGGTAACGCATAGTAACATTCTCTCCAATATTTGGGACCCCTTGAATACCACCATTATTTGATAAAGTTGGTATTCCAACAGGGTTAGGTGGTACTATACGAACAGCTATTCTAGTAACACCATCTTCACTTGGAAATGTAGAAATATCAAAATCATTTCTAAAAAACATACCTTTTAACTGTTCTTTATTTAGTTGTTTCCCATTGATAAATATATCTGCAGTATAATTTATTCCTCTAAATTTTAACCAAAAATGTGAGGCATCATTAATTTCAGGTAATTTTATTTCTGTATAGTACCAATATGTATAAAATGTAATTCCCTTGTCATTTACATCTGGAATATGTAATAAGTTAGTATCAAAATACGGATTAAAAAAAGTAGTGCTACCAGGCTGTTCGCTTAATATTTTTGAAGGAATGTTTTGTTTAATCCATTCCGAATTATGAACTAGTGTGTTTAAGGTAGTTCCTGGTATAATTGCATCAATCCAATTTGTAGGTTTATAACTTACTGAGGTATATTGAATTCCTTTTTCTTTTATTTCTATTGCCGACGGCTTTTCTGGTAAGTCATCTTTTATTGCCAACCATTTTACTAGAGTTGAATTTAAAATGATAGGTGAAGAAATTTTAGGAGTTACGATTGTTGTATTAGGTTTGTCCATAATATTTAGTGTAGGTATGTTTTGTACTTTTTTATTTATATTAATAAATAATTCTAGTGTTCTTAAACAGTTTAAATTTAGTTAAGTAACTATCTAAATTCTGAAAGAATGCCATAAGTACTATGTATTTTTAAATGAGTGGAAGTATTATAGGTATAAATGAAAATAGAATAGTTTACTTATCAAGAGTAAAAAACATGCTTAATAGTTTATAAAAAAGTAGTTAGAAATTAAGAATTGTAAGAAAGGGAATACTAAAAATAAAGTATTAAATTTGAAAAATAAAGTTGCATATTTTCATGCATTAATTATACATAAACGAAATTTTTATGACCACTAATAGAGAAAACGGAAGTTTATATACTAGCGTAGAAAATAAGATTGCAACAATTGAGTTTGGACATCCAGCAAGTAATTCTTTTCCTAGTGAATTATTAGAGCGACTAGCTAATAAATTAGATGAATTATCAAGTAATGATGAGGTAGCTGTAGTAGTGTTAAAATCGGAAGGAGAAAGAGCTTTTTGTGCAGGGGCTTCTTTTGATGAGTTAGTAGCAATTGATAATCTTGTAGATGGGAAAAAATTCTTTTCAGGCTTTGCAAATGTTATTAACGCAATGCGATCATGTTCTAAATTAATTGTTGGCCGTGTACAAGGAAAAACTGTAGGTGGAGGAGTAGGTTTAGCTGCTGCTTGTGATTATGTTTTAGCGACTGAACATGCAGCTATAAAATTATCAGAATTTACTATAGGTATTGGTCCATTTGTAATAGCACCCGCAGTAAAACGTAAAGTTGGAGTAAGTGGATTGGCCGAATTAACTTTAGATGCTAGTAGTTGGAAAAATGCATATTGGGCAAAAGAGAAAGGTTTATATGCACGTGTTTTTGAAAATATTGAAGAGTTAGACAAAGAACTTGAGGTGTTTACTGAAAAATTAGCCTCTTATAACCCAGAAGCTTTAGATGAAATGAAAAAAGCATTGTGGATTGGTACAGAAAACTGGGATAGTCTTTTAATTCAGAGGGCTGAAACCTCAGGTAAACTAGTGCTTTCTGATTTTACTAAAAATGCATTAAAAAAATTTAAGAGCTAATTTTTAGCTCTTTTTTTATAAAAATAATCAGGCTTCCATATTAGGTTTCCAAAAATAATTCTCAGTTTATGGCTTAATGTTTTACATTTTTTAACATCGGTCCATATATTTTTATATTCAATAAAGTTTATTTTAATAGGGTTATTAGTTTTAATGTTTTTTGTTAATCCATAAATAACCTTTTCTTCTTCTCTTTGAAATGTACCAAATATCTTATCCCAAATAATTAAAAAACCACCATAGTTTTTATCTAAATATTTGTTGTTAGATCCATGATGTACACGATGAACAGAAGGAGTATTAAAAAATTCATCTAACCAGCCTAATTTACCAATATATTCGGTATGAATCCATGTTTGAAATTGGGCAACTAATACTAATCCAATAATTGCTTGAAAAGGAGAAAAACCGATTAAAATCATTGGAATTAAGAAAATCCATTCAAACATGCCTTCTACAATACTTAAACGCATTGAAATAGTAAGGTTATAATCTTCTGAAGAATGATGTACACTATGACTAGCCCATAAAATTCTATGTTCGTGTTCTAATCGGTGCATCCAATAATAGGTAAAATCAGCGACTAAAAAAGCTAATATCCATGTATAAGTATTCATAGATATTGATAAAGGTGTTATCCAATGAAATGGCATTAAACATATTACACCAATAGAACCTATAATTGTTTTTTCAATTAGTTGATTTAAGAAAAAAATAGAAATGTTAGCAAATGAATCTTTCCAACGTCTTTCCTTTTTAATTAAAAAATCAATAAATAATTCAATGATTATTAAACTTGTATTAAATAAGAAAAAGTAACCTACATATAGCATGATATTAGATTCTTGAAACAAGGATATTATTTTAGAAAAACTCATTTTTAATTGTTTTTATTTTCAGGAATAAAATATGAAAACCATAAAAACCACAATAGGTTTGTAAGTACCCATGCTGAGTTATTACCTTGAAAAAATAGTATTATAAAAGGTATATAATAGAACCCAATAAGACCAAAAAACCCTAAATACCAATAGCTGTTAAATTTGTAACCTTTCATATTATTCATAATTATAATACAAAATTAAGTTATGAATGAAAGGTTTGTTTGTTCAATTAGGACATTTACAGAATAGGAATGTATATTTCTGTAATTAGATCTTTTTTAGGAGTAACATCATCGTCATTTGGGTAAAATTCTAGTATAGGCTTGTCATCAAACTCTAAACCAACGTCAATCATCCAACGAGCATAAATATCATTATAGGTTTCAAAACAACTTTCATGACTACCTTTATGAATAAATTTAGCATATTTTTGAGATGGAATTTCTTTTACTATAAATAGACCTTCAGAATTAAGAGATTGATTATCATTTAAAACTATACAAGCATTATATCTACAATGAATTGAAGAAGAAAGTTCATTATCGTCTAGGACTTCACCAAGAACAATTGTTTTTTCTGACAACAATTTTTTTTTATAAGCATATTTTAAAAGCTGTTTCCATGTTTTTTCAATTTCTTTAATGTTTTCATACGACCCTTTATATTGTATGTAGACTATTTTAATTGTAGGAAGTGTTTCGACTTCAAAGTTTAGCTCTTGAGTATTCTCATGTTGACTCTTATTCTTTAAAATTTCATTTGTTATTTTTTGCTGTAAAGAAAACGACTTTCTAAATTGAGTAGGATTACATCCGAAATGCTTTTTAAAAGATTTACTAAAGGCAGCTATATCTCCATACCCTATTTCCATGGCAATATCAGAAATTTCAATAGTTGAGAACTTTAAATATTCTGCAGCTTTTTCTAATCGACGTCTTTTAATAAATTGACCAATAGTTTCATGTTGCAAAGCCAAAAATATACGGTTGATGTTCCGATAAGAATAAAATGAAACCTCTTCTATATCTTCTGCTTTAATAGTAGACTTGAATTTCTTTTCAAGAAACTCTATTAATTTAACATAGCGATTTAATTGGGTTTGATTTTTCATATGCCAAAGTTAAATATACTATTACTTTCAATGTTTGTTAATTAAGGACAAGTTAATTATTGAGCTAAAGGAACAAACATTGAAAATTCAAGTAAATTAAATTCAAAGTTGTATTTTTGACGCGTAAAAACATTTTGAAATTATGGGTGGAGATTATTTATTTGCCGTATTAGCATTTTTAGTGGCTATCGTATACTTTTTTAATAAATATAGAAGTAATAAAAAATTTAAAAGGTAGTGGCTAATATTAGAATTACAAAGCAATTTAGTTTCGAAACAGGACATGCATTATATGGTTATGATGGTAAGTGTAAAAACGTTCATGGTCATAGTTATAAACTTTCTGTAACTGTTATAGGTGAACCTATTAGTGATACTTCAAATGTTAAATACGGAATGGTAATTGACTTTGGTGATTTAAAAAAAATTGTAAAAGAAGATATTGTTGATGTATTTGACCATGCAACGGTATTTAATAAAAACACACCGCACGTAGAGTTAGCTAAAGAATTACAAGATAGAGGACATCATGTAATTTTAGTTGATTATCAACCTACAAGTGAAATGATGATTATTGATTTCGCTAGTAAAATTAAAAAGCGTCTTCCTGGGAATATAAAATTACATTCTTTAAAGCTACAAGAAACAGATACTAGTTTTGCAGAATGGCACGCTAGTGATAATTAATTATTTAATTTGTAACATATTAATATATTTTGCTACTTATTATTAGTAATCAAAATAAATTAATTATGACTAGAACTATATTTGAAAAGCTTTGTAAATTTTATAAATGTGAAGTTAACACCTTTAATAAAATTTTAGGAATTTATAAATAAAGGAATTTATTTACCATTAAATTCATTCATAGTATTAGCTAATCCTGCATTTATAAAAGAAGTTACTGCGTTAACTGAGGTGGGTATACGCTCTATCATTGCGCTTTCTTCTTCTTTACTCCAGTTTCCTAATACAAAATCAACTTGGCGACCTTTTCCATAGTCGGCACCTACTCCAAAACGAAAACGAGGATATGCTCCGGTATTAAACTTATCTTGAATATCTTTTAAACCATTATGACCTCCAGAGCTACCTTTTCCTTTAATACGAAGTTTACCAAAATCAATATTTAAATCATCTGTAATAACCAGTAAATTTTCAACTTTAATATTTTCTTTTTTCATCCAATAAACAACAGCTTTTCCACTTAAGTTCATATAGGTACTAGGCTTTAAAACAATAACAGTTTTACCTTTAATTTTTAATTTGGCTATATCACCTAATTTATCAGTTTCAAAGCTCTCTTGATGCTCTTTTACAAAGGCATCAACAATTTTGAATCCTATATTATGACGAGTATCATGGTATTTTTCACCAATATTACCTAAACCAACAATTAAAAATTTTTTCATGGTGCTTTTCTTTTTTGAATTAAAAATAGTTTTAAAGAAAGAGATGATATTCATAGTGCAAACATAAAAAAAGCGTTACACAATGGTAACGCTTTTCTATATTTTTAAATAGTAGAAGCTTATTCTTCTGTTGCTTCTTCTTCAGAAGCAGCTTTAGATGCATTACGAGACATACGTACTTGAGCTACCACAGTGTTTTCTGGATGTAAGAATGTATATTTTTCATTCTTTAATTCAGTAACATATAATTTATTACCAATTTCTAATTCAGTAATATCAGCTTCAATAAAATCAGGTAAGTTAGCTGGTATAGCTTTTACTCTTAATTTACGTAAGTTATGACGTAAAGCACCACCTACCATAACACCTTTAGAAGTACCTACTAAACGTACAGGAATTTCCATAGTTACAGCTTTATCATCGAAAAGTTGATAAAAATCTACGTGTATAATTTTATCTGTTACAGGATGAAACTGAATATCTTGTAAAACTGCGTTATAAGATGTTCCACCTAATTCAATCGTTGCAGTATATACATTTGGAGTAAACACTAAACTTTTGAAAGATAATTCTTCTGCTGAAAAGTGTACAGGTTTGTCTCCTCCGTATAATACGCAAGGAACCTTTCCAGCATTACGTAAGGCTTTAGTTGCTACTTTACCTACGCTTTCTCTTTGAGATCCATTGATTGTAATTGATTTCATTACTTGTTTATTTAATTAAAATTTACATTAAAAATTCATCGCTTATTGATGTATTATCTTGCACTTTATGCATTACATCTGCGAATAAAGTGGCGCAAGATACACTTTTTATTTTAGATACATTCTTTTTTAAAGGAATTGTATCTGAAACAATTAACTCTGTTAATTTAGAGTTTTGTATTCTTTCGTAAGCTTCACCAGAAAGTATAGGGTGTGTACAAAGAGCACGAACACTTATAGCTCCTCGTTCCATCATTAAATCTGCGGCTTTTGCAAGAGTTCCTCCTGTGTCAATCATATCGTCAACAAGAATAACGTTTTTACCTTTTACATCACCAATTAATTCCATATGAGAAATTACATTGGCTTTTTTACGTTGTTTATAACAGATAACAACATCACTTTCTAAGTATTTAGAATATGCATAAGCTCTTTTTGAACCACCCATATCAGGAGATGCAACAGTTAAGTTATCTAATTTTAAACTTTTTACATAAGGTAAGAATATAGATGATGCATATAAATGATCAACTGGTTTTTCAAAGAAACCTTGAATTTGATCGGCATGTAAATCCATTGTCATAATTCTTGTAGCACCAGCTTCTTCTAAAAGTTTTGCTACTAATTTTGCTCCTATTGCTACTCTTGGTTTGTCTTTTCTATCCTGACGAGCCCATCCAAAATAAGGTATTACGGCTGTTATATGTCTTGCAGATGCACGCTTCGCAGCATCAAGCATTAATAACATTTCCATTAAATTGTCAGCATTAGGAAAAGTAGACCCTACTATAAAAATACGTCTTCCTCTTACTGATTCTTCAAAAGCAGGTTGAAACTCTCCATCACTAAAACGTGATATTTTTACATTTCCTAGTTCAGTTCCAAAACTTTTAGCAATCTTTTCTGCTAGCTCTGTACTTTGAGAACAAGCGAATATTTTAGGAGTTAATTGATTTGTAGGCATTTACCGAAGTTTATTTGTTGTTAGTGTTGTTGTGAGGGGCAAAAATATAACTATTTTAAGAGTTTAAAAGTATTTTAACGAATTAACTAAAATATTTTATAGATTTGCAATCCATTTATTAAAATGCTCGAGTGGCGGAATTGGTAGACGCGCTGGATTCAAAATCCAGTTCTTTCGGGAGTGTGGGTTCGATTCCCACCTCGAGTACAAAAAAAGCTTCAACAAATTGTTGAGGCTTTTTTATTAGAATTTAATTATTTAAAGAATCTTGTAGGTATCTAAACTTATTAGAGAACTCACCATAGTTAAAAAGAGTGTTTTTTGTTACATAAGCATCCCAACAGTTTTTTAGAAACTCTAAATTTGGCAATGTAATTTTTACTTTATAGCCATAAAGAATAGAAAACTCTTCCGAAGTATAGTTTGTTAATTTTTGTAACTCTTTTTTACCTTTATGTTTACCAGAGCACACTAGAAAATATTGAGTATTTTTAGAAAAATGTTGTGCTAAAAAACAACCTAAAGCCATTAAATTAATTTGAGATAATTTAGTATAATCTAACCATAGTGTTACTTCAGAATATATGCTTAGGTCTTCTAATTGTAAAATAGGTTTTATAGTAGCGTCAAAATAATCTATTCTCATTTTTTGATGCTTGGTTTCAAAATAAGAATAACGTTCAGACCAAAAGTTATCGGAAAAAACATCTTTGGTTAAAGGTCCTTCGATTAAATTTTCATCAAAAAAAATGGTACTTCCTTCAATAGAAGAGTTTTTGAAAATTGTTAATGCTTTATTATTACAAAAAATGTGTAATACGTTATTCATGCCTTTCCTAATTAAGCTTCAAAAATAGTTAAAAACTATAATTGATAATAGCAAAAGATGGAACAGTAGGAAAGTTCAATAAATACCGATATAAATTATTTCTATTTTAAATAAAAACATAATCACTTTACTTTATTTAAATTTACTATTAAACTTAATCCATTTAAAAAATGAAAAAATTTTATTTAGTAGTAGCAGCAAGTTCTTTACTTTTCGCTTGCAGCAGTGGTGAAAACCATAGTGAAGTAAAAGAAAAAGGAAAGTGCCCTTTTGGTTTTGATAAAGGACATAAAAAAGAGCAAATTTCACAAAAGAAGTCTAATAAAGATTGGTGGCCTAACAAATTGGATTTAGATGTTCTAGCACAAAACTCAGCATTATCAAATCCAATGAAAAAACAGTTTAATTATGCTGAAGAATTTAACAAACTAGATTACGCGCAATTAAAAAAGGACCTTACAAAGTTAATGACTGAATCTCAAGATTGGTGGCCAGCAGATTATGGTCATTATGGACCATTATTTATACGTATGGCTTGGCATAGTGCAGGAACTTATCGTACAGGTGATGGAAGAGGAGGTACACGTATGGGACTTCAACGTTTTGCTCCTCAAAATAGTTGGCCTGATAATGGTAATTTAGATAAAGCTAGAAGGTTATTGTGGCCTATAAAACAGAAATATGGTAAAAAAATTTCTTGGGCAGATTTAATGATTTTAACAGGAAATGTAGCTATTGAATCGATGGGATTAAAAACGATTGGTTTTGCAGGAGGAAGAGAAGATGTATGGGAACCTCAAAAGGATGTGTATTGGGGATCAGAATCAGGATGGTTAGAAAGTAGAAGACTGAATAAAGAAGGAAAGTTAGATCTAGATATTGAAAATCCTTTGGCAGCTGTACAAATGGGATTAATTTACGTAAACCCAGAAGGGCCAAATGGAAAACCTGATCCAGTTGCTTCTGCTAAAAACATACGTATATCTTTTGCTAGGATGGGGATGAATGATGAAGAAACAGTTGCTTTAATTGCTGGAGGTCATACTTTTGGAAAAACGCATGGAGCTGGACCTGCAGAAAATGTAGGAACTTCTCCTGAAGCAGCTGGTATTGAAGAACAAGGATTAGGGTGGAAAAGTAGTTATAAAACAGGAAAAGGTAAAGATGCTATTACTTCTGGTTTAGAAGTTATTTGGACCCCGACACCAACAAGATGGAGTCATGCTTTTTTAAATACATTATTTGATAACGAATGGGAATTAACTAAAAGTCCTGCTGGTGCACATCAATGGTCTGCAAAAGGTGTTGGAGAAGTTTTTCCTGATGCTTTTGATAAAAACAAAAGACATAGACCTACCATGTTAACTTCAGATTTAGCACTGAAATTTGATCCTGATTATAAAAAAGTATGTCAAAAATTTTTAGAAAACCCTTTATCTTTTGATGAAGCATTTGCAAAAGCTTGGTTTAAACTTACACATAGAGATATGGGACCAAAATCAACGTATTTAGGTTCTGAAATTCCTAAAGAGAATTTTATTTGGCAAGACCCAATTCCAACACGAAAGGATAAATTAATTACAAAATCTGAAATTAAAATACTTAAAAAAGAAATTCTTAATTCTGGAATTCCTCATAATCTGTTGGTAGAAACAGCATGGGCATCGGCTTCTACTTACAGAGGGTCAGATAGAAGAGGTGGTGCTAACGGTGCTCGTATTCGTTTAGAGCCACAAATTAATTGGGAAAGTAATAATCCAGCTCAATTAAAAAAGGTGTTAGGTGTTTATAAAAAAATACAATCTGAATTTAACAATACATCTAGAAAGGTTTCTATTGCCGATTTAATTGTTTTAGGAGGTTCACTAGCAGTAGAAGAAGGTGCTAAAAAAGCAGGGTTCTCAGTAGAAGTTCCTTTTAATCCTGGAAGAATGGATGCTACACAAGAACAAACAGATGTTACTTCATTTGCTGTTTTAGAACCAATGGCAGATGGATTTAGAAATTATCAGAAGAAAAAATATACACTTACAACCGAAGAGTTGTTAGTAGATAAAGCGCAGTTATTAACTTTAACAGCTCCTGAAATGACAGTTTTAGTTGGAGGAATGCGTGCATTAAATGTAAGTTATGATGCTTCAACTAAAGGAATTCTTACTAAGACACCAGGTGTTTTAACAAATGATTTTTTTGTAAACCTTTTAGATATGGGTACTTATTGGACTCCTATTTCTGAAGAGAAAATGGAATTAGAAGGTAAAGACAGAAAAACAAATGCTGTTAAATGGAAAGCTACTAGAGCTGATTTAATTTTTGGATCTAACTCTGAGTTAAGAGGTTTAGCAGAAGTGTATGCAAGTAATGATGCTAAAGAAAAATTTATTACTGATTTTATTGCTGCTTGGGTTAAAGTAATGAACTTAGATAGGTTTGATTTGAAATAAGAAAATATTCTTTTGTATATACTCTAAATTGGGGTAAAAGTTTATCCCAATTTAGAGTATTTTTAATTTACACACTCTTTTTAATTTCTTGAGAAGCAGTTTCAAAATCTTCAGGAGTATTGATGTTTCTGATAAAAGTATCTTTAATTTCTACAATTTTAACATCAGAATTAATGAGCATTTTACGAGGGCAAGAATATCCTTGTGCTAAATACTGTAATAATTTTCCGTAAGCTTTAGGCTCATATATGGTAATTAATGGTTCTGGAAATTCTTTCCCTTTTCCTTTAATAGCAGTTGCTACTTTACTAGGATCTCTGTTTTCTAATAAAAGTTTAATAATTTCTTCATTTACAAAAGGAATATCAGTAGCCATCACTAACCATGCTGCGTTAGGGTCTTGTTGAAAAGCAGAGCAAATTCCACCAAAAGGACCTAGATTTAAAAATACATCATGAATTTCATTGTCTTTTTCTGAAGGTTGCTGAACAGAGAAAAAAGTTGGTAAAGAGCATTTTTCTAAGAGTTCTTTTACATGCTCTTTTTGAGGTTTCCCAAAGTAATTTAATTCAGATTTATCAGTACCCATTCTAGTACTTTTTCCTCCAATTAACACTAAACCTTTTATAGGAGCAATATGTTCTTGAATTAAACTGTTTATATGATTTGTGATTTTATCAACCTGATCAATTGTGTATGAAGTTATGTTTTTAATATTTGGAAACTTCTCTGTCAAACATTCAAAATATGGAGTGTTATCATTTAATTTTATGATGAATTGAATGTTTGTTAGTTGTTTTAAGCGTTTTTTTACTGAAGCTTCTTTTTCATCGTCTAAAATTAAAATTTGTTTAGCACCTTGATAATGATTTCCGTTAATAAACACGAAATCATGATTGTAAAACTGTAATCGTTGTTCGTATTTATTTATGGGAGAAGTTGTATTTATTTGAAGGTTTCCTTCATGATGAAAGGTATACTCAGAGAAATTATTTTGTGGAACATCTTTAGCATGTGAAGCATCAAAATATCCAAGATTATAATGTGATAGTTTGTTTGAAACTGTAGTCACTAAATCAGCTATAATACCACATTTTGTTCCCAAAATAGATACTTCATTAGGAGCAAAATTATCGTTTTGTTTTTTAGTTAGTTTGGTATGTTTTGAATGCTTTTTATCCATTTTTAATATCTGATTTACCTCCTGTTTTTTCTACTAATTTAATTTCTTTTATTATCATTTCCTGACTAATAGCTTTACACATATCATAAATGGTTAAACATGTAGCTGATGCTCCAGTAAGCGCTTCCATTTCAACACCTGTTTTTCCTTCAATAGTTACTTTACAAAATACTTCTACTTGTTCTTTATCTACAATATTGATGTCAATGTCAACCCCATTAATCAACAACGGATGACACATAGGAATAATATCTGACGTTTTTTTTACTGCCTGAATTCCAGCAATGATGGCTGTTTGAAAAACTGGACCTTTTTTAGTTGTTAATTCATTGGTATTAAAATGACTAATAATTTCTTCACCTAAAAACATGGTAGCTTTTGCAATAGCTGTTCGTTTCGTGATTTTTTTATCAGAAACATTCACCATTTTAGGATTGTTTTTTTCGTTTATATGGGAAAAATTGCTCACGTTATTAGTTTTAAATTTTAATATCCTAATTCATTATTTGTTCTCGATACAAATTTGTTCATTCTTCACAAATTCACTCGAACTGACAGCTCTCTTCTATCTATATTTAATTACTGGAAAAACACTACCTTTTTTAAACTCAGTTTCTTCTGTTTTTGGAATTTCAATAAATCCATCTGTTGAAACTAAACTAGCTAAATCACCTGAGCCGTTTCCTTTTATAGGAGTTGCTATTAAATGACCAAAACGATAGCTTAATTTAACTTGTAAAAAATACGTTAGGTTGGGTTTAAAATTTACATCTTCAGCAAGAATTGCCGTTTCTTTTTTGGGTTTAATACCTACAGATGTATAATACCAATCATAAAAATAAACCATACAATTTACATAAGTTGAAATAGGATTTCCAGGGAAAGCAAAAACAACCGTACTTTTTGTATTAGCCAAAGCACCTGAGCGTCCGAACCAGAATGGTTTTCCTGGGCGTTGTGCCACTTTATGAAACAGTTTTTCAACTTTTAACTCTTCTAAAACTTCAGGTAGAAAATCGAATTTTCCTTTACTAACAGCACCGCTAAAAAGAAGTACATCATATTCTTGTAAAAAGGTGGCTATTTTTTCTTTTAGAACAGGTTTTTCATCTGCTATGTGAGCTGTTTCTGAAGGAATATTTAATTTTTCTAACAAAGAAACTAAGGTGTACACATTACTTCTTCGAATTTGATGAGCTAACGGATTTTTATCTACTTCAACTAATTCATCACCAGTAGAAACAATCATCACCTTAGGACGTCTAGCTACTTTTACGGTAGCTTTACCTACAGTTGCTAAAACTCCAATTTCAGCAGGAGAAATACATGTGTTTTCTTTAATTAATAAATCGCCTTGTAGTTTATCAGAACCTTGTTTGTGTATGTTTTGCCCTTCTTTGATAGCATCTACAATAATTGTTGCTGTACCATTAGTTATTTGTAGATCTTCATATCTAATTACTGTATCAACATTATTAGGTAAGGTAGCACCAGTCATTACTTCGTAACAATTGGCTGCATTTTTAAGTGTTTCTTGTATACTACCAGCTGGTTGAACTCCTTCTATTTTAAAATCATGAATTCCTTCTTTAAAAAAACGATAATTGATAGCAATACCATCCATAGCCACACGATTGAATGGTGGGAAATCTCTATCGGCAACAATATTTTCTTTTAAGATTCTACCAACTGACTGTATAAAAGGAATTTCTTCAATTCCAAAATTTTGTGTGTTTTCTAAAATTATATGTTTTGCTTCTTCTACAGAAATCATTTTATCAAGCTTTAAAAATTATAATAAGCCCTCCAATTATGAAGAGAACAATTAATCCAATCATATTCATATTAGCCGTTTTTAAAAGAACTGTTTTATGTTTATTATCTTTTTGTTTTTTTAGGCTTTCTATCTGATAAACTAATAACCATGCACCAATTATAATAAGTATTATCCCAGAAATTATAGGGTTGTTATCAATGAAATTATCCATAATAGTTAACCTCCAATAGTACTCATACTTTCTGAAACGTTTCCTTTTTTTCTATTCGCTTCAGCCACAAAACCATTTTCTGGTTTTTCTTTTACTAAAGATAAAAACAACTCTTTTAAATCGTTGTTACTTGCTCCATTTCGAATAAAGTCACGTAAATTAAAAACACCATCATCAAACAAACAATTTTTAAAAGTACCTGTTGAGGTAATTCTAATACGGTTACAATCATTACAAATAGTTCTAGTAAAAGCAGGAATTATTCCCACAGTTCCTAAATGATTTTTTGCTTGATAATTTCTAGAGGTCGATGATTTTTTTGCAGGAATTTCTTCAACATCAAATTGCGATTGTATTTCTTGTAAAATTCGTTTAAAATTCCAATTTTCTTTTAAGTCACGTTGCCCACTTCCGTTAAAAGGCATTTCTTCAATAAAGCGAACAGCAATATTTTTTTCTTTTGTTAAACGAACAAAATCATTGATTTCATCTGTATTGAAACCAGATTGTACAACTACATTTAATTTTAAGTTTAATGAGCTTTTTTCTAATAACTCAAAGGTTTTATATACTTCAGGAAAAACATCACGTCTTGTTATGGTTTTAAATTTCTCTTCCTGTAAACTATCAATACTTAAATTGATGTTCTTAATCTTTTTAAGGCTTTCTAATTTTTCTAAGTGTTTAGAAACTAACGCTCCGTTAGTAGTAACATTTATGGTATCTAATAAATCGTTATAAGAAAGCATTTCTAAAAAGCCAATAAAGTCTTTTCTAACAAAAGGTTCTCCACCAGTTAAACGTACTTTATTTACACCTAATTCAGTAAGTACTCGAATAATTCGATACATTTCTTTATAGGTAAGCAATTCTTTTCTTGGAACAATGTCAATACCATGAGCAGGCATGCAATATTGACAACGCAAGTTACATCGATCAGTTACTGCTAACCGAACATAGTTAATTTGTCGTCCAAAACTATCAAGAAGTGTATGCATTTAACAAAGGTACGTATTAATGAATCAATTTTTTCCTGTCATTTATCATAGTTTATTGAAAACTAAGATTTATACAATTTCCATTTTTTGTAATAAAAAAGAAGCGTTCATATTTTTACAAATACCATTTTTCATTTCATAATCAAAATACAATTCATTATTAACAATTTCAGCATCAAAATAATAATTAGCTATTTGTGAATGTTCATTTGCTAATTCACATAAACTAACATCGTGAGTAGCTATTATTCCAGTAGATTTTGAACCGTTCAATTTTTCAACAAACTTTTTTGAACCAATAGCCTTATCTTTACTATTGGTACCTTTTAAAATTTCATCTAGTATTATAAAATAAGTATCAGTTTTTATTTCATCAACAATAAATTTTAAACGTTTTAACTCTGAATAAAAATAAGATTCATCATCTGTTAATGAATCAGATGTTCGCATACTGGTTATTAACTTTATAGGTTTGTAATTGTAACCTTCAGCGCATACAGGTAATCCACAATTGGCCATAACTATTGATAAAGAAACGGTACGTAAAAATGTACTTTTCCCGGCCATATTTGCTCCAGTAATAATAAAAAATTGCTCGTTATTAATAGTAAAATTATTATCTATTCTTTTTGATGGATTTAATAAAGGATGCCCTAAGTTTTTTGCTTGAATAGTTGTTTCTTTTTCCTGAATAATAGGAAAAACATATGAAGGTTGATTATAAACAAAGTTAGCAAGTGAGTTTTGAGCATCAAAAAAGCTAACAGTTTTAAACCATTTATCAACAGTGTTTTTGTATTGATTAATCCAACGCTCAGTTTTAACAGCATTTAAAATGTCCCATAAAAACAACCCGTTACCAACTACAGCTATAATGATGTTGTTTCTTTGGTCAAAAGCATCCAATATTTTAGAAAATTCTTTAAAAATTGCTGATGCTTTTTTATTTTCTGAAGTAATATCTTGTTGTTTATGTTTTAAGATGCTAGAAGTAAAATTTTCATTTTCTATTTGTTCTAGTAAAAGATGATATTGTTTAAAGATATCTTTAGCATTACCGGCTTCAGTATATAGTTTTTGTATTTTTTTTATAGTATATCCAGTAATTGCTAAACCAATAAAAAACCATGTTAATACTATTGAAAATGTAATTATTTTGAAACTAAATAAACCAATAAGTAGTATTGAGATGGTAGAGAAAACTTTAGAAAATATAGCTAAAAAGGGAGGTAATTTTGAGGTGTAATTTGTAATCCAATTAGTAATTTCTGCTGTTTCTTTTTTAGAAGAAACAGCAGTTTCTAACGCAGAAAAATGCTGACGCCACTTAATTTTTGAGGCTAATTCTTGTAAAGCAAGTTGTTTTTCTTTAATGCCTGTAATAACATTACTTACCAATGTTAAAGCAAGTTGCTTTTTTCCATCATTGGTTACAGTTCTGTTTATATATTGAAAAAAAGAACCTATTCCGAATAAATCAATATCGTTACTAAAAAAGTGTGATGGATTTATAAATTCTTCACCAGTATCTAAATCAAAATAGCGCCTGTTTAACACATTAATTTCAGTAGTGTTAATTGCTTTTTTTGCAGTAATAATTTTTCGGTTGTCTTTTAGTTTTTCATGTTTTAATACTAAAAAAGCAAAAAGAAGTAATCCTACTATACCTAGTATTAAAGGAATCTTAGAAAGTTGAAAAGTAAAGTAAATACTTATTGTTGTAGATAAAAAAATTACAAAACGTAAAACACGAACAGTAATAATTTTTTTTGTAATTGTTGTGTAGCTTTCTTCTAACTCAACAAGTTGTTTTTTATAAAAATGTAATGGTTTTTGCATCTAAAAATAAATATGGATAAATGTACGTTATTACAGTTAATTTCTTTTTATAAAATTGTATTTTCGTTGTATGCCTACAGCTTTAGAATTACAAGTTAAAACACTACCAGATTCACCCGGAGTATATCAGTATTTTGATAAGGATGATGTTATTATATACGTGGGTAAAGCTAAAAATTTAAAGAAGCGAGTATCATCTTATTTTACTAAGAATCACGACAATGGAAAAACACGAATTTTAGTAAAGAAAATTGTACGAATTGAACATGTTGTAGTTGATACGGAAACTGATGCGTTACTTTTAGAAAATAACCTAATTAAAAAATACAAACCTCGATATAATATTTTATTAAAAGATGATAAATCATATCCATGGATTTGTATTAAAAAAGAGCGTTTTCCACGAATATTTTCTACTCGTAGGGTAATTAAAGATGGATCTGAATATTTTGGACCCTATACAAATGTTAAAACCGTATATGCTTTATTAGACTTAATTAAAGAGTTATATCCGCTTCGAACGTGTAATTATG
The DNA here is from genome assembly GCF_900105985.1 of Tenacibaculum sp. MAR_2010_89. Lineage (NCBI taxonomy): Bacteria > Pseudomonadati > Bacteroidota > Flavobacteriia > Flavobacteriales > Flavobacteriaceae > Tenacibaculum > Tenacibaculum sp. MAR_2010_89. The sequence continues at coordinate 308,371 of NZ_FNUB01000005.1, read as the reverse complement.
ATTTGCATGAAACTAAAATTAATGCAGATAAATATAAAGTTTGTTTAGAATATCATTTAGGAAACTGTAAAGGACCTTGTGAGGGGCTACAAACTGAAGAAAACTATTTGCGAGATATTAAAGCAATTAGAGATATTATTAAAGGTAATTTTAAAGAAAGTTTAGAACAATTTCATCAAATAATGCTTGATTTTGCAACTGACATGAAATTTGAAGAAGCTCAAAAAATTAAAGAAAAATTAGATTCTTTACAAAATTACCAAGCAAAATCTACAATCGTTAATCCATCGATTAATAATGTAGATATATTTTCTATTATTTCTGATGAAACTCATGGTTATGCTAACTTTTTTAAGGTTATGAACGGTGCTATAGTGCAGTCGTATACCACAGAAATAAAGAAGAAGTTAGATGAAACAGATAAAGAATTACTGGAGTTATTTATTATTGAAACTCGCCAACGATTTAATTCATTATCAAGGGAAATATATGTGCCTTTTAAAGTGAATCTAGGAGAGCATATAAAAGTTACAGTTCCTAAGTTAGGTGATAAAAAACGGATAGTTGAGTTATCAGAAAGAAATGCAAAATATTACCGTCAAGAACAGTTTAAACAAATTAAAATTGTAGATCCTGAGCGTCATGTAAAACGTATTATGGGACAAATGCAAAAAGATTTACGATTACATGAAGAGCCAAGACATATTGAATGTTTTGATAATTCAAATATTCAAGGAACTCATCCGGTTGCTGCTTGCGTTGTGTTTAAAGATGGAAAGCCTAGCAAAAAAGAGTACCGTCACTTTAATATAAAAACGGTTGAAGGACCTGATGATTTTGCTTCAATGGAAGAAGTAGTATACCGAAGATATAAACGTTTATTAGAAGAAGAAAAATCATTACCACAGTTAATAGTAATTGATGGTGGAAAAGGACAGTTATCATCTGCTTTAAAGAGTTTAGATATTTTAGGGTTAAGAGGAAAAATAGCTATTATTGGTATTGCTAAACGTTTAGAAGAAATCTATTATCCAGGTGATAGTGTTCCTTTGTATTTAGATAAAAAATCAGAATCTCTTAAAATTATTCAATACTTACGAAACGAAGCACACCGTTTTGGAATTACTTTTCATCGTAACAAGCGAAGTAAAAGTGCTATACAATCAGAATTAGAAGAAATACCAGATATTGGTAAACAAACCATTACTAATTTATTACGTACATTTAAATCAGCAAAAAGAGTTAAAAGCGCTAATTTAGATGAATTAAAAGAAGTGGTTGGCTTGTCTAGAGCTCAAAAAATTTACCAGTATTATCATAAAAAATAACTATGAGAAAAATACTTTTTTTATTACTTATTCCAACTTTTTTATTTGCTCAAGAGCAACCAAAAATCGGATTAGTTTTAAGTGGAGGTGGAGCAAAAGGGTTTGCCCATGTTGGTGTACTTAAACAACTAGAAAAGGCAGGAGTACAAGTTGACTATGTTGGAGGTACTAGTATGGGAGCAATTATTGGTGGGTTATATTCGGCTGGTTATTCTGCAAATCAAATTGAAAAAATTATTGAAGGGGCAGATTTTATGTCGTTACTTCAAGATAAAGTAAGTAGAAATAACAAACCATTTTTTATGAAACAACATGGTGAAAAGTATGCTATTTCACTACCTATAAAAAAAGGAGGAGTTGGATTGCCTTTAGGATTATCAAAAGGACAAAATGTACTTAATTTTTTAACTGAATTATTAGCTCCTGTTGATAATGTCAATGATTTTTCAAAACTACCAATTCCGTTTTATTGTATTGCAACAAATATTGAAACTGGTAAAGAAGTTATTCTTGAAAAAGGATCTTTGCCCCTAGCTCTTAGAGCAAGCGGAGCTTTTCCTTCGTTATTAAATCCGGTAGATATTGATGGTAAATTATTAGTTGATGGTGGTGTTGTAAATAATTTCCCTGTTGATATTATGAAAACTAAAAACATGGACCTTATTATTGGAGTGAATGTTCAAGGTGAATTATTAAAGAGAAAAGAATTAGAGTCGGTAGCTTCTATTTTATTACAAATCATTAATTTTCAGATGTATGAAAAAGCTGATGAGCAGGTAAAATTGTTAGATATTTGTTTAAAACCTAATATTTTAGAATACAGTGTTATTTCTTTTGATAAAAAGCAAGAAATTTTAACAGAGGGAATTCGTGTAGCAAAACCTTATAAAGTTGTTTTTGATAGCATTGCTAAATTGCAAAAAGCAAAGAAAAGAAGACCTCAATTAAAATTTTCTAACGATAAAATATTAGTTGATAGAATAATTATTAAAGGGAATAAAAATTATACAAATAACTATATTTTAGGAAAGCTACAGTTAAAAGAAGGTGATAGTGTTTCATATAATGATATTTCAAAAAAAATTAGCTCATTAACAGCTACTAAAAACTTTGAAAGAATAGATTATCATTTTGAAAAATCATTTAAAGGAAAAAAGTTAGAACTTAAAGTTAAAGAAGATAATATTAAATCTTTTTTACGTTTTGGGTTGCATTATGATTTGTTGTACAAATCGGCAGTTTTATTAAATTATAGTCATAAAAAATTATTAAAGCAAAATGATGAGTTTTCTTTTGATGTAGGAATTGGTGATAGAATTCGTTATAATTTAAATTATTTTATAGATAATGGGTTATTGCCTAGTTATGGTTTTTCTTCAAGATACAATTCTTTTAGAGGAGCTTTTCTATTTAATGATGCTGTTATTAATAGAATTAACATTAGATATATAGATTTTACAAACGCTGTTCATTTACAAACTACAGTTGATAAAAAGTTTGCTTTTGGTATTGGATTAGAGAACAAAAAAATTAAAATAACTTCAGAAACAATTTTAACGAATGATAAAGAAACTGTTTTTGATAATAGTAATTATGTAAATGCTTTTACATTTTTAAAGTTAGACACTTATAATAAAAAAATGTTCCCAACAAGTGGATTTTATGCTGATGTAGATTTTAAATGGTTTATTTGGTCTGATAGAAATGAAAATATTAATCAAAAAGAGATTGTATTAACAAATAAATATAGTCAGTTTTCACAGTTGTCAGGAACTTTAGGTTTTGCAAAAACTTTTTACGACAAGCTTACTTTTCAATATACATCAGAAGCTGGATATACATTAGGAAACGTAGCTTCAGGAATATTTGATTTTAACTTAGGGGGATACAATAAAAATTATATTAATAATTTTAAATCTTTTTACGGTTATGAAATAGGTGCTCTAAGTAATCAATCTTTTTTAAAATCAGAATTTAATTTTAGATACAGTGTTTTTGATAAACAATACGCAACATTTATAGCAAATTATGCACGTGTTGAAAATGATATTTTTGCTGACGGTAAGCTATTTAAAAACACAAAATCTGGTTACGCTTTAGGTTATAGTGTAGAAACGCTTTTAGGACCTGTAGAAATCAAGTATTCTTGGTCTCCAGATCATAAAGAAAAATATTGGTTATTTAACTTAGGTTTTTGGTTTTAAAGATCACATTGCTTTTTCTAAAGTAAAAGAAAACTCTGAGCCTTCACCATAATTACTTTTTAAAAGTATAGTTTCACCATGTGCTTCAATTATATGTTTAACAATTGATAACCCTAAACCTGAGCCACCTTGTTCTCTAGAACGGCTTTGATCAACTCTATAAAAACGTTCAAATAAACGTGATAAATGTTCTTGCTTAATTCCTTCACCGTCGTCAATAACTTTTATAATAAACTTGTTTGGATTATAACTTTCTATACTAACTGTTGTTACTCCACCTACTTTACCATATTTAATAGAGTTAACTACTAAATTAATTAACACTTGTTCAATACGTTCAACATCACCTTTTACAAAAAATGGAAACTCATATAGTTTATCAAACTTTAGTTTAATGTTACGTTTTTTTGCTTTCATTTCAAACAAATCAAAAACGTTTTGTATTAATTCTAAAATATTAAAAGGCTCAATATTCATTTTCATTCCCTCAGTTTCAAGCTTAGCAATCATATCTAAATCTTTAATAATAGAGGTTAATCTTTCTACTCCTTTATTAGCTCTTTCTAGGTATTTTGTTCTAATCTCTTGATCATCAGCAGCACCTTCTATTAAGGTTAAAATATATCCCTGAACGGTAAAAAGAGGTGTCTTTAATTCATGAGCTACATTTCCTAAAAAATCTCTTCTAAAAGAATCTCTTTGTGTTAAATGAGCAATTTCTTCACTTTTTCCTTCAACATATTCTTGTACAGTTTTTGTTAAAGCTTCGATATCTGTTGTAACTTTTTTTCGTTTTAAATCATTAATATCTAATACAGAAATATCTTCATATAATTTTTTTATTCTTTGATATATAAAATGCTCTGTTCTATATTGAATGATAAAAAAAGAGATTATAAAAAAAAGAATTCCAAAAATAATAATGGTAATACCACCTATGAAATTATAAAATAAAAGATAAGAAAGCGCAGCAAAAATTATTGAGAGTAGAGTTAAATATAGCGCTGACCAAAGGGCGTATTTATATGTTTTTTTTATTTTCATTTTTAGTATAAATAAAAGTAGATTGCTTTTCAGCAATCTACATAAATATTTTTATATGATTTTATTAGTTATCTAGTTCTTCTAAAACAAATTTATAACCAACACCTTTTACAGTTTTAAAATAATCATCACCAATTTTTTCACGTAGTTTTCTAATATGAACATCAATTGTTCTTCCACCTACAACAACCTCATTTCCCCAAACGCTATCTAAAATAACTTCTCTTTTGAATACTTTTCCAGGTTTTGAAGTTAATAAAGAGAATAGTTCAAATTCTTTTCTTGGTAATGAAATTTTAACATCACCTTTAAAAACAACATATTCATCTCTGTTAATAACAATATCTCCAATTTTAGTAGTTGAATCAGCTTTTTCTTCTGTTTTTAAACGACGAAGTAAAGACTTTACCTTACTAACCAACACCTTTGGTTTTACTGGTTTTGTAATATAATCATCAGCACCAGCATCAAAACCAGCAACTTGAGAATAATCTTCACCTCTAGCGGTTAAAAAGGAGATAATAACGTTTTCAAGAGATTTTATATTTCTAATTTTTTCACAGGCTTCTATACCATCCATTTCAGGCATCATAATATCTAATAATATTAGATGGGGATTTACTTTTTTTGCCGTTTTAACTGCTTCAGCACCATTGTTTGCGGTAAAAACTTGATATCCTTCAGATTTTAAGTTATAACCAACTATTTCTAAAATATCTGGTTCATCATCAACTAATAAAATCTTAATATCGCTAGTATTCATACATTAATTTTTAAGTAGTAATACCCAAAAGTAACGATAAAATAACAAATTGTCCATACTCCTAGTTAACTTAACATTGATTTAATGTTTTATAAACTTTAGAAAAAGTTACTAGTTAAAAATCAGAAACTTACCATTTTTATTGCTTGGATATTGTGTTGTTTCTACTTTTAAATATAGAATAATGAATTAAAGTCAATTTTTGTATATTTAAAAAAATTGATTTTATGAAATGCATCACCACACTAAGAATGTTTACTGTAAAATGTAAACATAATTTTAAGTTATTCAACCCAAACTCTTTAATAATATTAAAAAGGAGGTTATGTTAAATAAGTTAGCGTTACAAAATGTATTATTTTTAGATATTGAAACAGTACCTCAATATGAAGGGTGGAATCAAGTATCTGAAAACGAACAAGAATTATATGCTTTAAAAACGAAGTATCAACGAAAGGAAGAGTTTTCTCCTGAAGATTTTTATGATAAAGCAGGTATATGGGCAGAATTTGGTAAAATAATTTGCATTTCAGTTGGGTACTTTATTATTAAAAATAATAAAAACCAACTAAGAGTTACTTCATTTTATGGAGATGATGAAACTATACTGTTGAAAGATTTTAAAAAATTATTAGATAAGCATTTTAACTTAAAAAAACATCTTTTGTGTGCTCATAATGGAAAAGAATTTGATTTTCCATATATCGCTAGACGAATGGTTGTGCACCAAATTCCATTACCAGATATGCTTAACTTATTTGGAAAAAAACCATGGGAAGTTAACCATATTGACACACTGGAATTATGGAAATTTGGTGACTACAAACACTATACCTCTTTAAAACTATTAACACATATTTTAGGAATACCTTCACCAAAAGAAGATATTGACGGAAGTGAAGTTGCTAATGTGTATTATAAAGAGAAAAATTTAAAACGAATTGTTGAGTATTGTGAACGTGATACTATTGCAGTTGCCCAACTAATACTTCGTTTTTGTAATAAACCGTTATTAGACGATACAGCTATTGTAAAAGTTTAATATCTAATTAACAGGTATTGTTTTTTCTTCGAAAATATCATTACCATTATTGTCTTTACCTTTCCAGAATTTAAAAATATAATCTTCTTTTTGTTGAATTTGGATTGGTATTTTTAATTCTTTAGAGATAGTTTGCTGTGAACAATTTGCATTTAGCTTTTCTAAAGCTCTAATTGCAATAATTCTTGCATTCCCATCACTTTGATAGTATAAACTAAAAAAAGAGTGACAGCTGTTAGGTAAGGTATATTTTACCTTGATAGTATCTTTAGATTTATAGGTGAAACTTTGTGGAGTAAAAGATTCATCGATAGTTAATAATTTAACAACCTGGTTGTCTTCACTATCTAGAGAACATGCTGCAAGAGATAAAGCAAAACATAATAAAAGTAATTTTTTCATGACATAAATTTTAAAATTGATAACTAATTCCTGAGTATACACCAAGTGTGTATGGTTTAAATCCGTTTGAGTTTTTTGAAAAAGTGTTTAAGTGTATTTTAAACATTGGATTTACAACGAATTTTATTTTTTTATTAATTGAATATTCGAGATCGAGTCCTAAATTCCCACTAAAATTGAGTGTGTTTAAATTAGAAGCTTTCCCAATGGTTTGTGATATTCTTTCTGATGTTACTGAAACTTCATTTTGATTTAAAAATAATGAGCTAAAGCCAGTAACTATTTTGGTGTTAAATTTTGAAGTTTTTAAGACAGCGTACTTTAGTTCAATAGGAACTTCAATATAACTATATGTTTGGTTTAAAGATGCTTCACTAGTAACGATACTCGCGCTACTTAATGTGTTAACATCAGTAGCATTATTAGACTGACTTAAAATAAGCAAGGGACTAGATGTTAGTTCTACACTTTCTAAACCAGCTCCTCTTACATTTGCCATAACCGACAAGTTTTTATTTGTAAAACCAACTTTTTGTGTAAATAACCCTGATTGTATAGACCATTTATTATTTAGTTGATAGGCTACTCTTATACCATAAGAAATATTGTTATCACCTGTTAAACTAGCTGAGGTTAAACTTTTATCTAAAGCTGAGCTTTGCGTAAGAGAGTTAGCATGAGTTAACGCAAAAACAGGAGATACAGACCATTTATCCTTATTTGTTTTGATAGTTAACACACTATCTTTTTTACTTATTTCAGCAAGAAAGTCTTTTTTTGTAAACAGTTTTTTTAGAGTATCTTTTTTAACTACATTTTTTTCTTTTTTCTTTTTTTCAATAATAATCTTTTCCATAGCTCTTTTTTTATCCGATAAAACCCCTTCAACTATTTTACCAGATACTATCTTTTTACGTGCAATTAATTTGTTATTTGTAGCTCTTTTTTTTGATGAAACATTTATAGTTTTCTTTTCTGCTATTATTGTGTTTTTTTCTTTTAAACTATTGTTACTATTCTCTGTTATTAAAGGTATATCAGTATCTATTTCTTTTTTATGATTATTAAAATCATCAGGAGTTTTAACAATGTTTTCAGTTGGGTTAATAACCGGTTCTAAAGGAATAGTATTTTTAAAAAAAGGATATAAAACAAAACCTAATATAAAAACAGCCGTAATACCACTATACAACCACCACATAGGTAAAATTCTTCGTTTTTTCTTTTTAAGCTTAGCCTCAATATCATCCCACATTTCAGGCTTAGGTGAAGCTTCAAATCCATTAAGCTTTTCTTCAAATAATCTGTCTATGTTCTTTCTATCATTCATTTATGCTTCCTGTTGCATTTTTTGATAAACTTCAATTTTTCTTTTTAATAATAATCTTGCTCTTGATAAATTTGACTTAGATGTTCCTTCAGAAATTTGTAGTATTTTGGCTATTTCTTTATGTGAAAATTTATCTAAAACGTATAGGTTGAATATCAGCCTATACCTGTCTGGTAATTCTTGAATTGTTTCTAATAAAAAAGAGACACTTATTATAGAATCATCGTATTCAACTTCTTCAATATCTTCAATAGATTCTTCTTTTACTATTTGTAAAGGAGATTTCTCTCTATATTTTTGAAGAGCAGTATTTATAGCTATACGTTTCATCCAACCTTCAAAAGAACCTTTGTTATTATATTGTTTAATTTTTTTAAAAATAGTTAAAAAGCTATCTTGTAAAGTATCCTGAGCATCTTCATAATTTCTAGAATACTTTAAGCAAAGTCCAAAGAGCTTATCAGAAAAAAGTTGATAAACCTTTGCTTGTGCCTTAATATTTTGCTGGCAACATTGCGCTATGATTTCTTTTAAATTAATGTGCTAAATATTTTTTTAAAAATACTAATATTTTAACACTGCTACTCCATTAACACACTCTATATTAGTAGGTTTTGGAGGAATGTCGCAAGTAGAAACAATTCCCCACTTTTTATTATAAAAATCTTCAGCTTTTGTGTAATTTTCTACCTTTTTTAAAAAACCTGAGACATCAATTTTTTTAGAATAAGCAATATAACCTTGAGATCCTCCACAAGCTTTGCTTCCATAATTAGTATATGCCCAATCATTTGAATTTTCACAAGTTTTACTTGTAGCTATAGTATGAAATATGCTATACATTTTTAGCAATTCTTGATGTTCTTTTTCTCTTTCTGTTAAGGCAGTTTTTACAACTAACTCTTTCTCAGTTAAAGAAACAATTTCCCAATTAAAATTTCCAGGAAAATTATCTAATTGCACTTTTATTAATACTTTGTCAGCATTATAAGTACCTTTATCATCATAAAAAGTTAAAGGAGGAGTACCACAAAACCCTGAAGTTTTCTGTATAAAAATATTAGCATCATTAAATGCAACACCATACTCTTTTTCTGGTAATGATTTAACACGTTTAAAAGTTATTGTTTCTCCATTATGTTTAGCTTTAGCCCAAACACCTTTTAGTAAATTATTAGAATCAAAAGGGATATCATTATTATTACACCCAATAAGTAATAAGCTAATAAAAGCAGTTAAAATACAAATAAAGGTTAGTAGTCTGTTCATTTTAGTTTTCATAATATTTTGTTTGTTAGCAAGGTAAGTTTTCAGAAAGTTTCTTTGTTTTTGTTAGTACTCTAACTAGGGAAAACGTTTTTTCTATATCATTTTCAGAAACTATTAATTCATATTCATAACCATCTTCATAAATAAAGCCTTTAATATCCCTATTATAAAGAGTCCAATCATTAAAGCTTTTTTCTTTAATTAAAATTCCTTTTTTTAAAGAATTTATGTTGTTGACTATTCTTTTAGATGCAATAGTTATTAACTTTTCTTTTTTTGGCTTTTTAGATATGGTTCTTGTAAAAAGCGAACTTATTTTGGTGTAAATCATGGTTCCCATACGTTGTCTTTTATACAAGATGCAGAAAAACTTAAAAGGTTGCGTAGAATACTCTTATTTTTGTAAAAATTATGCAAAACAAGGTTTTTAATATACAGTCAGAAAAAGAGTTTAACGAAGTAGCGTTATCCGTTTTTAAGCATCAGTTTAAAAATAATAAGATATATCGTTCTTTTTGCGATTTATTATATATACATCCATCAGATGTTGATACTATTGATAAAATTCCATTTTTACCAATACAATTTTTTAAAGATAAGCAAGTAGTTTCATCAAATGACGAGGTTCAAGAAGTTTTTACAAGCTCAGGAACCACAGGGACTTCTACAAGTAAGCACCATGTAACAGATTTATCATGGTATGAAACTAGTTATTTAAAAGGTTTTAAACATTTTTATGGCAATATTCAAGAGTATGTTGTTTTAGCATTGCTTCCTAATTATTTAGAACGAAAAGGCTCTTCTTTAGTATATATGGTTGACGATTTAATTAAGCGTTCTGAAAATTCTGAAAGTGGTTTTTATTTGAATAATTTATCTGAATTGGCTGAAAAACTTATCAAATTAGATAAACAAGGTCAAAAAGTACTACTTATAGGAGTTTCCTTTGCTTTACTAGATTTAATTGAAAAATATCAATTCAATCTTCAAAATACCATAGTTATGGAAACTGGAGGAATGAAAGGTAGAAGAAAAGAATTAATACGTGAAGAGTTGCATCAAATATTAGGTAACGGATTTGGTGTTGAAAATATTCATTCTGAATATGGAATGACTGAATTATTAAGTCAAGGATATTCCAACGGTAAAGGAGTTTTTAATTGCCCTCCCTGGATGCGTCTATTGACTAGAGATACAGAAGATGCATTAACTATTTTACCAAAAGAAAAGTCAGGAGGAATTAACGTAATTGATTTAGCAAATTACAATTCTTGTTCATTTATAGCAACACAAGATTTAGGAAAAGTACATACTGATACTAGTTTTGAAATTATTGGACGTTTTGATAATTCTGATATTCGAGGTTGTAATTTACTTGTTTTATAATTTGTTTTTAAATATCTTTCCCTAAGAAAAAAGCTTGTAAAAAGTTCATTATATGGATGTAAACTCAAATTTAGCTGTACTTATTGATGGTGATAATATTCCTTCAGCTTATGTAAAAGAAATGATGGAAGAAATTGCTAAATATGGTAATCCTACTATCAAAAGAATTTATGGAGATTGGACAAAGCCAAATTTATCAAAGTGGAAAAACTTATTACTAGAAAATGCGATAACACCTATTCAGCAATATGGGTATACTACTGGTAAAAATGCAACAGATTCAGCAATGATAATTGATGCAATGGATATTCTTTATTCTGAAAAAGTAAATGGTTTTTGTTTGGTATCAAGTGATAGTGATTTTACAAGATTAGCTACTAGGTTAAGAGAGGCTGGAATGCAAGTAATTGGTATAGGTGAAAAGAAAACCCCGAATCCGTTTATTGTAGCTTGCGATAGGTTTATTTATATAGAAATATTAAAAAGTAAAACTGCTATACAAAATATAGAAACTGGTAAGGAAGAATCAACAAAATATAATGTTGATAAAATTACTAGAAAAGAAATTGAATTAATAAGCACAACGATAGCTGATGTATCTGATGATGATGGTTGGGCTTTTTTAGGTGATGTAGGTAGTTTATTGCAAAAGAAACAACCTAATTTTGATTCAAGAAATTTTGGTTTTGATAAGCTTACTCCTTTAATAAAGTCAATTGATAAATTTGAAATTGAACAAAGAGAAAGTCCAAAAGGAAGACACAAATTAATTTTTGTAAAAATCAAAGAAAAAAAAACAAGAAGCAAACGTCGTTAAATAACGATTCTATAAATTTTAATTAAAAAATGTAAGTACTCTTACTTTTTATCGACTCTCTCTTTATGAAAAACATATATACTCTTCTAATAGTGATGTTTTCTGCATCACTTTTCGCACAAACAACAGATTATAATACTAAAAAGGGCTACATAGCTGAAGGTTATGATGTTGTTTCGTATTTTATAAATGCAAAACCTAAAAAAGGAAAATCAAAACATCAAACAACGTACGATGGAGTAAAGTTTAAATTCTCATCTGAAAAAAATAAAAATTTATTTGAAAAAAATCCAACTCAATATATTCCTCAATACGGAGGATATTGTGCATATGCTATAGCGGCAAAAAAAACAAAGATGTATATTGATGCTGAAGCTTATGAAGTTAGAGATGGTAAGTTGTACTTGTTTTACAGTTCTTGGTTATCTAATAAATTAGAAGATTGGCAAGAAGGTGATACTAAAAAACTACAATCAAAAGGAGATAAAAACTGGGAAGAAATAAAACACATTAACAAGTAGAGCATGAATAAATTAATCTACGTTTTATTTTTTGTAACATCTTTTGTTGGTGCACAAAACAATTACAATTTAAAAAAAGGAGCAGTAGCAAATGGGTACGATGTTGTTGCTTATTTTAATAATACTGCCTTGAAAGGAAGTAAAAAAATAACAGCAAAACACGATAATGTTACTTTTAGATTTTCTTCTGAAAAAAACTTAAAAGCTTTTAAAAAAGAGCCTCAAAAATACATTCCTCAATATGGTGGATACTGTGCTTATGCAATAGGTAAAAATGGAGAAAAAGTATCTATAAATCCTAAAACTTTTGAAATTAGAAATGGTAAATTATACCTTTTTTACAATTCATGGGGAACAAATACATTGAAGTTGTGGTTAAAAGAAAACCCAGAAGAACTTCAAAAGAAAGCTGACCAAAATTGGCAAAAAATTAATCAATAAATAATTATTGATTTTAGTCCGGGGGACTATAAAAAGAGCTGAAAATTTTTCGGCTCTTTTTTTATAGCTTAACAACTCTTTTTTATTCTTATTTTTGTTGGAAAACACCTTTCTACTATGAACAATTTTTCGTTTTTTAACCGTACAAATATTCAACAAGAACTTGAAACCACAGAGTTTGATATGTTAATTATTGGTGGTGGAATTACAGGAGCTGGAATTGCTTTAGATGCAGCATCAAGAGGAATGAAAGTTGCTTTAGTAGAAAAAAATGATTTTGCTTCTGGAACAAGTAGTAAGTCAACTAAACTAATTCATGGTGGTTTACGATATTTAAAACAATTTGATTTCTGGCTAGTTAAAGAAGTAGGTACAGAGCGAGCAATAGTACATAAGCTAGCTCCTCATTTGGTAATTCCTGAGAAAATGATTTTACCACTTATTGAAGGAGGAACTTATGGATCATGGTTAACATCTATAGGGCTAAAAATATACGACGTATTAGCATCAGTTGAAGGTGATGATAAACGTAAAATGTTAGACAAAGAAGAGGCGCTTGAAAAAGAGCCATTATTGCCAGATAGTATTTTAAATGGTGCTGGGTTTTATGCAGAATATAGAACTGATGATGCTCGTTTAACGATTGAAATATTAAAAACTGCTAGTCAATATGACGCGCAAATTTTAAACTATGTGCAAGCTGATGAGTTTATTTATGAAAATAAACGTGTAGTTGGAGCTAAAGTTACCGATGTTTTAACTGATAAAAGTTTTAATATTAAAGCGAAGTATGTTGTAAATGCTGCAGGACCATGGGTAGATGAACTACGTCAAATTAACAATTCAAAAATTGGAAAACGTTTACATTTAACTAAAGGAGTCCATTTAGTAGTAGCTCATGAAAAATTACCTGTAAAGCAATCGGTGTATTTTGATATTCCTGATGGACGAATGATGTTTGCTATTCCTAGAGGAAAAGTAACTTATTTTGGAACCACTGATACCAATTACCAACAAGATAAAGACAACGTAGAAACTAGTATTGTTGATGCACTCTATTTAATAGAAGCAGTAAATAATATGTTCCCAGATATAACACTTACATTAGAAGACATTCAGTCGTCATGGGCAGGTTTACGACCATTGATACATGAAGAAGGAAAATCAGCTTCAGAGTTATCTCGTAAAGATGAAATATTTGTGTCTGATACGAAGTTAATTTCTATTGCTGGAGGTAAATTAACAGGGTATCGTAAAATGGCTGAACGTATTGTAGATATAGTAGCTAAAAAGATGACCCGTAGGTTTGAAAAAGAATTTGAACCAATACAAACAGAAGACCTTATTTTATCAGGAGGACCATTTTTAAATTACAAGTCTGTAAAAATTTACACGAATCAGGTATATAAACGTATAAAATCATTTGGTTTAACAGAGAAAGACGCTAGTTATTTAGTACATAACTATGGAAAACAAACCGATATTATTTTAGATAAATTTGATGAGTTAACTGAAGAAAACTCAGAAAAACAATTATTAAAAGCGGAGGTTTGGTTTACTATTCAGCATGAAATGACGTGTACACCAACCGACTTTTTTATGCGACGTACAGGACGCTTGTTTTTTGATAAACCAAGTGTTGATAATTATAAGCAATTTGTACTAGACGAGTTTATAAAACACTTTGAATGGAACTCTAAAACTTCTTCAAATCATTTACAAGAATTAGAAGATAAAATGGCGTTAGCAATTGGGTTTAAATAAACTCCTGTCAATGCGATAAGGCACGAAGAAGCAATCTTTCTAATAATAGTTGTTAATTATATTTTGAGTACAAGATGAACAGACTACTTTACTCCATTGCACTTTGTTCGTAGTGATGATTTATTACATGAAATCAAATAACCAACCTTCTGATAAATCTTTCCATAGAGGGTTTTCAATGTTAATTAAGTCTTCTTTTCTTCGTCTATTACCAGACTTTAACTGTTTTTCTCGAATAATAGCTTCGTCAATAGAATCGAATTCTTCAAAATAAACTAGTTTATCACAATTATATTTAGCAGTAAAACCTTTAAAAGTTTTTGATTTATGTTGATATATACGTTTTATCAAGTTACTAGTAACTCCAATATATATAACAGTATTATTTTTATTTGTAAGTAAATAAACACAGTTCTTTTTCATAAGTTGAATATACTAAAAAGAATGTCATTGCGAAGGAGGTTACGACTGAAGCAATCTCTTCAATAAGAGTTAACAATTATATTTTGAGTACAAGGTTAACAGACTACTTCGCACCATTACATTATGTTCGTAGTGACGATTGTTAATGTCATTGCGAGGAAGTATGACGAAGCAATCTCTCGAATAAGAGTTAGTGTTTAAATTTTGAACAGAGAATAAAGAGACTACTTCATTTCTCTACGTTTCATTCGTCGTGACATTTCACTTTTTTAGAATGAAAACTCTCTAACATGTTTAAACATAGATTAATTTAAAAAGCATTACTTTTAAACAAAAATTGTTATTTAAATTATGCGATTAGTCCTATGTGCTATGCTGTTTTCTGCTATGGCATTTTCTCAAGAATATCTTTTCTCAAAACAAAAAGGTGAAAATAAACGTAACGAAGTTTGGGGTAACTTATGGTTAGATCAAGGAGTTTATTATCAAAATGATGATAGACATGAAAAAGCAATAAAATATTTTAAATATGGGTTAGCGGATAAAGGTATTAAAATGAAAGCACCCCAAGTTTACGCTAACTTAATAGAAGGTATAGCCATCAGTAATTATGTTTTAGGTAAAAAAGAAGGTGTTATTAAAAAATATAATGAAGCGGTATACATAAAAGAAAGATTAAAAAACAATGAAGGTTTATGTTTTACGCACACAAATATTAGTCTGTACTATATTGATAAAAAGAACAAGAGCTTAGCAAATAAACACGCTATTAAAGCTTTTGAATATGCGCTTAAAAGTAAAAATAAGGAACTTCAATTACAAAAATTAGAATTAATTCTAAATCAAAATATATATTCTAAATCAAAAGATTATTTTAAAAAATACGTACAATTAAAAGACAGTTTAATTGATGTAACTAATAAATTACAAGAAAAAATAGCGAGATTTAATTACCAAACAGTTAAAAGGGAAAAAGAAAATACGCTCTTAAAGTCTGAAAATAATAGAAGTCAAGAAGAAATATCATATCAAAAGCAACAAAAAACAATTGGTTGGTTATTAACACTTATAAGTTTGTTGGGGCTAAGTATAGGTTCTTTATTTTTTGTATTACGTAGAAGAAAATTAGTATACCAAACACAATTACAACAAGCTGAGACTAGGTATTTAGAAAGAGATAGAATTGCACAAGAATTGCACGATGGAGTTTTAAGTAAGCTTTTTGGAACTCGACTTAGTTTAGGTTTTTTAAAACTTCAAGGTGATATTGATGAGTTAAATAAACACCAATACCTTCTTAATGAGTTACAAAATGTAGAAAAAGAAATCAGAGAAGTTTCACATAAATTGAGCCATACTATAAGTCAATCAGATAATTTTAAACTATTGATTAAAGAACTCTTTGAAGAGAAAAGTAAAATAGGAGGTTTTGAATATAGTGTAGATATTTCAACAGAGATTGATTGGAAAAAGATTGATGAAAAAGCAAAAATTAATATTCATCGAATTCTTCAAGAAGTGATACAAAATTGTATTAAACACGCAAAAGCAAATACTATAAAGCTAAAAATAGTTCAAGAAGGTGGTAATATGAACATAAAAATTGAAGATAATGGAGTTGGTTTTGATTCAGAAAAAGAAAATAAAGGAATTGGGTTGAAGAATATAAACTCAAGAATAAAAAAATTAAAAGGAGTTATTAAAGTAAACTCAAAATTAGGAGAAGGAACTACTATTGAAATTGAACTTCCAATAAAATAATAAACAAGCTGTCATTGCGAGGAAGTATGACGAAGTAACCTCTCTAATAAGAGTTGTTAATTAAATTTTAGTACAAAACAAACAGACTCTTCATTCCATTGTATTATGTTCGTAGTGACGATTATTAATGTCATTGCGAAGGGGGTAACGACTGAAGCAATCTTTCTAATAAGAGTTAGCAATTATATTTTGAGTACAATATAAACAGACTACTTCATTCCACTGCGTTTCATTCGCAGTGACGATTCCTGTCATTGCGATGAGGTACGAAGAAGCAATCTTTTGAAATATTGTTTTTATTTAAGTTTTGAGTACAAGATAAACAGACTACTTCACTCCATTATATTACGTTCACAGTGACGATTTTTCGCTATAACTTCAAGTAAGTAACGACTGAAGCAACCTTTTCAATTTAGTTTTCTAAAAACGAATTTTTCCTGTTTTTTTTTGTTTATAAGGAATAAAATTATACTTTTCCAAGTATAAAATTTAAATAACTATATTATGTTAAAAAATATTGAAAATCTATGAACAGTTCTAACAAGAACTAAACAACAAAATATTAGCGGAGGGTCTCCTTTACCTAATGGCATGCCATGGGAGCAAGAATGTACTGAAGAAGATCAACCAGGGTATGATGATCGTTGTGATCATGGAGGTGGAAGTGGAGGTAATGGAGATGGAGATGACTAAGATTAAATCTTGAAAAACAATGCCAATTACTATTAAAAGGTTGTTCGGTATTTTATAGAGAACAGCTTTTTTTATTTACTTTTAAACACAAAAGATAAATGCTTTTAATTGTGTTTTATTCGTAGTAACGATTGTTATTTAGAAAGTACAACAACCAAAGGAAACTCTTAATTACCTGAGTAATTATACCTTTTTTATAAAAACTCATGACATTTTTGTCATTTATCAAGAAACTTTCCTGTTAAAAAGCTAAAAAACTCTTAAAACCTTTTGTTTTAAAGGATAAAATATTATTTTTAAAAAACGTAAATTTAAAACATTAAACAAAAGGGAAGATGAAAAACAATTACACTTTAGAAGAGCAAGCATTACAATTTGGAGGAGGAGCAACTACTATAGATAACGGAGGTGGAAATTCTGGAACTGATACTGACACTGGCGGTGGAAGTACTGGTAATGGAGGAGGAGACGGAGGAAGCTAAATCCTGAAAGATAATATTAATAAAAATTGAAAAGGTTGTTCTGTATTATATAAAGAACAACCTTTTTTAATATTAATCCTTATATTGCTTAATGGTTTTTATAAAAAAATATTACTTTTAGGAACTTTTATAAATAAAGTATGCGTTTCCTCTTTTTATTACTTCTTATTTCCACTGTTACTTTTTCTCAAAAAGAGAAAGATAGTGTATTGTATAGTAAGCAAAAAAAGAGGATAATTGATATTGGAGTAAACGCATTTTATTCAAAAGATACGTTTATTTTAAAAAAATCTACGAAACAACTTTTAAATTTTTATAATAGACGCAAAGACTCTACAACATTAGCTAAATATTATCATTTTAAAGCTTTATATCAAAAAATTGTGTATACAAATGATAGTGCCTTTTATTATTATCATCAATCTAAAAATGTTTCAAAACTTTTAAAAGACTCTATAGCAGTAGGGGGACGCTTATTGAGTATTGCAAATTTACAAAGAGAAGCTAAAGATTTTTTAGGAAGTGAAATAAGTTCAGTAGAAGCCTTAGAATATTTAGAACCGACTAAAGCTTATGAGTTTCTAGAGTATGTTTATAATAATTTAGGTATTGTTTCTGATGAATTAAATCAAAAAAATGAAGCTATAAAATATTATAATAGAGCCTTAGAAATTAATAAAATTAATAAAAACGAAAAAGGATATTTATTTATAGTTAATAATTTAGGTTTTCTATATCAAAAAAGAACACAACATAAAAAAGCAATCAAGTATTTTAAAAAAGGATTAACTTTTGATAGTATTAAAATTAAGTATCCAGCTCAATATGCTTTATTACTAGAAAATTTAGCGTACAGTAATTTTTCCTTAGAGAAAAACAAAAGTGTATTAAAACAGTACCAAGAGGTTTTAGAAATAAGAGATAGTTTAAAAGATTATAGTGAGTTAAGTACAACTCACATAAATATTTGTTTGTATTATAAAGAGAAAAAAAATGTAAAACAAGCACGTTTTCATGCTGAAAAGGCTCTTACATATGCTAAGCAAACTCATAATAATAAACGTTGGTTAGATGCTTTAGAAGAACTTTCTCAATTAAGTACAGGAAAGAAAGCTATAAAGTATTTAGAAGAGCATATCGATTTAAATGACAGTCTTATTCAAAAAGAACGTACGCAGAAAAACCAATTTGCAAAAATCAGGTATGAAACTACCAAAAAAGAAGAAGAAAACAGTTTTTTAAAAATAGAGAATGATAAAAAGCAAGATGAAATAGTACGTCATAAGCAACAAAAAGTTATTGGTTGGCTGGTGGCAGTTGCTGGTTTTTTAAGTTTGGGTTTAAGTATTTTGTTTTTTGTATTAAGGCGTAGAAAATTACTATACCAAGCACAGTTACAAAAAGCACAAGCACGTGAGCAAGAGCGTAAACAAATTGCAAAATCATTGCATGATGAGGTGGCTGGAGATTTACGTTTATTACATAGAAAATTAGAAAAATCGCAGTTGTTTGAAGAGGCTCAAAAGCTTGATGCGGTTAAAGAAAATGTACGTCAACTATCACACCAATTAAGTAGTGTGAGCTTTAAAAAAGTTGGCTTTAAAGACCAAATAATAAACTTAATTTCTGATTATTTTGAACTTACTTTTAAAATAACAGTAAAAGGATTGCATGAGCAAGATTGGTCGCAAGTTAATAGTGCAATAAAAAGATTATTGTATTTAAGTATTAGAGAAAGCATACAGAATAGTAAAAAACATGCGAAGGCAACAAAATTTACGATCGCTTTTTCAATACATAAAAAAAATGTATTTTTGGATGTTACTGACAACGGTATAGGTTTTGATACCTCTGTTAGTAAAAAAGGGATCGGTTTACATAATTTACAAGAAAGAGTTGAAGAGTTAAATGGAACACTATCAATTACTAGTACTGTAGGGGCTGGAACCGAAACACACATTCAAATACCTTTAAATGTCTGAAAAAATTAAAATACTTTTTGTTGATGATCATCAACTAATTATAGAAGGAATTCTTTCCTATCTAAAAGATATTGATGGTCTAGAAATTACAAGTACCAATTCTTGTGATGAAGCATTTAACTTAGTAAAATCTCACTTAAATACTGATCCGTATCAAATACTTTTTACTGACTTAAGTTTTGATAATGCCAGTGATAACTCAAATATTGATGGAGGTGAAAACTTAATTAAAGCACTTCAAAAAGAAAATGTACCTATAAAAATAGGAGTAATAACTGGGCACTCTGAAACAAATAGAGTGTATAATGTAGTGCGTAACTTAAACCCGTTAGCTTATATTTTAAAAGGAAAATGTAATACTACCGAATTGAATTTTGCAATCCAAAAAATGTTAGCAAATCAGGTGTATTATACCCATGAAATTCATGAAAAATTACTAAAAAGAGCATTGATTGAAATTCAAATGGATGATGTTGCTGTTCAAATTTTAAAAGAATTACCAAAGCATTCAAAAATATCTAATATGGAAGGTATTATCACTAAAAGTGATGGAAACCTTGTTAAAATTAGAGCTATAGAAAGTAAGTTAGCCAAGCTACGTACTGATTTAGATGCAAATAATAATACAGATTTAGTACTGAAAGCTAAGGAGTTAGGGATACTTGACTAATCCTTTGCGGAAAATCACACTATTTACTGCGGAAATCCCCTTTTGTAACTTTTAAGTAAAAGATATCTTTGTTATAGAATTAACACTGTAAGGGAGAAATTCTAGAAAAGAAGAGAAAAGATCAAAAACCTTTTAGCATATTAGTTAAAAGGTTTTTTGTGTTAAAATACTTCCTTAAATATTCCTTTTAAATTACTACATGGAACTAGTTTTTTAGTGTAAGAATAAATTTTTTAATGTTTAACTAATTGATTTAAAAAATGTTAAATGTGTTTTTTGCGGAAAACTACATTTTTTTCTGCGGATATCCCCTTTTTTAAAAAGTAAATGAAAACTACATTTGTTGCATCACTCATTTAATGAGCGGATATTTTAAGGGGAAAAACAAAACCTTCTAGTTTCTCATACTACTAGAAGGTTTTTTTATGCAGTAAATTTAAGGTAACGGAAAGTTACATTTTAAAGTGCGGGAAACCCCTTTTGTACACTTGTATTTCAATATACATTTGCAGTGTTGTTTAATTAAACACAAAAATCAAGGGAAATTCAAAGTAGTATAAAATGGGGAAAATATTCGTAAAAAAAGCAAACAATATGGTGGTAACTTTATTAACAGGATTAGCCGTGTTAGGAAAAGGAGCGAGCTACGCACTTAAGCATTAAAAAATATTCAATAAAAATATAAAACCTCCTAGATAAAGTTCTAAGAGGTTTTTTTATGGGTTAAAACGAATTACGGAAAATTACATTTTTAGATGCGGAAATCCCCTTTTAGGAGTTTTCATTGCGAGGTACATTTGCCGTGTCACTCATTTATTATGAGTAGATAAATTAAGGGGAAAAAGAAACCTTCTAGACAACTAAGTCAGAAGGTTTTGTTTTTAGTAGAAGTATATTATAACAATAAGGAGAAAAACTTTTTAATTTTTAACTAATTGATTTAAAAAATGTTAAATGTGTTTTTTGCGGAAAACTACATTTTTTTCTGCGGATATCCCCTTTTTTAAAAAGTAAATGAAAACTATATTTGTTGCATCACTCATTTAATGAGCGGATATTTTAAGGGGAAAAACAAAACCTTCTAGTTTCTCATACTACTAGAAGGTTTTTTTATGCAGTAAATTTAAGGTAATGGAAAGTTACATATTAAAGTGCGGGAAACCCCTTTTGTACACTTGTATTTCAATATACATTTGCAGTGTTGTTTAATTAAACACAAAAATCAAGGGAAATTCAAAGTAGTATAAAATGGGGAAAATATTCGTAAAAAAAGCAAACAATATGGTGGTAACTTTATTAACAGGATTAGCCGAGTTAGGAAAAGGAGCGAGCTACGCACTTAAGCATTAAAAAATATTCAATAATAAATAAAACCTCCTAGAACTTTATCTAGGAGGTTTTTTTATGGGCAAAAACGAACTACGGAAAATTACATTTTTAGATGCGGAAATCCCCTTTTAGGAGTTTTTATTGCGATGTACATTTGCCATGTCACTCATTTATTATGAGTAGATAATTTAAGGGGAAAAAGAAACCTTCTGACTTAGTTGTCTAGAAGGTTTTGTTTTTAGTAGCTGTATGTAATAATGGAAGAAGTCAAGTTTGTTATGTGTTGTAAAAACCTGATTTAAAATCAATTAAGAGCTTGTTTTGCGGAAAACCGCATTTTTTTCTGCGGAAAACCCCTTTATAAACTTGTTAACCAGTACTATATTTGTTGCATCACTCATTTTTATGAGCGGATATTTAAGGGGAAAACAAACCTTCTGGCACAGCTGTCTAGAAGGTTTTGTCATTTTATAGATATACATAAAGAGAATAATTTTAGTTACGGAAAGCTACATTTTTAGATGCGGACATCCCCTTTTCTGGCACTGAATTTGCAAGTACATTTGTCATGTCACTCATTATTATGAGCAGATGATTTAAGGGGAAAACAAACCTTCTAGATAAAGTTCTAGGAGGTTTTGTCTTTTATATATAATAGATTACATCTAAAGACTATGAATTATACAAGGCAGTTTTTTTATTTGAAGGTTAATGAAAATGTAAGTTACGGAAAATCACGTTTTTATGCACGGATATCCCCTTTTAGATATTGATAATCAGGTATATATTTGTAGTGTTGTTTATTTAAACACAAAAAACAAGGGAAATTAAAAAATTTAGAAAAATGGGAAAAATGTTACTTAAAAAAGCAAATGAAGTATTAGTTAATTTATTAGAAAGTTTAGCCGATTTAGGAAAAGGAGCGAGCTACGCACTTAAACACTAAAATTAAATTAATATTCATTATAAAACCTCCTAGAAGAACTCTAGGAGGTTTTATTTTATATAAAAAATAACAGTTACGGAAAGCTACATTTTTAGATGCGGACATCCCCTTTTCTGGCACTGAATTTGCAAGTACATTTGCCATGTCACTCATTATTATGAGCAGATGATTTAAGGGGAAAACAAACCTTCTGGATAAGTTCTAGGAGGTTTTGTCTTTTATATATAATAGATTACATCTAAAGACTATGAATTATACAAGGCAGTTTTTTTATTTGAAGGTTAATGAAAATGTAAGTTACGGAAAATCACGTTTTTATGCACGGACATCCCCTTTTAGATATTGATAATCAGGTATATATTTGTAGTGTTGTTTATTTAAACACAAAAAACAAGGGAAATTAAAAAATTTAGAAAAATGGGAAAAATGTTACTTAAAAAAGCAAATGAAGTATTAGTTAATTTATTAGAAAGTTTAGCCGATTTAGGAAAAGGAGCGAGCTACGCACTTAAACACTAAAATTAAATTAATATTCATTGTAAAACCTCCTAGAAGAACTCTAGGGGGTTTTATTTTATATAAAAAATAACAGTTACGGAAAGCTACATTTTTAGATGCGGACATCCCCTTTTCTGGCACTGAATTTGCAAGTATATTTGCCATGTCACTCATTATTATGAGCAGATGATTTAAGGGGAAAACAAACCTTCTGGATAAGTTCTAGAAGGTTTTGTCTTTTTTATAATAAATCTAATATAATGTATTGTATTTTAAGTGAATAAAAATTCAAAAATTCTTCTAGTTTAATTTTTATAAAGAAATATACTTGTTGCGGAAAATTACAGATTTACATGCGGGAAACCCCTTTTTTACCCTAGTAATCAAGTATACATTTGTAACGTGTTTATTTAAGCACAAAAACTTAAGGGAAATTTAAATTTTATTAAAATGGGGAAAACTTTAGTAAAAAAAGCAAACGACGCCTTTGTGGGTTTTATGTCAGCTTTAGCTGAACTAGGTAAAGGTGCAAGTTATGCACTTAAACATTAAAAACCACTTAACGGTGACTCCAAAGCCTTCTAGATGAATTCTAGAAGGTTTTTTTATTTTTAAAAAGGATATATTGTAAATTGCTGTTTTTAACCCAATACCTAGAATGGCAAAAAAGTATATTATAGCTTTAGATCAAGGAACTACGAGTTCTCGTACAGTTGTTATTAATGAAGAAGGAGAAATAATAGGAATGAATCAGCAAGAGTTTACTCAAGTTTTTCCAGAACCTGGTTGGGTAGAACATAACGCAGAAGAGATTTTAGAGTCTCAACTAACAACATTAAAAAAAGTATTACAACAAACAAATATAAAAGCTTCAGAAGTAGCAGGGATTGGAATAACCAATCAACGAGAAACCACAGTTGTTTGGAATAAAAACACAGGAAAACCAATATATAATGCTATTGTTTGGCAAGATAAACGTACTGCAAATATTTGCGAAAAGTTAAAAGAAAAAGGATTAGAAAACCATGTTCGTAAAACAACAGGGTTAATTATAGATAGCTATTTTTCTGCAACAAAAATACATTGGATATTAAATCATGTTGAAGGAGCAAAAGATGAAGCTGAAAAAGGAAATCTTTTGTTTGGAACAATTGACACTTGGTTACTTTGGAATTTAACTAATGGTAAGGTGCATGCCACAGATTATAGTAATGCTTCTCGCACAATGCTTTATGATATAAAAAACCTTTGTTGGGATACTAAAATTTTAGAAGAATTAGATATTCCAACTACAATGCTTCCTGAAGTAAAACCATCATCATATCATTTTGGAAACTTTAATTTAAATAATATTCAAATTCCTATAGCAGGAATCGCTGGAGATCAACAAGCCGCGCTTTTTGGGCAAGCATGTTTTAATAAAGGAGAGGCTAAAAATACTTATGGTACCGGATGCTTTATGTTATTAAATACTGGAGAGAATATAGAATTTTCTAAAAATGGATTGTTAACTACGATTGCTTGGGGTATTGATGATAAGGTGTATTACGCGTTAGAAGGAAGTGTATTTGTTGCTGGCTCAGCGATTCAATGGTTAAGAGATGGATTGGATATTATTAAAAGCGCTAAAGAGAGTGAGGAATTTGCAAAACAAGTTACTGGTGAAAACCCGGTATATGTTGTACCTGCTTTTGCTGGTTTAGGGGCGCCTTATTGGGATATGTATGCACGAGGAGCTGTATTTGGTTTAACACGTGATACAGGAAAAAACCATTTAATTAAAGCCACGTTAGAATCATTAGCTTACCAAACTAAAGATGTATTAAACGTAATGCAAAAAGATAGTGAGGTTGGTTTAACATCATTGAAAGTTGATGGAGGCGCTTGTGCAAATGATTTAATAATGCAATTTCAATCTGATATATTAAATGTACCTGTTGAAAGACCAGAGATTATAGAAACAACAGTAATGGGAGCAGCATATTTAGCCGGAATTTATGTAGGACTTTGGAAACAAGAAGATATTATTAATAGAAAGAAAATTAATAAAGAGTTTACACCTACGTTTTCAGAAGAAAAAAGAGACAGGTTATATAAAAAGTGGCAAAAAGCTGTAGAAAGAACTAAAAACTGGATAGATTAGGTTTAATTTTTCACCGAGAAAATGAACAAGGTTATCGAAAAAAATAGGTATTAAGTGTTTAATATTTTTCTTTTGAACAAAGAATTTTAAAATATAATTTTATGAAAATTAGAAGTATAATTTGTTCACTTGCAATTTTATTTTTTTTAAACTCGTGTGTTGTAAAATCATTATCGCCTTTTTATACTAAAGAGACAATTAGTTTTACTGAAGAGTTTTTAGGAAAATG
Organism: Tenacibaculum sp. MAR_2010_89; assembly: GCF_900105985.1. NCBI lineage: Bacteria > Pseudomonadati > Bacteroidota > Flavobacteriia > Flavobacteriales > Flavobacteriaceae > Tenacibaculum > Tenacibaculum sp. MAR_2010_89. Next base: position 282,904 of record NZ_FNUB01000005.1, on the reverse strand, counting down.
GAAAGACAATGAAAAAGGAAAATGGGAGGTAAAAACCTTTGAAAGTGAAATATTAAAAGGATATAAAGGAAAAGTATCTAAAGAAGACAAGCAGTTAATAAGCTTATATAAGAATTCTTACTTTGTGTCTTTTGAAAAAAAAGGAAAAGAAGCTTTTTTTATTGCTACTCCATTTAAGATTAAAGACCAACTTTTTTTAGATTTTATTCCTGTTGATTATGATAGTGGAGGTATTAACTCATTAACATTTAGTCATATTGTGTATGCGCATTCATTAGTTAAGTTTGATGTGTCTTCAAATGGAAGTATAAAAATTAAATGGTTTGATGAAGATAGAATAGAAGATCTTTTTAAAGAAGGTAAAATTAAAATCAAACATGAAAAAATAGGCTTGTTAAACGACAAATATTTACTTACGGCTTCATCAAAAGAATTACAGAAGTTTGTTGAAAAATATATTGTTTCTAATGCCTCAAAAAAATGGGAAACCTTAATTAAATTTACATTGACTAAAGTATAATGAATAAGAATTCATTAAATAGATATAAAGCACATCATAATAAATGGATATTTAACCTTTTATTATGGGTGCTTTTATTTTTTGTAATACTGTTTTTGTTTGCTGATTTCCCTTTAAAAAAAATTGATTTTATTTATGTGGTTAGTTATTTACTTACTTTAATTCCTCCAGTAAGTTTATTAATCTATTATTTGGTGCCTAAGTTTCTTAAAAAAGAGAAGTATGTGGTATTTGTAATTTTATCAATAATAATAATATCATTATTTTCATATCTTAATATTCAATTTCACCAGTTAATAATCGATAAGATTTTCACTGATTATTATTTCATTTCATATTATAATGACGTACAAACGCTTATTGTTTTTGCTGCTGTTTCTTTAATTGCTACATTTTTTAAATTGTTAGAAGATTGGATACACTATAATCAAAATGAAAGAAGAGAAATTGAAGAGCGGTTAAAGGTTTTAAAAGGGCAAATAAATCCTCATTTTTTGTTTAATTCACTCAATGTTTTATATTCATTATCTGTAGGGAAAAATAAAGAAGTTACAGAAGCTACGTTGCAATTATCTAATATTTTAAGATATGTATTGTATGACTCTGAAAGAAAAACAACAATAGAAAAAGAAAAGGAATTAATTGAAAATTATATAGCATTTGAAAAAAACAGGCACACTGTAAATTCAACAATTAAATTTATATCCAATATTGATACGGATTCAGAAATACAACCAATGTTGTTATTGCCATTAGTTGAAAATAGTTTTAAACATGGATTAAAAAGCAATATAAATAACCCTTTTGTAATTATTAATTTAGAATTTAATAAAAATGTTTTATTATTTGAGATAGAGAATAATTTCAAAGCGAATAATTTAAAGTATACAGAAGAGTATAATGGTATTGGTGTAAAAAACATAAAAGAAAATTTAGCAATACTATATCCAAACAAACATGAATTAACAATTGAAAAAACAAATGAAACTTATAAGGTTAAACTTGTAATAGATTTAAAATAATGAAAATACAATGCGTTATTATAGATGATGAACCATCTTCACAAAACATACTTAAACATCTTATAGGAGATGTTGATTTTTTAGAGATAGCAGGAATTTGTAATGATGCAGTTGATGCAATGACGTTTTTGAAAGAAACTAAGGTTGATCTTCTTTTTCTAGATATAAATATGCCTAACTTGTCGGGAATTGCATTTTATAAAATGTTAAAAAACCCTCCTTTAGTTATTTTTACTACAGCCTATTCTGAGTATGCAATAGAAGGATTTGATGTTAATGCAATAGATTATTTATTAAAACCATTTTCATTTGAACGGTTTTTAAAAGCAGTTCAAAAAGTAAAAAATAAACTAGTTTTAGAAAAAGAGTTTATAATTATTAAATCAGATAAGAAACTATACCAACTAAAAGTAAATGATATTTTATTTGTTGAAGCGTTAGGAGATTATATTAAAATATATACAAAAGATAAAGTTTTGGTGAGTTATAAAACACTTAGAAATATACTTTCATTATTACCAGATAATAAATATATGCAAATTCATAAATCATATATTATAAATCAAAGTAAATTAGACTTTGTTGAAGGAAATCAAGTTACTATTGGTTCAAAAAAAATACCTATTGGACAAAAATTTAAAATCAATTTTTTAAAAAGATTAAACAGTTAAACTATGGCTAAGTTTTATAAAAAAATTACAAACAGACTTCAAAAGTTTATTGAAAACCAAAAAATGTTTTTTGTTGCTACAGCACCTAAAGAAGGAAGAATTAATTTATCTCCTAAAGGAATGGATACCTTTAGAATTTTGGATGAAAATAAAGTTGCTTGGTTAAGTGTTACTGGAAGTGGTAATGAAACCTCTGCACATTTAATCGAAAATAATCGCATAACAATTATGTTTTGTGCTTTTGAAGGAGCTCCTAATATTCTTAGGTTGTATGGAGAAGCAACAGAGATACAAGAAAAAGATAATGATTGGAATACTTATGTAAACTTGTTTCCAAAGCTACCAGGTACACGTCAAATATTTGTAGTAGAAATAATATCTGCACAAACTTCCTGTGGTTCTTCTATACCTTTTTATGAATATTTAGGTGAACGAAATCAGTTAAATGAATGGGCTGAAGATAAAGGGAAAGATGGAATTGAAGCTTATTGGGAGGAAAAAAATCAAGAAAGCATTGATGGATTAAAAACAAAATTTTCCAAATCCTGATAAAAGTCATATTCTAACCTTTTCATTGTATTTACCTTTGTATAAAAGTTTACGATATGATACAATTAGTTAATATTCCTGCAGTTTCATGGACAAATGGAACTATTATGTTGATTGTTTTTGGTATTGTTAGTTTAGGCTTAATAGCTACTCTACTAATTTTTATGAATAGTGGTAAAAAGAAAGGGTAACTATTATTTAGTGATTTTTAATAGTTGATTGTAAGAAGTGTTCTAAAAGCCCGAGTTGTTTTTCTTTTTAGAACACTTCTTTTTAGTTTTATTTAAAAGCATTTAAACCAGTAATATCTAAACCTGTAATTAATAAATGCACATCATGTGTTCCTTCATAAGTAATAACACTTTCTAGGTTCATAGAGTGACGCATTATAGAATAGTCTCCCGAAATACCCATAGCTCCTAAAACTTGTCTGGCTTCACGAGCAATGTTTATAGCCATATCTACATTATTACGTTTAGCCATTGAAATTTGTGCAGATGTAGCACGACCCTCATTTTTTAAAACTCCTAAACGCCATGTTAATAATTGAGCTTTAGTAATCTCGGTAATCATTTCAGCTAATTTTTTTTGTTGTAATTGAAACTGTCCAATTGGTTTACCAAATTGTGTACGCTCTTTAGCATAACGTAAGGCAGTATCATAACAATCCATAGCTGCACCAATAGCACCCCAAGCAATACCATATCGAGCAGAGTCTAAACATTGTAAAGGAGCACCAAGTCCTGATTTTTTTGGTAATAGATTTTCTTTAGGAACTTTTACATTGTCAAAAATTAATTCTCCAGTAATAGAAGCTCTTAATGACCATTTGTTATGAGTTTCAGGAGTAGTAAAACCTTCCATACCACGTTCTACAACGAGTCCGTGAATTCTGCCTTCTTCATTTTTAGCCCAAACTACTGCCACATCAGCAATAGGAGCATTAGAAATCCACATTTTAGCACCATTTAATAAATAATGGTCACCCATATCTTTAAATTTCGTTTCCATACCTCCAGGATTTGACCCATGGTTTGGTTCAGTTAAACCAAAGCACCCCATCCATTCACCGCTTGCTAATTTTGGCAAATATTTTCTTTTTTGTTCTTCGTTTCCGTAATTAAAAATAGGCCACATAACTAAAGAAGACTGCACTGAAGCAGTTGAACGAATACCACTATCACCTCGTTCTAATTCTTGCATTATTAAACCATAAGAAATTTGGTCTAACCCAGCACCTCCGTATTCAGCAGGAATGTAGGGTCCAAAAGCTCCTACTTCAGCTAAACCACCAACTAATTGTTCAGGAAATTTAGCATTTTGAGCAGCATCTTCAATAATAGGAGATACATTTTTCTTTACCCATTCTCGAGCAGTATCACGAATTAACTTATGCTCATCGGTTAATAAATCATCAACTTGGTAGTAATCAGGAGCTTGAAATAAGTCTGGTTTCATATGTGTTTGTTTTTTTAATTTTTTTACTTACTAATTATAAAGATTACAATATGAGTTAGTAAATGATATTTATAAAATAGTTGTGGTGATTTTTAAAAATGATTTCCTCAAAAATACTCAAAAAAATGGTTATTCCTATAGGTTTACGTATGTTTGTATATGATGAGATTTACTTTAGGAAAAGAGGAGCGATTAAAAAGTAGGAAACTTATAGGTAAGTTATATGAAGAAGGGAAATCTATTAGGGTTTTTCCTTTGAGAATGGTTTATATACAAACAGAACACACTTCTAAATACCCTGCTCAAGTAGGAATGTCTGTGCCCAAGCGTAATTTTAAAAGGGCAGTAGATAGAAATAGAATTAAACGCTTATTAAGAGAAAGCTACCGTAGGGAAAAAGGAATGGTGTATTCGGAAGCTAAAAAACCATATGTGTATATGATTTCTTATATTGCAAGAGAAGAGTGGAAATATGAAGATATTGAAGAGAAAATGAGTAAATTAATGTCGCTTTTTGTAGCAGAAATTAATACAAATGAAAAATAGAAAAGTACTTTTTTTAGGAAGCATAGTTATTATTGGAATTTTATTTTCGTTTCAATCTCGTTTCTTTGAGATAGCGAAACAAATAGAAATATATAACAATCTATTTAAAATATTAAATATCAATTACATTGATGAAATAAATCCTGGAGATGTAACAGATAAAGCTATTAAAAACACACTTATAAGCTTAGATCCATATACTAATTTTTATAACGAACAGGATGTTGAAGATGCAAGAATACGAAGAGAGGGTGAATATGGTGGTATAGGTGTTACATCGTATTATACTAAAAAAGGAATTGTTTTATCAGAAATATATAAAGGCTTTTCTGCCGACAAAGCAGCTTTAAAAGCAGGAGATATTATTATAAATGTTAATGGCCAAGATTTAAAAAATCTTGAAAGAAGTCAGCTTTCTCAAGTACTGAAAGGAACCCCTAACAAAGAACTTATATTAAAAGTAAATAGAAAAGGAGAAAATATAAATGTTAAACTTAAATTAGATAAGATTATAGTAAATCCAGTGCCTTTTTATGACATGATTGACAAAGAAACTGGATATGTTGTTTTAACTCAATTTACGAGTCAGAAAGCTACTGAGGAAGTAGCAAAAGCAATTAAAAAGTTGAAAGAAAAAGGAATGAACAAGTTAGTGTTTGATTTAAGAAGTAATCCTGGAGGTTCACTTTTTGATGCAGTAAACATTACAAACTTGTTTATACCTAAAGGGGAAAAAGTGGTTGATACAAGGGGGAAGATTAAAAAGAATAGTAGAACATATAAAACAAATAGAGAACCATTAGATGTTGAAATGCCCGTGGTTGTTCTTATTGATGATAGATCAGCCTCAGCTTCTGAAATTGTTTCTGGAGCGCTACAAGATTATGACAGGGCTGTTGTTATGGGTGAACGTTCATTTGGAAAAGGATTGGTGCAGCGCTATTTTAAGTTGAATTATGGAACCCAAATGAAAGCTACAATTTCAAAATATTATACACCTAGTGGAAGATGTATTCAAGAATTGGATTATGCCAATAGAGATTCAAAAACAGGAAAAGTACCAAAGTTTTCTGAAGGGGTAGTTAATAAGTTTACAACACAGAATGGAAGAATAGTTTATGATGGTGGTGGAGTAACTCCCGATATTAAAATAAAATATTCAGAAAAAAACAAAACAACTAAAGCATTATTAAAATCAAGAGCTATTTTTAATTTTGCAACTGATTATATTCAAAAAGAAACAGCTGTAGACTCTTTAAATTTTTCATTTGATTCGCAAAAGTTTAATACGTTCAAAACATATTTATATAGTACCGATACTTCTTTTGTTACAAAGGAAGAAAAAATGTTCAAGAGAGCTTATAAAACTTTAAAAAATAAAATTGGTATACAAAAAGATTATGATAATATTTTGAAAAAGTTACAACAGCAAAAAGTAACAGAAATAACAAAAAATAAAGATGTTTTATTAGCAAAAATTGAAAAAGAAATATTAAAACTTTCTTATTATAAAGAAGGAATGTATAAACACCAATTAAAAAATGATAAAACAATAAAGCAAGCAGTTTCATTGTTGAAAAATAAAAACAGATACAATAAAATACTCAAAACTGAGTAGTTTATATAACTTATTTGATTACAAATTTATGTCGAAACCAAACCAGAAAGAAAGAACGAGAGCGCAAGAGTCAACAAATGCAATAGAAAAATTATACATTTCTATGAGGCATTTGTTTAGTCGTGGATTTTATAAGCCAATGGGGATTTCTGGAGAAACTTTACGAAAATCACTTTTAGCATTACGTCCAGAAATTTATGGATCTATAGCTGAAGAAAAAACCGAATTAAATGGGTTAATTTATGTAATAGAGCGTTTACCAGAAGGAATAGAGGAATGTCAATTTATCAACTTAACAGCTGATGAGGGTTATAGAAACTCACATTTTAAAGCAATTGTACCTCCTAAAAGAAGGAGAAATTGCTATCGTATTGATAAAGACCAAATGAACATTGAAATTACTAGAGGAAGGTCTGAAATATATGATATTCTTACTCACCTTACTTTTCTATTTATTGAGTCACATAAAATAAAAGATAGAGTTACAATTGATGGTTCTGGAGAAAAATTTATTAGAGAGTGGATACATCTTGAAGAGGTTGTTTTGTATAATAAAACACTTACAGATGAAGAAAAAGATGTGATAATTGTACATTTAGGTAACATTTTAGGAAGAACTTACGATGAAGTATATGATGTATGTAACTCATTTGCTACTGATGAAAATCCAAATCGTTTTTTACACCTTATTTATTGGTTAGGGAAATTAGCTATTAATGAAGTGGTTTTAGATCAAAAAAGATCCATAAAATTTAGTTCAGTTTTAATAGAAGAAATTGGACATCATTTTTATGGAGAAATTTGGGCAAATAACATAAAGAAAACTTTACTAGAAAACGATTTAATAAATAGACCAATACATATAATAAGTGCTAACATGCATAGTGTAATGAATACTATTTATGCTAAAAATGCTTTACCAACTAAAGCAAAAGAGTATAAAGGTTTTGAGCTTTTTGAATTGTTAAGTAATTCTGATAGTGGAGCATTACAAACAAAGGTTAAACAATATGCTTCTGAAAAAGGGCTGATTTATATAAAGGATACTTCTGGAACGAATATTAATGTTCAGATTATTGATACTGATAAAATAGACTTTAATACTATTTCATTTAAGAAAGAAAATTCAATAAATAAAAAACCAGTTATTATTGTTATGGATTATGCTTTTGGAGAACAAGCATATGAAACAATGGATGAGCTTTTAAAGCCTTATAAAACAAGAGAAGGAAAGATACATTTAGATGTTGAATCTGTTTCAATAATGGGAAAGGCAGGAATTTTAGAAGGAGGAAAGGGAGATATTATGATTCCATCATCTCATATTTTTGAAGGAACTGCAGATAATTATCCTTTTGAAAATGAATTGTCTAAAGATAATTTAGAAGGTTATGGCGTTGAGGTTTTTGATGGAGCGATGGTTTCTGTACTAGGAACTTCACTACAGAATAAAGACTTATTAAAATTTTTTCATGACTCTACATGGAATGTTATAGGATTAGAAATGGAAGGAGCTCATTACCAGAAAGCAATTCAATCTGCTTCTAAAATTAGAGGAAATATTTCAGAAAATGTAAAAGTTCGTTATGCGTACTATGCTTCTGATAACCCATTAGAAACTGGAGCTACATTAGCTTCGGGAGGATTAGGAATGAGTGGAGTAACACCTACTTATGCAATAACTGAAAAAATAATAGAACAAATTTTTTAAAGCATGGCTAATAATAAAAACGAAGAAGAAGTTGATTTAGGCTCTTTGTTTGTAATAATAGGCAAGGGTATTTCTAATTTTTTTAATTTTATAGGAAGTGTTTTTTCTGGCCTTTTTCATTTTTTCATTTTAATACTTCTTTTCTTTAAGAAAAATTATATCAAGTTAGGAATAACTATTGTTATTGGTGCTATCGCTGGTTTAGTAATTGAATTAAAGGAAGAAAATAAGTTTGGATCAAATCTTTTAGTTCAAACAAACTTTGATAGTGCAAGACAATTATATAATAACATTGAATTTTATAACAATCTTGTAAAGCAAAAAAATGAAAACTTACTAGCTAAAACCTTTAATTTAAATGAAGAAGAAGCTAAATCATTAAAGAAATTTTCAATTGAACCTATAGAAAACGGAAATGATATTATAACTACATATGATGAACTGATATTATCTATAGATACCCTAACAGTGAAAAGTTATTCTTTTTTAGATTTTAAAAGAACGTTTACTAAATATAATTACAAAGTTCATAATATTAGTGTTTTATCAACTAAGAATGATGTGTTTTCTAAGCTAGACGAAGTAATAATATCTTCAATAATAGAAAATAATTATTTTAATAAGTTAAAAGAACTAACAAATGAGAATTTAAATAGAACTGATAATTTATTAAGAAAAAACTTAGCTCAAACAGATTCTTTACATCATATTTATAAAAAAGTTCTTCTAGAAGAAGCAAAATCATCTAAACAAGGCACCAATATAGATTTAGGAAGTACTAGAAAAAATAGTAAAGAGCTTGATCTTTTTACAACGACATTAAAACTTAACAAGGAACTTAAAACAATAAGTGAAGAGAAATCAGAAAAATCTGAGGTTGTGAATATCATATCTAATTTTCAACCTATAGGTTATGAAATTAAAGGTGTTTCTGAAAACAGATCTGTACAACTAGCTTTATTATCATTAGGATTAATGATTTTATATTTATTATTAATTAAGCTTAATAAATATTTAGAAAATTATAATTATAAAAAGTAATACTAATGAATATTGTTCAAACCCCTTTAGAAGGATGCTTAGTAATAGAACCAATGTTGTTTAAAGATAATAGAGGTTATTTTTTTGAAAGTTTTAATGAAGAAAAATTTAAGAAAGGAATAGGTATTGATCTTAATTTTGTTCAAGATAATGAAGCATTTTCAAATAAAGGAATTGTTAGAGGTCTACATTTTCAAAAGGGAAAGTTTGCACAAGCTAAATTGGTAAGAGTTATTACTGGTAAAGTACTAGATGTTGCTGTAGATTTAAGAAAAAATTCTCAAACTTATGGGCAACATTTTTCAATTGTTTTATCAGGTGAAAATAAGAAACAGTTATTTGTGCCAAGAGGTTTTGCTCATGGGTATTCGGTATTAGAAAATAATACGGTTTTTGCTTATAAATGTGATAACTATTACAATAAGGAGTCTGAAGGAGGTATTATTTATAATGATAAAACCCTTAATATAGATTGGAATCTATTAGATATAGAGATAAAACTATCTGATAAAGACATGCAATTACCAAATCTTTAATAGGTATGAAAAAAGTAGCCTTAATTACAGGTATAACAGGGCAAGATGGAGCATATTTAACAGAGTTTTTGTTAGAGAAAAACTACGAAGTTCATGGAATAAAAAGAAGGTCTTCTAGTTTTAATACAGATCGTATAGATCACCTTTATCAAGACCCTCATGAAGAAAAAAGGAATCTTTTTTTACATTATGGAGATATGGTTGATGCTTCTAATTTAATCAGAATCATTCAAGAGGTTCAACCTGATGAAATTTACAATTTAGCAGCAATGAGCCATGTTCATGTATCTTTTGAAACACCAGAATATACAGCAAACACAAATGGTTTAGGAACTTTACGATTATTAGAAGCGATTAAAATATTAAATTTAGAAAAGAAAACAAAAATATATCAAGCTTCTACTTCCGAATTATTTGGTAAGGTACAAGAGGTTCCGCAAACAGAAAAAACATCGTTTTACCCTCGTAGTCCATACGGAGTTGCAAAAATGTATGCTTATTGGATCACAGTAAATTATCGTGAAGCATATGGTTTGTATGCTTGTAATGGGATTTTATTTAATCATGAATCACCAATTAGAGGAGAAACTTTTGTTACAAGAAAAATAACAAGGGCAGTTTCTAAAATAGCGTTAGGGTTACAGGAGAAAGTGTATTTAGGGAATCTTAATGCCAGAAGAGACTGGGGGCATGCTAAAGATTATGTTCGAATGATGTGGATGATATTACAGGCTAAAAAGCCTGAAGATTGGATTATTGCAACTGGAAAAACTACATCAGTTAGAGATTTAGTAAAAATAGCTTTTTCTGAAGTTGGAGTTGAAATTGTATTTAAAGGAAAAGATAAAGAAGAAAGAGGCTATGTAAAATCTTGTAGTAATCCTAAATATCAAATAGAAAAAGGGAAAGAAGTTGTTTGTATTGATCCACATTATTATAGACCTACTGAGGTTGATTTATTAGTAGGTGATGCATCTAAGGCAAAAGAAAAACTAGGGTGGGTTCCAGAATATTCTGTTGAAAATTTGATAGGAGAAATGATGGAAAATGATATTAAATTAGTCTATAAAAACTTGGTAAATAAGTCGAGCTAAAAGTAATGGATAAATTAGCTAAAATATTTGTAGCAGGGCATAAAGGTTTGGTTGGAAGCGCCATTTTAAAAAGACTTTTAGAAAAAGGTTATGTAAATATTATTACTAAAACAAAAGAAGAATTAGACTTAACAAATCAACAAGCTACTGCTGGTTTTTTTAAAAGTGAAAAACCAGAGTTTGTTTTTTTAGCAGCGGCAAAAGTTGGTGGAATTATAGCTAATAATACATATAGGGCTGAATTTATCTATGACAATTTGATGATTCAAAATAATGTAATTCACCAAAGTTATGTTAATGATGTAAAAAAATTGTTGTTTTTGGGGAGCACTTGTATTTATCCAAAAAACACCGAACAACCAATTAAAGAAAACTCTCTTTTAACAGGTAGTCTTGAATATACTAATGAGCCTTATGCAATAGCAAAAATAGCAGGAATCAAAATGTGTGAAAATTATAATATTCAATATGACACTAATTTTATTTCTGTAATGCCTACTAATTTATACGGGCCTAATGATAATTTTAATCTTGAAAAATCACATGTTTTACCAGCCTTAATAAGGAAAATTTATTTAGCAAAATTACTTGAAGATAATCAAGAAGAAGAAGTTATTAAAAACGTAGGAGTAGCTAACTTAGATGAAGCTTTAGTTTACTTATCAAAATTTGGAATTACAAAGCAGCAAGTTGAAATTTGGGGATCAGGTAAACCCAAGCGAGAGTTTTTGTGGAGTGATGATATGGCTGATGCTTGTGTGTTTGTAATGGAAAAAGTAAATCATAAAAAAACAGAACAAACGCATATTAATATTGGTACTGGAGAAGAAATATCTATTAAAGATTTAGCAGTACTTATTAAAAAGAGAATAGGGTTTAAAGGGAGTTTGTTGTTTAATACTAGTAAGCCCGATGGAACTATGAGAAAAATCACTGATGTTACAAAAATACATTCATTAGGATGGAAACATACTGTAGCTTTAGAGGAAGGTATTGATAAAATGTATGAGTGGTATAAACAAAACAATGAGAGGAGATAATTTCACATATAAAATAATTAAAGTTATTTTTTTTAGAGTTTTGGGAGTTTGCCTGTTATTTGGTTTAACGTTATTCTTAACAAATAATTACGAGGCTAAAATTGTTGGGAAATATGATTTTGTAAGATCATTTATATTAGTAATAGGTAGTTTATGTTTATTAGGGACTGACCATTCTATATTGTATTTTTCTGGAAAGTTAAAAAGCAAAGGCAAGTTAACAGAGATAAAAAATATATATTTTAGAATGATGAAAATTATACTCATCACATCTATAATTGTAGCAATTGTAATAATTGTAGCAAAACAATTGATTATTACTTTTTTTGAAGATCAAAGTACTTATGTGTTGATTTTGAGTGGAGTATGTGTGTTATTTTTTTATTGTTTAACAATATTAAACACAGAATTTTTTAGAGCCCTTGATTTGATTATTGTTTCTGAAATTTTTAGAAATGTAATAAAATATGTTCCTTTTTTTCTAAGCGCAATAATATTATTTTTAATAAATAAAGAAGAGTACTTAATTACTTTTTTTTTGCTATCATTTGTTTTAGTTGGTTTTATCTCAACAATATTATCTTTTTTAAAGATTAAAGAACTGGAGGATATATCTAATTATAAGAAGGAAATAAATGTTTTTACAAAAGAAATTTTTTTAGCTTCATACCCCATGGCAATAAGCAGCATGGGTTTTTTCTTGTTATTAAGTATAGATATAATTTTTTTAAAGAAATATAGAAGTGATGAAATTGTAGCATATTATAGTGTAGCCGTAAAGTTTGTGTTAATATTATCAATGATAATAAACACTGTTAATATTAATATATCATCAAAAATAGCTGAGCTATTCAAGTCAAAACGTTTTTTAGAACTAGAAAATTTGTTAAAAAAAAGCTCTAGGTTAATTTTTTTCTTGTCTTTACCATTAATACTAATGATTGTTTTTTTTTCTGAGGACATTTTGTTTTTATTTGGAAATAACTATAAATCATCTAACAGAGCTTTGTTAATTATGGTTGTCAGTCAAGGTATTTGTACTTTATTTGGAAGTGTTAATGTTTATTTAAATATGACAGGAAAACAGAAATATTTTCAAAATATTTTAATATGTTCTGTTGTCATTAATTTTATTTTAAATAGAATCTTAATTCCAGTTTATGGCATGGAGGGTGCTGCGATAGCCTTTAGTTGTAGTTTGTTTTTTTGGAATATATTAGCAACAATAGTTGTTTATAAAAAAGACAGTTTAAAAGTGTTTATTAGGTAACGTAGTTATGAAAAAGATATTGATTTTATCATTAGGAAGAACTGGGTCATTACCTATTTATGGAGAGGAAATAAGTTCAAGATTCAAAAATCAAAATTTTGATATATTAGTATCTAAAGATAGAATTCAAAAAAGAAAATTAATTAATGCGATTGAAATAAAGACATATAAAAATAAGTTTACCTTTATTTTAAATACATTAATATATTTCCCTATTAAGTTTTTATTTTTTATGCCTAAAATATATAAAGAGTATAGTGTTCTTTATTTACCATATAAGCATTTTTGGGACTTGCCATTTATTTTACTATTTAAAATATTAAACAGAAAAATAGTTTTTACTGTGCATGACGGTATTCTTCATAAAGGAGAAAAAAATATTATAACTCAAGGATTAATGTATATAAGATTAAAATATGCAACAGAGTTTATATTTCTAACAAGTTATGTGAAAAGATTAGTTGAGAATAAATATAATAACTTAAAAAAAAGTCATATAATTCCGCATCCTATTATAGAAAATTCTTTTTTTGTAGAAAAAGAACAAATAGTAAATACTAAAAATCTACTTTTTTTAGGCAGAATAGATAGGTATAAAGGTGTTGAAATGTTAATGAATAGTGCAGTCAAATCTTCACTTTTTTTTGATGAGTTAATAATTGCTGGAAAAAGTACCTACTCGTTTAATACTTTAAAAAGTCAAAAAATTAAAACTATTGATAAATATCTTTCAGAAGAAGAAATTGGAACTCTTTTAAGTTGGGCAGACATATTAATATTACCTTATACAGAAGCAACGCAATCTGGAGTAATAGCATTAGGGATTTTTGCTGAAAAGCCAATGATTTGTACTAGGGTTGGTGGGTTTTCAGAACAATTAAGTGATGATGAATGTTTTTGGAGCGATGTGGATGAATATGACTTAGCGAAGGTAATAAAGGAAGCGTTTTGTAATTCAAAGAAGTGTGAAGAAATAAAACAAAAATTAAAAGAAAAGAAAAGAAATCTTTCTTGGGAAACAATTTCTATGAAAATAGAAAAACTTTTGTTTTCTTAATTTTTAAATATAAAAGGTCTATAATAGATGAGAATCATTGTAAATAAATCAAAACTTACTTTTGCTTTTTTTATAACTTTAGGGTTATTTGTCTCTGTTGTTGGGGTTTTTGTTTTACCGGAACGTTTCTTTTTTGATACTAAAATAATATTATATGATAAGTATAAAGAATTAGGTTGGAGAGGTAGTTACCCTTTTACAATTTTATTTTATAAGATAACAGGATTAAAAGAACTCCATTTTTCGTTAATTGGTATTATACAATATTCTATAGTAGCATTTCTGACCTATAAAATAGGTGTGCCTAAAAATTTTGATAAGTTAAGAGTGAAAAATATATTAACTTATTTAAGTTTTATTATGATAGCTGTTTTTTTATGCATGCCAACCAAAGAATTTATAAACTATTTATGTATTACTTTTATAGCTCTTCTTTTAAAGAAAAGTAATGACAACTTGTTAAAAAATATAATTTTTGTGTTATTATCATTAATAGTTTTCGGTAGTTTTTTTAGGGAATATTATATGTTAGTTGCTTTTTTAAGTGTTATTTTTTACCTTGTTAGTAAAGTAAATATAAAAAAGAAAAAACTAGCAACTATTTTTTATGGGTTATTGACTGCTGTTTTTGTATCATTAAGTTATGGAGTTATAAAAGGAGAATTCATATCCCAAAAAACTAGAGAAAGTTTCAATGCTTTAAGAATGAATGGTGAAGCTAGTAATTCGATGATAATTTCACCACTTAATACCGAATCTTGGTATGGAGAAAGTTTTGGAATAGTTTATGGTTTCTTTTCTGTTAACTTGCCATTAAATGGTTTGAAGCATTATTTATCTCCACAAATCATTGCTTTTGTTTTATGGCAATCATTACTTTTTATAATTCTTTTAATTAGATATGAGAAAAGCTTTAAAAAAGGATTGAAAAACAATTATGAATTATGGGTTTATTATATATTGTTTTCTTTTTTTATTGTGCAGGGAATTTTTGAACCAGATTTAGGGTCAGCTATTAGGCATAAAATGGGTTTTTTTCCAATAATTTATTTAGCATTATATTATCAAGATTTTTCATTAGATTCTAAAAAAAAGAAAGTTGAGTAATATTATTAATACTAAATATAATTTTTTCATTAATACTAAAGTAGATGTTTATACTTTGGTGCTTTTTATAGCTGTGTCATTCAACTTTTTGGGAACTAATACTTTTATTTTACCTATTGTGTTGTTTTTAACAACAATTCAATTTTTTAGACTAAAAAAAGGAATGGTTAGTGAGAAGTGTTTTTTTTACAATTATTTTTATCTTTTAATATATTCATCTATTTTTTCTAATGAAGTGAATAAAATTATCCTTTTGAGTTTGTTATTATTCTTTCTTTTTTTTAAAAAAAAACAGAAGCGTATTAATAATAAAGTTGAAAAATATTATCCAGAAAAACTAGTTTTGATATTATTCGGCTTAATTGTTTTAAGCACAGTTATTTTTAAACCATATTTAAAAGGAATCGATATCTACTTATACTATTTATTAATACCTTTATTATTTATTTGTATCAAAAAGAATGGGTTTAATTTTTCTATTATTAAATCGATTAAATATTTTATTACTTCAATACTTGTTTCAATAATAATATTATTAGTTATTAATCTATTTTTGAATAAACTTACACTTTCAATTAATCCTTTTTTTTCAAAGTATTTAAACTTAACACATGTTTATTATGGTATGTTTGTTGGCTCAGCAAATATTTTGTTATTAATATTATTTTTAAATAAAGAAAAGTACTTATCATATACCATTGATTTTTTTATTTTTTTATGCTTTTTAATAATATTAACATATATTGGAGCTAGGATGTCTTTGATAGCAAATATTGTTATTGTTATTATAATTATATTTAAAAAATTATCTATTTCATTTTATAAAAAAATACTCTTACTGGGGCTCTCATTATTTACTTTGTTTTTTTTGTTTACTAAAACTGCTAGGTTTACGAAAGGTACAAAACAAATTATGACTATTTATAAATCTAGTATTAAGAATGATAAAGAAGAAATTATAAAAAACTCTTGGCTTAATATGTATAGAAGATATTTAGTTACCAAATATACTATTAATGAATTTAAACAGCACTATATATTTGGTATTGGCATACAAAATGTAACTACTAAAATATCTAGTAAAATAAAAAATGATGGGTATATTCATTTTTATCCTATAAATTCACATAATCAATTTTTACATTTTATGATTGGTTTAGGAATTTTCGGGTTCCTTTTTTTTATATACCTCCTTTTTTATTTTATAAAAGAAACACCAAATCATTCAGTTCTTTTTATAATTTTTTTCATAATAATAATGTCAACCGAATCTATTTTAGTTAGAGGAAAAGGAATGTCTTTATTTTTTCTTTTTACTCTAAGTTTTTTAATGAATAAAACCCTTAATACTTTAAATGATTAAAATTCTTCATATAGCAAAACCTATAGGGGGTGTTGGAGTTTATATTCAATTACTTACTAAACACTTACAAGCTGAAGAGTTTTGTAATGTACTGTTGTGTAATAAAGATGATAAAATAACCACTTTTAAAAACAGTTTAGAAGAAAAAATAGAAACGTTTCATATTAATTTAAATAGAGAGATAAAACCATTAAGTGATATCAAATGCTTAATAGATATAATTAAAAAAATTAGAAAAATAAAACCAGACATTATTCATTGTCATAGTGCTAAAGCTGGCATTTTAGGAAGATTGGTTGGAACATATTTAAAAATACCAACAGTATATACTCCTCATGCATATTCCTATTTAAGTACAAACTCTAAATTAAAAAAACATACATATAAGCAAATTGAAAAAGCGTTTAAATTTTCTTCTGCTAAAACGTTGTGTTGCTCTTTATCAGAGTATAATAGAACTGTAAATGATTTAAATTTTAATAAAAAAAATGTCTTGTTATGGAATAACTCAATTGAAGATGTTGCTAATGTAGTTGTTAATGAATCTGGATACAGTTTACCCCAAAAGTATATATGTACAATTGGTAGGCCGTCATATCAAAAAAACACAGAGTTATTAATTAATACAATTGTTGAAATTAAGAAACAGAGAAAAGATATCCATTTAGTTGTTTTGGGGGTTGGTTTTTATTCGCCTTCTTTAGTTAAAATTAAAGAGTTAATAAAAAATAAAAAGTTAGAAAGTAACATTACATTAGTTGAATGGATAGAGAGAAAAAAAGCTCTGAGTATTTTAAAACAAGCAGATTTATACATTTCAACCTCTAGATATGAAGGGTTGCCATATGCAGTTATTGAAGCATTAGCGTTAGGTAAGCCTTGCGTAGTTACTAGTGTTGATGGTAATAAAGACTTAATTGAAGATAATTTTAATGGTTTTAAAGTAAAAAAAGACAAGAATGAAATAGTTGATAAAGTACTTACATTAATTAATAATGAGGAGGAGAGAGAAAGAATGGGAGTAAATTCAAGGAAATATTTTGAAGAATCTTTTAAAATAGAAAAGAATATAGGCTTATTAGAAGAAATATATAAATCTATGAAATAAAGTATGGGAAAAAGATACTCAAAATACATAAATTCTCTATTTCTACTAAATGATATATTAATCATTAATTTAGTGGTATTTCTAATTAATGATCAACAATATTTGCAAATTCATTTTTTAGGCTATGCTTCTTTATTCTGGATTTTATCTTCTTTGTTTACTGGTTTTTATAATGTATATCGCTTCACTTCTTTATTTAAGGTTTTAAGTCTTATAATAATCCAGTTATCTATATTTACTTTAGGGTATTTCTCTTATTTTTCAATTTTTAGAGAAGGAGAAATAGTAAACAATCAAGCAAATGTTTTACTTACTATTTTTTTATCAATAACTATATTTAAGTTCTTAGGTATTTTCTTGTTAAAAAAATATAGAACCTATGGTAAAAACTATAGAAAAGTAATTGTGTTAGGATATGATAGCTCAGCTAAAAAATTAATTAATTTATTTAAAAAAGACAAAGAGTTAGGATATGAATATTGTGGTTTTTTTTCTGATGAATCACAAGGAAGCAATGAGCATATAGGAACTATAGAAAGTAGCTTGAAGTATGTTATAAAAAATCAGATAGATGAGATATATTGTTCATTAACTGAATTAACAGAAAAACAAGTAAAAAAAATAACAAAGTTTGCTACAAAAAAAAACAGGGTTGTAAAACTAATTCCAAATGCAAACGAACTGTATAATAAGAATACGACTTCTGAATATTATGGAGGTTCTACAGTAGTTTTAAAGGTAAAAAAAATGCCTTTCGAATTGATTGAGAATAGGATAATAAAAAGAAGTTTTGATATAGTGTTTTCATTGTTAATTTGTTTGTTTGTAATGTCTTGGTTATATCCTTTATTATTTATTTTAATAAAGTTTGAGTCAAAAGGACCAGTGGTTTTTAAACAAAAAAGAGAGGGGTTATATGGAGGAGAGTTTGTTTGTTATAAGTTTAGGTCAATGCGTATAAATAGTATGGCTGATAAAATTCATACAAGTAAAAATGATACGAGAATTACTAAGGTTGGAGCATTTTTAAGAAAAACAAGTTTAGATGAATTTCCTCAGTTTTTTAACGTTTTACTCGGCTCAATGAGTGTTGTAGGACCACGACCACATATGAATGAACAGTCTTTTAAGTTTACTAAAGAGGTTAGAAATTATATGAAAAGAAAATCTGTTAAGCCAGGTATTACTGGATTAGCACAAGTAAGTGGTTATAGAGGAGAAATTACCAATAGAATTGATATTGAAAATAGAGTGAGATTTGATATTTTTTATATTGAAAATTGGTCACTTATGTTAGATGTAAAAATAATATTTCAAACAGTTTTTAACGTTTTTAAAGGAGAAGATAAAGCATATTAGAAATTTGAAAAAACAAGTAATCATATCGGCTTCAATTGTTTTATACAAAGAAGATATTAATGAGTTAAAAAAAACTATTAATAGCTTTTTATCATCTCCTATATCAAAAAAATTATATTTAATAGACAATACAAAGAATTCTCTGTTTAAAAATGAATTTAAAAATGATGAGATAATTTACATTGAAAACAAAAAAAACCTAGGCTTTGGTAAAGGACATAATCAAATAATTGAGACTATTACTGACTACTCAAAATATCATTTAATTTTAAACCCAGATGTAGTTTTTAAAAAGGAGGTTATACCTAATTTAATAACTCAATTAAACATAGATACTAATGTTTCAATGATTGCTCCTAAAGTATTGTTTCCAAATGGAGAACACCAGTTTTCATGCAGAAGATACCCTACTATTATTGAGTTATTAGTAAGGCGATTTGGATTGTTAAAACCGTTGTTTTTTAGTCGTATTAAAAAAGGGCAATATAGAAATAGAAACCTATCTAAACCATTCTATCCTGAATATATAACAGGTTGTTTTCAATTATATAAAACAAAAGATTTTGTACAAATAAAAGGTTTTGATGAGCGTTATTTTCTATATATGGAAGACATAGATATTTGTAAAAAAATTGACTTTATAGGCAAAAAGAAACTGTATTTTCCAGAAGTAGAAGTGTATCATATTCTTAAACAAGGATCTTCAAAAAAAATAAAATTACTTTTCTACCATTTATCATCTGCAATAAAATATTTTAAAAAATGGGGAATAACTTAAAAACAACCCATTTACACACAGTATATTTGCATTACAAAATAACAACACACAACAATGAATATTTTAATATTAGGTTCAGGAGGTAGAGAACATGCCTTTGCTAAAAAAATTTCAGAAAGTAATAAGATAACTAACTTATATGTAGCCCCAGGAAATGCAGGTACAGCTACAGTTGCCAAAAATTTACCAATTAACCCTACAGATTTTTTAAAGGTAAAAGAAACTGTTTTACAACACGAAATAAGTATGGTTGTTGTTGGGCCTGAAGCACCTTTAGTAGAAGGGGTTCACGATTTTTTCTTAGCAGATAATGAGTTGAAAAAAATTCCTGTTATTGGACCTAAAAAAGATGGCGCTTTGTTAGAAGGAAGTAAAGATTTTTCTAAACAATTTATGGAAAAACATAATATTCCTACTGCAAGATATCAATCATTTACTAAAGATACTTTAAAAGAAGGTTTTGCTTTTTTAGAAACATTGAATCCTCCATTTGTATTAAAAGCCGATGGGTTGGCAGCTGGTAAAGGTGTTTTAATTCTTAATGAGTTAGAAGAAGCTAAAACTGAATTAGAAGAAATGTTATCTAATCAAAAGTTTGGAGAGGCATCATCAACAGTTGTGATAGAAGAATTTTTAGATGGAATTGAGCTTTCTGTTTTTGTTTTAACTGATGGTAAAAGTTACAAGATATTGCCTTCAGCAAAAGACTATAAGCGTATAGGAGAAGGAGATACTGGATTAAATACGGGAGGAATGGGAGCAATCTCTCCAGTTCCTTTTGCAGATGAAGCATTCTTGCAAAAAGTAGAAGAACGTGTGGTTAAACCTACGGTAATTGGGTTACAGAAAGATGGAATAGATTATAGGGGGTTTATTTTTATAGGATTAATGAATGTAGATGGAAACCCACAAGTAATTGAATATAATGTTCGTATGGGAGATCCTGAAACTGAAGTTGTGTTACCTAGAATTCAATCTGATTTGGTAGACTTGTTTGAAGGTGTAGCAAATCAAACTTTAGAGAGTAAATCATATGAAGTAACAAATCAAATTGCAACTACAGTTATGTTGGTTTCAGGGGGGTATCCTGAAGCATATGAAAAAGGAAAAGAAATAACAGGTTTTGATTCTGTTAATGATTCTATTGTTTTTCATGCAGGAACAACTGAAAAAGACGGAAAGGTTGTATCTAATGGGGGTCGTGTAATGGCAGTTACTTCTTTTGGAGATTCTATAGAAGAAGCATTAGAAAAATCATACGCAAGCATTGATGAAATTTCATTTGAAAAGATGAATTATAGAAAAGATATCGGATTTGATTTAGTATAAAATTAAATCAATACATAATAATAAAAAACCTGTTCTAATTTTAGAACAGGTTTTTTATTTTAAGCTATGTAAGTTATTTATTCTTTTACATTAAGTTTAATACTTAACTCTTCTAACTGTTCATCATTCAATGTAGCTGGTGCATCAATCATTACATCACGACCAGAATTGTTTTTTGGAAAAGCAATAAAATCACGAATAGTTTCTTGTCCTCCTAAAATAGCAACCAAACGATCTAAACCGAAAGCTAAACCACCATGTGGAGGTGCTCCATATTCAAAAGCATCCATTAAGAAACCAAACTGTTCTTTAGCTTCTTCTTCAGAAAATCCTAGGTGCTTAAACATAATTGCTTGAGTTTCCTTATCGTGAATACGAATAGATCCTCCTCCAATTTCATTTCCATTTAACACCAAATCGTATGCATTTGCTTTCACTGCTCCTGGATCAGTATCTAACATTTCTAACTGACCTGGTTTTGGCGATGTAAATGGGTGATGCATTGCATGATAATGCCCAGTCTCTTCGTCTAGTTCTAATAAAGGAAAATCAATTACCCATAAAGGTGCAAATTCGTTTGGTTTACGTAAACCTAAACGTTCTGCCATTTCCATACGTAAGGCACTTAATTGTGCTCTTACTTTAGTAGTATTACCAGATAAAATACAGATTAAATCTCCTGCTTTAGCTCCAGTAGTTTCAGCCCATTTAGCTAAATCTTCTTGGTTATAAAACTTATCTACAGATGATTTAAAAGAGCCATCCTCGTTGCATTTTACATATACCATTCCTAAAGCTCCTACTTGCGGACGCCTTACCCAATCAATTAATTTATCAATTTCTTTACGTGTGTATGATGCTCCACCAGGAACGGCAATACCAACCACTAATTCAGCATCATTAAATACTTTAAATTCTTTATGTTGAGCAACCTTATTTAATTCACCAAACTCCATTCCAAAACGAATGTCTGGTTTGTCGTTTCCATACAAACGCATTGCATCATCAAACAACATTCGTGGGAATTTATCAACCTCAACACCATTAATCTCTTTTAGTAAATGACGTGTCATTCCTTCAAAAATCTCTAAAATATCTTCTTGTTCAACAAAAGCCATTTCACAGTCTATTTGTGTAAACTCTGGTTGACGATCAGCACGTAAATCTTCATCTCTAAAACACTTTACTATTTGAAAGTATTTATCCATTCCACCTACCATTAGCAATTGCTTAAAGGTTTGAGGTGATTGTGGTAAAGCGTAAAATTGACCAGCATTCATACGTGAAGGAACTAAGAAATCGCGTGCTCCTTCTGGAGTAGACTTTATTAAATATGGAGTTTCAACATCTATAAATCCTTTGTCAGATAAATACTTACGAACTTCCATTGATACTTTTGAACGGAAAATTAAGCTGTCTTTAACTGGGTTACGACGAATATCTAAATAACGATATTTCATTCTAATATCTTCTCCACCATCTGTTTCATCTTCAATAGTAAAAGGAGGTAATTTAGCTTCATTTAATACTTCTAATGTAGCAACTAATACTTCAACATCACCAGTATTTATATTTGAATTTTTAGATTGACGCTCAATTACTGTTCCTGTAACTTGTACTACAAACTCACGACCTAAAGTTTTAGCCTTCTCCATTAACTCTTTAGAAGTACGTTCTTCATCGAAAATTAACTGTGTAATTCCGTAACGATCACGCAAATCTACCCAAATCATAAATCCTTTATCACGTGATTTTTGTACCCAACCAGAAAGGGTTACTTCAGTATTAATGTGCGATGCTCTTAACTCGCCACAAGTATGCGTTCTGTACATTGTATTCTTGTTTTAGAAGTTGCAAAATTACGGATTTTAACTTTTTACTTCAGAATATTTTATTAGATATTTAGGTATAATTTTTGATGCTTATTTTTTATGAAAAAATTGCCATTTATCTTATTGCTATTTCAATGTTATTTATTGTCAAGTCAAAACAGAGTTTTAGTTCTTTTTGATTCAATTCAAAAGAAACCCATAAAGAATGTTCATGTCAAATACAAAGGCAATGTATTTATTTCTGATAGTATAGGAAATGTTACCGTTCCGAATTTAAAAACAGGAAAATTTTATTTTTCACATATTAAATATTTAGATAGAACAATCGTTTTAAGTCAAAAACTAAATGACACTATTTTTTTAATTGAACAAAATAATAAACTTTCTGAAGTCTTAATTTCATATAAAAAGAAAAGAAAATTAACCTTTGAAACGCTACCTGAGCTAGAAAAGGGAATACATAGTTTCGCATCTGTTTTGTATGAGGGTAAGATTTATGTTTTTGGAGGAGACAAATCAATTTTAAAAGATGCAGCTACTATTGCTTTAAAAGAAGCTAGTGAATCAAATACTCCCATGAAAAGTCTTCTTCTTTATAAAAGTTTTATAAGGTATAGTAGTACTATTTACGTCTATACTATAAAAACAAAAAGATGGTCAAAACTCAAATCAAAAACTCAACCTAAAGCAAATCATAAAGCAGTTTTAATACAGAATAAAGTGTATTTGATAGGAGGAAAAAAAATATCAAGAAATAAAGAAAGGGAATACTTAACGGATAATATTGAAGTTTTTAATCTTATTACTAAACGTAAAGAAAAATCATTAAAAAATAAACACAAAGCAGTTAATCAAGGAGTTTCAAGATTTGGAGATAAAATTATATTATTAGGTGGATCTGTAAAACGTTTAAAAAGTGGAAAACAAAAGTTTTCTAATGATGTAACACTTTATGACACGAAACAAAACAAGTGGAGAATATTGGGTAAATTGCCTGATCCTAAAGAAACGGAAAGTGTTAGAATAAAAGAAAAAGTTTATCTAATTGGAGGAAATAATAATAAGAAAATAGATAAAATAACTTCTTTTAATTTAAGAACTGGAAAGTGGAGAGTTGAGAAAAGACTACCGAATAAAATGAGTAAACCAGCTATTGAAGTTAATGGAAACCTTATTTATATTTTTAGCGAATCAAATGTTTATGTCTTTAATACATTGAATTCTTCTTTAAAAGAATTTAAAATTAATTTATTATATGAATCTTGTGAGATGTTTTTATCGGAGGGTTATTTATATTTACTTGGAGGTTATGAAGTAGATCCTTTACAAAGAGTTCCTTCAAAGAAAATGTTTAGAATTAACCTAAAGGAATTTGAAACTACACGATTTAAAACGTTTTAAGTAAAAATATTAAAATTACTTTATAAGTAAAACTCTCTTAAAAAATGACTAAACAACTTAATTATATTATACTAGCTACGGCCATAATTGTTTTTTTATTGTTACAGTTGCCCTATTTTACTACTATTCAATATCCTTTTAGATTACTGGGAACTTGGTTTCATGAAATGGGCCATGGACTTACTGCAATATGTACTGGAGGTAGTTTTAAATATTTAGAAATTTATGAAAATGGAGGAGGTGTAGCGTATTTTACATTAACTAACAGGTTTTTACCCTTAAATATAGGAAAGGCTATTACTGCAATGGGTGGTTTATTAGGTCCGGCAATAGCTGGAGCACTATTAATAGCTGGAGCAAAAAATGCAAGAAGTGCTACCATATTATTGCGATTATTAACAGGTATGATTATTCTTTCATTACTGGTATGGATTCGATCATATTGGGGAGTTATTGTATTAGGAGCTTTTGCTATTGTTTTTGTGGGAATAACATTTTTGAAAAACAAAAATATAGAAGTTGGAACATTACTGTTTTTAGGACTACAATCTATTTTGAGTAGTTACCTTCAATTAAACTATTTATTTACGAAACAGTTTAAAAGGGGAGGTCAAATTCAAAACTCAGACACACAAGCTATTGCAGAGAATACTATTGGTACATATTGGATGTGGGCTATAATTATAATACTTATTAGTTTTTATTTGGTGGTTAAAAGTATTCGATTCTATTTTAGAAAATAAAAGCATCATTTTTAACGAGACTAAAAAGTATGTGTAAATTTTCTATTTGCTCGTTTTCTACTAGTAGTTTTTGTTTTTTTGTAACAAAACTTATACTATCAAAATGACTTTAGAATCTTTTATAAAAAAACTAAAAAACACACCTTCTCAAATTGTGTTTTCAGAAACGATTTCTACTATTGAAGCGCTATATAATTTTAATGCATCTGCATTTACAAATGGAAATTTACAAAATAGTAAAACTGAAAATTTAGGATCTAGTAAAGTATTAGCTTTTGGAATGAAACAACAATTTACAAAAGAGGAGACTTTAGCTTGCTTTGGACAATATTATTTTAAGGATGTATTAGAAAATCCAAATGGTACTGATCATCAAAACATACGTAATTTTATGAATACAGGTTTTGAGGGAGTCTCTTTTGAAGATGAAGTTTTGACCAAGAAAAATTAAGAATTTTACTTTTTTTTGAGCTTGTTTAAAAGAGTATATACTATAATATATAGAGTACTACCTAATAAAAAATAAATTAGAAACCCTTGTAAAAGTATTTGATTAGTAATTGTTACTCCTTCTATGTATGGAATTATTATAGCTGATATTAAAAAAAGAAGTGCGCCAAAAATAATTCCTTTAGTGATGTTGTTTTTCATATTATTTAATCAATTTTATGCAAATCTTCTCTGTTTTTTTAAATAAACAAATTAACATTCCTGTCAAATATAACACATTTAAAAAAGTTAAGGAATTTACTTTTTTTGAGTTTTCTAATAAAATAAGTTAATGTATTTCATTAAGAATTAAATTTATTATTAATTCTGAGGAAGAAAAAGCAGTTTAAAGCGATAAAACTTTAGAAGATATATAAAGTGTAGTAATGATATAAAATAATATCAGTTAGTAAATTATAAAGCCCCAACTGTTTAATAGTTGAGGCTTTAATTTTAGATTAAAAAAGGGGGGACTACTTATTAATCAGTTTAACTACTCTTTTATGAATTTTATTATATGGTGTTCTTTTTTGTTTTTAAATTCAAAAAAGTAAATTCCTTTAGGTAGTTTTGATATATTAATACTTTTAGTTGCCTGTCCTGATTTAACTACTATCCCCGTTACATTTAAAACACGATACTTTGCATTTAATAGTGATGGAATTTTAATGTTTAAAAAGTTAGTTGCAGGATTTGGAAAAACTGTAATATCAGAAGAAGTACCACTGTTTATCGAAAACTCTCCCCAGTCATCTCCCCAGTCACCTTTGGTAAATTCAAAAATTTCGTTACTACTGTCAGAAATATTACCTGCTGCATCTTTTGCTTTTACAGAGAATTCGTAAAATGTATCTGCTGTTAAACCAGAAACGTTATAAGTAGTAGCTATTGTTGTGCCTATTTTATTCGTACCTTGATATACATCATAACTTGTTACTGCTACGTTATCTGTAGAAGCTGTCCAATTTAAAGTTAATGTTGTTTTTTCAACTTTTGCTGATGCTAAATTAGATGGTGCTGTAGGTGCTTGAGTATCTTTTTCAGCCGCATCTTTTTTAGTTGTTACACTTAATTTGTTACTGCTGTCAGAAACATTACCTGCCGCATCTTTTGCTTTTACAGAAAATTGATAAGCTGTATTTGCTGTTAAACTTGTTACATTATACGAAGTATTTGTTGCAATTCCTAACTTAGTAGTTCCTTGGTACACATCGTATCCTGTTACAGCAACATTATCAGTTGAAGCTGTCCAGTTTAATGTTAATGTAGTTTGCTCAATATTAGTTGCTTTTAAGCTTGCTGGAGCTGTTGGTGCTTGAGTGTCTTTAACTGGAGCAGCCTTCGTTGTAAAGTTAATTACTGAACTATATGCTGAATTCTTAGTAGCACATTTACTACGTACTTGAACATCGTATTTAGTTTCAGCTGTTAAACCTACAATTTTATAATTGTTTGTCGTTGCTTCTTTAGTTGTCCAGTTTGTAGTACCTGATTTACGGTACCCCACATTATACTTAGCTCCTGCTACAGCAGACCATTCAATTTTAGCTTCAGTATTTGTTATATTATTAGCAACTACATTTGTTGGTACAGTAGCATTACAAACAATCGGGGCTCCTTTTAACCCTGTTACAATTAAAGAATAGTTTTGGCTATTACCTGTTAATGTTCCTTTATGAGATACCGTAATTGTATATGTACCTGATGCATTTACAACATCTACTCTTTCGTAAGGATCTACTTTATTGTCTCCTTTTCCGTTTGTTGTTACTCCTGTTAATCTCCAAGGACTATAAGTTGTTCCATTTTTAGTGATTTTTAAATCTAAATCGTTCACTAAAACAGCTGTTGATTGGTTCGCTTTTTCCGTAGCAGTACCTGGTCTGTCTGTCCATGATATAGAAGCCAATAAAGGACTTTTACCATCAGACTCAACAGTTAACGTATATGTCTTTCCCGAAGCTAATGTTAATTCTTTGATTTGTGTTTCTTTACCTCTTTTAGTAATTACTTCAGCTGCAGCTTTAGCATTTAATAATCCCCATCCAAAAATTGCATCTGGTCCTTTTGAACCTGCATCGTCTGCTGTATGTAATGCTAATCCTTTTAAGGTAGCTGCTTTCATAAAGCTTCCGTTGTTTTTGTTTTTGTAATGTTGTTGTAATAATAATAAAGAACCAGTTACATTTGGTGCTGACATTGATGTTCCTGTCATATCAACATAATCATCTGTTATTTTGCCATCGCTTTTATTTTGCCCTGTTGCTTTATCATAACTAGGGAAGTGAGTAGCTGAATATACTCCTGATCCGTTACCTGTAATATCTGGCTTAATACGTAAATCATCCGTTGGTCCTTCACTACTTGAACTATGAATTGATACTGAGATTAATTTTCCGCTTGTATCAACATTTGCATCTTGTGCATTTGCTACTACTAAATTATTCTTAGCTGTTGAATGTCCTGATAATTTATCATAAGCTGATTTTCCATCTAATGGTTTAGCATTAGAACTATCATCTTCTCCATCATTACCCGCTGCTACTACCATTAAATAATTTGGTGCGTTAAACATTACTTCATCCCATTCACGAGCAACTGTAATATATGCTCCAAAATAGTAATCTGGAATTTGTCGTGCTCCATAACCATAAGAGTGGTTAGAAACAAGCATTCCTTTTGCAACCTCCTTAAGTGCTTCAGCTTTATCGTTATTCCAGTCATTTCCTATTGCAGTTGCATGTGGTGCCATCCCTTTTGCTTTTGCTACTTTACCAGAGGCTACAATTGTAGCTGTTACGTGTTCAGCATGGAAGTTAAGTGTAGATGAACTGTCACCAACAGATACTCTGTTATTTCCTCCTGCTCCATCATACTCTTGGTGATCTTTGTTTGGTACTCCACCATCCCATACATACGCTTTCATTCCTTGTCCTAGTAAGTTTAATCCTAATGAACCTCCGTTATGTAAATGGTTTGTTCTTGTTGATTTTGCTGCATCAACATTAAAAGTTGTATAGTAAATTGGTTGCCCATTTACAACTTCTTGAAGCTCCATAAATGTACCATCCTTCTTATAGATAGTAGTATCCCATCCTTTTTGTTTGGCTATTTTAAAAGCTCTTTGTTTTTTTGATAGAGCTTTTTTCTGATAGGCTTTCTCGATTTTTTGAAGTTTCCCTAAATCGTAATTTTTACGTATAGATTCTACTTCTCTTTTGTTTTGCGATTGTACTTGATAACTAGTTCCTAAAAGAACCGACGAAAGGACAAAAGCCCTTAAATAGTTTTTTTTCATTTCTGAAGGGTTAATTAAAATGTTAAATTATTTCGATTCAAAACTAAATAACCCTCTTAAAAAAAAAGTTCAGTTTTAAAATACTAACTCAAAAAATAAGTCCATATTTATAAATGTTTACCTTAAACAATTACTCATTAAACTCTTTAAAAACCAACGGAATGAAGATGTTTAACTACACACTAAGTACTAATTAAAATGAACCCATTTTACTTTTTATTTCAGGTTTTGAAGAGTGCGTTTTTATAATATGAGGTAAATAAAAGTGATTAGAAAGATTTTTTAAACATTAGAAAAAGGAAATTGATTTAATTTTTAAAGAAGTAATGAGTTCTCTATAGGAACATTAATATCTGAATATCGAATAATTGAAACTTAAGATGATACACTAGTTTATTCTAAAAATAATTGAAATAAAAGTAGAACCTGTTTTCCTCACCAAATTACGAATCTTATTCTTTTTTAAAGTGCTTTTTATATTGAGTGGGTGTCATATTAGTATACTTTTTAAAAGCATTGTAAAAAGTAGTTTTATTGTTAAAACCTATATCTATAGCAATGGAAAAAATAGTATCAGGATTTTCTATCAATAATTTCTTTTTGGCTTCCTCTATTCTAAAAGAATTTATATAGTCAGGGAAACTATTTTGTGTATTCTCATTAATAGCCTGAGAGATGTATGGAATTGGTCTTGATAGTTTTTTAGAAACTTTATCCATCTTTAATTCAGAATCCAAATACAATTTCTCATTTCGAACTAACAAATCTATTTCTTTAAAAAGAGCTTGTGAATCAGTTAAAGTAGATCCTTGATATTTTTCTTTATCAACTTTATATAAAGAAGACAAATCTTCATACTTACCAGAATAAGCAAACACTGGAAAATACATCATCGATACACTTAAGAAAATAAAAAATATTGATTGCAGTACTTTTTCTCCAATTAAAATATAATGCAAATTCTCTCTGTTAAAAGATAAAAGTATCGTATCTAAAAATACAATTGAGTACAGAATAATTGAAAAAATTAGTATAATCTTTCCCCATTTATAATACAATACTTTACTAGATTTTAAATCGACAATTAAAGGTGCTTTTTTTAAAGTTCTATAGGCTATAATAGTTAAGGTTAAATTGTAAGCAGCCATTATAAATTCATCTGTATTTGCAAGTATTACAGGGAGTTTAAAACTGGATTCAGTTTGTTTTTCAGAACCTAAAACATTGAATCCCCTAAAGAATTCTTCTAACAAAGAATAGATGATAATTAATCTTAGTATAGTAATTCCAATAGTAATAACTATTATCTTTTTAATATGGTTAATTTGACCAGTAATTGCCGAGATAAATAGGAATAAAAAAAAACCTATTAAATGCGAGAAAACAACAGCCATAAATGTAAATACACTATAACGAATAGTGGCATATTCAGTGATAATATAATCAGAGATAGCAGAAAAAGTGAAAAAACTGATAACTCCAATGATGGCTAGTTTAGCGTATAAGTTTTCACCTAAATTATGTTTATTAAAAACAATAAATACAATTAAAGCTATTCCAATTATAATGTTGATAGATGATAGATGATCCATAGTTTATTTATCACTTTATGTGAGTAAATATAAAGAAAGAATGATATATTTATTGTTTTTAAAAAAATGGTTATGTTTAAAAATTTACTTTTAAGTACACTTTTTCTATTCGTTTTTATAAGTTGTAAGAAAGAAAAAGAAGTGCAACTTTTAAATTCTTCAAATTATTTTGATGTTCTAAATAAAGAGTTTACGGGTGATTTAGCCTTCGAAACTACTTCTTTTGTTGAAAAATATTGGAGAGTTGTTGGTAATACGGGGTTTAATAAAAGCGTATATAGAATAGCAGAACAATTAGAAAAAGCAGGGTTTGTAAATGAAGATAAAGCTACGAAAAAAGATATTTTAACCTATAGAATTGAAAAGAGACCTTTAAAAAAACCAACTTGGGAATCTGTAAATGCAATAGTTGAAATTGAAGGTGAAAACATTCCGCTTCTACAACATAGTACTAATAGAAATATGATTGCGTTAAATTCCTATAGTACTCCAAAAGAAGGTGTAGTTGCTGAAGTTATTTATGTAAAAAATTTGAATACAATCAAAACTTTTGATGTAAAAGGAAAAATTATTTTTGTAGAAACCAGTCCTTCCAGGGTTTTTAATGAGGCTATTGTAAAAGGAGGAGCTGTTGGTGTAATTTCGTATAGTAACCCTAAATATTTACAACCAGAAAAAAATACAACTTCTATTCAGTTTAGATCGATTCCGTTAAATGAAAAAATACAGTCATGGGGAATTGCTATGTCTTATGAAGCTAAAGAAAGATTAAAAGCTAAATTATTAAAAGGAAAAGTTTCTTTAAAAGTAACCATAGCAACTAATATTTATCCATCAGAAGAATTAACGATAATAGCAGATATCAAAGGAAGTGTTATTTCTAAAGAACGTTTAGTTTTTAGTGCACACATTCAAGAACCTGGAGCAAATGATAATGCCACAGGTGTTGGAGTTGCTTTGGAAATGGCTACGCTTACAGCAAAATTAATAGAAGAAAAAAGATTTGAACCCAATAGAACATTAACTTTTTTATGGGGTGATGAAATAGTTTCAACCAATAGGTATGTTAAAGAAGATAGTATTAGAGCTAAAGATATTAAATGGGGAATTTCATTAGACATGGTTGGTGAAGACACTAAAAAAACTGGAGGTACTTTTCTGATTGAAAAAATGCCTGACCCAAGTGCAATTTGGACAAGAGGTAATGATAAACATACAGAATGGGGTGGTTTTAAAATGAAACTTGATCAAATGAAACCTCATTATTTAAATGATTTTTTAATTGATAAATTTAAAGAGCAAGGTAAACGAGCTAATTGGACTGTTAATACAAATCCCTTTGAAGGAGGAAGTGATCATGTTCCTTTTTTAAAAGCAAACATACCTAGTGTACTATTTTGGCACTTTACTGATCAGTTTTATCATACAGATAATGATAGAATAGATAAAGTATCAAAAACGACCTTGAAAAATGTTGGAGTTACTTCGTTAGTTTCAGCGTATACCTTATTGAATGCTAATAATACTACAGCAAAATCCATTTTAAAAACTATTGAAAACAAGGCTGTTTCTAGACTTCAACAAGAACAAAAACTTAGCGAAATATCACTTAAAAAAGGAGATTCATTAAATACTGAAATAGCTATTATTTCTGCATGGAATGATTGGTATTTCAAAACAGCAAATACTACTTTAGATATAGCAAAAGACTCTACAGAGCTAACTAAAAAAATTGAAGAAACTCAAAAACGAATTAATTTAATATCTGCTGAAATTATTGAAAAACTAAAGCTAACTAAAATGAATTAGTTTTTAATTTTTGAAAATAAATAGTTGCTGCCTTTTTTACTTTAGGAGCCAATATTAATGTTGATATTATGGTAGGTATTGCCATTAAAGCATAAGCACTGTCCATTAAATTAATTACGAAATCTAGCTTAATAACTGATGCTATTATTATAACTAGTATGTAAATATAATTATAGTATTTTCCAATCTTAGCGTTGGTCAAGTAGCTCAAACAACTGTATCCATAAAATGAATAGGTAAATAAGGTTGAAAACGCAAAAATTAATACACAAACTGTTAAAATAATACTTCCTGAATTAAAAGGTAATACAGCATTAAAAGCGGCTAAGGTCATAGTAATTCCATCTCCTTCAAAACCTTTCCAAATTCCTGAAGCTAATATGGCTAAAGCTGTTAATGTACATACTAATAAGGTGTCAATTGCTGGGCCCAACATTGCTACTAAACCTTCTCTAATGGGTTCGTTTGTTTTAGCAGTTCCGTGCATCATAGGCGCAGTACCTAAACCAGCTTCATTTGAAAAAGCTGCTCTTTTTACTCCTGTAATTATTAATGCACCTAAAGCACCACCTAAAACGGATTTTCCTGTGAATGCATCAGTAAATATTAATGAAAATATAGAAGGAACTTCTTCTATTTTTAACACTAAAATTGTAAGTACTGTTAATAAATATACTACTACCATAATAGGTACTAATTTTCCAGCAACACTTCCAATACGTTTAATTCCTCCAAAAATAACAGTAGCAACAATAATTGCTATTGAAATTCCTAAAATTAACTTAGCAGTAAATTCATTGGCTTTGTTTACTTCAAAAACGTCAACTAATGTTTGTGTAAGTTGATTTGCTTGAAATGCAGGAAGTGTACCTATAAGCCCTGCTAATGCAAAAAATATAGAAAGTCCTTTCCAGTTTTTACCAAGCCCTTCTGTAATTACATACATAGGCCCACCTTTTGTATTTCCTTCTTCATCTTTACCCCTGTACATTATAGCTAAACTACAAGTAAAAAATTTAGTAGCCATTCCTACAAAAGCACTTACCCACATCCAAAAAATTGCTCCAGGACCACCCATGGCAATAGCAATGGCTACACCACTTATATTTCCCATTCCTACGGTAGCTGCAATAGCAGATGATAAAGCTTCATAGTGTGATAAGTCTCCAGGAGAGTCATGTTTGTCGTATTTACCTCTTAAGATGGCAATAGCATGTCCCATATACCTAAAAGGAATAAGACGAGAATATGTAAATAAAATAAGTCCTCCACCAACTAAAAATAAAAGTTGGACTATACCAAGTCCAGTTGATATATTAGAAAAAAAAGCGTCAATAGATAAATACATTACTAAATGTTTTAAAACGGGAAATTAGTGATAAGTAATTATATAAAAAGAATGATAGTCATTTGTTTACAACTATCATTCTTTTGTGTTTTTTAATTCATTAATCCTTCAATCTCATCAGCTTCGATAGGAATGTTTCTCATCAAATTAAATGGATTTCCATTTTCTTGCACTACTACATCATCTTCTAAACGAATTCCAAAGCCTTCTTTTGGTAAATATATTCCAGGCTCTACAGTAAATACCATGTTTGCTTTCATTGGTTCATGTAATAATCCATAATCATGAGTATCTAATCCCATATGATGTGATGTTCCATGCATAAAGTATTTTTTATATGCAGGCCAATTAGGATCTTCATTTTGTACATCAGCTTTATCTAATAACCCTAAACCTAAAAGTTCTGAAGTCATAATTTTTCCAACTTCAATATGGTAATCAGCCCAAATAGTTCCAGGAACTAACATTTTTGTAGCTTCATTTTTTACTTTATTCACAGCGTTATATACTTCTTTTTGTCTATCTGAAAAGCGTCCAGAAACAGGAATAGTTCTGGTCATATCTGATGAATAGTTTGCATACTCAGCACCTACGTCCATTAAAATTAAATCTCCTGCTTTACACTGTTGATTGTTCTCTATGTAATGTAGAACATTGGCGTTATTTCCTGAAGCTATAATTGGTGTATAAGCAAACTTTTTTGAACGGTTCCTAACAAACTCATGAATGTATTCTGCTTCAATTTCATATTCCCAAACACCAGGTTTTACAAACCCTAATACACGCCTAAATCCTTTTTCTGTAATATCACAAGCTGATTGTATTAAGTTTAGCTCAATACTATCTTTTACAGAACGTAGACGTTGTAAAATAGGATTGCTTTTAGCTACTGAATGTGCAGGGTATTTTTCACGTAACCATTTTGTAAATCTATCTTCTCTAGTTTCAGTTTCAACGTTTGCTCTATAATGTTCATTAGTATTAATGTATATAGTTTCAGCATAACTCATTAATTCAAACATTATTTTTTCTAGGTCTTGTAGCCAAAAAACTGTTTTTATACCACTAGATGTATACGCTTTTTCTTTAGTTAATTTTTCACCTTCCCAAACAGCAATATGTTCATTCGTTTCACGTAAAAATAAAATTTCTCTAAATTGTGGTTTTGGACATTCAGGAAATAGTACTAGTATGCTTTCTTCTTGGTCAACACCACTTAAATAAAAAATATCTCTATGTTGTTCAAAAGGTAAAGTACTATCAGCACTTACAGGATATATATCGTTTGAATTAAAAACAGCAATACTATTTGGCTTCATTTGTGCCATAAAGTTTTTTCTGTTATTAATAAATAAACTGCTATTTATTGGATCATATTTCATGAGTTATATTCTTTTTTAGAAGTTATGTAGTAATCAAAACTACATAAAAAGACCTTTATAGTTTATAGCCAAATGGCACTATTTTATGTTTTTTCGAATTCTGCTCATATTTCTAGTTGAAATCCCTAAAAAAGAAGCTAAATAACGAAGAGGAACCTTTTGTAATAAATCAGGTTCATTAATTAGAAGCTTCTGGTAACGTTCTTCTGGACTAAGTGTTAGTAAATCGATACGATAATCATCGATTAAAAAAATTTGATTCTCTATTAAGTTAAAATAGAATTGGGAGAAAGCTTTATTGTTTTTTAAAAGGTATTTAAAGTCATTAATTTCAATAACCCACAATACACACTTACTTAAAGCCTTTATGTTTTTTCTGGAAGGTATTTCTTGTAAAAAACTTTTTAAAGAAGTTGTACAAGTATTCTTTAAAGCAAAGTACGTGGTTTTTTCTTCCTCGTTTACTAGTATTGAATGTTGCAAAATACCACTTTCAACAAAGCAAAAACTAGTAGGTATCTTACCAGTTTTAACAAAAAAATCATTCTTTGAAAGTTCTTTTTTAGAAAAATAAGATATAATTTCTGGTATGAGAGCTTCTAACAACTTGCTTTTTATTGTAGTTTTTAAGTAGCTGGAAAAAGTTAGTTGACTTTTTATCATTTTTAGCTTTTTATGACAAACTAATGTAAAAAAAAAGATGCTTTAAATAGCATCTTTTTACCCTTCATTCTACTTTTTCTTTACTTACCCATAACACTTTTAATAAGTCCAATGATTACCATTAGAACTCCTCCACCAACTCCACCGCCAGCAATGCTTCCTAATATTCCTCCTAAGTCAATTCCTAATGTTCCTAATAATTGACTTCCTAATGCGCCTCCTAGAATTCCAACAACAGAATTCCATAAAGTACCCATAGAGAATTTTTTTAGTAAAGCACCAGCTAAGTTTCCACCTAGGGCACCTGTGAGTAGGCTAATAATTAATTCCATAATTGATTTTTGTTAGTTAAATGGATTATAAATTAACTAAAAAAAAACGAATAAAACAAATAAAATCAGCACTTTAAAGCTCTCCTACATGAAATAATGCATCTCCCATGTTAATTACGGGGAAATTATTTTTGGCAATTATGTATCCATTAATTGGTGATTTTACTGTAAAATTTGTTTCACCATAAGTATCCATAATATGTCCTAATGTTTCTCCTTTTTTTATAAAAGTGCCATTAGCCACTTTGGCTGTAAATAACCCAGCCACTTTGGCTCTAATCCATTTTCTTTTTTTAAGAAATATACTTTGTTTGGTTTTTGAAATCTCAACATTTTCATTAATCATTTGAAAGTGTTTTAAAATACGTAACGTTCCGTTAATTCCTTGTTGAATAGCATCTTCACATAAACGTAATGATTCTCCTCCTTCGTATACAATTACAGGAATGTTATTTTTATAACATTCATTTCTGAAGGATTTCGGGATTAGCTTAGAACCAAACATTAGTGGCGCATTAAATATTTTAGATAATTCTAAAGCTCTTTCATCTTGCGGTGTAAAACGAATTTGAGGAAAATTACTTCTTTGAGCTCCTCCAGTATGATAATCAATAGCAAAATCTACATTTTTAATAAGCTCTTTCATTAAATAACGTGCCATTCTACTAGCTAAAGATCCTGTATTAGATCCAGGAAAGCTTCGGTTTACATCTTTGCCATGCATGTCGCGAGATAGGTTTAAAAAGCCAAAAACATTTAATAAAGGAACTACAATTACGCAACCTCTATGAATTTTGTATCTTTTATCAATTAGCATTCTTCTAACTAATTCAATACTATTAGTTTCATCGCCATGTAACCCTCCTTGAAGTAAAACTGTTGGCCCAACTTTTTCACCATTAAAAATATATACAGGAATCTCTATATAGGTACCTGTTGGTAGTCTGTCAACAGAAATTTTTATGAGTTTAGATTCTCCTAAACCTATTTTTTCACCACGAATTATTATTTCTTCGTTTTTGAATTCTTCGTTGAACATTTTTTCTCTAAATATTTAATAATTTCTTCAGCTACATTTACCTTAGTAAAAGCTTCTATTCCTTGTAAACCTGGGGTTGAATTAACTTCTATTAGTAAAGCTCCTCTTTTTGATCTTATTAAGTCTACTCCCGCTACTGGAAGCCCTAAATAATGAGCAGCTCTTATTGCCATTTCTTTTTCTTTTGAAGTTAAATCGACTTTAGAGCCACTTCCACCTCTATGAATATTTGAACGAAAATCATCTTCCAATCCTTTTCGTTTCATTGACGAGGTTACTTTATCACCTATTACAAAAGCTCTAACATCTTCACTATTACTTTCTTTAATAAACTCTTGTAATAAAAAACTAGTGTTCATACTATAGAGTGTATCGATAATAGATTTTGCTGATTTTTCAGTTTCGGCTAAGATAACTCCCATGCCATGAGTACCTTCTTGTAACTTTATGATAACTGGAGCTCCTCCAAGTAATTGAATTTGTTCACTAATATTTTCAGTATTTGCAGAAAAAACAGTGTCCGGAATTGGAATGTTTTTTCTATTCATTATTTGTAAGGTACGTAGCTTATTTTGAGCTCTTAAAATTCCTAATGAACGAGCGGTACTAAAAACTCCATTCATTTCAAACTCTTTTACTACAGCAGCTCCATGACTTGTAACTGATGCTCCAATTCTTGGAATAATTACATCTGGTTCATCAATAATATCTTCACCTTCATAAATAATTTGTCGTTTCCCCCCACTTAATTTAATAGAACATTGAGTGTGATTTATAATACTAACATCATGCCCACGGCTAATGGCTTCATCATAAATTCGCTTAGTAGAATAAATCTGTTCACTAACCGATAGAATAAAAATGTTCATAGATTTTAATAAGTAAAAGATTAGGTTAAAAATTCTTTATTACTAGGTATTCAACAGGGTTGTAATAGATATTAAAAGTAATGATTATCCTTTATAGGTATCTACTAACAATTAAATTTCATACGTACAATCCTTAAATGAGGACATTACAAAGCTAACAATTTTTTTATTGTAGAAATGTGTCAAGAAGTTGAAGGGAATCATAATTTCTGTTAATTTTTTTGAATTCGATACTAGTTATAGTAATTTCATAACCTGAAAAACCAAACTATAACTAATGAAAACGCTTTTAAAAACAATTTTAGCGTTGTTTTCTCTTACACTTTTAGGTCAACAACAAGTTCCAACTTCCGCAAAAACAATACAGCAAGCTCTACTTAAAAAAGAAGAGTTAAGTAAAGCTTCTATTGTAAAAAACATCCCTTTCGAGAACATTGGTCCTACTGTAATGAGTGGACGTGTTGTTGATATTGATGTAAATCCTGATAATACGACTGAATTTTATGTGGGCTACGCTTCTGGGGGTGTATGGTATACCAATAATAATGGAACTACTTTTACTCCAGTTTTAGATAATTCGCCAACCCAAAATGTAGGAGATATTGCTGTAGATTGGAAAAAGGGTACTATTTGGGTAGGTACTGGTGAAAACAACTCATCGCGTTCGTCGTATGCTGGAATAGGTATTTTAAAATCAACAGATAAAGGAAAAACATGGATAAATGTAGGTTTACATGATAGTCATCATATTGGTAGAATATTAATTAACCCTAATAATTCTGACGAAGTTATTATTGGTGTAATTGGTCATTTATATTCATCTAATAACGAACGAGGAATATTTAAAACTACAGATGGAGGAAAAACATGGAATAAAACATTGTTTGTTGACGAAAATACTGGTGTTATTGATGTTCAACAGAGTCCAAATAACTTTAATGTTTTATATGCTGCTTCATGGGAAAGAGAACGTAAGGCATGGAATTTTGATGGAGATGGAAAAAATTCTGCTATATACAAGAGTATGGATGCAGGGAGTACTTGGGTTAAAATTTCGAAAGACAATGGTTTTCCTGAAGGAAATGGAGTAGGAAGAATTGGTTTAGCAGTTTTTGATGAAAATACGGTGTATGCTTTTCATGACAACCAATTTAGAAGAGAAAAAGGAAAGAAGAAAAAAGGAAAGTCAAATGCTTTAACAAAAGACGATTTTAAAACTATGTCAAAAGCAGAGTTTTTAAAATTAAAAGATAAAAAGTTGAATTCATATTTAAAAATGAATGGATTCCAAGAGAAATATAGAGCTGAAAATGTAAAACAAATGGTAAGGTCTGGATCCGTAAAGCCAATTGATTTAGCTAAATATTTAGAAAATGCAAACTCTTTATTATTTGATACACCAGTAATTGGAGCTGAGGTTTTTAAAACCGAGAATGGAGGAGAGTCTTGGAAGAAAACACATGAAGGGTATTTAGATGATTTATATTATTCGTATGGATATTATTTTGGAGAAGTAAGAGTAGATCCTCAAGATAAGAATGCTATTTATGTTTTAGGAGTTCCTATTTTAAAATCTAAAGATGGAGGAAAAACATTTAAATCTATCAGTAAAGAAAATGTTCATGCTGATCATCAAGCTTTATGGGTGAACTCTAAAAAACAAGGTCATTTAATTGAAGGAAATGATGGAGGTTTAAATATTTCATATGATGATGGGGAAAGTTGGATAAAACTTAATACTCCTCCAGTAGGACAATTCTACTCTGTATATGCAGATAATCAAAAAAACTATAAAATTTATGGAGGTTTGCAAGATAATGGAGTTTGGGTAGCCAATAATAATGCGAAGGTTAATAAAAGGTGGAAGCAAACCGGTAAAAACCCATATGAGAGTTTAATGGGAGGTGATGGAATGCAAGTAGCAGTTGATGATAGAAACCCAAATATTGTTTATACAGGATATCAATTTGGTAATTATTATCGAATAAATAGAGAGTCAGGAAGGCAAACGTATATACAACCAAAACATACTTTAGGAGAAAATCCTTATAGATTTAATTGGCAAACTCCAATTCAGTTGTCAAAACATAATCAAGATATTTTATACTTAGGAGGTAATAAATTACATCGTTCTTTAAACAAAGGAAGTAATTGGGAAACTATTTCAGGCGATTTAACTCAAGGTGGTAAAAGAGGAAATGTAGCTTATGGAACATTAACAAGTATTTCTGAAAGTCCTTTTCAGTTTGGGGTAATTTATGTTGGTTCTGATGATGGGTATATTCATATTACAAAAAATGGTGGAGGTACTTGGGAGAAGATTTCGAATACGTTGCCTCAAAACCTTTGGGTAAGTAGAGTAATTGCTTCAAAGCATAAAAAAGAACGTGTATATGCTACTTTAAATGGATATCGTTTTGATGATTTTACTACATACATTTATCAATCGGATGATTATGGTAAAACATGGACGAGTATTGCTGGAAATATTCCAACATCTCCAGTGAATGTTATTAAAGAAGATCCTGAAAAAGAAAATATATTATATGTTGGAACGGATAATGGATTGTACGTTACTTTAAATAAAGGAATACAATGGCATTCGTTTACTAATATTCCAAATGTAGCAGTTCATGATTTAGTAATTCAACCGAAAGCAAAAGAATTAGTAGTTGGTACTCATGGAAGAAGTATATACAAAGCAAACATTACTTCGCTACAAAAGTTGAAAGCTGAAAATGAAGATGCTTTATTTAAAATAAGAAATATTAGAAAAAGTTCTTATTGGGGGAACTCATGGAGTAAATGGTTAAAACCAAATACTCCTAAATTAAAAATCCCTTTTTATGTAAATTCAACTAAGAAAGTTACTATAAATATATTTAATGAAGATACTTTGATTAATGAAATTGAAGTAGATGCTGAAAAAGGGTTTAACGAAGTTTCATTCGATGTTTCTTTTTCTAAGAAAGGAAAGAAGGCTTATTTAAAAAAGCAAGAAGATGCAGTTCTTAAAAAAGCAAAAAATGGTGTTTATTATTTACCGAAAGGAAAATATAAAGCTGTAATGAATAGTTCCAAACAAAAATTTGAAATAAAATAATAGTAAAAAGACCTTTCTTTAATTAGAAAGGTTTTTTTAACTTATTTTTAAAGAGGTCATACTTATTTTAGGAGTTTGTAAAGAGTCGTTAAATAACTCAATATTTTCTCCTTTTTCTTTTAAACCCAATGCATAAATTAATGGATAATAATGATCAGGAGTAGGAATTGCTAGTTGAACCTCTTTTCCTAATTTTTGATAATCTAGTAAAGGATTGAAATCTTCATTTAAAATTAAGTTGTTTAATTTTTCTCTAGCCACATTTCCCCAATCATGTTTAGAGGTGTTACTATCTAATCGTTTTAAGTTATGTACAATATTACCACTACCAATAATTAAAACTCCTTTAGAACGAAGTTTTGTTAGCTTTTTAGCTAATTCAAAATGATACAGGGCAGGCTTGTAATAATCAATGCTTAATTGTAGTACAGGAATATCTGCTTTTGGATACAAGTGTTTTAATACTGACCAAGCACCATGATCTAATCCCCAATCATAATCTAACTCTAGATTAGTGTTCGGTAAAAGTATTTTTTGTGTTTCTTTAGCTAAAGAGGAATTACCTTTTGAAGGGTATTTTACATCATATAAATCTTGAGGGAAACCACCAAAATCATGAATTGTTTTTGGATTTTCCATAGCAGTAATTTTTGTCCCTTTAGTTAACCAGTGAGCAGAAACGCAAATTATAGTAGTAGGCTTAGGTAATGTTTTTGCAACTTTTTTAAAACCTAAGGTGTATTTATTTTCTTCAATAGCATTCATAGGTGTCCCATGACCAAGAAAAAGCACTGGCATTTTAGGTGTGTTTGGTAGCACATCCATTATTTTTTCTAAATCTGTTATTGGCTTCATTGCCATTGACACCGATGATAATCCTGCTAATTGTAAAAACTTTTTTCTATTCAAAATTCTCTAATAAATTCAATTCTTTTGATAAAAATACAGCTATTTTTAATATACCTTTGTTCTTATGGGAATAATACGTGTAAACAACATTCGTTTGTATACAAACCACGGATGTTTAGATGAAGAAGCTAAAATTGGCTCGGAATATAAAGTTAATATAGAAGTAAAGGCTGATTTACAAAAATCGGCACAAACAGATGAGCTTACCGATACTGTTGATTATGTACATTTAAACAATATTGTAAAAGAAGAAATGGCAATACGATCGAAGCTATTAGAACATGTAGCAAAACGTATTTTAGATAGAGTTTTTCATGAAATACCAATGGTAGATGAAGCTGAGGTAAGTGTTGCTAAAATTAACCCTCCAATAGGCGGAAATGTTGAAGAAGTTGTTATTGTTTTAAAAGATGTTCGTAAAAGTTAAAAAACATTTGGATTAAACAATAAAAAATGTAAATTTGCAGTCCTAATTAATTAGGTGTCGTGGCCGAGTGGCTAGGCAGTGGTCTGCAACACCATCTACAGCGGTTCGAATCCGCTCGACACCTCAAAACCCTGTAAATCTTTTGATTTTCAGGGTTTTTAATTTTAGAAAAATATTAGTTTTTAGAAATTAAAACACAAATTGAGTAATTTTTATGACTATTTATAAAGAAAAGAGCCTGTGAAATATATTTACAGGCTCTTTTTTGTTTTTATAAATGTGGGTAATTACGATAAAAAACAGCTTATTTTATCAAGTGAAGAACCATAATCAAAACTAAAATCAATGTGGATTAAATCGCCAGCTTTAACATCTAGTGTGTTAGTTGTTTTTAATACTGTTGGAGGCATTAAACTATCAGTACCTGTAAAATTAGCTCCTTCACTAACTTCTACATACGATTCTAAATACAAGGCATTCACTTTTCCTGTAAATAAAACAGGAACAGAAAAGCTAAGCTTTACACCTTGTTTTTTCTCTTTTAACAATTCAATTTCGTTTACTAAAAATTGTTGTGATAAAAACATTGGTTGATGCCTGGTAAACATTACAGGATAATGATGAATATCTTCATCGATTTCTGCTTCACATAAACGTGCAAAATTTACAATTCTGTTAGGAAACAACTTTCCTTCAGGTTTTAAGTAATTACGCATGTGCTGAAATATTTGTACTTGAAATTCATTAGCACAGTAAATACTCATCAATTCACCAATAACATGATCTACTTTTTCAGGTAGTTCAACAGTTAAGGCATCTGCAAAAATAACTTCTACTTTAGCTGCCCATGGATGTTTGGCAACTTCTTTTTTTATAAATGGAATTAAATCAGGATTGTTTTCTATTAAATAGGCTTTTTTTACATGAGGCATGTATAATTTTGTTAAAGGCATTGTTCCTACTCCTATTTCACAAACTACAGCATCTTTAAAATTATTATTTAATTCAAAAGCCTTTTTAAAAGCATTCACTCTTTGCTCATCAGTTTCCATTATTTTATAATATACCTCAGGAAAACCATAATGAGCTTCATTAAAAGTTTGAGCATCTAAAAGTCCGTATTTTAAACTTTCGTAATTATCAATAACTTTTTCAAATAATTCTTTATTCATTTTTTAATAATTCTTTTCTAGTAAAATTAAAATCTATTTTGTCTCCTGAGTATTTACATCTTTTAACAACCCTAAAGCAAAATAAACTACCAATATACCACCAATAACAATACAAATCCACATAAAAATAGTAGTTTGCCAAAAGCTTTTGGCTTTACTAGGTTTTGTTGTTTTTGTAATAATTGAAAAATCTGCTACAGCTATTTCTCTAATTACTTTAGTGTTTTCAGAAATAAAGTTTCCTAAATCGTATTTAGGTTTAGTTAGAGTGGTATCTATTATTAGAGTGTAAATTCCATCCTTTTTTAAATTAGAAATAAGGTACTTTGGCTTTTGTAATAATTGAATATGCTCGATGTCTAACGGTGGATTATCGTCATTTTCAATTTCAATAAAGAACTCTTTTTCATTTAAATTTGTAATAGTAAATGTGTTTTCGTTTTTGGCATTTAACTCAAAAGTAGAAAGTATTTTGGTATATATTTCTTCTCTTTTTTTTACTTTATGTATTCTTTGTACAAATACTTTTGCCTTTCTCAGAAAATATTCAGTGTTAATTTTAAAGGAAATAGTATTTATTTTATGAGATTCTTCTGCTGAAAATTTAATACGAGTTACTTTTTTTTCTTTTAGAAAAACTGTTTCTTTTTTATAGTTTTCTAGTTTAGTTGAAGAGGTTTTAAAAAACTTGTTTTTATAAACTCCTGCACCAATAACATTTATAGGTAATGAGTTTTTATCACTAAAAATAACTTTTAAAAACGTATAGTTATTTAAAGGAAATTGAATAGTTTTTTTTACCGATGTGTTATTTGATGAGTTTATATTTGATAAGGTTTTATTTGAAACTAAACCATACCATTTTTTAGAATCATTACTTCCTAAAACACTATATGTTTTAGTGATTTTAGTATTTACGATCTCTAATACTAATTCTTCAAAAGGGGTGTTAGTATTGTTTTCTATTTCAATGCTAGTAATAGAATCCTTAACAACCCTGTTCGTGGTGATTTTGATTGGGTTAAAAACAGTAAAATTTTTATTTGATGACGAAACAATAATATAAGGAACCTCATTATTATTGACATCTTTAATTCTTAAAGAAGAAAAATTATCAGTGCTTGCCGAGCGTACTTTTGTGTTGAGGTTTAATGTATGTAAACCATTATAGTTTGTTTTTTCTAACGTTCCTTTATAATTTTGACTAAAACTATTTATAGCTATTAAACAAGTTATAAAAAAACTATATTTTTTCATCTTCTGAATTTTCATCTACTACTAATTTTTTTATTTTTTGATACACAAAAGAG
Organism: Tenacibaculum sp. MAR_2010_89; assembly: GCF_900105985.1. Classification (NCBI taxonomy): domain Bacteria; kingdom Pseudomonadati; phylum Bacteroidota; class Flavobacteriia; order Flavobacteriales; family Flavobacteriaceae; genus Tenacibaculum; species Tenacibaculum sp. MAR_2010_89. The sequence goes on along the minus strand of NZ_FNUB01000005.1, from coordinate 238,009 downwards.
ATAACTAATATTAAAATACCCAAAAGGATAAAAGCAATTATTTTTCCTGTTTCTGAAACGTTTTTAATGTCGTAAATAAACAGTTTTAAAATTGTTAGCCCCAATAATGATAATGCTATAATTCTCAAATTTTTCCATTGTTTTCTAATACCGATAATTAGAAAAATGAAAGAGAACACACCCCAAAGAATAGGATACCCAATTTTTATAATTTGTGTAGCTGTATTGTTTATTTGTTTTTTTGCATAATTAAATTTTTCATACCAATTATTTTCACTGTCAGAAAATTGATTTGTTATTTCATCACTACTTAAACTATTAGATAGATATAAACCATGAACCATTATTTCATTACTTAATACATATACTATTGCAAAAGTAAATAACCACGGAAGCCATTTGTTCTGTTTAGTATTTATAGTAAATAAAGAAGTTGTTGTTGTTAGTAATTGATTTCCAAAATAAAATAAACAAGCTAAAATAATGTAGTGAAAATAGAAAGCGTAATTAGAAGTTGTATTTTCAACAAGGTTATTAATAATTTCTGTTTTTGGTAATTTGTAAAAGTTTACGATATATAAAATAATAGAAATAGTGCTTACTATCAAAGCTCCTTTTGAAATGTTTTTCTTTTTAAATAAAGAAGCTATATAAAGTATAAGAGAAACAAACACAAAATGATACATCACAGGAAATGATATGGCAGATGCTTGGTTACTTATAAATTGATGCGCTTGATAATTAATTTCTAAAAGACCGGTAAAATAGGTTATAATGACGGTTGCTAATACTAATACATTTTTATAAAACTTAATTGAGAAAGTAAAAAACCTTGTTATAACGTCTTTTTCTTTCTTTAATAACCTATATATTATGAATAAAGAAACGCTAACGATAAACCCAGCAATAAATAAAGGATTAAAGATTACAGTGAAACTTTCACTAGAGTAATACCTTTCCCAATCTATTAGTAAACTAATAATGGTTAAAACTTGTACAATGATAGCGCCAAATTTAAAAGAACTAATCTTTGATTTTTGGGATAACCAAAATAATAATACAGATTCCAATGCCCAAAATAAAGTAATTTGGTTTCCTTCGAATTGAATAGGTATCGTTAATGTTACAAATGTAAGAGCTAAACCTATTAATAAATATATCGCATTTTTATCTAATCCGAATTTTTTGAATAAAATGATAGCATATACCAAGTTGTAAATAGCTAACAATAAGGTGAAAATTCCTGTGAAATTCGAGTTGATATCTTTTAAAATAACCATCCCAATTCCGAAAAAAATGAACGTATTTGCAACAAATATAAAATACTCAATAGTTGAAAAAACACCTTTATTTTTAAGGTTGTTTAAAACTATGGTAATGCTAAATATAAAATAATAAAGAGTAGCAAAAAGTAAAGCTCCTTTATGTGAAAAAGAAGGATCATTTATTTTTGAACCTAACCATCCAGTATACAATAATATGGTGAAAATAAAAGCTAGAATGGTGGCTATTCTCCATTTTTTAAAATAGGAAACACCTAAAACACCTATGTTCAAAATAGCTATATAAGTGAATAACACAACATAGTTTCCTTCTCCAGTACTAACCATAAAAGGTGTTGCAAAACCACCTATTAATGATAAAACTGCTAGCTCTTGACGATCATATGTAACAGAAACAAGTGTGCTGAAAGCTGTTATAATTGCCATAATACTAAAAGCAATTGTTTGACTAAATAATTGATATTCGTGAAAGGCAATATAGATAGTAAAATAAAAAATACTAATAGCACCCGCTACTAAAACAGAACTAAAAGCGACATAGTTTTTCTTTAGTTTATGGGCTATTGCCATAACAAGTGAACCACATAAAATACCAATACCAACTCTAGCAGGTTCATTTATCCAATCTTTATCAATAGCATATTTTACAAAGAAGCTAATACCTAACACTAAAATTAGAATACCAATTTTATTAATTAAGTTTTCTCCAATAAACTTTTCTAAATCTGGATTTTTCTCTTTAAATGTTTCAAACCAAGGTTTTTTAGGTTCAGTTTTTGTTTTTTCTGAAACTACTTTTGATATTGATTCAATAACCTCCTTCTTTGTTGGTTTTAGTTTTAAAACTGAAGAAGATTTATCAGGAATTGTTTCAGTAACTGTAGTTTTTTTAGAAATGTCATCTATAGGTTTGTTAACTATAGGTTTTTCAATAATAGAATCTGGTTTTTTTATAACTGGATCCTTTTTGATACTATTAGTTTTTTGTTCTTGCGAAGTTGTTTTTTGTTGTAAGTACCTTATTCTCTTATTAAGGTTCACAATTGTATCTTCTAATTTTTCAAATTTTGTATTGATGTTTTTGTTAATAAAATACAAGCAAAGAAGTATAACTAATAAGCCTCCAATCATAAAACTTTTTTTTATTTTAAGTCAAATGTAGGGTTTTAATATTATAGTAATAGTATGATATTAGTTAAACAGTATGTTTATTAATAATTGAAGATTATTATAAATCAATATTTAAAAGCTCCTTAATTTCTTGTTTTCCATGAGTTGTTAAAATAAGTTTCCTAGTATTTTTATTTTTTCTAAACCAATCTTTCTCTAACATTTTTATTAATAAAGCATCTCCTAAAGCACCAGCTAAGTGATGTTTACGCTCACTCCAATCTAAACACTGATGTGCAAATGATCTTTTTGTATTTTTAGTAATTTCTATTTGGATACCAAGTTTTAAAAACCAGTTTTCTCCATAACTAGTTATTAGATATTTTTTTTCTGAAGGTTTAATTATGTTTTGTTCAAGTAAAGCATTGGTAATTTTAACACCTACTTCACCAGCTAAATGTTTGTAACAGGTTCTAGCATATGTAAATGCTGTTATTGCTGGTCTTTTTATTTTTTTATAATTAGTGTTTAGTGATAATAAACTAGCCATTGATTCTATAACTTGAGCAACTTCTGGTGTGCTAAACTTATAATAACGATGTCTGCCTTGTTTTTCTACAATTAAGATATTATTGAGAAGTAATTTTGATAAATGATTACTAGCAGATTGTAAAGATACATCTGCACAGTTGGCTAATTCAGTTGCTGTGTATGCTCTTCCATCTAATAAATTCCATAGCATTTTGGCTCTTGCTTTATCACCTAATAAAGCAGCAATTTCGCTAAAATCCTTCTCTAAATATTCCATAATTTATCAATCCCAAATTTGTGGACGTTTGACTCCTAAAGTTCTTAAATAGCTTAATAGTTGACCTGTATGAACAGCTTCATGATACACCATTCTATTTAAATAATCTCCTAATTTTTTATGTTGATTTACCTCTGTTCTATTTATTGTAATCTTTTCTAAATCTAACTCATTTAAATTTTCAATCATACTAAAAAAATCATTTCTGTAATTCTCTGCAAACCTTAATTCATGAGTTACATTGATATATTCTAAATTTTTCCAGGGAGAAATATAAGTGCCTAAATTACCTCTATTATTTATAACTGTGTGAAATAAATGTTCAGCTTCTAACACATGACGAACCATTTCTATACAAGTAAATGCTTTTTGATCTGGTTTCCAATTTAAATATTCTAATGGAATTCCATTCCACAAGTTAATACTGCGTCTTCTGGTTTCTTTAAAATTTAATAGAATAATTTTTTTTGAATTCATGGTTTTAAGTTTTTTACAAAAGTATTTTTAAAACCAAAAACATACTTCATTTCAGAATGAAATATGTGGTTTTTAAGTACAAAAAAAGCCCTTTCAAGTAATTGAAAGGGCTTTTTATTTCATAATAAGATTAAACCTTACTTAGCATTATTATTTTTAGTTTTTTTATAAAAAAACTTATAATGTAAGTATTGGTAGGCATCTCTAGGTAATATTTTAATCCACTTTTTGTATTTTAAAAACCATTTAAAACGAATAGAATTTAGACCTTTAGTTAAATAACCAGCAATAAAAGGATGTACATTTAAAGTAATGTCAGTATAGTTTTTTTCGCTGTTAATTAAACGCTCTAATTCTGCTTCAATTTTATCTAATAAAACTATTGGAGCTTCAACTTCTCCATTTTTATTAGGATTTGGTTCTCTTGTTTTTATGTGTAATTCAGGTCTTACACGTTGTCTTGTAATTTGTACTAATCCAAATTTACTTGGAGGTAATATTTTATGCTTTGTACGATCTAAAGCCATCGCTTCTTTTAAATGCTGAAATAGTTTTTGTCTGTTTTCAGCACTTTTCATATCAATAAAGTCAACAACAATTATACCACCCATATCCCTTAACTGTAATTGTCTAGCGATTTCAGTGGCAGCTATTAAATTGACTTCTAAAGCGGTTTCTTCTTGACTTAATGCTTTGTTTGAACGATTTCCACTATTTACATCAATAACATGTAAAGCTTCTGTATGTTCAATAACTAAATAAGCACCTTTGCTCATCGAAACTGTTTTTCCAAACGATGTTTTAATTTGTCTTTCAATACCGTATTTCTCAAAAATAGGCATCTGTGATTTGTGTAGTTTCACAATTTTTTCTTTTTCAGGATAAATTTCCTGTAGGTATTCTTTAATTTCAACCTTTAAGGCTTCATCGTTGGTTACTATGTTTGTAAAAGAATCATTCATTACATCTCTTAAAATAGAAGATGCTCTGTTTAACTCACTTAATATTTTAGTTGGAGTATTTGTGTTTGCAATGTGTTTGCAAGTTGTTTTCCAACGTTCAAGAGAGTTTTGTAAATCTTTATCTAGTTCTGCTACTTTTTTACCTTCAGCAACAGTACGTAAAATAAGTCCAAACCCTTTTGGCTTGATACTTTTTGCTAATCTTTTTAAACGTTCTTTTTCTTTGGTATCAGCTATTTTTTGTGAAACTGAAATTCTATTAGAAAAAGGAACTAATACTAAATATCTACCAGCAATAGATAACTCTGAACTAATTCGAGGACCTTTGGTAGAAATGGGTTCTTTTACAATTTGTACTAATAAATTTTGACCTGATTTTAGTACATCATTAATGCTTCCGTCTTTATTGATATCATCTTCAGAACGAAAGTTTTTTAAAGTGAATTCTTTATATTTACCTGTGCTTACCTTCTTAATGAATTTATTTAAAGATTGTACTTGTGGCCCTAAATCATGATAATGTAAAAAACCATCTTTAGGATATCCAACGTTTACAAAAGCGGCGTTTAAACCAGTCATTACTTTTCCAATTTTTGCTAGAAAAATATCTCCAACTGAAAATTTATTGTCGCTTGTTTCTTTATTTAATTCAATAAGTTTACCATCTCTTAGTAAGGCAAAATCAATATCAGAAGAATTTGAACGAATTATTAATTCTGTTTTCATCTGAATGTAGTTTTTGTGCCAACGTAATTTTATACGAAGACGGATTAAAATTTGTAAACAGGTATTTTTAATACCGTTTTAAGGTGTTTAAACCTTAATGTCAATGAACTTTTGTAAGCTATTTAGCAAACGAAGAAAAAGTAAGCGATAGCTTACTTTTTCTTATGACGATTTGCTCTTGCTCTTTTCTTTCTTTTGTGTGTAGAGATCTTAGCTCTCTTTCTTTTTTTACCACTTGGCATAATTAATAATGTTTTATAAAAACCAATGATACTTGGTTTTCGGTTAATACTTTTATTTACAAAATTACTTTACAGCTACTTTAGCTTTAACTCCTTCAGTAAAAACTTTTGAAGGTTTAAATGCAGGGATGTTATGAGCTGGTATTTTAATAGTTGTGTTCTTTGAAATGTTTCTACCAGTTTTTTCTGCTCTTTGCTTAATAATAAAGCTTCCAAAACCTCTTAAATAAACATTATCGCCATTCTCTAATGCTTCTTTTACCTCTTCCATGAATGCTTCAACAGTTGCTAATACATCTGCTTTTTCAATTCCACTCTTATCTGAAATTTTAGATACGATATCTGCTTTTGTCATTGTAAATATATTTTGATTTGTTTTCTTTAAAAATTGAGGATGCAAATATATGATAATTAATCTATTCCGAAAAAAATTAAACTTAAAAAAAAACAAACTAAATACAGTAGTTTTGTAGAACTAATTTTATTTGATGGTTTTTCATAAAGAATTAATACACTGGTATTTACAAAATAATAGATCTTTGCCTTGGAGAAAAACAAAAGATCCTTATTTCATTTGGTTAAGCGAAATTATGTTACAGCAAACAAGAGTTGCGCAAGGATTGCCTTATTTTTTAAGGGTTACAGAGGCTTTTCCAACAGTTTTCGATTTAGCAAAAGCTGAAGAAAATGAGGTGTTAAAACTATGGCAAGGTTTAGGTTATTACTCTAGAGCAAGGAATTTACATTACACTGCAAAGCACATTGCAAATGAATTAAATGGAGTGTTTCCTGATAATTATAAAACTTTGTTAAAGTTGAAAGGAGTGGGCGATTATACCGCTTCAGCTATCGCTTCTATATGTTATAATGAACCTGTTGCTGTTGTTGATGGGAATGTATATAGAGTTTTGTCACGTTATTTTGGAATACAAACACCTATTAATATAACTAAAGGAATTAAAGAGTTTAAAGAATTAGCTCAAAGTTTGATTGACGTTAAAAACCCCGGAAATTACAATCAAGCCATTATGGATTTTGGAGCATTACATTGTAAGCCACAAAACCCCTTATGTGATAGTTGTATGTTTTCAGAAAGTTGCATTGCTTTCAATTCAGATTTGGTAAAAGAATTGCCAAAAAAGGAAAAGAAGCTAAAAGTTAAAAAGAGATTTTTTAATTATTTAGTGGTTGTAACAGATACTAATGAAACAATTTTAGAAGAAAGAAAAGGAAAAGGTATTTGGGAAGGATTATATCAGTTTCCTTTAATTGAAACTGAAAAATATATTGATGTTAATGAATTAATTGATTTAGATGATTTCAAAAATTTATTTTCAAAAGAGACCTCTATTAAGCTATTCAATAAAAAAGAAATAATTCATAAACTATCACATCAACATTTATATACTCAATTTTGGATTGTTAATACTTCTTTTATAAAGGAAGCAACTACAAATTGGAAAGAAATAAAAAAACAACCAGTACCTGTTTTAATAGACAAGTTTTTAAATGAATTTTTAAAGTTAGAAAAGTAATTTTCGTATATTTGATTTTACACAAAACTATAAAGCTATGGCTGGAACAGTAAACAAAGCTATTTTAATTGGGCATCTCGGAGATGAAGTAAAAATGCACTATTTTGAAGGAGGAAATGCAATTGGTCGTTTTCCTATAGCTACTAATGAAACGTATACCAATCGTCAAACAGGAGAAAAAATAACGAACACTGAATGGCATAATATAGTGGTACGTAATAAATTGGCTGAAATTTGTGAAAAATATTTAACAAAAGGAGATAAAGTTTATATTGAAGGACGTATTAAAAATCGTCAGTATGAGGTTGATGGCCAAAAAAGGTATACTACTGAGATACAGGTACAGGACATGACTTTCTTGTCTACTAAGAAAGATCCTAATGCTATGGTTTCCCCTCAGCAAAGCCAAACACAACCTCAGGCAAATAATAATGAAAATATTAAAGTTGCTTCAAGTGAAGACGATGATTTACCATTCTAGTTTAATTAAAATTTAAATTTTGGACCCAGACCCCGAACTGTTTTTAAATATCTATTTAAGTATTAATTGGTTAACAACACTTAATTTTGTTGTTTTACTAGTTTTACTAATCTGTTCAGCTTTAATATCAGGAACAGAAGTTGCTTTTTTCTCTATTTCACAAATTGAAATTGATAACCTTTCTGAAAAATCGAAAGGAAAAAGTATTGTTGTAAAGCTACTTGAGAATCCTAAGAAACTGTTAGGAACAATATTAATAACTAATAACTTTATAAATATTTTAATAGTTCTAATTTTTGCTTCACTTGGTGAAGTTCTTTTTAGCGAACTATCTTCTGGGGTGAAGTTTTTTATTGAAGTAGTATTAGTGACCTTTTTAATTTTATTGTTTGGAGAGGTTTTACCTAAGGTATATGCAACAAGAAGATCTATGCAGTTTGCTAATTTTATGGCAAAACCGATACAATTGTTAAATGCTATTTTAACACCATTAAGTTCTCCGCTTATAAAGTTAACAAGTGTTGTTGAAAATAAACTAGGAAATAAAAACAATAATTTGTCAGTTGAAAGACTATCTCAGGCGTTAGAATTAACATCAGATAATGCCACTACAAAGGAAGAGCAGAAAATTTTAGAAGGAATAGTAACTTTTGGAAATACTGAAACAGTACAAATAATGAAACCAAGAACCGATGTTTGTGCTATTTCTGATGAAACTAGTTATGCAGAAGTACTTAAAATTATTTTAAAAAATGGGTATTCGCGTAATCCTGTTTATCATGAAAATATTGATACAATTGTAGGTGTTTTATATGCAAAAGACTTGCTGCAGCATTTAAATAAAACTACTTACAAATGGCAATCTTTAGTTCGAGAACCTTTTTTTGTTCCTGAAAATAAAAAATTAGATGATTTATTAAGTGAATTTCAAGAGAAGAAAAAACATTTAGCAATTGTTGTTGATGAATATGGAGGAACTAGTGGTATTGTTACACTTGAAGATGTAATTGAAGAAATAGTTGGTGATATTAATGATGAGTTTGATGATGAAGATTTATCATATTCTAAGTTAGATGAAAACAATTATATTTTTGATGGAAAAATAACAATTAGAGATTTTTGTAAAGTTTTAGGAGATGATGACGAAGAAAAGTTTGAAGAAGAAAAAGGTGAGAGTGAAACTTTAGCTGGATTTATTTTAGAAGTTTCAGGGAAATTTCCTAAAAAGGGAGAGAAAATAAACTTTAGTAATTATACGTTTACTATTGAAGCGTTAGATAAAAAACGGATAAAACAAGTTAAAGCAACACGAAATGCGTAAAACACTTTTGCTTTTAGTAGCACTTATAATGATAAGTTGTGGAGAAGAAACTACACCAAAGCCTAAAGCATATTTAAGTTTAGAATATCCAGAGTTGGGGTATAATAAGTTGAACATGAGTAAGCCTTATTATTTTGATGTAGCAAAAAGTGCAACTATAAAAGATTTACCTAAAAATTGGTTGAAAATTCAGTATCCAAAACTTAAAGCATCTGTTGACATAACCTATAGACCAATAGATAATAATTTAAAAGAGTTGTTAGTAGAGGCTGAAAAATTGGTGCTAGAACATACTGTGAAAGCTGATCATATTTCATGGAGAGATTTTTCTAATAAAGAGAATAAGGTATATGGGAAAATGTGTGAGATAGCAGGGAATGCTGCATCACAAATACAGTTTCATGTAACTGATAGTACCAAGCATTTTATGAAAGGGTCTTTGTTTTTTTATATAAAACCAAATTATGATTCTATTTTACCAGCTGTAGAGCATATTAAAAAAGATATGATTCGTATGATGGAAAGTCTTCAGTGGGAGAATTAAGAAGAAGTTAAAAAAGAAATTGCTACAAGAATGAGAATGATATTTTATTTGATGTTTAAAACATCAAAAGGTATAGATATTTTAGATGATAAATATGAAGATGATTTATATAGAGAAACGTTAACTATTTTTTCTTTTTTTAGTATTGTAAGATTTCTTCTTAATTTTCATGAAGAAAACGCTAAATATTCTTTTTTTTATAACTTGTATCTTCTTGTTCTAGCTATTTTAATAAGTGTATTTTTAGGAATTATTTTTAGTCTAATTATCCATAAGATAGGGAAATTACTAAAAGGGAAAGCGTCTTATGTTGAAATTTGCTCATTATACGCTTATGCATTAATCCCTATAATTATAGGAGATTCTTTTAAATTTGTTTTAAGAGGAATGTATACTAGTCAAATGGTAGATTTTGATAGTTTTAGGCTATTAAGTTTTTGGAACGCTATTGTTTTTAGTCTATTATCCCTTAAAATTCTGGTTTTAGGGTTAAAGAAATTTAATCAATATTCTTATTTAAAAAGTGCTATTAATAGTGCCATTTTGGTTTTACCAGTACTTTGGTTTTGGCTTTATTTTGTTTTTAATTAGTGAACGTTTTTTTACTTTGCAACCATAAATAAAATTGTAACCCAAATAAAATAGCTCCAGCTAATAAGTGAGTTGCTTGTGTTCCTAAAGGGAATTCAGCATAGTACATTAAAATACCTGTAATGGTTTCTAAAAAGATTAGAAAAAGAATCCAGTTTACTAAATTATAACCTAAGTTTTTAATTTGGTTTAGATAAAACATTCCTAAGTTAACTAATACAATAGCTATAGTGAATGATCTATGAAAGTAAAATTTAAAATTAGGTTCCATTAAACTATACTCTTTATTATCGAATCCAAATAGTTTTACTTGTTCATCGATAAACTGTCTTACTTGTGTTCCCATAGCAATTTGTATCAATGAAAAAACTACTGAAGCTATTAAAAGTTTATTAAATAACGAGTTGTATTTTGGAGTGTCGTCTGAACTTACTTTTGCTTGGTTTTTTCCTGAAACTATAAATAAAAGCCATAATAATAAAGCAACAATAATTAATCCGGCAACCATGTGAATAGTAATAACAGTTGGTTTTAAATTTGTGTCAACCACAGTTTTTCCTAGCCAGGCTTCAAATAACATTAAAAAGAAAGCTCCAAAGGCTACTAAAGGAATTGTTTTATTTTCTCTCCAGAATTTACTTGCTCCAACTATTAAAAATAAAAAGACAAAGCCAGATAAAACTGATGCTAATCGGTTTATGTATTCTGTCCAGGTATGATATTTATTAAATTTAGCATACGAGTGTTTGGTATATTTTCCCCAATTATTAGTATTAAATTCATTAGTAGTTTTTATATTGTTTTCGGCAACAAATAGCATATCATCTTTAACAATAATCATCCCTTTATTATAATTGGTATTAGGTTGCCAGGTAATTTGTTCTTCAGAAGTTGGTGGAATGTAATATCCAAAACATTTTGGCCAATCAGGGCATCCCATTCCAGATCCAGTCATACGAACAACAGAACCAGCTAAAAAAATTAAATAAACAGAAATTAATGAAATTTTTACTATAAGAGGAAAATGTTTTTTCATCCAAAAAAGTTTTTACAAAGATACAAAAAAGCATAAAAAAAGCTCTCAATTGAGAGCTTTAGAATTTATGTTTGAAATTGTAATTATAGCTTTTTAGTTAAACTATTTTACTTTTAAAGAGTATTTGATTGTTTCGTGAAAAAACGTTTGTCTTACTTTTTAAATTTTAAAGCTTCAGAACGTCCTTTTTTGAAAATTTTGTTGCTAGCATGAGTTCCTTTACGCAACTCTTTTTGTTCTTCAAATGGTAGTTGAATTATTTCCTGGCACTTAGAAGAACATGTATTCTCCATTTTTTCAGCACAATCATCACATTGAATAAATAATAAATGACAACCTTCGTTGGCACAATTAGTGTGTGTATCACAAGATTTTCCACATTGATGACAGTTTGAAATTACATCATCAGTAATTTTTTCTGCCCTTCTATGATCAAAAACAAAATTCTTTCCTAAAAACTTGTTTTCTATGCCTTCTGATTTTACTTGACGAGTGTATTCTATGATACCTCCTTCTAATTGAAAAACATTTTTAAATCCTTTGTGTTTATAGTAGGCAGATGCTTTTTCACAACGAATTCCACCCGTACAATACATTAAAAGATTTTTATCTTCTTTATGGTCTTTTAAGTCTTCTTCAATAATATCTAAAGAATCTCTAAAAGTATCAACATCAGGTGTTACAGCTCCTTCAAAATGACCAATTTCACTTTCATAATGATTACGCATATCTACACAAACGGTGTTAGGGTTTGCTAACATATCATTAAATTCTTTAGCGCTTAAATGAACACCTTTATTAGTAACATCAAATGTATTATCATTTAATCCGTCAGCAACAATCTTATTACGGACTTTAACTTTTAATTTTAAAAATGATTTATTGTCTTGTTCCACAGCTACGTTTAAACGTATATCTTTTAGAAAAGAAATGGCATCTAATTGATTTTTTAATTCAATCATTCTGTCAGAAGAAACAGAAATTTGAGCATTAATACCTTCGTTAGATACATAGGTTCTTCCTAGTACATCTAATTCATTCCATTCTAGGAATAATTTATCTCTAAATAATTGTGGGTTTTCTATCTTATGATATTGATAGAATGAAATAGTTAAACGGTCTTTTCCCGCTTCGTCAATTAGTGCAGCGCGTTCTATCGCACTTAACTTGTTGTACAGTTGCATGCTATACTTTTTAGTTAAACAAAATATATTGTGATTCTTTATAAGATCATGGCAAAGATACTGCTTTTTTGAACTTTGTTGTTTAAAATATGGCTTTTTGATCTTAATTTGATAATAATTAAACGTGGCTATAAAAAAACCTAAATTTAATATACAACTAATAGTTATTTTTTAAACCTTTGTAACTATTATATAAACAGTTATAACACACTATAAAATTAAAAAACAATGAGAGTAGCAGTTGTTGGAGCTACCGGAATGGTAGGTAATGTAATGTTACAAGTATTAGCAGAACGAAACTTTCCAGTAACAGAGTTGATTCCTGTTGCGTCTGAACGTTCAGTAGGTAAATTATTACCTTACAATGGAAAAGAGTATTCAGTAGTAAATTTAGCTACAGCTGTAGAAATGAAGCCAGATGTTGCTTTATTTTCAGCTGGGGGAGAAACCTCTTTAGAGTGGGCTCCAAAATTTGCTGAAGTTGGAACGACGGTTATCGATAATTCATCAGCATGGAGAATGGATCCGACTAAGAAATTAGTGGTGCCTGAAATTAATGGTGATGTATTAACGAAAGAAGATAAAATTATAGCAAACCCAAACTGTTCTACAATTCAATTGGTAATGGCATTAGGCCCATTGCATAAAGAGTATAGAATGAAGCGTGTTGTAATTTCAACGTATCAATCAGTTTCAGGAACAGGAGTAAAAGCTGTTCAGCAATTAGATAATGAAGAAGCTGGAGTTGAAGGAGAAATGGCTTATCCACACCCAATAGGAAGAAACGCTTTACCTCATTGTGATATTTTTTTAGAAAACGGATATACTAAAGAAGAGATGAAGTTGGTAAAGGAACCAAAAAAGATTTTACGTGATGATTCTTTTTCTATTACTGCTACAGCGGTTAGAATTCCTACAGCTGGGGGGCATTCAGAATCTGTAAATATTCAATTTGAAAATGATTTTGATTTGACTAAAGTACGTGAGATTTTGGCAGGAACTGAAGGAGTTATAGTTCAAGATAATGTAAAAGAAAATGTGTATCCAATGCCTATTAACGCTCATAATAAAGATGAAGTTTTTGTAGGTAGAATTAGAAGAGATGAATCTCAATCAAATACATTAAATATGTGGATAGTTTCTGATAATTTACGTAAAGGAGCTGCTACTAATACAATTCAAATAGCTGAGTATTTGGTTAAAAACAGCATATTAAAAAATAAAGTTTTGGCGTAAACTTTTATTTTTAACAAAAATGAAAACCTTAGGCATTAGCTTAGGGTTTTTTATTTGATGTATTTTTGTTTTATGGATAAAAAAGAAATTATAAATAGTACAATAACTTTTGTAAAAGAAACGCTTAAAGGAGCAGAAGGAGGACATGATTTTTTTCATGTTGAAAGGGTTTATAAAAATGCTTTACTAATTGCTGAAAAAGAAGATGTAGATGAATTTGTAGTAGCTTTAGGTGCTTTATTACATGATATAGCTGATAGTAAATTTCATGATGGAGATGAGACAGTAGGACCGAAAAAAGCACGATTCTTTTTAGAAACTAAAAAGGTTAATGATGATGTTATAGTACATGTAGAAAATATAATTACCAATATTTCATATAAAGGAGGTAATTTTAAGCAACAATTTAAATCTGCTGAACTTGATGTTATTCAAGATGCTGATCGGTTAGATGCAATAGGTGCTATAGGAATTGCTCGTTGTTTTAATTATGGAGGGTTTAAGAATAGAGAGATTTATAATCCTAGTATACTTCCTAATTTATCTATGACTAAAGAAGAGTATAAGAAGTCTAAAGCACCAACAATAAATCATTTTTATGAAAAGCTTTTATTGTTAAAAGATAAAATGAATACCAATACGGGAAGAAAAATAGCTCAAGAAAGGCATGATTTTATGGAAGTATTTTTGAAACAGTTTTTTATTGAATGGGCATAAGTATTATTTATATCCAATGTAAATTATATGTTAATAAAAAATAAATTTTATGTTAATTGTGTGTTTTAAAAAAATAGTGTATGTTTGAAACATCGATCCCCGATAAAATTTTTTTCCCTTAAGTTAAGAAACAGCATTTAGATTTTTTTCAGATGCTGTTTTTTTTATATAGTAAATACTCATTAGCCTAAATATGCTGTTTATTTAAAGAATATCTCTAGTACTACATATTTTATTGCAGCTATTATTGCTGCAATAATAAAAACGTAAAGTTGATTTTTATTGTGTAATTGATTTTTGAACATTATCGAAAAATATTTTGTAAAACGATTAAAACAAAACTTACAGTTACCAATATTATTTTTGTTATTACTACTATCATAATTTTTTTATTTATTGAATAATCCCTTTTTTAATAATTACAGTTTTTGAGTTTTTACCATTTATGAAGTCGAATTCTAATAAATCAACTTGATTAAAGTTGTCAATTTTATTATTTAATATTTGTTGAATTCTTTCAACTTCTTTTTTTAAAGATGAAAACTCACAATCAATTAATTCATATTCTCCTTTCTCAGTACTTAAACCGTTTTTTCCATATTGAATACCTGTAGCATATAGAACTTGGTTTATTTCTTTACAATTACAATTTTCTTTTAATGCCTTAAGTATGCTTTTAGATTTATCAATTGAATGTAATGAAGAACTAACAGTGTAACCAAATAAACCTCCTAGTGTTAAAAATATAAAAAGTATAAATATTGTTTTTGGTGTTTTTTTCATCATTATTAGAATTAATCTTGTGTTTAATTTCTTGTACAAAGATTTGATTTAAAAATGTGTATTACAAGTTAATGAAGCCTGTTTTTAGAAAAATAGGGAACACGGAACGGTTATAACTGATTGTTTTTCAATGTATTGTATTCTATTTATGAAGATGTTTTTTAAGAAGATAACTAAACCCTAATTTTATAAATTTAGGGTGAAAACTCATAGTTTTTGTTTTTATAAAGTATTATTTTATGAAATGGAATTCAGTTTTTTAATATAAACTGAAGGAAGTAATCCTGTTCTTCTTTTAAAATATTTAGTAAAAGAATCTGTACTTTTATATCCAATTTCTTCTGAGATAGATTGAATAGAATAAGCTCTAAATTGTTTGTTTTCTTTTAACTTTAATACAGCATGATTAATTCTTAAATCATTAATGTATGTGTTGAAATTTTTTTGATAATGCGCGTTTATTACTTTAGATAAATATGAAGTATTAGTTTTTATTTTTTTAGCTACATTATATGAATTACAATCCTGTTTCAAAAAATAATTGTGTTCTTCTAGTTTTTTTAAGCCAGATAAAATTTCTTGATAAGTTTCAGGGTTTATATCTAAAGTACTTTTTTCTTCTATTGTTTTATCTTTAGTGTCAATAATTTTTTGCTGTTCTTCTAACTGTTGTATTTTATTTATTAACTCATTAAAAGAAGCAGAGTCCTTTTTGTTTTTTTTAGAAGTTTTAAATAAAAATAAGAGTAATAAGGCAATTATTAATGCACCGCTTATTGCTAAATAAGAAATGTTTTTTTGTTGAATTTTTTTTTCTGATGCTAAATTTTCTATTTCTTTATTATGGAAAGAGGTAAGAATCTCCCTTCTTTCTTTGTCTAAAATAGATTGATTTAGTACATACTTTTCGTAGTAGTTATTTGATTTTTCTATATTCCCAGAAAGCTTGTATATTTTGGCTAAGGCTTTGTAATCTTCAACCAAATTAAACTCTTTAGTTTTGGTTTTCATTATATCAATACCTTTATGCATAACAGCAATTGCTGAGTCGTATTGAGAAACCTTAGTGTATGCTTCAGATAAATCTTTGTAATAGTAGGTAATGCCTGAATTTATATCATATTCATCAGATATTTTCTTTAGTTTTAAAAACTGAGTAAGAGCTTCATTGTGCTTTTTTTCTTCTAAAAGTATACGCCCAATTTGCGATTGAAAGTTAATGCGAACCAAACCATTGATTGTATCTAAGCCTTTTTCAATACCCTTTTTTATAGAAAGCTTTGCAGAATCTAATTGGTTTAGTTTTAGATAAGTATTACTAATAGATATTAAAGTTAAAGAAGAATTAAATCGTTTGTTAGCAGTATCTATTTTAGTTGTTTCGTTCAGAAATTTGTACCCTCTTTTATATTCTTTTAAAGCATCTTTGTAGTTGTTAGCTTTAAATTTTACTCCCCCAATAAGTATTGGTATGACGGCTTTGTAAAATTCTAAATTTTCTTTTTCTGCAATACTTTCACTTTTATAAAAATAATCTAAAGCTAATGTAGTGTTTCCTATTGCAGAATAATTATTTCCTAATTGTGCTAAAACTTCTATTGGAGCTATTTTAGCTTTATTTAGTAAGTCTTTTTCTTTAAAGTTTAAGTTGTTATTTTTTAAAAGAGCAAGTTCTTTTTTAAAGAAAACAATAGAAGAATGGTTTTCACTTATAAACTGACTTCTCCTTCCAATGGTGTGTAAAAATTGTATTATTCTAAAAGTATCTTTGTTTTTTTCTGCTAAAAACAGCATTTTTTTCATAAAAGAAATACTCTTCCTTATTTCAGTACTGTTTTGTAAAGAATCTGAAAGTTGTATAAGTTCTTTTTTATAAATGCTATCTTTAAATTCCTGTGCAGAAATTGTAACTGCACAGAAAAATAAAAAATATAATATTATTACTTTTAGGTACTTCATAAATTAAGCTCCTGGGAAATTAGGTTTTCTTTTTTCTAAAAAAGCAGTTGTTCCTTCTTTAAAATCTTCAGTACCAAAACAATTTCCAAATTCAGATATTTCTGATTCAAATCCATTAATTCCATCTTTAAAATTATCATTAACAGCTTTGATAGCTGCACTAATGGCTACTGATGAGTTTCTCATAATTTTACTAGCTAATTTTTCAGCTAGAGGAAGTAATTCTTCTGTGGTTGTTATGTGGTTTACAAGGCCACAATCTTTAGCTTCATTAGCATCAATCATTCCTGCTGTCATAATTAACTCCATAGCTTTACCTTTTCCAACTAACTGTGGTAAACGCTGTGTACCTCCATATCCTGGAATTACGCCTAAAGAAACTTCAGGAAGTCCCATTTTAGCATTGTCAGAAGCAATTCTGAAATGGCATGACATAGCTAATTCTAACCCACCACCTAGGGCAAAACCATTTACAGCAGCTATAACTGGAGTTGATAAGTTTTCAACAAAATCAAATAACATTTCTTGCCCTTTTTTTGCTAAACGCCCTCCTTCTTCAACTGAAAAATGAGCAAACTCAGAAATATCAGCACCAGCAACAAAAGCTTTTTCTCCACTACCAGTAATTATGATAACTTTAGTAGATGAATCGTTTTCTAATGTTTCAAAAGCGTCATGAAGTTCTTCAATTGTCTTTTTGTTTAAAGCATTTAATTTTTTAGGACGATTAATAGTTATAGTTGCTAGTCCGTTACTTTGTTCAATTAAAATATTTTCAAAATTCATGTTATAGTAAGTTATATTATATAAAGCTTCTTTATTAGTTATCCATTAAGTTTTTGGTAAAATCACAGTAAAAACTGTTCCTATACCTTCAGTTGATGAAAAACTAATAGAGCCATCGTAAGTTTCAATAATTTTTTTAATCATAGGTAATCCTAGTCCCATCCCACTTGTTTTGGTAGTGAATTTTGGTTCAAAAATAAGATCTTTATTTTTTTCTATAATACCTTTACCGTTGTCTGAAACAGTGATTTTTACATTGTTGTTTTCTGATGCTACTTTTACTTCAATTTTAGGAGGTGTACCATCCTTTTTCATGGCTTGAGTAGCATTTTTAACTAAATTAGTTACAATACGTATTAATTGTGTTTTATCTAAGTTAGCCATTAAGTTTGATTCTTCAGCGATATAAATAATGTAGTTTTCGGTGAAAATATCTAATGCATGTTTTACAACATCAATAACATCTAATTTTTCTCGACGTTGTGTAGGCATTTTTGCAAAGTCAGAAAAAGCAGAAGCAATAGAGCTCATAACATCTATTTGTTGAATAAGTGTTTGACTGTATTCTGTAAGTTTTTCCTTTATATTTGGTGCCTCAGGATTAAATTTTCTTTCAAAACTTTGAACAGATAAGCGCATTGGAGTTAATGGGTTTTTAATTTCATGAGCAACCTGTTTTGCCATTTCTTTCCAGGCTTGTTCACGTTCACTTTGTGCTAGCTTTACTGCACTTTCTTCTAATTGATCAATCATATTGTTGTATGATTCAACAAGTGAATTTATTTCTGAACTAGCAGCTTCTAAAGTGATTTTTTCGTTACGTTTATTTAAACGAGTTTCTTTAATTTTTTGTGATATAGTTTGAATAGATCTAGTAATGTAACTTGAAAGAAAATAAGCTAATATTATGGCTAAAATAAACATGAATAAATACACGAATAAAAGCCTTGACATAAACTCACGCAATTCCTTTTTTTGATCTTCGTTATCTTGTGCAATTTGTAATTGAAGAATACCAATCCGTTTATATCTTGAATCGTTTATGTATGTATAAGATGATTGATAAGTTACTTCTTTTTCTTTTTTTCCCGGAGGCACAACCCTGTGTTCAGAATTTAAAGCAAGTTGCATTAATATCTCTTTTGAAAGGGCTATTTCTTTAGCTTTGTCAAAACTATATGGAATGGATGACTTTAATAGTTTTCCACTCATATCATACATTGAAATAGTAAGTTTGTGTATTGTTGCTATTTCATAAATTTTATTTTGAAAAATTTTTGAAAGATTATTTGTAGTAACTCCGTATGTGGTTGTATTTAGTTCTATTTCAATATTTTGCTTGGTTGCTTCTTCTTTTCTTCCAAAACGTTGAGTGTTGTATTCTTTTGTTTGCTCGTCATATTGTAAAATAGTAACAGAAACAATTAATATTGATGCCAATAATATTAATAATATCATTGATAAAAATATTCGAATACGTAGTGATATGTTATTTAGAATTATCAATTTTTAAGAGCTATTTTTTTAGATTTCATATATAATATATCATCAGAATCACCGTCATTATCCCAATCGTAAATAACTTTTCCATCAAACCCTTCAGAGGTCTGTGTAATATGATACCAAGCTTTTACTTGTTTTCCTAAATAAGGATATTCAACATACAAACTATCATTTCTAGTTTTCCATATACCGCCAGTTTCACCAGTTTTTTTACCATCAGTAAGTTTAAACCATGCGGTAAAAGTTCCATCTTTTTTATAATTAGATTGAGCTTTACCAGAATTAGGTTTACTAAAATCATCTTCAAATACACTAGTGCTATCTGTTTTATTAACAGTTGGCATTTCAATTTTAATATATGAAGTTTCCCAATTACCAATCATATAAGTTGATAAAGATTTTTTTTTCTCTTTGCACGCTAAAGCTAATAGCATTATCATGATAAAGGAAATGACTATTTTAATTTTTTTCATTATGCTTTAATTTTTTCTTCTTTTGTATGTAAAAGGCGCGTTAGTTTAATGGATAAATCTAATAAAATTATTTTAGCATTTCCATTACGCTCAATATGATATTGAGCATCGCTTACTTCTTTTTCTATGGTTAAGATATTTCCACTATGAATGAAAGGTGAAAATTTAGACAAATCAAAACTAGGAGAGGTTGTTTCTAAGAAAACTAAATCAGGAGTACCATAGTTTAATAACAGTGCTTGTCTGAAAAATTGTAAGCAGTATTGTAAAAATTGTTTTTGGGTTTCTCTACCAGATCCTGCAATTGCTTCTGACCAACCAATTAGATCTTGTATTACAGCTGCATTTCCTTTAGCTCTAAAGGCACTACGAATCCAAGTAATAAACCATTCTTCGAAGATGGTATCGTTTGAGTTATTGTGTAATAAATGAACAGCCTTGTTATAGTTTCCTTCAGATTGATGTGCTAATTTTAAAGCTTCATTCTCTTGAATACCTTCTCTTTGAATTAAACTTTTTACAAGATCAGCATTCCCTAAAACAGGAAAATGTAAAGCTTGACATCTTGATTTTATAGTGTTAATTATTTGGCCTTCATCTTCTGTTACTAATAGAAAAATAGTTTTATTTGGAGGTTCTTCAATTAACTTTAATAACTTATTTGATGCAGCAATATTCATTTTTTCTGCCATCCAAATTATCATTACTTTAAAACCTCCTTCATATGATTTTAATTGTAATTTTTTTACAACATCTTCAGCCTCATCAACACCGATTTGACCTTGCTTATTTTCTACACCAATATGTTGTAACCAATTAAATAAACTTCCATAAGGTTGTTCTTTAATAAAAGACCTCCATTCTTCTAAAAATAAATTACTTACTGGGTGCCTTTTTACAGAGTCAGTTGTAGTTACTGGAAAAGCAAAATGTAAGTCAGGGTGTTGAAGTTTATTACATTTTATTGTACATGCTTCTTTATTTTCAGAAAAACTACATAGTAAATGTTGTGCATAGGCAATAGCCATTGGCAAGGTGCCACAGCCTTCTTTGCCTATAAATAATTGAGCATGTGGTATTCTTCCATTTTCAGCAGATTTTTTTAAATGATTTTTTATGTGCTCTTGTCCAATAATTTCCTCGAAAGTCATATTACAAATATACTATTTCACCAATAGTGAACAATAAGTATTTTGTAAATAGAATTAATACGATCAATAAGTAGTTTAGAATCGTTCTATTTAGTATATTTGCAAGCTAACACAAACTTTTTTTGAGCACAATAGCATCGTTAAAAATCGGGGAAAAAGGCATTATATCTGAAAGCTGTTTAGATAGAATACCTTTAAAATTATTAGAAATGGGGTGTTTGCCTGGAACTGAGGTTGAATTATTACAAATTGCCCCGTTTAAAGACCCTATGTATATATGTGTTAATGGTAGTCATTTAGCGATACGTAAAGAAACCGCTTGTCAAATAGTAGTAACTAAAATTTAAGGATGAGCAATAAGATTAAAGTATCATTAATTGGAAATCCAAATACAGGAAAAACATCTTTATTTAATCAACTAACCGGGTTAAATCAAAAAGTAGGAAATTATCCTGGAGTAACAGTTGATAAAAAACAAGGAACGTGTAAGTTACCAGAAGGTAAAACAGCAGTTATAACTGATTTGCCAGGTACTTATAGTATAAATCCGACTTCAATAGATGAAAGTATTGTACTTAAAACATTAATGAGTACAAATGAAGAAGATATTCCTGATGTAATTGTTGTTGTTGCTGATGTAGAAAATTTAAAAAGAAATTTACTGCTTTTTTCCCAAATTCAAGACTTAGAAATTCCAACTGTATTGGCAATAAACATGGCCGATCAAATGGAAAAGAAAGGGATTTTAATTGATATTAAAACTTTAGAAAAAGAATTACAAACAAAAGTAGTGTTGATTTCTGCTAGAAATAAGAAAGGAATCGATGTGCTTAAGAAAGAAATAATTAGTTCAAGTAAGTCAACTTATTCTTCAAACTTTGCTCAAATTTATTCTAAAATTGACATAGAATATTTTGAAAATTTTAAAAGAATAAGCAATCGTTTTTCAGTGTATGAATTATGGTTAATGCTTACAAAAAATCAAACTTCACTTTTAACGGCTGAAGAAAAAAAGGAGTTGCTTTTTTTAAAGAATGATATTTCAAAAGAAAAAAAAATATCAGCATAAAGAAACTATCTATCGTTACCAACTAATAAATGAAGTTTTAAAAAAAACATACAGCGTAGATAAATCAAAAGCTAAGGATTTAAGAAGTAAATTAGATGCCATTTTTACCCATAAAATCTTTGGGTACATTATTTTCTTTGGACTCCTATTATTAATATTTCAATCGATTTTTGATTGGGCTTCTACTCCAATGGATTTTATTGATGGTTTATTTGCTGATATCACTGATAAGGCAAAAGATATATTTCCGAAAGGAAAACTTACTGATTTGTTAACCGAAGGAATTATTCCCGGAATAGGAGGTGTAGTTATATTTATACCACAAATTGCTATTTTATTTTTGTTTATAGCTGTTTTAGAAGAAACAGGATACATGAGTAGGGTAGTGTTTTTAATGGATAAAATAATGCGTCGTTTTGGAATGAGCGGAAAGAGTGTTATTCCATTAATATCAGGAACAGCATGTGCTATACCAGCTATTATGGCTACTCGAACTATATCAAGTTGGAAAGAACGATTAATAACCATTTTAGTAACTCCTTTTACTACTTGCTCAGCTAGATTACCAGTATACGCTATTTTAATTGCTTTGGTAATTCCTGATACTAAAGTTTTTGGTTTTTTAAGTTTACAAGGATTAACCTTATTAAGTTTATATTTTTTAGGTTTTGCAGCTGCTATTATAGCAGCATACATACTGCATAAAAGTTTAAAAATAAAAAGTACTACGTTTTTTGTTGTTGAAATGCCTAACTATAAATTACCCTCTTTAAAAAATGTTTTTTTAGATGTTTTGGAGAAAACAAAGGCGTTTGTTTTTGGAGCAGGAAAAATAATCTTAGCTATTTCAATTGTTTTATGGTTTTTAGCATCACACGGTCCATCTTCTTATGAAAATGTTGAGAAAGTGATTACTGAAAAGAATGTAGAGATGAAGCTTTCAGATAAAGAGCTACATCAAAAAATAGCTTCAGCAAAATTAGAGAGTTCTTATATAGGTATTATGGGTAAAACTATTGAGCCAATAGTAAAACCTCTAGGGTATGACTGGAAAATAGGTATTGGTTTAATCGCTTCTTTTGCTGCACGAGAAGTGTTTATTGGTACGTTGGCTACTATTTATAGTGTAGAAAATAATGATGAAGATATTACAACTATTAAGCAAAAAATGGAATCTGAATTAAATCCAGACACAGGTAAAAAAAGGTTTGATTTTGCTACAGGGATGTCTTTACTTTTATTTTATGCGTTTGCTATGCAATGTATGGCTACACTGGCTATTGTTAAACGTGAAACAAAAAGCTGGAAATGGCCTATAATACAATTGGTTGGTATGGGAGTTTTAGCTTATGTAGTAGCATTAATATCTTATCAAACTTTAAGCTAATGCAAGAAATTATAACATATAGTATTGTTGTTTTAGCAGTTGTTTTTCTAGTTAGAAAATTCTTTTTTAAAACTAAAAAAGATACTAATTGTAACAAAGGGTGTAACTGTGGATAGTTTTAATATTCTTAACTTTTGAATACTCATAAAACAGCAACTCTTTGATTTTAAGTGTAAAAATATTTTTTAAACTGTTAAAAAAGAGTAGTTTTGCATTTGAAAGGATAAAATAATTGCTAATTAAACACACTATATTTTATGAGAAGAGTATTCTTAAGTGCCGTTATGGTACTTGTATGTGCATGGGGGTATGCGCAAGATTTACCTAAAGTAGTGCCACCATCGCCAGAGGCAGCTGCATTAATTAAACATTCACAAGTAGAAGTATCGTTGTATACAGGAACACCAAACATTTCGGTTCCATTTCATACAATTTCTAGTAATGGAGTATCAGTACCTATCAATTTAAGTTATAATTCAGGAGGTGTTCGGGTAGAAGACATTGCATCTTGGGTAGGAACCGGATGGAATTTAAATCCTGGAGGGTTGGTAACTCGTACTTTACGAGGGTTACCAGATGATACACCAACTTATGGGTATATGCATACGCAATTTACTGTACAAGATTTATTATCTAGAAACCCTAATTCGATGAACTTTGATGGGCAAACATATCATTTGCTTCAGAATATGGCTCATCAACGAGATTATGAAGCTGATATTTTTAATTTTAATTTCCCAGGAGGTTCAGGGAAGTTTTTTTATGATCAATCTTTGAATAAGTTTGTTCAAGTATCTTATAGTAACTTGAAAATAGAAACTAAAAATGCAGGAGGAAGAATTGTAGGTTTTAAAATAACGACTCCTAATGGAGTAGCCTATCATTTTGGAAAGTCATCAGATGGATTAAGAACAGGTCAAGAACGAATTATTAGTAGTCAAAATGTTTCTTTAACTCCTCAAGGATTTACTTCAGGAAACTCTCAAAATTATGGAAGTTCTAGTACTCCATTTTTTCAGACTTGGATGCTCTTAGATGTTGTTTTTCCAACAAGTGATCAAAGTATCAAATTTCATTATACAGTAGAATCAGGAGTAAAAACTACTCAAAGAATTAATGAAGAATTTATAGAATCAAATTGTTCGCCTAAAAAAGGATTGACAATTAATTTTTTAAAGAAAGAATTTACACAGCCTAAAATAGCAAGTATAGAATTTCCTGAAGGAAAAATAGTATTTGAAAAAGGAACAACTGAGCGTTTAGATTTGCACAAGTCATATCCATTAAAAAAAATAAAATTATATGATAAGCATAATAATTTTGTAAAAGGAATAGAACTTATAACCAGTATGGAGCAAGGAACAAATTCTGGTTCTCCTTTTGATTATTATGGAGAGGGGAAATATCGCTTACAATTAAATTCTGTTAGGCAGTTTGATGCAAATTCAAATACATTAAACCCTTACACTTTTGAATACCATGCAACAAAATTACCAGGACGTTATTCAAAATCTATGGATTATTTTGGTTTTTTCAATGGAAAAACAAATGCCTCTTTAATAGCAAAAGATAAATACAATACATTAGGATACATTGGTAATGCAGACAGAGCTGTGGATCCATCATTTACCCAAGCAGGAACTCTGACTAAAATAACCTATCCAACAGGTGGATATGATAGTTTTGTATGGGATAATAACTACGTAAGTGTTTTTGATGGTAGTGCAGCTAATTATATAGATCATTTAACAAAAGTAACTAAGCATTTTACCAATAGTTCATTGTTTCAAGATTCAGATCCAGCAATAGATTATTCAATGGCATTTACCATTCCAAGTAATAGTGATGGTCTTGTTACTTTTACAAGTAGTATGACAGGGTGTGGACCACTTTTTAATAGCACATCATGTGATTATACATTAAAAGTGAAAGGAGTTAGTAATCCTAACTTTAGTTTAACTATTCTAAATCCTAATTTAGAGTACACTTTTGCACCAGGATCTTATAAAGTTACCGCAAAAGCAACTTCAAGCTCTTCAGGAGGTGGAGGAGGTTGTGATCCATTAACAGATCCTAATTGTTTAGGAGGTGGTGGTTTACCACCATCATCACCAAGTAGTTCTTCTGGAGCAGGAAAAACTTTTTCAGTAACCATGAATTGGACTACTGATCCAAAACCTAATGAATATATTTATGGAGGCTTACGAATAGCACAAATAAGTACTTACGAATCTTTAGGGAAGTTGGCAATGTCAAGAAGTTTTAATTATGAATCTTTTGAACAGTCAGGTAATATTTCAAGTGGTTTTTCAGTTGGTTTTCCAAATTTTGTAAATTTTAATTATAAAGGAGGAGGAAGTTGTGAGAATTATCAAAGTGGAGCAATCGCAATTTATTCTACGGTAGGAAAACAATTAGAGCTAACCAAAGGTGGATATGCAGGATACAAAAATGTAACAGAAACTTACACAGGTGGTATTAACAATGGTAAAAAAAGGTATACTTTCTCAAGGCACTTAGGAAGTCCGGATAACCCACATAATACTGTTTATTATAGTAATATGTACCCAAATAACTTTAAGACTGTTATTTATAGAGATTGGTTACGAGGGAATTTAGAAAAACTAGAAGTGTTTAATGCTGAAAATCAATTGGTAAGTAAGCAAGAAACTACCTATGAAACTG
Source organism: Tenacibaculum sp. MAR_2010_89 (assembly GCF_900105985.1). Taxonomy (NCBI): domain Bacteria; kingdom Pseudomonadati; phylum Bacteroidota; class Flavobacteriia; order Flavobacteriales; family Flavobacteriaceae; genus Tenacibaculum; species Tenacibaculum sp. MAR_2010_89. The sequence goes on along the minus strand of NZ_FNUB01000005.1, from coordinate 211,960 downwards.
TCAACACCTATCATGCTCCTTATTTTGGTATAGAAACAATAGCAATGCCTGCAAACAATTTAGGAAATGGTTTAGGACAAGGGAATGAAATGTTACTTATAGCCTTATATAGTTATTCAACAGAATGGCATCGTTTAAAAAGTAAAATGAGTACTAGTTATTTAGCATCAGGCAACATAGTAAGTACTCAAAACTATGTGTATAATAATAACAAACTATTGCCTTCAGAAACAACAGTAACTAATAGCCGAGGAGAGGTAATAAAAACTAAAACCTATTATGCTCCTGATTTAGGAGATCAAACCTTAACCAATCAATATCGTATAGCAGAACCTTTAAAAGTAGAATCATATAAAGGAAATACGAAGCTATCTACTCAAAATACGGTGTATACTAATTTTGGAAGTAATTATTTACCACAAAAAGTACAAACAGCCAAAAGCACATTAGGATTAGAAGACCGTGTAGTATTTCACAAGTATGATACTAAAGGAAATCCAGTAGAGATTAGTAAAAAAGACGGTACAAAGATTTACTATGTATGGGGCTATAATCAAACACAACCTATAGCAAAAATAGAAGCTTACGAGGGTGTTATTAGTTCAGCACAACAAACAGCTATTAATAATGCGGTGACTGCATCTAACGCAGATACTAATGTAACTACAGAAAATGCATTACGAATTAGTTTAGCAACTTTGCGTGCAAGTTTCACAAATGTACAAACTCAAGTAACCACATTAACTTACAATCCATTAATAGGAGTTACTAGTGTAACAGACCCAAGAGGTAGAACCATGTATTATGAGTACGATAATTTTAACCGTTTAAAACAGGTTAAAGATGCAGAGGGAAATATATTAAAAGAGAATACATATCACTATAAAAACTAAGAGCTATGAAAAAGTTATTATATATCGTATTGTTTCTACCTATGCTATTAGTAGGTCAAACACAAACAGAGAATTACGTAACCAGTAAAACATATAAAAAAGCTACCACAAGTTCTGTAGTAGGGAATGACAAAGACAAGGTAAGTACCAGTATTCAATATTTTGATGGATTAGGTCGCGCAAAGCAAAGTATTGTATTACAAGGAGGAGGTGTTTTAGCCAATGCTAATGAAATGCCAATTGATTGGACATTAAATAATACAGCCACTGATTTTTATAATCGTAATGGGAGTAGTACTGAAAATAAGATAGTAAACGGAACTACTCCTTTTGGAACTACTGATTTATTATGGGAATGTAAACCTGATGCAGCTAGTAACGCAGATGGAGGTTGGAATACGAAGTTTTTTGAAATAGATAGAAATAAAACCTACCGATATACTGTTTGGGTAAAGAAAACGAGTACTTCTAATAATGTAGGAGCAACCTATCATGGAGTTCAAAATGTAAATAACCTAAACGGAACAGCCAATACCAATCCTTATTTTTGGGCTGGAGGTTTACCACAATTAAACACCTGGTATTTAATGGTGGGTGTTGTACATCCAGTAAATTATTCAGGAGGAGATACAGGAGTTAGTGGACTGTACGATACTAATGGAAACAAAGTAGCTAATGGAATAGAATATAAATGGAGTGCAAATCATACTACAACCCGTTTACGAGACTACTTGTATTATTGTACAGACACAAGTGTTCGTCAATACTTTTGGAGTCCATTATTTGAGCAAGTAGATGGAGGAAACCTAACTATTCCAGAACTAGCAAAAAGTAATAGTGCTATTAGTTCAGTAGCTCCACCAAAAGATATCGTTACACACTATGAGTACGATGCTTTAGGGCGCCAAACAAAAGAGTACTTACCGTATGCAACCACGGTTACAAATGGAAACATAGTTACAGGCAATGTAGCTAATGCAACCAACGCTTTTTATCAAACAAAACATACTCCTGATTTTGCAGGTGTATCTTTACCAGATGTAAATGCATATTCAGAAAAGGTACTAGAGAACTCTCCTTTAAATCGAGTTTATGAGCAAGCAGCACCTGGAAAAGATTGGAAAAAAGGAAATACCTATTCTTCAAAAGGATATACCAACAATAGTCATAGTATAAAGTTTGAATATGATGTTAATACAGCATCAGAAGTAATTAACTATTATGTAACTACTAGTTTTGCAAATAACACCTATACACCTACTTTACAAAGAAGTACAGCCAATAGCGGATATTTTATAGTTGGGCAGTTAAGTAAAACAATTACTAAAGATGAAAACTGGATGCCAGCTGATGGTGTAAACCATACAACAGAAGAGTTTAAAAACAAACAAGGACAGGTAGTATTAAAACGTACCTATAATGCAGGTCAAAAACATGATACCTATTATGTATATGATGACTTTGGAAACCTAACCTATGTATTACCTCCAAAAGTAGAAGCTACTGTTAACAATATTACTACTGTAAGAAATACATTAAACGATTTAGGATACCAATATAAATACGATCATAGAAACCGACTAGTAGAAAAGAAAATACCAGGAAAAGGATGGGAGTATATCGTGTATGACAATTTGGATCGTCCAGTATTAACACAAGATGCTGTTTTAAGACCAGGTAAGCACTGGTTATTTACTAAATATGATGCATTAGGTAGAGTTGTTATTACAGGTAAAACCTGGGATGGTGGATCTAGAAATGGCATTCAAAACTGGATAACTAATCAATATCCATCTAACCATACAAAAAGAACAAGTTCACATGTTGTTTTTAACAATCAAAAAATATATTATAATTACGCAGTAACATACCCAACAAATTATACAGAGATTTATACTGTTAATTATTATGATGACTATGAAGTTGGAGACATCGTACTTTTTAACCCAGCAGGAGGTTCAGGTACATGGGAAGGAATGACAGCTACGGCTAATGTAAAAGGATTGCCTACCGTATCACAAGTAAGAGTATTAGGTACTGACAAATGGACTACAACAGCTACTTATTATGATAATAAAGGAAGAGCTTGGGAGACTCACCATAAAAATGACTATTTAAACACAGAAGAGTGGATTTTAAATAAATTAGATTTTACAGGAAAAGTAGAAATATCAAATACTACCCATAAAAAAACAGGAAAAGCTGATATTGTAACTATTGATAGGTTTGAGTATGACCATATGGATAGGCTCGTTAGTCAAACTCAAAAAATCAACAATCAAGTTTCAACTAGACTCGTAAAAAATAATTACGATGAATTAGGACAATTAGAAGCAAAGTTAGTAGGTAACGGAACCAAAACAGGTTACAAAGATGTAACTAGCGGAATAAGTATTAGTAATGATGTAATTACAAAAACAGGATCTAATGGTTGGAATCATGGTTTAGCTACTCAAGGCAATTTTACTGGAGATGGGTATGTAGAGTTTTTTCCAGTTAATATACATAAATATTATATGATTGGAGTTTCTCAGACGAACACAAATGCAAGTTATTCTAGTATTGAATACGCAATATATATTTGGGGAGATAAAAATGTAAGAATATACGAATCTGGGCAAAATATAGGAGACAAAACCACTTACAAAATTGGTGATGTGTTTAGAGTTGAACGTATAGGAAGTGAAATTCATTATAAAAAGAATGGTGCAACCTTTTATATATCTTTAACACCATCCTCTGGAAGTTTGTTTGGTGATATATCTATACATTCAAATAATACTCATATCAAAGACCTAAAAATTGTAGATAATAGCAAAGGTTTACAAAAGGTAGATTACGCCTACAATGTACGTGGTTGGTTAAAAAATATTAACCAAGATGGTGTAAATGACAATGATTTATTTAACTTTAGCCTAAAGTATAATGATGCATCTGATGTGAATAAACGTTTATTTAATGGAAATATAGCACAAACTAACTGGAACTCACTAAGTGTAAACACAAGTGGTAACCCAGTAAGTAGTCAATATACTTACACTTACGATGCTTTAAATAGAATTACTGGAGCAGTTGATAATACTGGGAATTATAATATTGGAACACCTACTGAGCCCATAACCTATGATAAAAACGGTAATATTACCAAGCTTATAAGATACGGAGCAACTAATTCATCTGCTTCAACCTTTAGTGTTATGGATAATATGACTTACCAATATGATTCAGGGAATAAGCTTGTAAACGTAACAGATTATGGTAATAAGTATTATGGATTTAAAAATCCTACAGTAGCAGGAAATGATTATACCTATGATGTAAATGGTAATATGAAAACCGATGCTAATAAAGGCATTACTAATATTACTTACAATCATTTAAACTTACCAACTAGGGTTACTATTGGAGAGCAACATATAGATTATACTTATGATGCTAGTGGTTCAAAACTAAGAAAGACAGTAAGCGGAATAACTACTGACTATGCAGGAAACCATATTTATAAAAATGGAGCCTTAGAATTCTTTAACCACCCAGAGGGTTATGTAAAGAATGATAATGGTACCTTTAACTACGTATACCAATACAAAGACCATTTAGGAAATGTAAGATTATCTTATACTGATAATAACAATGATGGTATTATTACTGCTAGTACTGAAATTATAGAAGAATCTAATTACTATCCTTTTGGACTCAAACACAAAGGATACAATAATAACGTCTCAGCCCTTGGGAATAGCACTGCGCAGAAGAATAAAACATTCCAAGGGCAAGAATATCACGATGAATTAGGGTTAAATGTAAACGAGTTTAAATATCGTTTTTATGATCCTGCATATGGAAGGTTTTGGAGTATAGACCCATTAGCAGAAGATTTTGCTTATAATGCCACATATGCTTTTGCAGAAAATAAATTAGGTTTAGGTAAAGAACTCGAAGGACGTGAACTTTTGAATAATCAGTTGCTTTTTGAGGCAATGAGGCTTGGTTATGAAGGTTATCAAAGTATTAAGAATAATTACAATGAAGGTGTAGAAAAAGTAAGTAAAGCTTATGGTGAGCAATTAAGGCAAAAAATAGAAACACCTGATCCTAGTTTTGATTCAGAAACCAATAGAATTGAAATGGCCGTTGGAGTAGGACAAGTTGCTAAAGCTGTTTCTGATATAGGACATTTAGCTCTAGATATTGCGGGAATTTTTGATCCAACTTTTATTGCTGATGGTTTAAATGCATCATGGTATGCAGGAGAAGGAAATTATTCTCAAGCCTCTCTAAGCGGAATTTCGATGATACCTTTTATAGGAGATGCTTTAGGAAAAGGAGGGAAAATAGCAAGAAATACACTAAGACTTTCTGATAACGCTTTAGTTTCTCCTAAAGGATTATTTTATAATCTAGGTAGTAGAGAAGGGAATAGATTAGCTCATGTAGGAGCACATTTGTCAGATAACACAAAAAAAGCTATTCATGGTGTTTTTACTATTTCTACTGACGATTTGATAGGTACAATTGATGATGCATGGGATATTGTAAAAAGTTCAGGAATGAAAGGAAAGCTGAAAGATGGTTATAGAGCTTTTGATGTTAACTTAGGGAAAACAATTGGAAAACAAGGAGGTAGAATAGGGAATGGAGAAAATTTATCTACTTTAAGAATTGTTGTAATAGATGGTACTAGCGATGTAATTACAGCTTATCCAACAAAATAATTTAGATATTATGTTTAAAATTTATAGAGATAACGTAAAATTAGGAGGTCATAATAATTTAGTTTTTGAAATTTTTAAATCAGGATTTAAACAAGTAGTTGATACTTATTTCTTTGCTATCGATAAAAAATTTAACCCTAATGATGAATCTTTAAGAAAAGCTAATCTTAATATAATTAATTTATTAGAGAATTGGTTAATAGAACTAGATAAAGGGAGGAAAGAAATATTCCTACCTTTTGATTTTTCCGATCAATATATTGGCTGTATTAAAGTAGTGATAAAAGAGCCTAACAACTTATTATGTATTAGTTATGGGGCTACAACAGAATATAGTGCTATATCACTGAAACCTTCAGGATACCCTGAAAATTTTAATTTATCAGAAAATGATTTTATTGAAATGGATTCAAATGTTTTAGAAATAAGCCATAGTGATTTTATAACTATAATAAAATCATGCATAATTGAATTTAAAAGTGAGAGTAATAATATAGAATGGTTAAATTAAAATGATAAATACTCCCCCGCTCCCGCTAGTTTGCAACTAGTGGCGTATATGAGTAAGCGGTAAGAGAAATAAAATATAAAGTCATAACGGTAAAATGTTATGGCTTTTTTACTCCAAAACTATCTTATATATTAATTTTTTAAGATAAAAATATAAAAGATTAAGGGGTGTAATTATTAAAAATCAAATGTAGTTCTATACTATAGATTTTATATTTTAGTTTAACAAAATAAAACTAAACTTGTTAGCCACTAGTTGCAAACTAGCGGGAACTAGAGAAGGAAAGAAGCAATCTGTAAATCAATTATTAGATTACTTTATTTCACTAGGTTTCATTCGTAATGACGAACTTTTTATGGTTTGTTAAATATACCGAAAGTACAATTGTTGAACTCTTTTTTCTTTGTAACCTACAAAAGAAAAACCTATCAAATTAATGATAGGCTTTTTAATATATATAGTAGAAAACTTACATTTTCATTAACCAAGAACGTACATCAACTTCTTGTTTAATTATAGCTCTAAGCTCTTCAATTTTAACACGATTTTGTTCCATGGTATCTCTATGACGTATGGTAACCATATTATCTTCTAAAGTATCATGATCAACAGTAATACAAAAAGGAGTACCAGCAGCATCTTGACGTCGGTAACGACGCCCAACAGCATCTTTTTCATCATAAGCTACATTGAAGTCCCATTTTAAATCTTCAACAATTTTACGAGCCACCTCTGGTAATCCGTCTTTCTTAACTAAAGGTAAAATAGCGGCTTTTGTAGGAGCTAAAACTGCAGGTAATTTTAAAACAGTTCTTGTAGTCCCATTTTCTAACTCTTCTTCTTGTAATGAATTAGAGAAAACAGCTAAAAACATTCTATCCAATCCAATAGAAGTTTCAACTACATATGGCACGTAGTTTTTGTTTTCTTCAGGATCAAAGTATTGTAATTTTTTACCAGAATGCTCTTCATGTGCTTTTAAATCAAAATCAGTACGTGAGTGAATACCTTCTAACTCTTTAAAACCAAAAGGAAATTTAAATTCAATATCTGCAGCAGCATCAGCATAATGAGCTAATTTTTCATGATCGTGAAAACGGTAGTTATCTTTGTTTATACCTAATGATAAGTGCCATTTTAAACGGTTTTCTTTCCATTGTTCATACCATTCTTTTTGAGTTCCAGGTTTTACAAAAAATTGCATTTCCATTTGCTCAAATTCACGCATTCTAAATATAAACTGACGAGCTACAATTTCATTACGAAAAGCTTTACCAGTTTGTGCTATTCCAAAAGGTATTTTCATACGTCCAGTTTTTTGAACGTTTAAAAAGTTAACAAAAATACCTTGTGCTGTTTCAGGGCGTAAATATAAATTCATGGCACTTTCAGCAGAAGCACCTAACTTGGTTCCAAACATTAAATTAAATTGTTTAACATCTGTCCAATTTTTACTTCCTGTTAAAGGGTCAGCAATTTCTAACTCTTCAATTAAAGTTTTTACGTCGGCTAAATCTTCATTTTCTAATGATTTACCTAACCTACTTAAAATGGTATTAATTTTTTCTTGATATCCTAAAACGCGTCCGTTAGTTGTAACGAATTCTTCTTTATTAAAAGAGTCGCCAAATCGTTTTTCAGCTTTTTTAACCTCTTTTTCAATTTTGTTTTCAATTTTAGCACAATAGTCTTCAATTAAAACATCTGCTCTATAACGCTTTTTACTGTCTTTGTTATCAATTAAAGGGTCATTAAAAGCATCTACGTGGCCGGAAGCTTTCCATGTGGTTGGGTGCATTAATATAGAGGCATCTATACCTACAATATTTTCATGCATTTGTACCATTGCTTTCCACCAATAGTCGCGAATATTTTTCTTTAATTCTACTCCATTTTGGGCGTAGTCATACACAGCACTTAATCCGTCATAAATTTCAGATGATTGAAAAATATAACCATATTCTTTAGCGTGTGATATTACCTTTTTAAATTGATCTTCTTGTTTTGCCATACTGCAAAAATATAATAAGCTTTTAAACTATTGTTAATTACATAAAAAAAAGTGAAGATTTTTTAATCTTCACTACATTTTTTCATTTTTAAAGATTTTTATCTAAGACTTACGACTGAGTTACCAGAATATTCACCATCAACAAAAGCGCTAATAGTATACTTCCCTTTATTAATATCATCTCTATTTACCAATACAAATGATACTAAGCTAAGTTTGTCATTGTTATAGTTAACAGTAACAGAATCACTATACATAATTCTTGCTCCATTGTTTAAACGTGCTTTACCTTTAGGTGTAATTACTTTTTTGTCTTTATCAATTATTTGAATATAAACCATCTTTTTACCTGATTTTGTAACTTCATTTTCAAGTAAATCAAAATTTATTCTAAAAGCATCAGTTCTACTAGACCTTGAAGTAGAAGTTAGTTTTCCACTACTTCTTTCTTTCATAGCAATAGCTTTTAAAGGACTTATGTCAATTTTTGAGGCAACTGCTACTTTTTCTTCTAGTTTTTTATATTTTTCAGTTAATTCAGTATTAATTGTTTCTTTTTGACTAAGAATTTCGTTTGTTATAACGTTTTCTTGTGCTAATACTTCATTTGCTGTATTAAGAGAATCGATTTTAATAAATAACCTTCTGTTTTCTCTTTCAAGGCTACTTATTTTACTTCTATAGCGTCTTATTAAGTTATAGTTGTCTCCTTTTAAGTTTGCTACAGAATCTCTTAAATCTTTCATTTTTTGTATTTCTACACGTAACCTTTTAGAAAGACTTTTTTTTCTGATAACTACATCAGTGTAATCTTTAATCATCTCATCTAAATTGTTTTTTAAATCAGCTTTTTCTTCTGTAAAAACATTTTGTAAATGTTTTAGATCACTAGATTTTTTGAAAGAATTTAGAGTTAAAAATAGAATTAAGATTAATAAAACGATTAAAGCGATATTTTTAATGGTTCTTGAATTCATGTTAAGGGGGATTTAAAAGTTTATTTTAGTTTAATAGTTGATTTTTTTATAAATATCTTATTTACATATATGTTTACTTTATAGATTCCTTTTTCTAATTTATCTTTATTAACTTTAATAAATGACATTACAGATAACTTTTTATTATAGTAATCAGCACTTATAAAGTCGCTAAAAATAATTCTTTTACCATTTTTTAGTTTTACTTTTCCTTTTATAGCAACTATTTCATTTTTAGGGTTAATTAATTGTATGTGAATTGGTTTAGATCCCTTGTCAATTATTTTATTTTCAAGTAAATCAAATTGTATTTTAAAACCACAAGCTTTCCACGATCTATAAGTAGTAGTCATTTTTCCACTACTTCTCTTTTTCATGGCATCAATAACTACTTTTTCAACTTCTAAAACTTCTGCTGAAGCTACTTTTTTAGTTAAAATTCTATTACTTCTAGAGAGTCTTGAATTTAAATGTTCTTTTTTTGTTAAAACACCTTTAACACTATCATTTTCAGTGAATAGCTCCTTGTTTATAGAGTTTAAAGAGTCTAATTTACCTAATAGTTTTTTATTTTCCTCTTCTAAAGTTGTAATTCTTTTTCTGTAAAACCTTAATAAACTATAATTGGATGTTTTTAAGTTTTTAATAGTATCTTTAAGTAGTACTACTTTTAATAATTCTTTATTAAGATTTAAAGTGTAGTTGTCATTTCTGTCAATAGCGCTTTGATAGTCTTTAATAACATTATCTAGTTCTCCCTCTAACTCTTGTTTTTCAGAGTCAAAGGCGCCTTTAAGTTGCGAGAAATCTCTAGCATTTTGATATGCTAAAAAACCTATTGCAATTATTAAAAAAAGCAAAAAGGCGATTAAACCTTTGTTTTTAAAATTTTTTACAGCCATCACTAAGGGGAAATTATGATGAACAATATAACGTGTTCTGCGCTAAAATACTATTTTTTAGCACATTTGTATACAAAAGCAGGAGGAAAATTTAAAGTTTCGAAACTTAAAGTAATGTTTTTTCCAAAAACATCTTTAAGTTTTTTGTAGTAAGAAAGGCTATATTGATATTGAATAAATAATCCGTTTTTATTTAAAGCAGTATAACTTTTTTGTAAAATAGTATTAGATATTTTTTTAGGAATAATTGTTAAGGGTAAGCTAGAAATGATATAACTAGCATCATTAAATCCTAATTTTTTAAGTAGTTCGTCAATTTTTTCGGCAGATTCTTTTAATACAATTAATCGTGGGTGATTTATTTTCTTTAATTCATTATAAAAAGCATCATTTATTTCAAAACAAATTAAAGTAGTATGAGGTTGTATTTTTTGTAATATATTTTTAGTAATTGCTCCATTACCAGAACCTAATTCAACAATAACATCTGCTTTTTCAAAATTTATTGTAGTTGTCATTCTGTTTGCTAAATATTTAGAACTTGGAACTACAGTACCAGAAGTTTTATAATTTTTTACGGCCTCTTTAAAAAACTTGAATTTTCTCCCCAAAATAAAGTGTTATAATTTTTGTATCTTTCTCTTAAAAACTTGCCAGTAAAGATGCAATTTTTAAAAGATATATTCTATTTATTTTTTCCTAATTTATGTATAAATTGTTCAACAAACTTATTAAAAACAGAATTGTTTTTATGTACAAGTTGTAAACATAGCTTACCAATTATAAATAATAACGAGGTAACACAACAAATGTTACAAACTATTTTTTATGGTAGAGTTCCTATAAGCAGTATACACTCTTTTTTATATTATAATAAAGAGGGTATTACACAAAAAATAATACATGAACTAAAATATAAAAATCAAGAAAACATTGGCATTTTTTTTGGAAGCTGGTTTGCCTATGAATTAAAAAAGAAAAAGATTTTTTCTAATGTTGATTATATAATTCCTGTGCCTTTACATATTTCAAAAGAAAAGCAAAGAGGGTATAACCAAGTTACAAAATTTGCTAAAACGTTAAGTACTGATTTAGAAATTACTTATATTCCAAACAAACTTTTACGTACATCAAAAGCTAAAACACAAACATTACATCAGCGGTTTGAGCGTTTTTCTAAAAATAATACTAAATTTCAATTGAACGACCTTGAGATTTTTAAAAATAAACATGTATTATTAGTAGATGATGTTGTTACTACTGGTGCTACACTGGAAGCATGTTGTAATGAATTGTTAAAAACAGCGCATATAAGTATTAGTATTTGTACCATTGCATATACTGAAAAAGGATAAACATTCGTTTATGTTATTTTACTACTTTTGATGTTGAATTAAAAACTTATTTTGTGAAGCAAATAATTAAAGTTTACATTCTTTTACTAGTTATTTTCATAACAAGTTGTGCCCGTAAAGGAAGGCCTGAAGGAGGCCCTAAAGATGAAAATGCACCAATAATGGTTACTGCTAATCCACCCTATGAAAGTATAGAGTTTAAGGAAGATAACATACGTATTTACTTTGATGAGTATATTGTTTTAAAAGAATTAACAAAACAATTAGTGGTTTCACCACCTTTAAAAAATCCTCCATTAATAACTCCCCAGGGTACTCCAAGTAAATATATAAATATTAAAATTTTAGATACTTTAAAAGCTAATACTACGTATACATTTAATTTTGGTAATGCAGTTCAAGATAATAATGAGAATAATAAACTAGAAAGTTTTAAATATGTTTTGTCTACTGGAAAATATATCGATTCATTAAAAATTAAAGGAAATATATCAGATGCTTTTAAGAAGAAAACAGCAAATAGTATAGGTGTTTTATTATATAAAATTGATAGTAGCTTTAACGATTCAATTATTTACAAGAGAAAACCCAACTATGTTACTAGTACCCTAGATTCTACTAATTTTAACTTTTCAAATATTAAAAAAGGGAAATATTTGTTATTGGCTTTAAAAGAACCAAACAATGATTATATTTTTAATGCTAAGACTGATAAAATTGGTTTTTTGAAAGATACAATCATGTTACCTAGAGATAGTATTATTAAAAAAGATATTAGGATTTTTAAAGAAAAACAACCTTTTAAATTTAAAAGAGGAAAAGAGCTTTTTAAAGGAAAAATTCAATTTGGTTTTAATGGTGAAAGAAAAAACCTAAAAGTATCATTACTATCAAAAGTGCCAGCTAATTTTAAGTCTTATTTTCAATATGAAAAGGAGAAAGACACGCTGTTATATTGGCATACTCCATTAAAAAAAGACTCTTTAAATTTTATTGTTAGTAATAAAGGTTTTGTTGATACAATTACTGTTCGTTTAAGAAAAAAGAAAATTGATTCGTTACTAATTAACTCGAATGTAAGTGGAATTTTACATTTAAACGATACATTATTTTTAGAAGGGAATAATCCTATTGTAGCTATTGATACATCAAAAGTTTCTTTTGTAGATAAAGACACTATTAATGTACCTTATCAATTAAAAAGAATGGACATTAATAAATTAGCTTTAATATTTAAGAAAAAACCTAAAATGGATTACGATTTTAGTGTTTTACCTGCTGGGTTTAAAGATATATATGAAACAAAAAATGATTCATTAAATTATCAATTTAGTACAAAAGAAGTAGAGGACTATGGTAGTATAATTTTAGATATTCAAAATAAGACTAAGAAGAATGTTATTATTCAATTGTTGATAAAGAACAAGGTTATAAAAACGCGATATATTAAAGATTCTAAAAAATTAACTTTTAACTTATTAGAGCCTAAAAAATATACTGTAAAAGCAATTATTGATGATAACAATAATAATAAATGGGATACTGGTAACTTCTTAAAAAGAATTCACCCTGAACGTATTATTTATTTTCCTAAGGAATTTAAGTTAAGAGCCAATTGGATACAGAATGAAAGTTTTGTAATAGAATAAAAAAAACACGCTAAATAAAGCGTGTTTTTTATTTTATTAAAAATGTGTAATTCTTATTTTTTATTTGTTTTTGCCCAATTATCACGTAATCCAACAATTTTATTGAACACTAAATTTTCAGGTGTAGAATCATCATCTACATTAAAATACCCTAGGCGTTGAAATTGAAAACGATCTCCAATTTTTGAAGTTTGTAAACTAGGTTCAACAAAAGCGGTTATTTTTTCTAAAGAATTTGGATTGATAAACTCCATAAAATCTTTGTCTTTGTGAGAGTCTGGTGCTTCATCAGAGAATAATCTATCATATGCTCTAACTTCAGCTTTTACAGCATGTTTTATAGAGACCCAATGCAATGTTCCTTTCACTTTACGTTTGCTCTCTTCAGTACCACTACCAGATTTTGTTAACGGATCATAGGTACAGTGAATAACTGTAATATTTCCGTTTTCATCTTTTTCACAACTAGTAGCTGTAATAAAATAAGCATTTTTTAAGCGTACTTCTTTACCAAGCTTTAATCTGAAAAACTTCTTGTTAGCCTCTTCTCTAAAGTCTTCACGTTCTATATAAATTTCTCTAGAAAAAGGAACTATTCTTGTTCCTGAGTTTTCATCTTCAGGATTGTTTTCTGCAATTAGAATTTCTTCTTTATCCTCAGGGTAGTTATCAATTATTACTTTTACAGGATCTAAAACCCCCATCACTCTATTGGCAGTTTTGTTTAAATCTTCACGTATTTTAAATTCAAGTAAAGCAACATCAATAATGTTTTCACGTTTAGATACTCCAACAGTTTCAATAAAATTACGAATAGCAGCTGGCGTGTATCCTCTTCGGCGTAAACCAGAAATAGTAGGCATACGAGGGTCATCCCATCCGTTTACTACACCTTCTTCAACTAGTTTTAATAACTTTCGCTTACTCATAATAGTATAGCTTAAGTTTAAACGAGAAAACTCTCTTTGTTTAGGAGGGTTTGGGTATGCTGATTTACTATATTCATACACATTATCACGAAACCAATTATATAATTCTCTATGAGGTTTAAATTCTAAAGAACATAATGAATGTGAAACTTGTTCTATATAGTCACTTTCTCCATGTGTCCAATCGTACATAGGATAAATAACCCAATCATTTCCTGTTCTGTGATGCGCTTTCTTTAGAATACGATACATTAATGGATCTCTCATTAACATATTAGGAGAAGTCATATCAATTTTTGCACGTAAAACATGTGTGCCTTCTTCAAACTCTCCATTTTTCATTCGGTTGAATAAATCTAAATTCTCTTCAACACTTCTATTTCTATATGGGCTAGCAACTCCATGCTCTGTAGGAGTTCCTTTTTGTGTACGCATTTCTTCAGAAGATTGAGAATCTATATATGCTTTTCCATCTTTAATTAATTGAACAGCCCAATCATATAATTGTTGAAAATAGTCAGATGAGTATAATTCATTTTCCCATTGATATCCTAGCCAAGTTACATCCTTTTTTATGGCATCAACATACTCTTGTTCTTCTTTTGCTGGATTTGTATCATCAAAACGAAGATTCACAGGAGCATTATATTTTTCACCTAAACCAAAGCTAATTCCAATAGCTTTTGTATGTCCAATATGTAAATATCCATTTGGTTCAGGAGGAAAACGAAAACGTAAATTTTCTTTAGGCATTCCATTAGCCAAATCTTCTTCAATTATTTGTTCAATAAAGTTTAATGATTTCTTTTCTTCTGACATTTTCTCTAAAATTGAAGTGCAAAATTACGTAAAAATGTTGAGGTGATTTATATTTCATTAAAAACCTTAATTTAATGCACTTTACCTTTTATAAGTACCATCAGGCAGAACTGTTGGAAATTTGTAAACTGGATTTGTTAATAAGGTATAAATAGTATTGTCAGTAGTTTTTACTTTTTCTTTTGTGTTTAATTTCCATTCATGTTGAATAGCATTTAATCTGTTTTTTTGCGCTCCTAAAATTGATGTCATCGCCCAATAAATGTATTCAGTAGATTGACAATCGTAAGTACATGTAGTATCGTCATAGGTATACCAAGCATTCGTAGGATAATTATTTGGAATACTATTAAATTTGCCTCCTCTAGCTATATCCATAGCATTACTTAATGATGTTCCTGAGTTTTCTCCAAAAATTGTAGGATACGCTTTAGCATAGCCAGCATGAGTTATAATATGCCAAACCTCTTCGATTGCAGCATCAAACCTTCCTGTATATCCGTTGGTGTGCCATTCAGGAATTGTTTCGTCATTACCTAAATCTTGACCAAGCCTTCCATTTGGTTGGTTTGAAGGCATGTCATTTTGAGTTTTCCATAAAAAAAGAAACGCTTTATTTTCTTTCATTTTATCTACTACAAGTTTGTTGTCAATTATACCATCTTCATTATTATCTAAATATTGTGCCATTAAATTTGCTGCGTGTAATAGTTTTTTATCTTCAACTTTCGGAGCTGCATAAATATCGATGCCAAATACAACTACTTTTCTATTGAAACTAGCAAGTTCTGAATCATCATTTTTAATGATTTTAAAATTAGGGTCATTTCCTACCGAAATTTTGGAATTTAATGTTGAGTTTATGTTATTTCTTGAGCAAGCTATAACACTGATTAAAGCGAATATATATATGATTTTTCTCATTTTTTTAATTATTTTTATTTTACTCTATTACCTAATATGTGTTTATAAGATGCTGATAACTTCATGGGAACATTTTTTTTAACCATAAAATTTAATGCTTTTTTTTGGTGGGAATTTAATTTGTCACCATGACCTGCAAAGTTGATTGCCCAAATTTGATGGATATATTCATTTACTGCCGTTACTTTATCATAATTACCATTTTCAGCAGCATTTTGCTCTGAAATATCATATGTTTTTGCTAAAATATCATCATCCATATACTTTCTTAAAGTACCTCCTTCGGTAAATTTAAACTCGCTGTCTGTTCTACTAAAAGCTTCAGTAATTGTATGGAATGTTTCTTCCCAAAGAGCATTAAAAATTTCAGGTCGCCAAGTGGAAGAGTTTAGTTTGGCAAACTCCCAGCCTTTACCGTTATAGTTTTTAACATATGGCCAGTTGTCTGTCTGCATACTCATTCCGTATAACCCTTTCCCTTCAACTAGGTTTGCTGCTGATATTTTATCAACCATAGTTAAAGGACCAGATATGAAAACTAGTTTTTGAGCTAACCATTTGTTTAATTCCTTTTTATCATCATCAACTAAACCGTCATTATTTTGATCTAAGAAATTACTAAATAAACGAACGCTATGCTCAAAAATATCTTTACCAGTTGTTCCTGGTGTTGTTTCGTTTGATGTTGGTTTAACTGCACTAGCTACTATGAAAAAACCATTAATATTATGTACATAATCTGCATTAGCTTTTAAATATGATTCTAACGAAGTTGAATTGCTATTAACCTGATTGTTATCTGAGCAAGAGATAAAAAAGAATAGTAGTGAAAAAGTAATAATTTTATTAACTGTGATAATCATAACTTCTAATTTTATATGTTTTTTGGTTTAACTACAAAACTATCACCAAAAGTGTATTAGAAGTATTAGTATGAGTCCGAATAACTCTTATTCGGACATTTTTACATTGTTTTGGTATTGTTTTGGGGTTATTCCTTCTAGGTTTTTAAAAGCAGAATAAAAAGTTGATTTAGAGGAGAAACCAGCTTCTTCTGCTAAACCCAAAATTGAAAGTTGTTTAGCTTTAGGTGATAAAAGAAGCTTTTTAAATTCATTCACTCTAAATTGATTTATAAAATTGTAAAAGTTTTTATTTGTGTGGGTATTAATAAGTTTTGATAATTCTTTTTCTCTAATATCTAATTTTTCAGACAATGTTTTTAATGTGAGATTAGAAGTTAAAAAAAGCTTATCCATTTCAATTTTATCATAGATTATACTAAAAGATTCTTTTGAATATGTTTTTTCTAAAGAGGCTTTGTCATTAATAAATAGAGAGAACTTAAATAAATCAGATTGAGTAAAACCATTATAGCCTATCCAGTAAATCATAATAAAGGTTAAAATGGTTGATAAAAAAGCAAAGTATTGGGTAAGTTTTATACTTTTTAACTCGATAATATCTTCTGAAACCCAAAGAACATGAAAGGTGAAAAATATGTATACTATTGCTTTAAGCCATACAAATGTTTTATTTTCTATGTTAGAGTAAAAATCACCAATTCTATTTTGATTTTTCTTAAGAATTATTGTAATATTAATTAAGAGCAGAATATTAAATAAATATTCAAAATATTTTGTGACTATATTTTCTACAGGAACAAAGTTTAAAATAAACCCGGGTATGAATAATAAATAGCAATAAGCTTTAATCTTCTCATTTAAGGTTTGTATGGTATATAACAGTAAAAAAGGGATTGTAAATAATGATGATTGAATGTTATTGTAATTTTCAAGTTCATTAACTGATTGACTAAAAGAACCAAATATTTCAATAGTTAATGACCAGAGAAATAAACCTAAAAAAATATTGGCTTTTTTATTGTTTGATTTTGAAGTTATAAAAAGTAAACCAAGCATAAAAGCTGTAGATATTGAAAGAATATCTAAAATACTGTAGAATGAAAAGTCTATTGTTATTTGATTCATATGTATAAAAATACATTCAAATAATTAAAAAAGTCAAAAACTTATGCAAGTTTTTGACTTTAAAAAACATCACTCTTTAATAAAGAGGGATAAGGGAGTTTTTATTGCTGGTTCATTTCTATATTAATAGTAACAGTAACATCTTTACCAATTGGAGACATTCCTTTACCTAAATTAAACTCTTCTCTTTTAATAGTTGAGGTTAATTTTAATCCAGCTTTATTTTTTCCACTTCGTGCTTTAATAATACCATTTAATTTTCCTTTAAAAGTAATTTCTTTAGCAATTCCATTAATAGTAATGGTACCACTAGTTTCGAAGTTTCCATTATTTAAATCCTTAAAAGAACTACTATTAAATGTAATTGTAGGATTTTTTTTAACATTAAAAAAATCAGGAGATTTTAAATGGTTATCTCTACCTTCTTGATTTGTATTTATGCTGGCAGCGTTTATTGATACTTTAAAAACTGGTTTTTCAAATTTTTCATTTGTTTCAGCATCGATGTCAAAACTATTAAAATTACCAGTAACTTCAGAAATCATAAAATGAGATACTGAAAAAGTTATTGAAGAGTGTGCTTTGTCAACTTTCCATGTGTTTTGTGCGCTAACTACATTTATAGAAAATATTAGAATAAGTGTAATAAATATTTTTTTCATCATAATTACTATTAAATTTATACTTTTAGCAAAAGTAACTTGGTGCTAGTGGCACTGAGTTATGAAAAAAAGCGTTTTTCTTATTAATTTAACCCCCTTTTTTTAATGAAGCTAAACAATCAAATACCTCTTCATAATATTAAAGATGAGTTCACTATAAATATTGAACCTATTTCACATAAAAACACCTATGATTATAATGTTGTTCATAGGCATAATTATTATGAAATTATGTTTTTTGTTAAAGGAGGAGGCTACCAATTAATTGATTTTGATAAAGTTCCAATAGTAGATAATAGTTGTTATTTAATTAAACCAAGGCAAGTACATTTAGTAAAAAGAGAAGAGGATGCTGATGGTTTTTTAATTCAGTTTTTTAATACCTCTATTTTTTCAGAAGAAGTTAGTTCATTATTAACACTTCAATACCATTCAGATATTAAAGTGATCTTTGAAAACGATAAGTTATTAATAAATAAAGGTATTTCCTTTTTAAATCTTATAAGGAATATTACAAAAGAAGAAAGTGTTTTTCTGAAACAAAAATCTATTCACTTATTATCTACGTTACTTTATGAATTAGAAGAATGCACAATTAAAAAAGGAAAGTTTAAAAATACAAATGATCGTTCTTTAATTAAGTTTACTGAATTGGTAAATCTAAATTTGAATACCAAAACGGTTAATGAATATGCTGAGAAATTAAATATTACGTCTAAAAAATTAACTGATATTGTGAAAAATAAATATGGTATTACACCTTTAAAGTTTATTCATAATGCAGTTCTTTTAGAAATAAAAAGAGATTTAATGTTTAAAGACACTAACCTTAAAGAGATTTCTTATAATTATAATTTTGATAGTCCTTCAAATTTTAGCTTGTTTGTTAAAAAGAACACAGGGTTATCTCCAACTGATCTTCAAAAGGAATTATTAAAAGAATAAAAAAGACGAAGAAATTGAATATTCTTCGCCTTTTTTATTCTTTTTTAATTTCAAAAGTTATTTAGTTTGAAATACGTTGTTTTCTTGATTTATATCAGCCATTAACTTTGATGGATCAATTTCAACTGATTTAATATTTTTTGATGTAGAAAAACTGTAAGTTGGGTGAGCAAATGTCCAGTCTTCAAGAGTTTTTGCCGAAGTTGGTTTTTCACCTCTCATCATACGTAATGGAATATTGAATGATTCTTTAGTTCCATCTGTATAAGTAACGGTAACATCAATAGGCATCGGCATTTGTCCAATACGTTCTAAAGTAATTTCTTTACCGGTAACAGATTTAATTCCATAATCTATAGTGTGAGTAGTTTGTGTCCATTCATTCAAATACCAATCTAATTGAATTCCAGATACTTTTTCGGCAGTTCTTTTAATATCATTTGGTGTTGGATGTTTAAAAGAAAAATCAGTAAAATACTTTTTTAAAGTTTTAGCCACATTTTCTTCTCCAATAATGTATTGAAGTTGTGTTAAAAAGATATTTCCTTTAGAATAGCTTCCCATGCTATAAGCCATATTGGTATGGTATCTGTCAGCATGAGTTGATAAAGGTTCTTCTGCATTGTTGTTTACAACATAGTTATAATGCCTGTATGAACCTGATTGAGGATTTTCTCTTCCTTGTTCTAAAATTTCATTGGTAGCTTTGTTTGAAATGTGAGTTGTAAATCCTTCGTCCATCCATGGGTGCTTACTTTCATTGGTTGCTAGTAAAAATTGAAACCAAGTATGTGCTAATTCATGGGCTGTAACACCAAATAAACTACCCCATTTACGTTTACCAGTAATTAAAGTACACATAGCATATTCCATTCCGCCATCACCACCTTGAATTACTGAGTACTGTTTGTATGGATATGCTCCTATATGTTTGCTAAAGTAATTCATTAGTTCAGCAGTTTTAGGTTGTAATTTTTTCCAGTTTTCTTGATAAAAAGCGGATAAGTTTTTTTTGTATAAGAAATGTAAATCAATACCATTTTTCATAGTATACGTATCATGAATATACTCAGGGTCAGCAGCCCAAGTAAAATCGTGTACATTAGGAGCTTTAAATTTCCAAGTTAATTTTTTTCCTGAAGGAATGTTTAGTTCTTCTTTTTTGTTTTCGTAACCATGACCTACTTCTTGAGGGTTTTGAATATAACCAGTACCTCCAACAACATAATTTTTGTCAATATGAAGAGTTACATCAAAGTCACCCCATACACCATGGAATTCACGACCTAAATATGGAGGCGTATGCCATCCTTCAAAATCATATTCAGCCATTTTAGGATACCATTGTGCCATTGATAAAGCAACCCCTTCTTTGTTATCTCTTCCAGAACGACGAATTTGTTTAGGAACTTGAGCGTCAAAAACCATATCAAAAGTTACACTTTCTCCTGGTTGAATAGGTTGGTTTAAAGTAACCTCTAAAATAGTACCCACAGTTTCATGTTTTACTGCAGATCCATTTTGTTTTAATGTATTAACTTTAATATACCCAATTTCAGAAGGAGACAATTTGCTAATTCTGTCGTTAACTCTTTTATCTGGATCTTTAATATTTCTAGAACGAACATCCATTTGAGAATTTGGCTGGAATGCATTAAAGTATAAATGATAAAATACTTTGTTTAATACATCAGGAGAGTTATTGGTGTATACTAATTTTTGTATTCCTTTGTATTGATATGTTTTAACATTCATATCAATATCCATTGTGTAGTTTACACGTTGTTGCCAATATGTGCTACTGCTTGTTTTAGTTGTTTGAGGAGTTGAAATTGTTTGTTGTTTGTTGGTTGATGCGCAAGCTAACATCGATATTAATGAAACCCCTAAAAATAATTTTTTCATTCTATTTAATTATTTATAAAAAAAGAGCATTTTTTAAAATGCTCTTTTCAAATATACTTATTTTCTGGTAATTATTTTCTTCCATTTACCATTCTGTCTGCCATTCTTAAAGCATTATATGCATTAACTACACGACCTGATACAGATAAGCTTGAAAAAGGAACTAATTCTCCTTTTGGATTTGTTCTAGATTTTGAACCTGGTTTTGTAACCATTAAGTCAATTTTAGTACCTGAGTTCATTAAAATATGTTTTACCTGACTAGCAGATAATTTTGGATAGTATGAACGAACCAATGCAGCTACACCAGCAGCAGATGGTGCTGCCATTGAAGTTCCACTAAATTTTTGATATTCATTATCAGGTGTAGTAGAATGAACTTGAACACCAGGAGCAAAAACATCTACGTTTATTTTACCATAGTTAGAAAAGCTAGCAGGTAAGTTCTCATCATAATTAGCACTCATTGCACCTAATGTTAATACATTGTCAGATATTTCGTTTACTAAATCAGGAGCATCATTAGGGAATGTTTTTTCTATATCAATGTTTTTTCCATCATTACCAGCAGCGTTTACGATTAACACGTCTTTTTTGGCAGCATATTTTAAAGCATCATATACCCATTCTTTATTTGGAGAAAACGCTTTACCAAAACTAGTATTAATTACTTTAGCACCATTATCAACAGCATAACGAATACCTAAAGCAACATCTTTATCATACTCATCACCATCAGATACTGAACGTACTGCCATAATTTTAACATTATTAGCAACACCATTCATACCTTTACCATTGTTTCTAGTAGCTCCTATAATTCCAGACACATGTGAACCATGTGCTTCATCTTTTTTAGAATGACCTGTGTTTCCATCACCTGAACCTGGTTTGTCGTTAATGTCATATGCATTATCACCAACAACAGTTCTGTAGTCTGTTTTTAAATTATCACCGTTGATTGTTTTTTTAGCTTTGCTTACCATTGAAGATAATTCTTTAATACCTTTTGGTAATGAAGGAACAAATTGATACAAAAACTTTGCTGTAGCAATACTCTTCTTTAAGTCTTCATTGTTTGTGTTAATAGCTCCAACCTCTTCTGGAGTGTAGCTGTCTTTACCAAAGTATTTTGTAAGTTCCTTGTGTGCTTTTTCAGCTCCGCTTAACATTTGTCCATAACGACTTTCGTTTTGCTTAGCTTCATTTACTTTGTTTTCTTGATATGCTTTTACTTCTGCTAATGTTGCTGCATCTGCAACTGAAGGTTTCATTAAAATACGTTCGAACTCTAAATGCTCTTTGTATGATTTACCTAAAAAGTTCCATCCATTAATATCATCTACATATCCATTTTTGTCATCATCAATTCCGTTACCCGCAATTTCTTTTTTATTCACCCATGCTACATCTTTTAAATCTTCATGTTTTAAATCTGTACCACTGTCAACAACACCAACAATAACTTCAATACTTTTTTTTCCTTGTAAAAATGTATACGCTTTGTCAACACTCATTCCAGGAATACTATCAGTAGCTAAATCTAAGTGTTGCCAATTGTCTTTTTGGAAATCTGTTAATGGGGCTTTTTTAGCAGGAATATTAATAACAGTATTAGCTCCTGTTGGTACAGCCATTTTGCTTACCGATGAACAACCTACTAAGGTTGTAATTGCCATTGCCGAATAAAATACTGGCTTCAAAACTCTCATAATCTTTGTCTTAATTAAAAATGTCTATAAATTTATAAGTTTCTTTTAAACGAACTCCTTTTTCTGTATGTTGTACAGTACAAAGTTCATTATGAGCATCATGCTCTAAAAACAAATAAAAATCTTTATCTGCTGCTTCGTTTAAAAACACTTGTTTTTCTTTTATTGTAAGTAATGGTCTAGTATCATAACCCATTACATAAGGAAGTGGTATATGTCCAACTGTAGGAAGTAAATCAGCCATAAAAACAATGGTTTTTCCTTGATACATTATTTTAGGAAGCATTTGTTTTTCTGTATGTCCATCAACAAAAACAACATCAAATCCTACTTGATCTTTCGTGTTTCTATGAACAAAATTTAACTGTCCGTTTTTTTCAATTGGCAATATATTTTCTTTTAAGAAGGAAGCTTTTTCTCTTGGGTTGGGCTCAGTAGCCCATTGCCAATGACGATCATTACTCCAAACTTTAGCATTTTTAAAAGCAGGCATATATCCTGTTCTGTCTTTGTTCCATTGAATAACACCACCACAATGATCAAAATGTAAGTGCGTTAAAAAAACATCCGTAATATCATCTCTATGAAATCCATATTTAGCTAATGAAGAGTCTAAAGAGAAGTCTCCAAATAGATAATAGTAACCAAAAAATTTATCTGATTGTTTGTTTCCAAGTCCAGTGTCAATAAGTGTAAGTCTATCTCCATCTTCAATAAGCATACAACGCAAACTCATATCAATCATGTTTTTGCTGTCAGCAGGATTGGTTTTTTGCCAAATGGATTTAGGAACAACACCAAACATGGCTCCACCATCTAGTTTAAAATTTCCTGTTTCTATAGGATATATTCGCATAACTACAAAGATGCAGAATTTTAACTATATTTTTTGTTAATAAAAACAAAAAAAACTTAGTTGCATTTAATGTTTTGAATTAGAAAGAGAAGTAGTTGTAAATATGTTTTAATTTTGATTATTCTCTTTTTATGAATTCGTAAAATGAAAAAAGGTAGCAATTTAATATTGCTACCTTTAGTATATTTATATGTAACTTTTAAAAGTTGTTACAATATTGAGATTTAATTATTGATTGTCCAAGAAATGTAATATAATTTACCAATTCTCCCAGATCCTGGTGCAACTAAATATTCTTTTCCAAAGATATTAGTACCACCAATTTTAAATTTAGATTTTAACGAAGGAATTCTATAGTTTAATTGAGCGTCAAGAACAGTTCTAGCTTCTACATCTCCTTTAGCAAAAGGTGAAACCCATTTATGACTATCTAACCATCTACCGTTAATGTTAAATCCAAAGTTTTTGAAAAGTTTATCATTACCTAACTGAACTTTTACTGTATGTTTTGGAGTATTGAAATTAGGTTCAAATGAACCAAAATCAGCATCTTCGAAAGAGTAATCAATAAAGTTATAGTTTACTCCGAAGTCATAATTTCTAAAGAACTTAGTATGCATTCCTAATCCGAAACCGTATGATTTTACTTGTGATTTACTATTTGTAATTAAGTAAAACTCACGAACGTGTCCTTGGTTTAAAGCTAAATTAGCATCAGCATCTAATTGACCAGTTGCAATCACTGTTCCATAGTTTGGAACAACTACATCTTGAAAAAACACAAAATCATCATGTTGACTATAGAAACCATTAACATCAATATCTAAATTAGTGTTGTTGTTTAAACGTAGTATGCTTCTATATCCAAGTTCAAAAGTTTTAACAACTTCAGCTTGAATTTCTTTATAATCAGATTTAATTAAGCTTCCGTTCGCATTTATAAAGTTTGTGTCATAAACAGATCTTGTTAATAAAGCATTGTTTATAATATCACTACCAGTTGTTTCAGTAATAACAGTACCAAAACCAGGGAAGAAATTCTCATTTCTATATTGAATTCTTCTTAAGTTGTCAGAAGTAGAACCAACATTAGTTTTAACACCTGTGTTTAAAAATAAATATTGTTCTTGTATCGTAGGATTACGGAAACCAGTTTGAAATGATGCTCTTAAGATATGATCTTTATCTTGACCTAAAGAGTAATTTACTGCAAAACGAGGAGAAACATTTCCTTTAAAATTTTCTGATTTATCATAACGAAGAGAAGCAGTTAATTTTAACCTTTCATCCATTAATTTCTTTTGAACTTGGGTGTATACACCATATTCTTGAACGCTTATTGCTTCATCTTTATCATTAAAGATAGTACCTTTTGATTCTGGATTATATTCTCTAAATGATCCACCAACTTGAACATCAGCCCAATCGTTTAATAAACTTCTAAAGTTATAGTTACCTTCTAAATGTTGATAAGAACTTTTGTCATATATAGCACTACCACCTTCTTCAGTTATTAAAGTAGTTGTTATTTTATTAAAAGCACTATTAAAAGCAGTCGTGCCAGGCTGTAATCTGTTTCTGTCAGCATAATTTCTTGAAGCTTCAACAGTTTGATTATTAAGGTATCTTTGAATGAAATAATCATTGATATATGATCCAAATGGAGTAGATGCTTCAGTAAGGTATATACCTGTTCTAGTTAAATCATAACTATTTCCTGCATCATTTCTTGTGTAATATCCTCTTACATAAAAATTATCTCCTTTAACTTCTAATTTTGATTGTCCTATATAGTAATTACGTTGTGCAAATCTACTAGTTCCTTGGAAAAGATTGTCTCCCATACCTAGTCTAGTTGCTAACTGAATTTCTAATGATTCATCTTTAAAAGGTCTGTAGTGTAAAGAACCTGAAAATTTTAAATTTTTAGATTTATAGCTATTTAATAAATCTTTTTCAGCATACCCAGTTCTTCTAAGAAGAAGATCTGCTGGTATCGTTGGACTTCCAGGTCTAACAGATTGTAAAAATGCATTAAAATTAGATAAACCATAAAATAATTCATCACCATAAGTATTAACTCCATCATAGTTTGGAGTTGAGTTAAGTGATCCATCAATTAATTTGTTTGTATCTACTTCTCTATTTCTAGAGTCATTAGCATGCCATTCTTCAGCTTCAAAATATGAGAAGTTAACTTTTGCTGCAAACGCTTCGCTAAACTTGTAACCCATTCTTACTGCAACATCATAAAATGTATTGTTTCCTGCAGCTTCTTGACTCATCACCCCGCTTTTAAGAAGTATGTTGATACCTGTAAAATCAAAAGGGCTTTTAGTATTTAAAAGCATAATACCATTATATGCATTTGCTCCATATAAAGCAGAAGCCGCACCAGGTAAAATTTCAACGCTTTTTATATCTAATTCAGATACACCAGATAAGTTACCCGCACTAAAATTTAATGCAGGAGCAGCTGTATCCATTCCATCTACTAATTGAACAAAACGAGAGTTGCTAAAATCAGCAAAACCTCTTGTGTTAATAGATTTAAAACCGTAACTACCTTCTCTTGAGCTAATTCCTTTTAAGTTTGTTAAACCATCATAAAAAGAATTTGAAGTGTTCTTTCTTATATCATTAAGACCAAACCTCTCAATAGTTACTGGTGATTCTATAATTCTTTCCGGAACTCTAGAAGCAGAAATAACTACTTGATCTAATAATAAATTTTCTTTAAGAATTACGTTTACCTCTTGATCTAATGAAGTAATTTCTATTGTTTCAGTTCTGTAGCCAAAAGAAGAAACAATTATCGTTTGAGGTAATTTGTTACTAATAGTAATAGAAAACTCTCCATCTTCATTAGATAATGCATAGTTTTTACCATTTGTAATTTTAGCATTGTAAAACGGCTCTAAATACTCATCGTAAACGACTCCATTAATTTTTACTTGCGCATAGCTAACCATAACGCATAAAGTAAAAACAATCATTGCTAACTGTTTTTTAAACATTTTTTTTAATTTTAATTATAATATAAAAGTGATTGGGAATTATTCTTCTAAAGAAAAGTTAATAGGGAAGCCGTATTTAACAGATACCTTTTCTCCTTCTCTTCTTGCAGGTTTAAAACGTGAAAGTTTGGTTACAACTCTTTTAGCTTCTTCATTTAGGATTTCTCCATTTTTAGGCCCTAGAGTTTTTATATTTCTTACATATCCATTTTTGTCAATAATAAAACGAACCCAAACTTCACCTTGAATTTGATCTCTTACAGCCTCACTAGGATATCTAAAATACTTTTGAATATGTTTAATCATTTCTGTGTTAAAACAATTCATTCTATCTTCTTTTTTTGCACTATTACAAGTGTCAAAAGAAGGTATTTTATCAACAGCAGTAAATCTTGAAGCTTTCCTAACTTCTTCTTTAGATAACTTTTCTTTTAAGCTTTCGATATTGTTTTTTAAACTAACTGATTTAGTTTTTATTTTTTCATTTTGAATACTAGGAGTAGTTTCAATTTTACTAACACCAGCTGTGTTTAATGTTCCAAGACTAGAAGCTGCACGCTTTTTTATAGGTTCTCTTTTCTTTAGAAAACGTCTTCTTGCTGAAACTTTAACTGTAATTTGTCTAGTTTTTTTGTCTTTCGAATTTTTAGATGGCTTAATAGTACATTTTGTGATACTATTTAAATCTAATGATTCATCTTCTGGAGATGCGCAGACCTCTTGAGCTGTAGTACTAAAAACTGAAATCATTACTAATACTACGAGTAAAAGTGTTTTTTTCATAAAAGGGGAGTTCAAAAATTAATAACCTTAAAATTGTAATATACTTGTTAGTAGCTTGTTAGTTAGTTAGCTGTTTTTAGCGGGTGCAAATTTATGAAAAAAAATTAAATCAAGTTGTTTTTTTAACTTTATTTCGCTATTTGTATAAAGTCTAAATAGGTAAGGTGTTGTTTATGTTGGTTTTACAATAGGGTGTTATAGGTTTTATTATGAGTTTTTATTCTCTTGTTCACTAATTAAACAGAAAAGAGTCTAGTTTTTTTAATTAAAAAAACTAGACTCTTTTCTGTTTAATATTATATTCAATAACTTTAATCTAGTGAATTATCAAGGTTAAAGCTTATAGGAAATGTATATGTAACATTGATATCTTTATTATTTTGTTTACCAGGAATAAATTTAGGTAATAATGAAACTACTCTAATGGCTTCTTTTTCTAAAGAGTCGCTGTCTTTAGGTCCAGTAGTAATAATATTCTTTATTGTTCCTTTGTTTGTAATTACAAAGCTTATCCAAATATCACCAGTAATTTTTTTTCTAATTGCGTCTTCTGGGTACACAATGTTTTGAACTAAGTGTTTTTGCATTTCATGATTAAAACAATCAACAATACTTAAAGAACTGTCTGAACAAGATTGGAATTGTGGTATTTGATCAACAGTGTCAAAAGATATTTTTCTACGTGAATTTTCCTCTTCTATTGCATTGTTTATTTTAGCTATTCTGCTTTTTAAGTCGTTTATTTTTAATTGGTTGTTGCTGTTTTCTGCTTTGATGTTGATATTAGCAGCGTGTAATTGGTTGGCAGTATGAACTTCTTTATTTTCAAATAGACGTCTTTTATGTCTACTTCTATTAGATACAACAATAACTTTAGATGCTTTTTTTGAACCATCTATTTTGTTAGTGCCAGTAACTATGCACTTTGTTACATTAGAAATTTCATTAATGGATTCTACATCAGATTTTGAAGTACACAC
This sequence comes from Tenacibaculum sp. MAR_2010_89, assembly GCF_900105985.1. Classification (NCBI taxonomy): domain Bacteria; kingdom Pseudomonadati; phylum Bacteroidota; class Flavobacteriia; order Flavobacteriales; family Flavobacteriaceae; genus Tenacibaculum; species Tenacibaculum sp. MAR_2010_89. The sequence goes on along the minus strand of NZ_FNUB01000005.1, from coordinate 183,424 downwards.
TTCTTGAGAAAATGCTACTTGAAAACCGAGTAGGGCTAGTAATAATAGGGTTAGTTTTCTCATACGTTTATAATTAAATCCTATAAATTTTGCTTACTAAAAAAATAGATTTAGTGTATAGTCACTAATTCTAAAAGGGGGTATTTTAGTTTGCTAATTATTAGTTAGGAAGTTTTTTAATAATTATATGTTTGTATTTGAAAAACTAAAAAATTACTTTTTTGATGTTCTTTTTTTTGTGAAGGTGTTAAATTTATGAGCGTTTTCATTTTTAGGGGGCTTAAAATGTTAATATTATATTAAAATAATAATTTAAAGATATAGAAAAATAATTAAAAAAACTAATTTCAGGTGTTTTATGTTAATAATATGATGTTGAGTTAAAAGAAAAAAACTACTCTAAGTATAAGAAATCGTTATACGGAAAGCGTTCAATATGAATCTTTTTAACTTCATTATATGTTTTCTCTTTAAATTCTTCTAAATTACTTTTATTGAGTGCTGAAATAAAAATACTTTCTTTCTGTAAATCATTCATCCAAGTTTTTTTCCAATCCTCAAGAGTATAATGCGCTTTAGTTTTTTCTGTAATTAAATCATCATCATCTATTGTTTCATGTGTATAAGCATCAATTTTATTAAAAACCATAACAGCAGGTTTGTCTGCGCTGTCAATTTCATCTAAAATTTGATTAACAGAAGAAATATGATCTTCAAAATTTGGATGTGATATATCAACAACATGTAATAATAAATCAGCTTCTCTAACTTCGTCAAGAGTAGATTTAAACGACTCTACTAATTGCGTAGGTAACTTTCTTATAAAACCAACGGTGTCAGTCATTAAAAAAGGAATGTTTTTTATTACTACTTTTCTAACAGTTGTATCAAGTGTTGCAAATAATTTATTTTCAGCAAAAACATCGCTTTTACTGATAACATTCATTAAAGTTGATTTTCCAACGTTGGTATAACCAACTAGAGCTACACGAACCATTTTACCTCTGTTTTTTCGTTGAACGGCCATTTGTTTATCAATGGTGGTCAATTTCTTTTTTAAAAGGGTAATTTTATCTCTAATTATACGACGATCTGTTTCTATTTCAGTTTCACCAGGACCGCGCATTCCAATACCACCTTTTTGTTTGTCAAGGTGAGTCCACATTTTTGTTAGCCTAGGCAAAAGGTATTGATATTGAGCTAGTTCTACTTGAGTTTTTGCGGAGCTGGTTTGTGCCCTGTTTGCAAAGATGTCTAAAATTAAATTTGTTCTATCCAATATTTTACAATCAAGAATCTTCTCTATATTTCTTAATTGTGCAGGAGAAAGTTCATCATCAAAAATAGCAGTACCAATATTATGAGTTTCTATGTATGCTTTTACATCATCTAATTTTCCAGTACCTAAAAATGTTTTAGGATTTGGTTTTTCTAGTTTTTGAACAAAACGTTTTACTGTAACACCACCAGCAGTAGATGTTAAAAATTCTAATTCATCTAAATATTCTTCAGATTGTTTATCATTTTGCTGTTGGGTTATAATACCAATTAAAACCGCTTTTTCAGATATGGCCTTACGTGTTTCTATCATAGAGTGCAAAAGTACGAATTTCTTATCTTTACACGATGTTTGCTTTAGTTGATTGTAATAATTTTTATGCTTCTTGTGAGCGGGTGTTTAATCCGAATTTACTTCATAAACCTGTGGTTGTGTTAAGTAACAATGACGGGTGCGTTATTTCACGCAGTGATGAGGCTAAAAAGTTTATTCCTATGGGAGCACCGGCTTTTAAATTTAAAAGGGAATTTAAAAGTTATAATGTTACTGTTTTGTCTTCAAATTATCCTTTGTATGGAGATATGAGTGAACGTGTAATGAATATTTTATCCAATTTTACGCCAGATATTGAGGTATATTCAATTGATGAAGCTTTTTTAGAGTTTAAAGGTTTTGATAAAGTTAATTTCAATGATTATGGGACAAAAATAAAACAACGAATTTCAATGTGGACAGGAATCCCTACCTGTGTTGGTATAGCTCCTACAAAAGCTTTGAGTAAAGTGGCTAATAAAATAGCAAGAAGTTTTCCTGAAGAAACGAATGGTGTTTATGTTATAGATTCTGAAGAGAAAAGGATGAAGGCTTTAAAATGGATGCCTATAGAAAAAGTTTGGGGAATAGGTTATCGTCTTCAAAAAAGGCTAAAAGAGAAAGGTTGTTTTAAGGCATTAGATTTTGCAGAATTAGATAGTGAATGGGTGCGAAAAAATTTTTCTATAACTGAGTGGAAGTTACAGCAAGATTTAAGAGGTAAATCTGTTTTGAAATTAGAGGATGTGTTAAATAAAAAGGCTATTGCTACTACAAGAAGTTTTGAATATACCTTTTCTGATTTGGCCAATATAAAAGAGCGTATTGCTACTTTTGCAATGTCTTGTTCTGAAAAATTACGAAAGCAAAATTCATGTTGTCATATGGTTATTGTATCTTTAAATAGTAATAAACATGAAAAAGAAAATGAAAGATATCGGGCTAGTAAGTCAATTGTTTTTTCGCATCCAACAAATTCATCTTTAATAATTAGCAAAGAGGCTGTTAACGCTGTTGAGACAATTTTTAAAAAAGGTGTAAATTATAAAAGAGCTGGCGTTATAGTTACAGGTCTAGTACCAGATGAAAATTTTCAATTAAACTTTTTTGAAATGGAGAACCCAAAACATAAACCTTTAATGAAGGTAATAGATACTGTAAATAGAAAGTTTAAATCAGATGCAATAAAATTAGCTAGTCAAGATTTAAAACGTACTTGGAAAATGCGTCAAGAACATTTGTCTCCAAAGTTTACAACGAATATTAATCAAATTATTAAAGTAAAATAATATGAAAGCATCTAAAGCATTAACTTTTTTTTCTATTAAAGACTTGAAAAATGAGGGTTCAGTGTACATAGATATAGGGATTTCTGCAGGATTTCCTTCGCCCGCTGATGATTTTAAAGAGACTCGTATTTCTTTAGATGAAGAATTAATTAAGAACAAAGAAGCAACTTTTTTTGCGAGAGTTAGTGGTCAATCTATGATAGGGGCAGGATTAGATGATAATGACTTATTGGTTATTGATAGAAGTATTGAACCAACAAATAACAAAATAGCAGTATGTTTTTTAGATGGTGAATTTACTGTTAAACGATTAAGAGTTGAGGGAGTCAATGTATGGCTACAACCAGAGAATCCTGACTATCCTGTTATTAAAATAACAAAGGAAAATAATTTTGTTATATGGGGTGTGGTAACTAGCGTTATAAAAAAAGTATAAAAAAACCTCGACTTTGCGAGGTTTTAATTATACACAACTTTCATTAATTAACTTCTAACGATCTTTAAAGGCATTTTATATATTTGTACTGATTTTTTTATGTTTTTATACACTCTTTTGTAATTTAGTTTACTTTTAATGTAAGCACAAACTTCTGGACTAGCACAATCTACGTCTAAAATAACTACTTCACCTTTTTTGTTTACTAAGAAATCTATAGTAGTTTTAACATCTTTCTCAATAGTAAAATCTACTTTTCCTAATAATTTTACAATGTTGGTTCTGATTTCTTCTTTTACTGGATTTTCATTAATTGCAAATGCTGAGACATTCATCAAAGCAACAAATACTAATAAAACAAATTTTCTCATCTTTCTTGGTTTTTATAAATAGAGGGTTAAATATTCTGTTTATTTTATGGTGTAAAAATACTGTGTATTAGTTGTTTATAGTTTGTTTTTTGTGTTATGTAAAAATGTTTTTTATGTTATTTAATACTCTTTATAGTGTTGCATAACAATTACTTAACATTGAGTTATGCTTGTTTTTTATTTACATTTATAGTTAATAATTAAATTGTTGTTGTATAGTTTTATTGATTTGATATTTTTTTAAAAAAAATTAATAAAAATTTTTCAATACTTTGTGTTATCACAATGTTTAATTGTAATATTTACTTTGTAAATTAGATGAAATTTTTTTGATTAAATGTCTAGAAATAAACGAAAAAACACTCTTACAGTTGCTTTTTATAATGTTGAAAATTTATTTGATACCATTGATAATCCATTAACAATGGATAATGACTTTACTCCAAAAGGAAAGAAGAAATGGAATAAAAATAGATATAGACATAAAATAAAAAAAATTAGCTCAATATTACCTCTTTTAGGTGCTCAAGAATCAAAGTATGCTCCAGCTATAATTGGTTTAGTAGAAGTTGAAAATGCTAAAGTGTTGAAAGATTTAATAAGGCATAAAAATCTTATAAATCATAATTATAGTTATATACATTACAATTCACCTGATGAAAGAGGTATTGATGTTGCAATGCTATATAAGAATGACTTATTTACTGTTTTATCATCAAAAACGCATCCATTACATTTAAGCGATACTGATGGAAATCATGATTACACCAGGGATTTACTAGTGGTTAAAGGAGTTTTAAACGGTGATTTAGTGCATGTTTTAGTTAATCATTGGCCGTCAAGGAGAGATGGAGAGGATAAAACTCAACATAAAAGAATTAAGGCAGCAAAGTTAGTTCATGAAGTTATAGAAGAAATAAAGAGTGAAGAAAAAGTTGAATCTAAGTTTATTATTATGGGAGATTTTAATGATGATCCATCAAGTGAGAGTGTTAAAAAACATCTTGTAACTAATGAATTTTACAACCCTATGTATACTATGCATAAAAAAAATAATGGAACTTCAACTTTTTATAACGAATGGCACTTATTTGATCAGATAATTATATCAAATAATTTTGATAATGATGAAAGTAGCTTAATTTTTTCGAAGGCTAAAATTTTCAAGAAACCTTGGATGAGAATTTATAAAGGTAAATTTAAAGGTAGTCCCTTTAGAACATATATTGGTCCATGGTATGAAGGTGGTTTTTCAGATCATTTTCCTGTGTATTTAACTTTCAATAAAAAAAGTCTCAGAAAATAGAATTCTGAGACTTTTAATTATTTTTTTAATGAAAGTGAACTACTCTACAGTAACCGACTTTGCTAAATTTCTAGGTTGATCTACATTCTTATCTAACATTACTGCTATGTGATAAGACAGTAATTGAAATGGAATAGTGGTTAGTAAAGGAGTAAATGCTTCTTCAGTATCTGGAATCTCGATAACATGATCAGCAATCTCTTTAACTGTTACATCACCTTCAGTGACAATAGCTACAATTTTACCGCTTCTAGATTTTATTTCTTGAATATTACTAACTACTTTTTCGTAGTGTCCTTTACTTGTTGCTATAACAAAAACAGGCATATTTTCATCAATTAAAGCAATAGGTCCATGTTTCATCTCAGCAGCAGGGTAACCTTCAGCATGAATGTAAGAAATCTCTTTTAACTTTAAAGCACCTTCTAAAGCAACAGGGAAATTAAACCCTCTACCTAGGTATAAACAGTTTTTAGCATCTTTATATACAGACGCAATTTCTTTGACAACAGGATCAATTTCTAAAAGTTTTTCAACTTGAGATGGGATTTGTTGTAGTGTTTGTAAGTAATTGTTAACAGCAGAAGTAGATAATGTTCCTTTTGCTTTTGCTAATTTTAATGAAATTAAAGAAAGCACAGTGATTTGAGTAGTGAATGCTTTTGTTGAAGCAACACCTATTTCTGGCCCTGCGTGTGTATACGCACCAGCATGAGTTTCTCTAGCAATTGATGAACCTACAACATTACATACACCAAAAACAAAAGCACCTTTTGCTTTTGCTAATTTTATAGCGGCTAAAGTGTCAGCAGTTTCTCCTGATTGTGAAATTGCAATAACCACATCTTTTGGAGTAATTATAGGGTTTCTGTATCTAAATTCTGAAGCATATTCAACTTCTACAGGTATTCTAGCCATATCTTCAAAAAGATATTCACCTACTAATCCAGCATGCCATGAAGTACCACAAGCTATAATAATAATTCTATCAGCGTTTAAGAACTTAGAAATATTATCATCAATACCAGCCATACGAATTACACCTTCATTCGCTAACATTCTACCTCTATAAGTATCTGTTATTGCTTTTGGTTGCTCGTAAATTTCTTTAAGCATGAAGTGGTCATAGCCACCTTTTTCTATTTGCTCTAAGTTTAATTGAAGTTCTTGTATATCGGTATCAACTTCTTTATCGTTGTCAATTTTACGAACTTTAATACCTTTATCTTTTTTGATAATAGCTAATTCACCATCTTCTAGGTAAATAGCGTTTTTGGTGTATTCAATAAATGGAGAAGCATCAGAAGCAACAAAAAACTCTTCATTATCTTTCCCAACACCAATCGCTATTGGGCTTCCTAGTCTTGCAACAATTAATTCGGTTGGTTTTGTTTTATCGAAAACAGCAATAGCATAAGCTCCAATAACACTTGTTAATGCTACTTGAACCGCTTTTCCTAATTTACAACCTTCATTTTTTTTAACTTCTTCAATTAAGTTAACTAAAACTTCAGTATCAGTATCGCTTTGAAAGCTATATCCACGAGAGATTAATTCTTTTTTTATAGTATCATAGTTTTCAATAATACCATTATGAACGATAACTAAATTTCCAGATTGAGAAAAATGAGGGTGAGAATTTGTATTATTAGGAACTCCGTGAGTTGCCCAACGAGTGTGTCCAATTCCTATTTTTCCTTCTTTTTTAGAGTCATCATTATTGGTAATTACTTCTAAGTCTGAAACTTTACCTTTGGTTTTTGATAAATGCATTTTCTCTCCATCATACATCATAATTCCAGCACTATCATACCCTCTGTATTCTAGTCTTTTTAAACCATTAATTACTATCGGATAAGCATCTCTATAGCCTATGTAACCTGTTATACCACACATATCAATTCTTTATTTTTTTTCTGAATATGAAATTTTTAAAACTGCTCTTTTTGTTCCGTTAGCAGCTTCGTTTTCATCTAAAATGGTAACCCCTCTAGGGTTCCAATTGTAAGACTCAACATTAAGATCTATCGCTCTATTTTTAAGAGAAGCATCAGTGGGGTTGTTGTAAACTTTTAAAACAAGAGGTGCGAAATCAGTAGAAGTTTTGTCAAATAAACTAGCTACATAATCGGTAATTCTAAAAGTGTATCTTTCTGGTTTGTCATCAGATAAAATTAAGTTACCACCATAGGTGTTAGACTCTTTATATGTATCTGAAATTTGTGTTGGAGTTATGCCTCCACTTCCATTGTCTTTATTAAGATAAAGGTGTAGTTTTTGAGGTAAAATATTTTTATCAGTATTAACAGTTTGGTTTATATAAAAAGATAAAACAGCATCGTTAACTAATAAGCCATATTGATCATTAGCAAGGTCTTTAATGTTTGATAATTCTTTTAAATCTAAATAACCATCACCATTATTGTCTTTTGCTTCATGTTTCAAAATTGTATTGTTAGGGTCATTAAGTTTTAATTTACCTAAATTAACGCCTAAAACTTTAACATTAGCCATAGAACCAGTAGTTCCTTGAATAACAAAATTATTAGAAGGAATGCTATTAGTTGCAGCAGACATTTTGTATTTAGAATTACGAACACCAGCTAAAGGAAAAGAAAATTTGGTTGGAACAGTGTCTTTGTATACAGAATTTGTTATTCCTTCTTTCTTTTCAAAACGAGTAATTGTGTAATAAAACTCTAAACTTGCTGACTCACTAGTTCCTAATAAACTTAATGGAACCATTGACCCGTTACTACCTTCTACTTTTGCATAGATGCCTCTAAAGTATTCGTTTAAAGCTTGTGATGAAGAAAATTCACTATCGTTAAATTTGTCCCAAAAAAGTTCTTTCATTCTGTTCATTTTTAAAGGAACTGTTATGAAAGGAGCTTTGTTACTTAATTTTATAGTGTCTTTAAATGTAACACCAGTACTAGTAGATCGTGTAAATACATACATAGTATCTCTAGTATTTGGTTTAAAACTAAAATTAGGGTCTTCATTTAGGACTTCATCTTCTATATAGGTATGATTAGATAAAAAAGAATTGTTTTTTGACGGGTTTGTTGGATCAAATGTATTTAAAAATGTACCGTTTTTGATAATTTTTAAGCTTGTAGCTATAGTTGGATCTCCAAGAACAGAATCTAAATGAAATTTAGGCTTTCCGTCACTTTCTTTCCCTTTACTTGTAGCCCTATATGGTAACTTTAATATTACTTTGTCTAAAATAAAAACTGAATCTATATCACCATCTTTTGCTACGGGATTAGTATCTAGTGTTTTAAGGTCGGTTACAAAACCTAACTGACTAATGAATGATGATTCTACAGTTTTATAATCTTTACTATTATAAACTCCTAGCCAATACTCAGAAACAGCTGTATTAATGTTGTCTGCTCTAATAGCAGATGGATTACCATTTGAATCAACTTCTAAATCTACTGGAGTAATTTCTAGCTCCAGGTCAATTTGATTTGTATTAAATTTTGTGTTTTTAACAATACCAGTACCAATATCATTAAGATCTTTTTCGCACGAGATAATAGAAGCTAAACAAAGTAAGCTTACACCTAAAATACCAATTTTTCTAACCATTCTTATTCGCTTAATTCTAAAACGTTTTCTTTATAAAATTCTAAATATGCTTCTGTTAAATTTTCTTCAGATTGAAATTCTAAAACTTTTGTATCATTGTTTCCAATAAAGTCTTCAATTTCATTAGGTAATGTTTCACTACCTTTTACTATTGCATCTGAATTTTCAATAGCACTTTTTAGTATGTTAATATGGTTAGGTGTTTCAAATACGGTTGTTTTGTCTTTATTAATTTTGTCAAAACAAACTTTTTTTGCAAGTTCGTTATTTAGTTCACCTTTAAAACCATTATTATAAAGCGAAGTTACAATCTTACTTTCAGTAAATAATGGTTCTTCTTTATAAAATTCTCTTAAATATAATGGTAGTAAGGAAGCCATCCATCCATGAACATGAATAATGTCTGGTGCCCAATTTAATTTTTTTACAGTTTCAATAACGCCTTTGGCGAAAAAGATCATACGCTCATCATTATCATTGAATAATTGATCATCTTCATCAGAGTAAACGGCTTTACGCTTGAAGTATTCATCATTATCAATAAAGTAAACTTGCATTCGTTCTTTAGGAATAGAAGCCACTTTTATAATTAATGGCATATCCATGTCGTTAATGATTAAGTTCATACCAGATAAACGAATAACTTCATGTAATTGATGTCTTCGTTCATTGATTACCCCAAAACGAGGCATAAAAATACGTGTTTGAACCCCCTTAGAATGTGCTTGTTTTGCAACGTTAAATGCAGTTGACGATAATTCTGTTTCTGGTAAATATGGTATCACCTCAGATGAAACATATAATATTCTCTTATCCTTCATTAAATCGAACTCTTTGTATGAGGATGCAAAAATACGAATTTTTATGCTAAAATGATGTTAAATTGCTAATTTTGCATGCATTTCAATGAATAGGCAATGAATATATTTAACACAAAATTAGAATTAAAAGCGTTTTTAGCTGAACAAAAAGAAAGGGCTAAGTCAATTGGATTTGTGCCTACAATGGGTGCTTTACACCAAGGGCATTTATCACTTGTTAAAAGAGCGAAAGAAAAAAACGACATAGCTGTGGTAAGTATTTTTGTAAATCCAACTCAGTTTGATAGCAATGAAGATTTAAAAAAATACCCACAAACATTAGAGAACGACAAGGAATTACTTGAGAGTGTAGCCTGTGATGTTTTATTTGTGCCTTCAGTGGAAGAGATTTATGATAACAATATAAGCTCTGAGAAATTCAATTTTGACGGTTTGGAACATGAAATGGAAGGTAAATTTCGAGAAGGTCATTTTGACGGTGTGGGAACCATAGTAAAAGCTCTTCTTGAAATAGTAATGCCAAATACAGCTTATTTTGGAAAAAAAGATTTTCAACAACTACAAATAGTTAAAAAACTTGCAGAAAAATATGATCTTCCTGTAAAGATAAAAGGAAGACCTATTTATAGAGAAGATGATGGTTTAGCCATGAGCTCTAGAAACGCAAGGTTAACTAAAGAACATCGAGAAATAGCTCCCTTTATATACAAGACTTTAAAGAAAGCAAAGAAGAAATTTGGAGCAAAAGATATTGAAGAGTTAACAAAGTGGGTGAAAAAGCAATTTAAAAAAGAGCCTTTATTAGAGTTAGAATATTTCACTATTGCTGACGAAAATACGTTGCAAACTCCGAAAAATATCGAAGCGAAAAAGAAATACAGAGCGTTTATAGCTGTTTTTGCTGGAGATATTCGTTTGATTGATAATGTTGGATTAAAATAAATTCATTAGAAAACAAATCGTTAATCATTAAAAACAACTATTTTTGTAGTATGTTAGTACAAGTAGTAAAATCTAAAATCCACCGTGTAAAAGTTACAGGTGCTGATTTAAATTATATAGGAAGCATAACCATTGATGAAGATTTAATGGATGCTGCAGGTATTATAGAAGGAGAACGTGTTCAGATTGTTAATAATAATAATGGTGAACGTTTGGAAACTTATGCAATACCAGGGCCAAGAAAAAGTGGAGAGATTACTCTAAATGGTGCAGCTGCAAGAAAAGTTGCTAAAGGAGATGTGTTAATTTTAATTGTGTATGGTTTTTTAGAGTTAGAAGAAGCTAAAAAATTCAAACCGCAATTAGTTTTTCCAAATGAAGAAACTAATTTACTTAATTAGAAGTGGGTTTAAAAAAGATATTAAAAGTTATAATACCTCTCGTTTTGGGAGGTTTTTTAGTTTGGTATTCATTATCTAAAGTGTCTATAGATACTTTATTTGAGTATTTTAAAAGTGCAAATTATTGGTGGATTGCTTTAGGGTTGTTTTTTGGAATATTAAGCCATTTATCTAGAGCGTATAGGTGGAAGTTTTTACTAGAGCCAATGGGTTATAAACCTGATTTTGGTAATAGTACCATGGCGGTTTTGGTTGCTTATTTAGTGAATTACGCAGTGCCAAGAGCAGGCGAGGTTTCTAGGGCTGCAGTGATGGCGAACTATGAAAAAATACCATTTGAGAAAGGTTTTGGAACTATTGTGGCTGAGAGAATAGCTGATCTAATAATGATGTTATTAATTATTTGCATTACTTTGTTTGTTCAGTTTGATTTTATTTATGAATTACTCACAAAGAATTTTTCACCAGTAAAAATTGTAATACTACTTAGTGTTTTAATAATAGGTTTTCTAATTTTTTCACAGTTTGTTAAAAAAGCAAATTCAGGAATTGGTTTAAAAATCAAGAATTTTGTTACTGGTTTGGTTGAAGGAGCTACTAGTATTTTTAAAATGAAAAATAAGTGGGCATTTATTTTTCATACTGTTTTTATTTGGGCAATGTATGTGGCTATGTTTTGGGCTACGATTCCTGCAATAGAAAGTTTAAATGTTCCGTTTGGAGCTATACTGATTGGTTTTATAGCAGGAGGATTTAGTATTGCTGCTACCAATGGAGGTGTAGGTTTATATCCTATAGCTGTAGCAGGTGCTTTTGCTTTATTTGGTATTCCTGAAGAGCCAGCAAATGCTTTTGGTTGGATTATGTGGACTGCTCAAACTGCTATGATTATTGTTTTTGGTGGATTGGCATTTTTACTATTGCCGATTTATAATAAAAACAAATAGTTTTCTTTTCTTTGTAGGTAAATCTTACAACTAGAATGGCCAAAACCAAAACTACTTTTTTCTGTCAAAATTGTGGAACCCAACATGCTCAATGGGTGGGGCAATGTAATACTTGTAAACAATGGAATACAATTGTAGAAGAAGTACTGCAAAAAGAAGAGAAAAGAAGTTGGAAGACAACTGATAACACTCAAAGAAGGGTGTCAAAGCCATTACGAGTTGAAGAAATACAGTTGAATCCTGAAGAGCGCTTTGGTACTAAAAATAAAGAGCTAGATACAGTTTTAGGTGGTGGATTGGTAAAAGGTGCAGTTGTGTTATTAGGAGGTGAACCAGGAATTGGTAAATCTACTTTGTTATTACAAATTGCGTTACAAATCCCACAGAAAGTTTTGTATGTATCTGGTGAAGAAAGTCAATCGCAAATAAAAATGCGAGCAGAACGATTAGATATGAAAAACTCTAACTGTTTAATTCTTACAGAAACCAAAACTCAACAGATTTTTAAAAATATCGAAGAAGTACAACCCGATGTTTTGGTAATAGATTCTATTCAAACATTACATACAAATTCTATTGAAGCTTCTCCAGGAAGTATTTCACAAATACGAGAAACATCAGCAGAGTTAATTAAATTTGCTAAAGAAACTGCTACTCCAGTTTTATTGATTGGTCATATAAATAAAGAAGGGCATATTGCTGGGCCAAAGATTCTTGAACATATGGTAGATGTGGTATTGCAATTTGAAGGTGATAGGAATCATACTTATAGGATTTTACGTTCGCAAAAAAACCGTTTCGGGTCTACAGCTGAATTAGGAATTTATGAAATGTTATCTACTGGGTTGAGAGAAGTTTCAAATCCTTCAGAAATATTAATTTCAAAAAAAGATGCTGATTTAAGTGGAACAGCAATAGCTTCTACATTAGAAGGTGTTCGTCCACTTATGATAGAAATTCAAGCATTGGTGAGTACGGCTGTTTATGGAACGCCACAACGTTCTACAACAGGATATAATTTAAAGCGCTTAAATATGATTTTGGCAGTATTAGAAAAACGAGCTGGCTTTAAATTGGGAGCTAAAGATGTGTTTTTAAATATAACTGGTGGAATTCAAGTAGATGATCCGGCAATTGATTTGGCAGTAGTTGCGGCAATTTTATCATCAAATCAAGATTTAGCTATTAATCCGAATGTTTGTTTTGCGGCTGAAGTTGGTTTGGCTGGAGAAATTAGACCAGTATCTAAAATTGATCAACGTATTATAGAGGCAGAAAAATTAGGATATAAAACTTTTGTTGCTTCAAAATATAATAAAATCACTTTAAAAAACCATAATATTAAGCTTGTTTTAGTAGGGAAGATTGAAGAGGCTTTTGCAACATTGTTTGCTTAGTTATTTTCTATTAAACAGTAAGTTCAATTAATTTAGTTCTGTAGGCAGATAGTAGTTTAGATTTAGAAATAAAACCAATATATTTTTTGTTTTTGATAACGGGTAAATTCCATGCGCCGCTTTCTTTAAATTTCTGCATTACTTTTTCAATACTATCATCATGAAAAATAATAGCTGGAGCACTTTTCATAAGTACTTGAATTGTTAGCGTGTCATACATTTCTTGTTCAAACATTAACGGACGAATATCGTCTAATAAAACAATACCTAAAAAACGATGTTCATTGTCTAAAACAGGAAAAATATTTCTTGATGATTTTGCAACGGCTTCTTTTAGCATTTTTCCTAGTGTCATTTCTGGGTGAATTATTTTAAAGTTTTTTTCAATTAATTTATCGATACGCATCATCATCATCACATTCTTATCTTTATTATGCGTAATAAGTTCCCCTCTTTTTGCTAGTTCTATTGTGTATATTGAGTTTGAAACGAAGTATTTTGTTAAGGCGAAAGATATAGCAACTACAAGCATTAAAGGGACAAAAAGATCGTAACCACCAGTAATTTCTGCAATTAAAAAAATAGCAGTTAAAGGAGCATGTAGTACGCCTGCCATTAGGCCGCTCATTCCAATTAATGTAAAGTTACTTTCAGAAACTTGACCACCTAACTCATTTATAATTTTAGCAAATACATTACCTAGTGCACTCCCCATTACTAAGGTAGGTATAAAAATTCCTCCTACTCCACCAGCAGCAAAAGTAGTGGTCATTGCAATAGCTTTAAAGACTGTTATTAAAAGTAAAAAAAGAACAACTATCCAAACGTTGTTAAAATCAATTTCATAAGGAAGGTCGTTAAGTGCTTCTTGAGCATTGTGTTCTAATAAGCTATTAATTATATTATAACCTTCACCGTACAAAGGTGGTATTAAATATAACATAAAACCAATAGCAAAAGCACCAATAATCAATTTGTGAAAATCACTTTTGAAGTGGTTAAAAAAACGAGTGATTTTAAAATAAATTTTAGAAAAATATACAGATGCGATACCAGTTCCTAAGCCTAATAAAATGTAGAAAAATAGATCGTTAATTAAAAAGTCGTCTTGGAGTTTAAATCCTAATAAAACATCTTTTCCTAAGAAAAAATAAGAAACAATAACTCCAGAAACTGAAGCTAATAAAAGAGGGATGAGAGATGCAAAAGCTAAATCTAAACTAAAAATTTCAACAGCAAAAATAATAGCAGCAACTGGGGCTTTAAACATAGATGATACTGCTCCAGCTGTTGCACATCCAATTAGTAACATTCTAGTTTTGGTGTTCATATGAAACAGCTGTGCTATTCCAGATCCTAGCGCTGCTCCAGTGCTTACAGAAGGGCCTTGCAAACCAACAGATCCACCGAAGCCAACAGTTATTGGTGCTGTAATAAGTGAAGCGTATATTTTATATTGTTCAATAATTCCGCTACGTTTGGAAATAGCATGCAAAGTTGTTGAGATACCATGACCAATTTCCTTTTTAATAATTTTATTTTTAATATAGTAAACTAAGAATAATCCTATAATTGGAAAGATAAAATACAAAGAATAATGAATATCTTTTATAAACTTTCCTTCTAAAATATATTGAAAAAAGTAGGTTAAGTTTTTTAGAATTAGTGTGCCAATTCCAGCCAAAAAACCAACTAAAATACTTAAAACATAAATAAACTGACGTTCAGAAATGTTTTTGTACCTCCAAATAAGTATTTTTTTAAATAACGTTTTAGTATTAGGCATAGTTAATTTAAATCGAGTTGCTTTTTTCTAAAATATCACTTCCTAAATACTTGTTGTTTTTATTGTAATACCAAGCTCTATTTTTAGGCATTTTAATATCATTAATAATCTCTTCTTCTGACAATAATATATACTCACCACTATCTTTAGTGTTTTTAAAAAACTGATAAACTTCCATGGAATACGTTGTAGGATTAAAATAGAAATACCAAGTATCTTTGCCAACGTCTTTTTCATAAGTAACCTTTAAAACGATATAGTCTTGTCCTTTAAAATTTTTTCGCGTTGTTTTATTGTGAATTATAGTTCCTTTATCTTTTAGTTTCATTGGAAGACCATATAAGTAGGTGTAATAATTTTTATAAAGATTAGCTCGTTTACAGCTTAGATTGTGTTCTTTTTTTGTTTTTTCTGAGAGGTTGATTTTCTTATTAAATTCGATTTTACAAATACCTTTGTTGATAGAATACTCTGTAGTATTTTTATTTTTAAAAGCTTTTAAATAAAAATAATCAGACGGTAGGTCAATTGTAATTTCACTATTTCGAATTGGAGAATTAGGAGTAACCATATTCACCCATAATGTGCCCTTAAATGTTTTCCATTTATTATTTGGATCATGATATTGAATAGATTTCTCTAGTAATTCGAGTCCAGTTAATTCTTGGGAGAAAGATAAAATTGATAAAAGTAAAGCAAGAAGTGTGATTGCGTTTTTCATAGATTAAAAGTAACAAATATTCCCTAATTTTTTTATAAGTATATTGCTGAATCATTTTTTTTAACCTTAATAGAGCTATAAAACACAAGTAAATTACTTCAAATGACTGTACAAGATATTATAAACTTACTTAGTGATAAATCTAATATAATTATTAATTACTACGTTACATTACTTATTATTTCTTTATGTGGATTGCTGTTTGTTAAGGCACAGGATTTTAAAGCTCCGATCAATTATTTATACACAATTTTAATATATGCAGCTGTAATACCAGGATTGTTATCGATAATTTTAGTGGTTTATAATTTTTTCTTCTTAGGCCAAAACTTGATAACTCTTCAAGTGGTAACTTATTATTTGCCAATTATAGCTATGATTGTATTGTTATTAATCATAAAAAAAACAATCCCGTTACAACGAATACCTGGTTTTAGTAGATTGTCAGGGTTATTTATTATGATTTTCATAGCATTTATTGTTACCTATTTTATTCAACGAATTTTTATAGGTATCTTTTTTATTGGGAGCTTTATACACTTGATAGGTGTTTTTATAGTGCTTCTTATTGTGTTAAAAATAGGTTGGAGTAGGTTTGTTAAGTAATAACAATGCCTTTGTATACCTTATAATTCGTTATTTTTTTTAAATTTGTTAAAATTTGATTATTTATGCTAAAAAATTTAAAATCACTATTTATAGTAGATGATTCATCAGATGAAAAGAAAGAGCCTGAAAATAAAGAAGGAAAAGAGACTGTTGTAAAAAAGACGGAACAACCTGCAAAAAATAAAACTACTGTAAATGTACCTCCTACAAGTAAGGGAGCCGTTGATAATGCTATTATTGATAAGTTACTACAAGCTATAGAGAAAAATAATTTAGAAGGATTTGACTATTTGGAGTTTAAAAAAGCATTAAAGGCTTTAGAAAAAATCCCAATGGATGAAGCAACAAAATACAGATCAACTTATGCAACTGCATCAACAATGGGAGTTACATTAAGTAAGTTAATCGATTCAACAAAACATTATATTAGTGTTTTAGATAATGAAAACAACTCTTTTACAAAAGCTTTTGAAGGACAGTTAACCACTAAGGTTGGAGACAAAGAAAAAGAGATTGTTCAATTTGATGCAATAATTAAAGAAAAATCACAAAAAATAAAACAACTTACTGAAGAAATAACAAAACATCAGGCACAAATTTCTGAATTAAGAAAGGTTGTTGATGAGAGTAAAGCGAAAATAGATAAGACTAAAAATGATTTTAAGCTTTCTTATCACCATCTAAGAACACAATTAGAGCAAGATGTAGAAAAAATGAAACAATATTTAAAGTAATATGGAAAATTTAAAACCAAAATCTTTTTGGGAAAGACCTGAAGGAAAAACAGGAATGTTATTTACAGGTTTATTAGGAGCAGGAGCTTTATACGGGTTGTATAAAGTACTTCCATATCTAATTACTATTGTTGAAAATACTTTGTATTTAGGAGTTTTATTAGCTGTTTTGGGAGCTGTTATTTATATGATCTTAGATCCTAAAATGAGAAACTTGATTTTCTACATGTATAAATCATTTATGCGTTGGATAACAGGTATATTTATTCAGATTGATCCAATTGGTATTTTAAAAAGTTATGTAGACGATTTAAAAAGCAATTTGAAAAAAATGAATAAACAAATCGCTGTTTTAAAAGGACAGATGAGACGTTTACAACAAATTATTAACGAAAATAAGAAAAGCATAAATAGTAATTTAAAACTTGCAAACGCAGCTAAGCAGAAAGACAAGAAAGGAATAATGATTTTGAAGTCTAGAAAGGCTGGACGTTTAAAAGAATCTAATTTACGATTGGATGAGCTGTATAGGAAATTAGAAATTTTATACAGAGTATTAACCAAGATGTATGAGAATTCTGAAATTTTAGTAGAAGATATTGAAGATCAGGTAACTGTTAAGGAACAGGAAAGAAAAGCAATACGAGCAAGCCATTCTGCTATGAAATCAGCTATGGATATTATTGCTGGGAATTCAGATAAAAAAGAAATGTTTGATAGAGCTTTGGAAGCAATTGCAGATGATGTAAGTATGAAAATTGGAGAAATGGAACGTTTTATGGAAATGTCAAATAACTTTATGGACTCTATTGATTTACAGAATGGTATTTTTGAAGAAGAAGGACTGGAATTACTAGAAAAATGGGAAAAAGAAGGAGTTTCTTTAATATTAGGAAACCAAAAAGATATATTGGTAAATGATAGTCATAGTGTAGATTTAGATGCACCAATATTAAAAAATAATAGAGGAAATCAAGATAATCAATATTCAGATTTATTCAATTTTTAACAACAAATCAAATTATAAATTATGGCAGGAAAAAGACTAACTCCATTTTCAAAAATACTTATTGTTTTAGCAATAATTGGAGGGGTGTATTACCTATTAAATAAATTACGTGACCCTAAAGTAAAGCAAAAAATAAATGAAGTTACTTCAACATCTAGTTCTAAATCAAAAGATGGATACAAAGATGTTATTAATGTAGGTGTAGTAACTTGGGGTGGTTATGCAGGTGGACAATATTTTAATGAAGGATTTGAAGCAAATACGAACTCTAGATTTTACAAGGACTATGGCTTTAAAGTAAACTTTAAGGTAATTGATGATTTTGATGCTTCAAGAGATGCATTTAAAAATGGAGATATTGATTTAATGTGGGCAACAATTGATGCTTTTCCTACTGAAGTTGAAGGATTATCACAATACCAACCACAAGTAGTTTTTCAAGCAGATTGGAGTCGTGGTGGTGATGCAATTGTTGCAAGAAGAGGAATTAGAAAGGTTAGTGATTTAAAAGGTAAGAAAATTGCAGTAGCGCCTATGACGCCTTCTCATTCGTTTTTAATTTGGTTATTAGAAGCTGGAGATATTAAAACAAGTCAGGTGAAAATTGTAGAGGTACCAAGTGCTATTGATGCTGCAGACGCTTTTAAAAGTGGAACAGTTGATGCAGCAGTAGTTTGGAGTCCAGATGATGCTGATTGTGTTAGTAAAGTTGCTGGAGCACGTGTGTTAGAAAGTACTAAAAATGCAACACATATCATTGCTGATGTATTTGTTTCTAAGAAAAATTTTATTGAAAAAAATAAAGAACAACTTCGTGATTTATATGAAGGTTGGATGATTGGAGCTTCTGAACTTAATAATTCAGATGCGAATAAAAGAAAAGCAGCGAAAATTTTAGCTGAAGGTTTATCACAACCAGAAGATTTTTGTTATGATGCAATTAATAATGTGCGTTTAGCAACTCATGGAGATAATGAAAACTTTTTTGGTATGAATCAAAATTATAATGGTGTTACTGGAGAAGATTTATACAACAAAATGAAAGTGAAGTATAATAACTTAGGATATAATACTTCAGGAGCAAAAAGCTGGAGATTATTATCTACAAGAGATTTAGTGTCTAAAACAAAATCATTAATAGGAGCCAATCATACTTCTGAAAAACAAAAAGAGTTTACTGCGGCAAGTGAAACCGTAGCTAAAAAAGAATCACTTTCTTCTAAAAAAGTAAGTATCACTTTTAGAACTGGAGAATATCAGTTAAGTGATAATGCAAAGCAATTAATAGATGTTCAATTTACCCCAATAGCAAGAGCGTTTGCCAATGCTCGTATTAGAATTGAAGGGAATACTGATAATGTAGGAGGAAGGTCTTCTAATATTGCGCTTTCTAAAAGAAGAGCTAATTCTGTTGCTCAGTATTTAATAAGTGAGCATAACATGCCTAAAAACAGATTTATTATTGTTGGTAACGGGCCTGATAAGCCTATTGCTGGATGCGAAAGGAATCAAAATGCTAACTGTAAGGCAAAGAATAGAAGAACGGACTTTGAATTAGTAGTAGACTAATGAGTACTGATTTTAAAAAATTATTTGAGTTACGTGGAGAACTAGACTCAAAACAAAAAATTACGCTTACCATTTTGGGAAGCGTAATTCTTGTTTTAATATGGTTCTTAATGGCAGAAGTTTTATCAAATTCTGTTATCACACAAAATGGATCCATAAACGTTTCAACGTTAAAGCAAGAAAATAAACTTTATTATGAAAACGATTCTATATTAGTTGCTAGTTATGATAAATTAGAACTTTTAAATAAAGAAGAATTAGAGCAATATGGATTGATAAAAAATAAGGTATACCCATTGTTACCTTCTCCTATAAAAGTAATTAAAGCATTTCCTGAATTAAATAGAGATGATGATGTAATTGGAAATACATTCTTTTCTATAAAATTAAATATTTTTGGTTATTTATTAGCAATAGTTGTAGCTATTCCTATTGGTTTTTTATTAGGGTTAGTACCTTTGTTTAGAGGCTTGTTTAGTAAAATTATAGATTCGTATCGTTTTATTCCACTAACTGCTGTAACTGGTATTTTTATTATGTGGTTAGGTTTAGGAAGTCAGATGAAAGTGTCGTTTTTAGCCTTTGGTATAGTTGTATATTTAATTCCGGTAGTTGTTCAACGAATAGATGAGGTTCAAAAAGTATATTTAAATACGGTATTTACTTTAGGAGCTTCGCCTTGGCAAACAATAAAAACGGTTTACATTCCTTATGTACTTTCTAAATTAATTGATGATATTAGAGTGTTAACGGCTATTTCTTGGACCTACATTACTATTGTTGAAATGTTAAATAAAGGTGGTGGAATTGGTGAGTTAATATGGACAGCGAAAAGACAAAGTAGAATAGATAAAGCTTTTGCTATTTTAATAATTATTGTAATTATTGGAGTATTACAGGATAAGATTTTTGTAATGATTGATAAAGTATTATTTCCGTTTAAACATGTAAATAAAGGTAACAAACATTAGCTATGGCATTAGAATTTATAGATAATCCTACTACAGGAAATATTATTGAGTTACGCAACATACATCAATCGTATAATAATGGAAAAACTCAAATAATTGAAAATTTAGATTTATTAATTGAAGACAAACCCATGCAGGGGCAATTTGGTGTAATTTTAGGAATGTCAGGTTGTGGAAAATCTACATTGCTTAGATATATAGCCGGATTACAAGAACCAACTTCTGGTTCTGTATTGGTGAAAGGGAAACCTGTAAGTAAAGAAAACCGGGTAAGCATGGTGTTTCAGCAATACTCTTCTTTACCATGGATGACGGTACTAGACAATGTTGGTTTAGGATTACAGTTTCAGGGAATCTCTAAAAAAGAAAGAGATGAACGTGCAATGGAAATGATTCAACTGGTAGGTTTAGATGGGCATCAAAAAAAGTATGCACAATATCCAAACTTATCTGGAGGACAATTACAACGTGTTGCTATTGCTAGAAGTTTAATGTCGAACCCAGAAATTTTATTAATGGATGAACCTTTTGGTGCATTAGATGTGAAAACACGCTTACAAATGCAAGATCTATTAATAGGTATTTGGGAAAAATTTAGTCCAACCATCTTGTTTGTAACACATGATATTCAAGAAGCAGTGTATTTAGCAGATGATATTTATATAATGAAGCATGCGCCTTCAAATTTCGTAAAACATATTAATGTCGATCTACCTTTTAATAGAACTAGAGAAACGAAAAGATTAGCACATTTTGATGAATTAGTACATCAGGTTGAAGATGCCATGATGCAAATTGATGCTGGAAATTAGGTGGTTGTTTCAGTAATATATATTTTTGCACTAAATTAATTATTTAAAAAAATAGTATGAAAATAAAAATTGCAGTCATTGCTATGGTGACTATGTGTTTAGGAATTAAAGCACAAAACGAAGTAAGTACTTACTTTCAAGTTAATGCAGACAATTCAAATGGATATGTCGCATCAAAAATTTATTTAAAGAGTCATAGTAATGACAGAGGTACTGGATTATTTACTTTAGGACAAACAAATAATTGGTTTATAGGAAATCCATATACCGATCATGCAAATAGTTTTATGATTGGGGTTAGTAATAAAAGTGATGGTATTGACCCTATTGCTCAAAAAAGTTTTGCTAAATTTTATTTAAATGCCAATGGTAGAGTAGGGATTGGAACAACAACTCCAAGTGCTAAATTAGACGTAAGTGGGAATTTAGCATTTATTGCACCTGGAGGTACTTGGATTACTGGTAAAACAGGTAATGGTGGGATTACTTCTAATACTCAATTACAGACAGGTACTTACCATTCATTAATTAGGCAAAAAACATCTTCCGGTCATACTGTGAATTTAGGAGGAATAGGCAATTACTTTGGTATTTTTGGATTTGACAAAAATAGAACTAGTAATGGTTATGATCATAATATGGTTATGAACTTAGAAAATGGTAATATTGGAATTGGAGTGTTAATTGCTAAAACAAAGTTAGAAATTAACGGAAATCTTTCATTTACTGCGCCTGGAAGTAGTTGGATTACTGGTAAAACAGGTAATGGTGGGATTACTTCTAATACACAATTGGTAACAGGTAGTTATCATTCGTTAATTAGACAAAAAACATCTTCTGGACATACTGTGAATTTAGGAGGGGTAGGTGATTTTTTTGGTTTTTTCGGTTTTGATAAAAACAGAATTAATAATGGTTATGATCATAATATGGTAATCAATTTAAATACTGGTAATGTAGGTATAGGAACTTTAAATACAGGAAATCACAAGTTAGCTGTAGAAGGATCAATAGGAGCAAGAGAAATAAAAGTAGAAGCAAGCGGTTGGTCAGACTTTGTATTTGAAAAAGAATATAAATTACCAACACTTATTGAAGTAGAAAAACACATTAAAGAAAAAGGACATTTAAAAGATATCCCTAGTGCTAAGGATGTAGAAAAAAACGGATTCTTTTTAGGGGAAATGGATGCTAAGTTATTACAAAAAATTGAAGAGTTAACGTTGTATACTCTTAAGCAAGAGAAAAGATTAAACTCACAAAGCAAAGAAATTAAGGCGTTAAAACAGCAAAATTCTAAAATAGCTAAACAAGAAAAAGAGCTAAAAGAGTTAAAAATTTTGGTTAAAAGATTATTAGAAAAATAAAAAATATTTTTATGAAAACAAGAATGAAAATTACTATTGTAACAATAGTAGGGATGTGCATGGGGGTTACTGCACAAAACGAAGTAAGCACTTATTTCCAAGTTAATGCAGACAATTCAAATGGATATGTCGCATCAAAAATTTATTTAAAGAGTCATAGTAATGACAGAGGTACTGGACTGTTTACTTTAGGGCAAACCAATAATTGGTTTATAGGAAACCCTTATACTGATCATGCAAATAGTTTTATGATTGGGGTAAGTAACAAAAGTGACGGTATTGACCCAGTTGCTCAAAAAAGTTTTGCTAAATTTTATTTGAACGCCAATGGTAGGGTTGGAATTGGAACGACATCTCCAGAAGGGAATTTACAAATAGGTAGTGGAACTTTAAATGGTTTAATTACACTTGGAGGAGGAAAAGGATATTCATCAATTGGCTCAACACGTTCTGATGGTGGTTTAGTTTTAGGAAAAAATATTTATACGAGATATAATGGAGGAGATGATAATTTTGTTGCAAGAGTTGGTAAAACAAAAACTGATGGCTTTTCAGGAATAAAAATGGGACAAAATGGGCAAATTGATTTTTTTGGAAAAGAAGGAAATGTAACTCTTGACGAAGTTGCTAATTCTAACCAAAATATTAAATTAAGAATTGATACAAAAGGTAATGTAGGTATAGGAACAATAAATCCAAGTACTAAATTGGATGTGGCATCCAATTCATTTGGATTACCAGCAACTTCAGGTAGTTCACCAAATGGTTTTTTAAGAATTGGTTTTACAGATAGAAGCTGGGGTGGAACTGAAATTTTATCAGGTATAATTAATAGTCATAATCAAGATTATGCTGGATACATACAAGCTAAAAATCCAATTAATTATTCCCAAAATAGAACATTTTTAATAAATCCTCAAGGAGGAAAAGTGGGAATTGGAACAGAAAATATTCCTTCTGAATATAAACTTGCAGTAGCAGGGAAAACAATAACAGAAGAAGTTAAGGTTCAATTAAGAGAAAATTGGCCAGACTTTGTATTTGAAAAAAACTATAATTTACCAACACTTACTGAAGTAGAAAAACACATTAAAGAAAAAGGACACTTAAAAGATATCCCTAGTGCTAAGGATGTAGAAAAAAATGGATTCTTTTTAGGTGAAATGGATGCTAAGTTATTACAAAAAATTGAAGAACTAACCTTGTATACATTGGAGCAAGAGAAGAGATTAAAAGAGCAGGATAAAAAATTTGAGAAACAAGAAAAAGAATTAAAAGAGTTAAAAATTTTGGTTAAAAGGTTATTAGAAAAATAAAAAAAAAATATGAAAACAAGAATGAAAATTACTATTGTAACAATAGTAGGTATGTGCTTTGGGGTTACTGCACAAAACGAAGTAAGTAGTTATTTCCAAGTTAATGCAGATAATGGAAGTGGGTATGTTGCCTCTAAGATATTTTTAAAAAGTCATTCCGACTATAGAGGAGCAGGAATATTTACTTTAGGACAAACAAATAATTGGTTTATTGGAAACCCTTATACCGATCATGCAAACAGTTTTATGATTGGTGTAAGTAATAATAATGAGCTAAATACAGCTAGTTCTCAAAAAAGTTTTGCTAAATTTTATTTAAACAAAGATGGCGAAGTAGGGATTGGAACTACAACACCAAGTGCTAAATTAGATGTTAGAAATGGACACCTTTATGTTGGGGATGAGACTTTTTCAAATCCAGGTAGTTGGGGACAAACTATTAATATTGATGATAATGTACATTCAAGAATTTTAATAGAAGAGAGACAGACAGGTGTTCAAACAGCTCTATGGTCACATATGGGAGGGAATTCTAAAGTAGGAACTATATCTAATCATGATTTTGGAATTATGACAAGTAATGTTGCTCGAATGACAATTAAAACGAATGGTAATGTTGGAATTGGTACTACAGATACTAAAGGATTTAAATTAGGCGTAAATGGAAAAATAGCAACAACAGAAGTAAAAGTAGCGAGCTACGCGAATTGGTCAGATTTTGTATTTGAAAAAGAATATAAATTACCAACACTTACTGAAGTAGAAAAACACATTAAAGAGAAAGGACATTTAAAAGATATCCCTAGTGCTAAGGAAGTAGAAAAAAACGGATTCTTTTTAGGTGAAATGGATGCTAAGTTATTACAGAAAATTGAAGAGTTAACGTTGTATACATTGCAGCAAGAGAAAAGATTAAATGAAAAAGATAAAGAAGTTAAGCAATTAAAAGAACAGAATTCTAAAATTGAAAAGTTAGAAAAAGAAAACATAATATTAAAATCACTGTTAGAAAGAGTTACTAAATTAGAGAAGGCGATAAAGAAGTAATTCACTATAATAAAACGTCATTACGAGGAGGCACGACGAAGTAAACTTATTAAAGAGAGTTGAAAAGTTAAGTTTAGAATAAAAAATAAATAGACTACTTTATTTCACTGCGTTTCATTCGTAGTGACGATTTTAAATGTCATTACAAGGAGGAACGACGAAGTAATCTGTTGTTTACTAGTTTAAATTTATAGTTTAGTAATGAAAACAAAGACTACTTTGCTCCACTTCTTTACGCGCTTAGTGACAATTTTGTTGGTTATTACGAAGGGAGGAACGACGAAGTAATCTTTTAAATTTGAGGTTAAAATATATTTAAAGTATTTAAAATATACTATTTGTAGCCTTCATAAGTAAAGGTTGTATAAAGAGCAATGTGTTTTTAAAAATAGATGCATCTTTTTATGCAACCTTTTTTATATATTTAAACTTTTCAATTTTTATTTACATAAAATTATGTTAGCTAAATCTAAATAGATTTATTTAATTTCTGTAAAATTATTATAAACAAAGTTATGTACAGTACAAAACACTATAAAATTGTTGATCGTTTTTTTTTGCAATTAAATGAAACTGTTCAACCCTTTTTTTTTAAAGGAAAAACAGTAAATCCAATTAAAATAGTAAGTTTATCGAATGTTTTTTCTTCATTAAAATTAAAAGAAGAAGATTTATTGTTGTTATACTCTACAAAAAAAGATCAAAGTCAGCTAGATTTTATTGTAACATCAAAAAAAATACATACTAAAAACTTGGTGTTGCCATTAACAGTAAACTCTTTAGATCATACTGCATTTAGTTTTTTTCCTAAAGAGCATATAGCCTATTTAAAAAAGTTAATAGAAAATCTTCATTTACAACAAAAAGAAGAAAAAAAGAATTTAGAGTATTTTACAAATAAGTTTAAAGATTTTGTAAATCAAAAAGAGAATGGAGATAAAGATTATGCAATTGAGCATGATTTTTTAGAAATCTTAAAAGAAGAAGGAGAGAAAATTCAGGAATTAGCTGAAGATTTAAATAGAAATAAACATTTTTCTAATGTAATCAATACCATTGTAAATAAAACAGATGATGCTATAGAGTTTAAAGCTGAACATGTAATTTTACAAGACATTATAAAAGTATATAATAAAACATATGGATTACATGATGCTACCAATGAGGAAGCAACCTTAAAAGTGAAATTCTTACTAGCTTTTCTGTTTGAAAAACTTCAGGGAAATGATATTATTAGTAGTTTAACAATTGAACGAATTAATAAATTTGTAACGTCTAATAGTTTTGATAAAAATATTGAGATTATTCAAAAAGCTTCATTGTTTGATTTAGGAGAAGCATATAAAAATGAGTTTCTATTACCTTCAATATTAAAGAAACTAGATAATAAGCACTTTACAAATACAGGAGCCTTTTTATACCGTATAGCAACATTAATTTCAAAAGCTGATGGAACTATTTCTGAAGAAGAAGAAAAAGCATTGAAAGAAATTAATAATAGTGTATCACGCCCTAAGCAAAAATTACAAGGAGTAACACAAACTGAAGTAGATGAAAATGAAACGTTGCAAGATGTATTAGATGAATTGAATGAATTGATAGGGTTAGATACTATTAAAATTGCTGTTCAAGAATTAGCAAACTTTTTAAAAGTTCAAAAACTACGAGAAAAAGAAGGGCTAAAATCGGTAAATAATTCATTGCACTCTGTTTTTATGGGACCTCCTGGAACAGGAAAAACGACGGTTGCTCGTTTGGTTTCTAAAATATATAAACACCTTGAATATCTTGAAAAAGGGCATTTAATAGAAACGGATAGAAGTGGTATGGTTGCTGGGTATGTTGGTCAAACTGCTTTGAAGGTTGAAGAGATTGTGAATACCTCTTTAAACGGTGTGTTATTTATTGATGAAGCGTATGCATTATCAAAAGATAATAAACAAGATTTTGGGAATGAAGCTATAGAGGTGTTATTAAAAAAGATGGAAGATCACCGAAAAGAGTTGGTGGTAATTGTTGCAGGATACCCAGATGAAATGAAAAATTTCATTACATCAAATCCTGGGCTACAATCGCGTTTTAATAGATACTTTACGTTTGATCATTACAAGCCAAGTGAGTTAATTGGTATTTTTGAGTTGTTCTGTAGAAAGAATGATTTTGTATTAATAGAGGATGCGAAAGAGAAATTGCATTTTATTTTTGATAAGTTTTACGAAAAGAAAGATAAAAATTTTGGAAATGCACGTGTGGCAAGAAATTTATTCGAAAAAATAATAGAATACCAAGCTAATAGAATTGTGAGTATTGCTCCAATAACAGTTGAGATTTTAAAAACAATAACAGAAGAAGATATTCCGCCAGTAAATAAAACAGTAGAAGAGTATTTACAATTTCAAGAAAAGGAATAAGTAGATGGTTACCGAAAAAAACATATCGGCAGTAATTAATAGAGAAATTAAATCTCCTATTCGCATAGGAAGTTTAATAGAGTTACAAATTAATAGAGAAGCGTTTCTAAGCTATTTTCAGCCGTTGTTTGAAAACTTAGAAAGCGATGAATATTTGGTGAAAGAAAATCAAATAACGTTTCTAAAAAATAATTTTTCTGATGATATTGATTCTATAAGTAGTATTCATAAATCTTATTTTGAAAAGCAAGTCGGTGTAGAGGTTTTAGAGCCTTGGATTTCTAGATTAACTATTGAACAGAAAAAACAATTCTCACATGTTTCTACAATAACAAGACAACGAAATATTTCAACATTTACGATTGAAAAAGTTAAAGATGAATATCAAATTCAACGAGTTGAAGCTGATAGTTTTGAACAAAAGGTAAATGATTTTAGAAGTTGGAAGCGAGAGTTTAAACAAGCAACAGAACAAGCTGTTGAAAATGAATTGTTTTATCAGTTACTTCAAAAGGCGTTTGAATTAGTAGCTAGTATCCACCCTGAAATTTATAAACTAAAAATTACAAGTCATTTTATGAGAACCCTAACAAAAGGAGAAGTGAAAGGCGAGAATTCTCCAGAAGGGATGCATGAAGATGGAGCGCAATATATTATTTCAGCGTTGGTTGTAAATAGAAAAAATATTGTAGGGGGAGAAACTCAAATATTTGAGAAAATCGGGAATAATAAAGAGTTAGTTTTTAATAAAGAATTAGAATTAGGAGAATTTGCTTTTCAAGCAGATACTGGTGAAGAAAAAACCTTTGGTAACGATTTATGGCATTATGTAACACCTATTCAGCCAATAGAAACGACTGAACAAGGTATTAGAGATATTATTGGATTTGATATTGAAATTATAAAATGATGGGTTGTTTTTTAATACATTCATTAAACTAAAAAAACACAAATTTTCTAATAATCATTATTGCGCTTTTTTTTCTTTTAAAAAGCTTCCCCTTGTTTTATTCCCTTTTTGAAGTACAATATCTGAATGTAAGAAGGACGCGGCGGCGGCAGAACCTTTTACTTTTGAAGCGCTACGTGTTAACATTTCAAGTTCAAAGGCAGTTAATACACTTTTTCGTATTCCAATTTCTTTCCATTTAGATAAAGGACCACAATTTTTAAATATTTTTCGGGCTAACGATAAAGCATCTAATAATGCTTGATTTGCTCCCTGACCTTTAAACGGGCTCATAGGATGTGCTGCGTCTCCAATAAGTGTTATTTGTTTTCCTTTTTCTAATAAATCAGGAGTAAGTAATTCTCTATCGTAAACAGGATAACCAGAAATTTTTGATTCGTGAGTTGTTGCTAAAATTTGAGGAATTGGGTGATGCCATTGCGTTCTACGACATGCTTCTTCTTTAAGAGCCTGCCTACCTTCTTTACTTAATTTTATAGCATCTTTTTCAGTCATAGGAAAACTAAGTTGCCACATTATAGTGTCTTTATCATAAGGCATCATATAAATTCGTTCAATACCATTTGCTGTTTGAAATACGGTAGATGAATCTAATAATGGGCTATTAAGGTATTCTAAATCTTTTAAAGGACAAATACCTAATATTACAATACAGCCTAAGTAACGTAAAGGTGTTTTCTTTTCGCCAATTAATATTTTTCGCATTGTACTGCGAATACCATCAGCTCCTACTACAAGGTCAGCTGTTACATTTTTTACTTCACCATTTACGTTAAAATTAAGTTGAATGCCGTTGTTTTCAGATTCTTTAAAATCTATTAATTGATGGTTCCAGTGTACGGCATTATAGCTATTAAGTTGTTCAAGTAACTCTAAACGTAAAGATTGTCGAGATATATGTACGTTTGTACGTTTAGTGTTCTTTTTTGTGTCGGTTGCTAACCATTTTTTAGCACCCCATTCTCCAATAATTTCTCCATTAGTTTTGTGTACAACATGCTTTGTAGAAACAAGTCCCTTTTTTAGTGAAGTAATACCAAAACCTTGAATAGCTTTACTGGCTTGTTGCAATGTTAATCCATAACCTTGCGACCTTGTATCAAAACTACTATCTCTCTCATAAAGCGTAAAAGGTATTTTACGATGTAAACAAGCAACAGCTAAGGCAACACCACCTATTCCACCACCAATAATAGCAATGTGTGGATAACTTTCTGTATCAGCAATAGGACGATTAGCAGTAGGAATTAATCCAGAACCTGTGCAATTGGCACATAAAGAAATTCCATTTTTAGGAGGAGAAGGAGCTGTTGTTTCTTCTTTTGATTTTTCGTGTTTATCTAGAGCTTTTTGGTAACGTAGTTTAGTTTTTTTACTGATATTTAGTTTTTTTCTACCTTCTCCTTTACATTCTTTACAAACAGACCAATAAGTTTTTTTATTTTTCATTTCTTAGTTAAATTGAAGGTATACTTTTCTAAGTGTTTTCTTTGGGTATAAAATAAATTTGGTATAGGATTGCAAAATGTTTTCGCTAACGTTTGGGGTATGTTTTGTTGTGGTGTTTTGGCTCTAAATTAGCAAATAAAAAATAAACTTTGTTTAAGTAATTTATTTTATTAGTAAGTACATAAGCCACAATGAACTATATCCTCGTGTTTGGTGCCGTTTTCAAATCCTACCGAGTTCTTTTGCTACTTGAAGATATTGCTCTGAGCTGATGAAATCAACTATTGACGTAGCAGATCCTCTGGATACTTTTTTGAGGTCTTCAATTAGTAAACACTCAAGTTTGGATCTAACTGGGACGATTTTATTGTCCAAATAAATAGCTCCAACAAGATTAAGAGAGTGTTTAATAATTCTATTATATGGGTGGTTAATGATAAATTGATGTTTTTTTTCATCCATACCGGTGTATTCAAAAGTAGTTGTACCGCTAAGCCATTCTTGGGGAGAACCCATTTTCTTAATCGGAATATACTGTTCTTCGGTATCTTCTATTTGTTTCAATCTTTCTTCTTCTAATTCCCGCATATCAAGTAACGGAGAAAATAAAGCATGTATTTTCCAGCATGCTTCTTTAGAGTCTTCGTGTTTATGATTTTTCAGTCTTTTAATTAGGTTATACTCGTCATGATCCTTCAAATCGGCTTCAAAATCATCAAGTTTGGGGACAATATGTTTTTCTAGTTCTTCGACAGAGATTTGGTGTAGTGCATGGGCGATAATTATTTTTTTTATTTCTTCAATCATGAGCATTCTATGGCATCCTAATTTTATTGATATGTCGAGTTTTAATTCATTATATCAGGAGTTAGCGAAGTTATTAGAATACAATTTAAGAATCAAGTTAAATTTATTCAAGAAAAACCCTCACAAAATGCGAGGGTTTATTACTTTTTTAAATTTTATTATTAACAACATCCACCACCATCGTAATGATAGGTTGATTCTGAGAAAAAAATATCGTCTCTGCCTAAAGCTTTTAAAGCTCCAGCAGTTTTATCGCAAATAGCTAATGGTTGATTTTTTAATAAAGTGTGCCCTAAGCCATCATCAAAGAAATCTTCATCACCAAAATAAATTGCAGCTTTACCTGTAAAAACACAAGGCCCATCTTCAGGCATTGGATCTTTAATAGCAGCAACTTCAATAGATTCTATGTAAATTAGTTCGTCTGTTGGATAGTTTTTAGGATCTAGAATTCTATACGGTTTCCTAGCTCTTATTTCAATAGTTCCAAAACCAGCATCTGTCAATGCTTTTACATAATCAGCAATTGATAAACTTCCGCTTAAACATAAAGCACGTAAACGTTCGTCATTTCGTAATTCATCATTCATAGGCTGTTCACAAGTGGGGTCACTCATTACTAAACGTCCATGAGGCTTTAATACTCTATGCATTTCAGCAATAGCCTTTTTCAAATCGTCTGATTTAAAAATATTGAACAAGCAGTTTTGAGCAGCTACATCTATTGAGTTATCTTCAACAGGAAGGTTCATCGCATCCCCTTTTCGTAAATCAACAAAATCACTTTTAAACCAAGGATTCATTTCTTCAGCTTCTACAAAATTTTTACGAGAAGCTTCTAACATTTCATCTACAACATCTAGTCCTATAACTCCACCTTTTGAACGATTGAAATAAGCAAATTGTAATAATTCCATACCTCCACCAACACCAACATATAGCATTTTAGGGTTGTTAGTTAGGTCACGAGCATGAACAGTAGAACCACAACCGTAGTTCATTTCTTGCATGATTCGTGGAATTTTTAATCCAGGTAATTCCCAAATAGGATTAGTAGTACAACATAAACCAACATCAGGTGTTAGCGCTGCTTCTTTATATACATTATGTGTGGTTTCTAAATAACTCATCTTTGTTTTTTTGATTTGTAATTGATGTAATAATTATCAATTGAAAATATATCTAAATTCTTGGGTAATAGTAATAAACTTATTAATAAAATAGCTCTATACATTACATGTGATAAATCCCAAATAGGATTTTTTAGACCATGACCAATAGTAACAATAACTAAAACTGATGCTAAAACATATAAAGTATAATCTCTTTTAAAACCGATAATTAATAAAAAACCTCCAATTAATTCTACTAAAGATGTATAATAAGAAGTAAATAATAATAAAAAATCAGGTAATAATTCTGAATAACTTGCTTGAAAGAAGTTTTTGTAAACGTTATCTAAACCAAACGTAAAGACTTTTCCAAAACCTTGAAAAAAAAGAATAAATCCTAATAACAATCGAATTGTTAAGACCGCTATTTGTTGATTTCTAATCATTATAATTGTTGTATCAATTCTTTAAATAATGTTATCATTTTTGGCTCTGCTTTTCCTGCTACTTCAATAATCTCTTGAATATTAACAGGTTGAAGATTTTTTGGGTCGCATTCATCAGTTAAAACAGAGATAGCTATACAAGGCAATTGTAAGTGTTTGGCTACTATTACTTCGGGTACGGTACTCATACCTACAGCATCAACTTCTAAAATTTGTAACATTCTATATTCTGCTCTAGTTTCTAATTGCGGACCAACAACACTAGCATACACACCTTCTTTCAAATCTATGTCGTTTGTTTTGGCAATAGCTTTCATTTTGGTGTTTAATTTTTTTGAATATGGCTCAAGCATATCAGCAAATAAATCACCAAATTCTCCTGCACCTTTAAATGCTAAAGGTGAACCTCCTTGTAAATTTAAATGATCATCAATAAGCATTAAATCACCTTTTTTGAAGTTTAAGTTGATAGCTCCTGCAGCATTTGAAACTAATAAGGTTTTGATTCCTAATTGTTGCATGGTACGTATTCCGTAGGTAACTTCCCAAAGATTATAACCTTCATATAGATGAAAACGACCAGACATAACGACTACTTTTTTCTCAGATAGTACTCCGTAAATAAGTTTTCCAGAATGAAATTCAACAGTTGCCTGAGGAAAATGAGGAATTTCTGAATATGGAATTTCTTGTTCAATGGCTATTTCATCTACTAGTTTACCTAAACCAGTTCCTAAAACAATTCCTATTTCTGGGTTTGTAATTCCTTTATTTTGAAGATACTCTTTAGTCTCTTTAAGTTGTTGTTGTTTCGTCATTTTTAGTTAGCTTTTGAATATGGATATTGTTCTTGTAAAAATCAGATTTTAATAAATCTTCAATAGTATCAATATCGTTTAATTCCTGTAAAAAGGAAATTTTTTCTTGGGTTGTTTTTAATTCCTGTAAAGTTACTTTTAATAAGTTAGATTGGCTCCATGGTTTATTATCAAAAATAGTATTAATCATTTTTGATAAGCCTAATAAATAGTACCCGCCATCTTCGGCCGGACCAAAAACAATCTCATTTTTTTGTAAGTTTTCATATCCCTTGGTAATTACTTCTGATGAAATATCAGGTAAATCTGATCCAATTAAAATGATGTTTTCATAGCCTTCTTCAAAGCCTTCAAGAAAAGCATTCTTCATTCGTTCGCCTAAATCAATACCTTTTTGAATTTTTTTAGTATGATTTTGCCATTTCGAATCAATAATAGTATCAGAAAAGTAAATACGTTTATCAATGGTCAGTTTTTCTGTTACATCTTCAGTAATTTTTACAAGCTCTTTATATATTTCAAAGGCATTTTCATTACCAATAGTTTTTGCTAGTCTAGTTTTGACCTTTCCTAGCTTAATGTTCTTTACAAAAATTATTAAAAGATTTTTACTCATATTCAGTTTTTAATCGATTTTTTCTTTGAATACTTACAAGGAAAAAGAAGTGTTTATTTTTTTAACGGGTATAATTCTTGGCTAATAAAATCTTTAGGAAATGTATCATCACCTTCAAAGCCAATTTCAATATCTCTTCCGTTATGAGGTATGTAGTTAGTTTTAAATAAGTAGTCCCATATGCTTAAGGTAATTCCAAAATTAACTCCTTTTTTTCTTTCTTTAGGAAGTTCTTTAGCATGATGCCATATGTGCATTTTAGGATTATTTAGTATATACTTTAAAAAACCATAATCCCAATTAATGTTAGCATGATTTAAATGACCTATAGTAATGTTAAAAAAATGAATGATAGCTACATCTTTAGCGGTAAACCCTCCCATTATAGCAAGTGGGATGTACTTCATAGAGTTATAAACAACAGGTTCCATCCAGTGATAGCGTAAGTGCGCCGCAAACCCCATTTCTTTTACAGAATGATGTACTTTATGGAAGTTCCATAAAAATTCATACTTATGTAATAAGGTGTGCGTAAACCATTGGATGAAATCAATAATTATAAAGAATATAAAAAGCCTTAATATGTAGTGGAGACTATTAATTTCAAATAATTGAAAACTAGATACAGATAGATTAAATATGCTTAAAAAATCATTTAGTAATTGCTCAGAGGTGTTGGATAGAGCAATTAAAACAATTAAGTTTAATATGAAAAAATTAAAAAACATGTAAAAAATATCTAGCCAAAAATCTTTTCTGAATATGGGTTGTTTTTTTCTCCAAGGAAATATTAGTTCCAGTCCCCAAACAACAAATGATATTAGAATCAACCCATAAAAATAATTCTCCCAATTTAATTCAAAGAATACAGATTGTTTTAAGTAATTCCAATATCCTGTATAAGAATTTTTGATAATTTCCAGGTATTTATTCATAAATAGTATTTACATTATTTCAAAAATAACTAATTGTTTCAATTAAATTTGTATCAGAAGTTACATTAATAATTCTAATGTTTTAAAAACAATTGCGCTCATAATTGCAGCTATAGGAAGGGTAAGTACCCAAGATAATATAATTTTTCCAATTGTTTTATAGTTAGCTTTTTTAGTTACTATACCGATACCAAATAGAGAGCCAACAGAAACATGGGTGGTTGATACGGGTAATCCATGTATACTGGCAGTTGTAACTAATAAACCAGTAATCATATTTGCAGTAAAACCTTGACCAGAATTCATTTTTGTAATTTTTTCACTCATTGTTTCACCAACTTTTTTAGCATTTATTAAACCACCCAAAGCCATAATTACAGCAATAAAAATCATACTCCATTTAATGTCTATTGTGTTAATGATAATTAATAAACCAACTATTTTAGGAGTGTCATTTAATCCTCTAGAAAAACTTACAATTCCAGAACTTAAATAATGTAATCCGTCTAAAATCTTAGGAGAAGATACACCAATTAGAGTTGGTTTTTTTGTGTTTAAACTTGGAATTTGTTTTCTTATATACTTAAATACTAAGTAAGCGATTAAACTTAAAGTTGTAGCAACTAATGGGCTTACTATAAGTGGCATTAAAAAGGTATTGCCTAGCTTCCCAAAATTAAATTGTGAACCAACTGCCATCACTCCGGTTCCAAAAAGAGCACCCACTAAACTATGTGTAGTAGAAATTGGCATTCCTATTTTTGTAGCTGTAAAAACTGTAATAGCAGCTCCTAATGCAATTGAAATAGCAAAAGTAGGAGATTGTATTAGTTCATTAGGAACTAACCCTTTTCCTGAAAAGTTTTTAACTAATTCTTTGGCTAGAAAAATAGTAGTAACTGAACCGGCAAAGGTTGTTAAAGTTGCCCAATTAATAGCTTTTTTATAATCAGTTATGCCAGCTCCAAATAATGTGGCAACACCTTTAAAATTATCATTTGCACCATTTGTATATGCTAAAAAACAAGCAGAAATAAAAAGAAGAATTAGTATCATAAAAATATTTTGTGTTACAATTCTGACGAAGTATTTATGTGAAACTTACGAACAAGAAAAACCCCATCAAAATTAATTCTGATGGGGTTTAAATATTTTAAAATAAAAAATTACTTTTTATTTACTTCTTTAATATATTTATCTAAAGCCATTGTCATTGATGGAGTTTCTGGGGTTGGTGCAGAAATAT
The DNA here is from genome assembly GCF_900105985.1 of Tenacibaculum sp. MAR_2010_89. Lineage (NCBI taxonomy): Bacteria > Pseudomonadati > Bacteroidota > Flavobacteriia > Flavobacteriales > Flavobacteriaceae > Tenacibaculum > Tenacibaculum sp. MAR_2010_89. The sequence continues at coordinate 147,572 of NZ_FNUB01000005.1, read as the reverse complement.
CTACACGTAAACCTCTTTTTTCGACAGCTTTAATAGTTGAATTTCCAAACACAGCAATTCGAGTATCGTTTTGTTTAAAGTTTGGGAAATTTTTAAATAAGCTATCAATACCAGAAGGGCTAAAGAATACTAATACATCATAAAAAACATTTTCCAAATCCGTTAAATCACTTACTACTGTTCTGTATAAATCAGCACGTTTCCAATCAACTCCTAACTTATCTAATTCAGCTGGAATTAATGCTTTTAATTTATCAGAAGAAGGTAATAAAAACTTTTCATCTTTATGCTTCTTAATTAATTTTGTTAACTCAGGAAAAGTTCTGTTACCAACATAAATTTTACGTTTTCTGTAAACTACATATTTTTGTAGGTAATAAGCAACAGCTTCTGACTGACAGAAATATTTCATATCATCAGGAACCGTAAAACGCATCTCTTCTGCTATTCTGAAGAAATTATCAACAGCATTTCTGCTTGTTAAAATAATAGCGGTATAGTTATTTAAATCTATTTTTTGAGCCCTTACCTCTTTTACCGGAATACCTTCAACATGAATAAACGAGCGAAAGTCAATTTTGACTTTTTGTTTTTCTGCCAAATCAAAGTATGGAGAAGTTTCAGTTTTTGGTGCTGGTTGAGATACTAAAATAGTTTTCACTTTCATAAATTTTCTCTTTACGTAGTTGTTGTTTTATAAAGAATCAATAGCGGTGCTATTTCAAGGGTGCAAAAATACAAAATAAAATAAAACAACTTACCTATAACTATGTTTTTATTGTTGGTTATTATTAAAAAGGCTCTGAAAATAAGTAATGTAATTAGTCCAGTAAATAAAAAATAGCTACTGTGTAAACTATATTTATAGAGTATAATTAAAGGTAAAATCCATAAACCTACGGTAAATAAATAACCATATTTAACATGCAAAAAATAATTAATGTTTCCTTTTATAGCCAAGATACTAGCAATTATGTTTTCTATAAAATACTTAATAAGTAAATAAAAAAATACAGAAGCCAATATAATTAGAAATGTTATGAAATTATTTTTGTTAGTTGTTGATGGTTGTACGATTAAGTAAAAAACTAAAGAAATAGAAATTGAACTATAGCAAAACAAAATAAATTTAAAAGGTGAGAAAAGATACATATTCTCTTCAGCTTTTTTCTGAAAGAAACCAGGTGTAAAAAAAGCCAATGTATACCCCAACAAATAATTTGGTTTTATAAGTTTAAGTATAGCAAGTAATACGATAGTAAAAAGAATTACTAAGGTAAACCAACTATCAGAGTTATTAATAAGTTCTATTGCTTGCAAAATTGGTGTTTTGAGCTCTTAATTAACACAAAATTAGTGATAAATTAGTGTATATTTGCCCTTATTTAGATGAAAATTATGAGGTCAGACACCATAGTCATTATTCCTACATACAATGAAAAAGAAAATATTGAAGCAATTATAAGAGCTACATTTGATCAAGAAAAGGCTTTTGATGTTTTAGTAGTTGATGATAATTCTCCTGATGGAACTGCTTCAATTGTTGAAGAATTACAAAAAGAATTTGTTGATAGATTATACATAGAAAACAGAAAAGAAAAGAATGGTTTAGGAACTGCTTATATTCATGGATTTAAGTGGTCTTTAAATAAAGGGTATGACTATATTATAGAAATGGACGCTGATTTTTCTCATAATCCTAAAGATTTAATAAGGTTGTATAATGCATGTGCAATTGAGGGAGGAGACGTTTCAGTAGGGTCAAGATATTCTGTAGGAGTTAATGTTGTTAATTGGCCAATGAATAGGGTATTATTGTCATACTTTGCTTCTAAATATGTTCGTTTTATAACGGGAATACCAGTGCATGATACTACTGCAGGATTTGTTTGTTGGAAGCGCAACGTTTTAGAAACAATACAATTAGATAAAGTTAAATTTGTTGGATATGCTTTTCAAATAGAAATGAAATATAAAGCATGGAAGCATAAATTTAAAATAAAGGAAGTATCAGTTATTTTTACTGATAGAACTCGAGGAGAATCCAAAATGAGTGGAGGTATAGTGTACGAAGCGCTTTTTGGAGTTATAAAAATGAGACTAAACGGATTACCAAAATAACATGCAATCATATTTAATAAAAAATGCCAAAATCGTTAACGAAAACAAGGTTTTTACAGGCGATGTTTTAATTGAAGATAGATATATAAAACAAATAGCAACTAATATTGAAGCAACCACAGCAACAATTATTAATGCTGAAGGAAAGTATTTAATTCCAGGTATGATTGATGATCAGGTTCATTTTAGAGAACCAGGATTAACTCATAAAGCTAACATAGCAACTGAAAGTAAAGCAGCAATTGCTGGAGGAATTACGTCATTTATTGAAATGCCTAATACTGTTCCACAAGCAACAACTCAAGAATTACTGGAAGAGAAGTTTGAAGTAGCACGAAAAACATCATATGCCAACTATTCTTTTATGTTTGGTGGAACTAATGATAATTTAGAAGAATTATTAAAAACTGATTCTAAAAATGTTGCAGGAATTAAGTTGTTTTTGGGCTCTTCAACAGGAAATATGTTAGTTGACAATGAAGAGGTTTTAGAAAAAATATTTTCATCTACGAAGCTTTTGATTTCTGTTCATTGTGAAGATGAGGCAACTATAAGAAAAAATACAGAAGAGTATAATGCAAAGTATGGTGATGATATTCCAGTTAAATATCATCCAATTATACGTAGTGAAGAAGCATGTTATTTATCTTCATCAAAAGCAATAGAGTTAGCAAAGAAAACAGGAGCTCGATTACATATATTTCATTTGTCTACTGAAAAAGAAACTCATTTATTTAGAAATGATATTCCATTAGAAGAAAAGCAAATTACAGCGGAGGTATGCGTTCATCATTTATGGTTTACAGATGCTGATTATGATGTCAAAGGAACTCATATTAAATGGAATCCAGCGGTTAAAACTCAAAAGGATAAAGATGGGTTATGGAAGGCTTTATTAGACGATAGAATAGATGTTATTGCTACAGATCATGCTCCTCATACTCTTGAAGAAAAAGATAATGTGTACACCAAAGCTCCAAGTGGAGGCCCTTTAGTACAACATGCTGTAACTGCTGTTTTAGAAAAAGTTAAAGAAGGAGTATTACCTATTGAGAAAGCAGTAGAGAAAATGTGTCATAATCCTGCTAAATTGTTTAGTGTTGAAAAAAGAGGATTTATAAAAGAAGGTTTTTTTGCTGATCTTGTTTTGGTAGATCCTACTCAAAATTGGGAAGTTTCTAAAGAAAATATTTTATATAAATGTGGATGGTCTCCTTTTGAAGGACAAAAATTTTCAAACAAAATTACGCATACTTTTGTTAATGGGAATTTGATGTATAATGAAGGTGAATTTAATGAAGAGGTTAAAGGTGAACGTCTAGTTTTTAATAGATAATGAATAAATTTTTATATTTTTTTATATTAATGTTTTTGGTTTCTTGTACTAGTAATACTATTTACAAGAAGCCAAAAGACTTAATTCCTAAAGATTCTATGGTTAATTTGCTGACCGATATGTATTTGGCATCGTCGGCAAAGAATATTAAGAATAAAAACTTGAAAAAGCTATCGAATTATATGGTAGTTGTATATGAAAAATATAAAATAGATACTGTTAGGTTTGATACAAGTAATAAATATTATACTTCAAGAATAGATGAGTATTCTGAAATGTTAAACTTAGTAAAGAAAAATATTGATAGCTTGTATGATATTTATATTACTAAACAACGAATTCAAGATTCATTAGACAGACCAAATATTCTTAATTTAACAGGAACTGAAACAGAAAAACAAATAGATAAAAAACTATTATTAAAAGGAAAAGAATTACCAGAGAAATTAGAAGAATTAGATAAAGGAAATCATAGGTAATCTTTACAAACTCCGTTAATAACTTTAGGAATAGGTTCAAAATCAAAAGTTAAAGCGTCTTTTATTTTTTGTGATGAATAGTACGATTTGTTATGAGATGATTTAGCAGAGTTCTTTGTTAGTAATGGTTCTTTTCCAGTAAGTTTTGTTACAAGCCAATCAATACGCCAAAATATTTTTGTAGCAAGCTTATTCACCTTTATTGTAGGACCTTTTTTATCAAATCCTTTGGCTATTATAGAGAGAACTTCTTTAAATGATTTATTTTCAGAAACTAGAATAAAACGTTCATTTTTAATGCTAGATTCTGCAAGCATAATCATGATTTTAACAACATCTTTAACACCAACAAAACCAGTAACCCCTTCAGTGTAAAATTTAAAACCATTGAATACTTGAGTAAACAATTTCCCTGAGCCTTCTTTCCAAAAACCACTACCTAAAATAACACCTGGGTTTATAACAACTACATTAACACCTTCTTGACTTGCGCGCCAAATTTCCATTTCAGCACCATATTTTGTGATAGCATAACCATGGTTATTACTACTATCTTGCCATTCATTTTCTTCAGTTATAATTTTATTGTTAATACTATCACCTACTGTGGCAATTGAACTAACAAAGCATATTTTTTTTATGGTGTTATCAATACAAAAATTAACAATATTTGCAGTCCCGTCAATATTAACTCTACGCATTTTTTTATAATCTTTAGGGTTAAATGATACTAATGCTGCGCAATGATACACTTGAGTTATAAGATTAGAAAAAACAATTTTTAAAGAAGGAATGTCAGTTATATCTCCCTGGATCCAATGAATCTTTTTTAATAAAGAATTAGTGTCATTTGTATAATAAGAAAATACTTTTTCTACATTCTTTATTCGTTCCTCAGTTCTATAAATAGCTAAAACCGTATCATTTTTTAGAGTTAAATGATATAGTAAATGCGATCCTACTAAGCCTGTTCCTCCTGTAACTAAAATCATATATGATAAAATATAAACTATCAAATATAAAAAAAGCAACCTTGTTAAATAAGCTCAAAAGTTTTTTTTATATAAAATGATTTCATGTTCCTTGTTTGGTAAATATTAATTCTATGGTTAAAATTAAATTGACATAATGTGGATGATGTTAAAAAATTTCGAAACACTATATTTGTAAACCAAAAAAGATTATAATAATGACCAAGAATTTAGTTGAAGAATTACAATGGAGAGGTATGATACATGATATGATGCCTGGAACCGAAGAGCAATTGCAAAAAGAAATGACAACGGCTTATATAGGTTTTGATCCAACGTCAGACTCATTACATATTGGTAGTTTGGTTCCAATTATTTTATTGGTTCATATTGAAAAAGCAGGGCATAAACCTGTTGCTTTAGTTGGAGGCGCTACTGGAATGATTGGTGATCCATCTGGGAAATCTGATGAGCGTAATTTATTAAATGAAGAAGCACTTGCTAAAAACGTAGAGGGAATTAAAAGAACCTTAGGGCGTTTTTTAAATTTTGATAATGGCAGTGAAAACTCACCTATTTTAGTAAACAACTACGATTGGATGAAGAGTTTTTCTTTTATTGAATTTGCTAGAGATGTAGGTAAGCGTATTACTGTTAACTATATGATGGCAAAAGATTCTGTAAAGAAGCGTATCTCTGGAGAAGGTAGTGGAGGGATGAGTTTTACTGAATTTACATACCAATTAATTCAAGGGTACGATTTTTACCATTTATATAAAACCTACAACTGTAAATTACAAATGGGAGGTTCTGATCAATGGGGAAATATAACTACAGGTACTGAATTAGTACGTAGAATGAATGTTGGTGAAGAGGCAAAAGCATATGCAGCTACATGTCCATTAATAACTAAAGCTGACGGATCTAAATTTGGAAAGTCTGAAGGAGGAAATGTTTGGTTAGATGCTGATAAAACTTCTGTATATAAGTTTTATCAATTTTGGTTAAACACTTCTGATGAAGATGCAGAAAAGTACATCAAAATTTTTACATTTTTAGATAAAGAAACTATTAGCTCTTTAATAGAAGAACATAAAGAAGCACCACATCAGAGAGTATTACAGAAAAAATTAGCGGAAGAGGTTACTGTTTTTGTACACTCTAAAGAAGAATTAGATAAAGCAATAGCGGCTTCAAATATATTGTTTGGAAAATCAACAGCGGAAGATTTAAAAAGTTTAGATGAGCAAACCTTCTTAGATGTATTTGATGGGGTTCCTCAAGCTTCAGTTAGTACTTCTGATATCAATGAGGGGTTAGATATGATAGGAGCTTTAGCAGCTAAAACAAATTTTTTAAAGTCAAATGGAGATGCTAGAAGAGCTTTAAAAGAAAATTCAATTTCTGTAAATAAAGAAAAAGTAAAAGAAGATTTTACAATTACAGAAAAAGATTTAATAGCTGATAAATACGTGTTATTACAAAGAGGTAAGAAAAACTATTTCTTATTAAAAGTTGAATAATTAGTTTAAGATACAGCTTTTAAATCAAAAGTTAAAGGGCATCGCTTACAGTTGATGCCTTTTTTTAGGTACTTATTGCAACATTTACCTTTTGGTTTTATGCAGTTTGATGAGCAAATAGAGTCACAGATAGTTTTCTCATTATTTAGAGATACTATAGGCGTAACTTTTTTATTATCAACGTAAAAAACAATCATATTCTTTTAATATAAAGTGCAAATATAGTAATTTATTTAGAATAAATTAAAATAGCACTTACAAAGCATTCTTTTTCTAATAATTAGAGAATCTCATTCTTGTAAAAATCATTAATTGTTAAAAGGTTCAGGTTCTTAATAGTAAAGAAATATGTTAAATATCATATTCTTTTTAAAAAACTAAAATTATCTTTGCACCGAATATAATCAAGGTTTGTTAAAAAAAATAAACATATACATTTTTGTTATTTTATATATGGTGGCAATGTTAAGACCAATTGCTCCATTTGTAGAGTATGTAATTAATTATGATTACATATCAAAAATATTATGTATAAATAAAGATAAACCTGAGATGAGCTGTAAAGGAAAATGTCAGCTTATGAAAAAACTTGAACAGCAGCAAGAAGATGATTTTAACTCTTTACGAATATCTATGGAAGAATATCCTATAGGATTTGTTAGTATTTTAAAGGTTAAAAGCGAAAGAGAAGGTTTCTATAAAAAAACACAACAATTTTCCTATAAAAAAGGGTACTACTACTTATTTAATAAAGAAATTTTTCATCCACCTACAGTTTAATTTTTACATACTTTTTTAACTAACTGGCTTACTTTTTTTAATAGTAGGTTAGTGTAGTTATTCACATAATTTAAACTTATTTAATACAATTCTTACAGTAAGAAGCCTCTTCTATGATCAAAGCTATTATGGAAGAGTATAACAATATGTATGTTAAAATTTGCTGTAAAAAAATATAAAAGATGAAAAAAATAATAACTTTCATAGCGCTAGCTATGGCTTTTGTTTCGTGTAGTGATGACGAAATAGGAAATGAAAAATTAGAAGGAAAAAATGAAGTAGCAATTGAATTTGATAACGGATTTTCAAATGATAAATTGTTATTAGGAACTTCAACATATACTAATGGAAACGGTGAAATATTAACTATTAATTCTTTTGATTATATCGTTAGTAATTTTGTACTTATAACTGAAGAAGGCAAAGAAGTAGTTTACCCGAAAGATAATAGCTACTTTATAATAAGTGAAGGAGGAACTAATAAAACTAAAAAAGTTCAAATTTCACTTAAAGATGTACCTGCCGGGAGATATACCAAAATTAAGTTTGGAATAGGTGTAGATCAAGAGCGTTTTAAGCAAGGTCAAGCTGTGCAACAAGGTTTTTGGACTTTAGCTGAAGGTTATAATTTAACTTGGAGTTGGCAAGCAGGGTATAAATTTGTTGTTTTAGAAGGGAACTATAAAGAAAACACTCAAGCTACAGCGTCTCCTTTTATGCTACATATAGCAAGTAGAGGAACTACGGTAGACTTATACAAGGAGGTAACCCTACCTATGGATATTGCTATTGTAAGCAAAGAAACGTCTCCTCAATTGCATATTAAAGTTGATGCTAACAAAATGCTAGACGGAAAAACAAAGATCAAATTATCTGAGGGCTCAACTATTATGGGAGGTGATAAAGCTTCAAATATATCTGAAAATTATACAGATATGTTCATGGTGCATCATGTTCATAATGCAACTCATCATTAACATTACGTAATTCAAAAGAATGGTATTTAACACCATTCTTTTGAATTGTTATACTAATTGATATTGATTAAGCTTAATCAATTGTAAAAATAATACGTAATGAAAAAAATATTGATAGTATTATTGGTATGTACTTTTCTTAGTTGTAAAAAAGGTGAGGTATATACTAATATAGAGCTTGTATTTGAAAAACCTAGTAATTTTCCTGAGCCACATTATGATTTAAGTTCAAATCCTATTACAGAGAAAGGGTTTGAGTTAGGAAAGAAATTGTACCATGATGGAAAATTATCTAGTGATGGTGTGGTTTCTTGTGCTTTTTGTCATCAACAAAAATTTGCTTTTACCCATCATGGACATCAGTTTAGTCATGGTGTTGAAGATAGAAAAGGTAAAAGAAATACTCAGCCTATTCAAAATGTAGCTTTTCAAAAACAATTTTCATGGGATGGAGCAGCTTTTCATTTAGATCTCTTTCCGATAATACCAATTACTAACCCAGATGAAATGGATGAAACTGTAACGAATGTTATTGAGAAGTTACAAAAAGATAAAGCATATAAACAGTTGTTTAGTGAAGCGTTTGAAGATGGAAAAATAAATGCAGACAATACATTTAAAGCATTGTCACAATTTATGTTGATGATGGTTTCATCGAATTCTAAATACGATAAATATGTTAGAAAGGAAAAGGGGGGAGATTTTTCAAATGAAGAAAAAAAAGGACTAGTGCTTTTTAAAGAAAAATGCGCTTCATGTCATACTTCAGATTTATTTACAGATGATGCTTTTAGGAATAATGGACTACCTATTAATCCAGATTTGAATGACTTAGGAAGAATGACAGTTACTTTGTTAGAAGAAGATAAATACAAGTTTAAAGTTCCTAGTCTTAGAAATATTGAGCTAACTGCTCCTTATATGCATGATGGAAGGTTTGGTTCATTAGTTTCAGTACTTAATTTTTATTCTAATGGAATTCAAGAAACACAAAATTTAGATCCTATTCTTAAAAGCACAAAAGGCATCGTTGGAATTCAATTAAAACAAGAGGAGAAGACAGCAATAATTACTTTCTTAAAAACATTAACAGATGAAGAATTTATTACAGATAAGAGGTTTACAGAATAAAATAATAGTAGCACTTTTAATGTGTTTTTTATCAGTGAAATTAGAGGCAAATAATCCTTTTCCTAAATATTACACTTCGTTTTTAGATGACTGCGATGCCTGCGGGTGTAGTAACAATGGAGGAAGTTTAGGACTGGGAGGAATCATTGATAATAATTTCATAGGGGTAAGATACCTACATCAAAAGTACCAATCTAAAGATGGTATTTTTAATAATTCACCAATAATAAATGAATTTTTTAATACAATACAGGTTTGGTCTAGAATTCCAATAATCAAAGGGTATTTAGAAGCTCAAATTTTTGTTCCTTTTCATTTTCACTCAAGAGAGTATGTAAATAAAACAACAGGAATTGAAGGGTTGGGAGATATCTCTTTTTTAATTAGTTACACTGTTTTAAATAAAAAAAAGAGTAGTTATAATGAAGAAAAAGATGTGATTTCAACATCTAATCACTTACTAAAAGTGGGAGGAGGTATAAAGCTTCCTACTGGAAATTATGACGAAACAGTTAATAATTCAATTAACCCAAGTTTTCAGTTAGGTACTGGTAGTATTGATGTAATTACCAACGTACAATATGTATATAAACATAATAACTGGGGAGTAACAAACTATCTTAATTATTATTTAAAAACTGCTAATAGCAAAGAGTACCAATTTGGTAACCAGTTTAACTTTAGTAGTACTTTTTTTTATATGTTCAAAGATGTCGGCAAAAATAATTTTGTTCCATCTGTGGGAGTATCAGGAGAGTTTTATGATAGTAATAAAGTTTTTGATGTACCAATTAAAAATACAAAAGGGCATGCTTTATTTACAAGTTTTGGAGCTGAGTATAATACAAATAAGCTAACAATAGGAGCATTAGCAATGTATCCAGTACAACAAAAATTAGCGCAAGGAACTATTAAAATAAAATATAGATCAAGCATCTATTTAAATTATAATTTTTAAAAAGAATGAAGAAAACATATTTAATGGTATGTATTACAATGCTATTTGTTGTAATAAATACTTCAGCTCAAACTATTTTTAAAGGAAAAGTAGTTACAAAGCAAAAAGAATCTATTGTACAAGCTACAATTATATCACAAGAGAATAGAAAGAAAGGAACAATTACCGATTTCGATGGTAACTTTTCTATAAAGTTAAAAAATGAAAGTGTACAAGTATCAGCTATAGGTTATAAAACAAAACAAGTAATTTTAAAAGAGGGTTACAATACTATTGTTTTAGACGAGGACATTGAAAACTTAGAGGAAGTAATAATCTCGGCAAGTAGAGAAACACAAAAAAGACAAGAGGTTTCGGCTTCTATTGGATTATTAACAGCGAACCAAATAAAGGAAATGAAAGCATTTGGAATAGAGCAGCTGGTAAATCAAGTTCCAGGAGTTTTTATGAGTACTTCAAAAGCATCAAGTAATGAGCAACATTTTATGGCTACTCGATCTCCAATATCAACAAAATCATTGTTTTTATATGTTGAAGATGGTTTGCCAATACGTCCAGTAGCAGTGTTTAATCATAATGCTTTGTTAGAAATGAATAATACGACCTTTAATAGAGTTGAGGTATTGAAAGGGCCAGCTTCTAGTATTTATGGAAGTGAAGCTATTGGAGGGAGCTTTAATTTTATTACTAAAAACCCTAGTAAAGAGTTTGGTGGTTCCATAGGTTTTCAAATTAATGATTTAGGGTTAACAAGATATGAACTTGAAGCTTCAACAACGGTAAAAGAAAAGCATGGTTTTTATATTGGAGGGCATCATGTACGAAGAGATAATGGTATTGTAGGGCATTCTGATTATGAAAAAACGGCTGTTTCATTTAAAAATGCAAATGAGTTTTCTGAGAGCTTACAATGGACAAATAGTTTAACATATATAAACTATCGCTCTGATATGTCAGGATCAATTTCTGAGAAAAATTATACAGATGGAAATTATAAAAGCAATCAAACATTTACTGAGCGTAAGGCAAAAGCTTATAGGTTTCGTTCTACGTTAGATAAATTTTGGAATGATCGAAATAAAACTTCTTTTAATTTTATATACAGAAATAATGAAATGAACCAATTACCATCTTATAGAATTAAACAAAACAGAGTTGGGGGAGTTTTAGATGGTACAGGAAAAGGAGAAATTAACGTTAATAAATTTAAAAGTTATGTTGGTTTAATTCAGCATAAAATAGATTTTAATTTTGCTAATTCAAGTTTAATAGTTGGTGCTACAACTGATTTTTCACCACAAACTTATCAAGCAGAAAATATTGATGTAACTGTTGATGTTGCATCTGCTAAAAATATATATTATTCTATTAAAAAAGGAGATTATATTTTAAAGTACGAAGCAGATATTTTTAATTATGCAGGGTATGCACAGTTTGAAATATCACCTTTACAAAATGTTAAGTTAACTGGTGCAATTCGTTATGATGGTTTTAAATATAAGTATGATAACAAAGATGAAGGGAATTCAGGAGTACAAGATACAAATGTAACCTATACTAATTTTTCACCGAAGTTAGGTGTTAACTTGAATTTAAGTAAAAATGCGGGAATATATTCTAATTACTCTAAAGGATTTACGCCACCACAAGTTGGAACTTTGTTTAGAAATGGAAAAAATACAACTGGAAATGCATTTTCTTTACAACCTGCTAAATTTCATAATTATGAAATTGGAGGGTACTTTATGATTCCTTCAAAATTAAAAGTAGATGTGGCTATTTATCAATTAGATGGAATTGATAGGTTGATTTCTATTAGAAATGATAACGGAGATTTTGTTCAAAAGAATGCTGGAAAAACACGTTCAAAAGGAATTGAATTAGGAGTTAAATATAATTTTATTCATAATTTATGGGTGAATTATAGTGGTAGTTATGCAACTCATAAGTATCGTTCTTTTTTTGATAATAATGTAGATTATTCTAATACTGATATGCAAACTGCACCTAAATATATAGCAATAACTTCTTTGAATTATAAACCTATTAATAATTTATTAGTAACACTTGAACATGAACAAATAGGAAAATATAATACTAGTTTTGAAGGACAAGCCGTTGTTGGCAAAGATGGATTAGGGAATTCAGTTTTTGGAACTTCTACTTATGGTGGTCATCAAGTTTTTAATTTTAGAGCAAATTATACGTACAAACAGTTTGAAATTTGGGGGCAAGCCTTAAATATTTTTGATAAGTTGTATGCAGTAAGAGCTTCTTATAGTAAATGGGGTAAACAAAATACGTACAGTATTGGAAACCCAAGAGCATTTCATTTTGGAGTGAAGTATAATTTTTAAAGAATGAAATGAAAAATAGAAATTTGAATCAATGGTTGTGGAAGTGGCATTTTATTGCTGGTTTAATATCATTACCTTTCGTATTAGTGCTTTCGGTGACGGGGGCTATTTATTTGTTTAATCCTAAAGTAGAAAAGGAGGTAAAAAAGAATATTCAACATGTAGTAGGAAAAGGTGAAGTAAAACACTCCTTTCAACAACAATGGGATGTTGCTATACAGCATATGAAAAAGAAACCAAATGCAATGGTTTTACCTGTAAATAGTGAAGAAAGTATAGAGTTTGTTTCAGGTAGATTTAGTCATAAAAAATCACTATTTGTAAATCCATATACTAATGAAGTATCAGGAAAGTTTTCATCAAAAGACACATGGATGTATAGCGTTAGAAAACTACATGGTGAATTATTAGGAGGTAAAGTAGGAACAAAAATTATTGAACTAATTGCAAGTTGGATGATTGTACTTATTATTACAGGTCTATATATTTGGTGGCCTTTTAAAAGAGGTATTAAAGGTGTTTTTACAATTAGATACAAAGAAGGAAAAAGAATTCTTTTTAGAGATGTACATGCAGTGTTAGGGTTTTGGATTTCAGGTTTGTTATTACTAACCTTAGCAGGTGGTTTACCATGGACAGATGTTTTTGGAGGTAATTTTAAATGGGTGCAGAAAGTAACCAATACAGGATATCCAAAAACATGGAATGGAAGAGGGTTATCTTCAGCGATTGCTAATAAATCATTAACATTAGATAAAATGGTTTTTATAGCAAAACAGCAAAATTTAGAGGGTACAATAAGTATAGGACTACCAAAATCGTCCAAAAGCACATTTAGTGTATCTAATAAAACAAGTAACTTAAAAGCTCAAAAAATGTTACATTTTGATCAATATTCTGGTAAATTACTAAAGGCGCATAACTGGAGTGATGTAGGTATTTTAATGAGAGGAAGAATGTGGGTTATGGTATTTCATCAAGGACAGTTTGGAGTATGGAATTGGTGGCTAATGTTTGGGGTAGCCATTGCACTCACATTAATGAGTATTGGAGCTGTTTTTTCATATTTATTAAGAAGGCAAAAAGGAAACTGGGGAATACCTAAAGTAAAAAAAGATTTTAAAGTGGGGGCAGTAGTTATATTATTTATAGTGTTCTTAGCAATTTTATTACCTCTTTTTGGACTAAGTGTATTGTTATTGTTTATATATGAGTTAATGAAGCAAAGAAGATTTTTAGTAGCTAAAAAGTAAAAATATTTTTTTAAAATTAATAAAAGTTTAACGTAAGGATATTTAGATTTGTAGACGAATACGAAATAATCACATATACACAGAATAATGAAAAAATCAATTTTATCAATTATTGTATTTACAATAGCGCTAGTGTTTTCAAATGAAATAAATGCGCAAGAATTTCCAGGATTAGATAAAAGTCCTATGGATGCAGCGTCATACCCTTCAAGCTATAGAGTTTCTAATAAGAAGGTAAAAGTAATATATAGTCGCCCTCAGTTAAAAGGAAGAGGTTTAGATAAATTAGCGCCAGCAGGTAAAGTATGGAGAACGGGAGCTAATGAAGCAGCGGAAATTACTTTTTATAAAAATGTGAATTTTGGTGGTAAAGAAGTAAAGGCAGGTACATACACTTTATTTACAATTCCAGGAGCTACCAAATGGACTGTGATTTTAAGTACAGCTAAAAATGTTTGGGGATCATATTTTTATAAAGAAAGTGAAGATGTAGTTCGTGTAACCGGAAAGGTTTCAACAGCAAAAGAAAAATTAGAAGTTTTTTCAATAGCTTTTAGTGGTGAAGGCGATAATTTTACCATGAATTTAGGTTGGGGAAAAACGATAGTTTCAGTTCCTGTTAAAGGATAATTTTTATAGAAAAATAAAAAGGGGTTAAAATTTATTTTAACCCCTTTTTTTTATGCGTTTATATTTTTCAGGATCTACTTCTTTCCAGTAGGGTTCATAAAAATCTCTTTTTTTCAGATTGTTTTTATTTATAAGACGTGAAAATAAATTAGCTAAGACTTTTTTTTCAGATGATGATTCAGATAGTAAATCTGTTTCGTCTTTATCTAATATTATAATTGAGGAGTAAGTGTATTTAAAGGCTTCATAACCATTAGTTATAATTGTATACTTTTTTCCATTTGAAAATAAGTCTATATTTTCCCATATTAAAATGGGGTGCTTTATATTATTTGAATATGTTTTTTTACTCCATTTCCCAAACTTGTCATACATTACTTTATGAGTATCAAGTGGTGAACCTCCTGTAAAGCGTATTTCGTTATAAGAAGTTGTATCACTTTTATGGATAAAATTAAATTTTTCAAACGCTACTTTATGAGTTGAAAAACAACTTAATAGAATAAAAAGTAAAAATGATAGATAAAAGTATTTCATAACAGTTTTTTTAGCTAATATAAAGCTTATGGATTATAAAAATAAAAATTGTTAAAATATTTTGATAATCAGTGACTTATTGTTTTAAAACGTGTCATAATAGTGTAAGTAGTAACAAATACATTTACTAGATAAATGAAACATAAAGTAAATCTCACCATATAAGAAAGAGGTCACTAAAAAGAAACATTTATAAGAACTACTTAACTTACAATTTTACCCCTTGATGCTCAATGGGAATCGCCATTGAGCATTAAACCTTTTAGTTTACTCCCTGTTACTATAATGTAAGAAAGAATAGATAAAATATTTCTATTCTATTACTTTCGTTTATGACTAAAAATAATACGCTTAAGGAATTTTGTGAAAAACAATTAATAATTAAATAGATATTTGATGAGCCAGTATAACTGGAAGGGGAAATATTTTATAGGTAATATTAAATTTAAACATAGTACTACCTTTTATGATTTATCAAAATCAACTAACTACTTTTATTTAAAATCGTCTAGAATTTACTTTTAGACGATTTTTTATAGTATTGAAAACTTAATTTAAAGTTTGTTTTTACTTAAATGTAATACAAATGTTGCATTAAAACCAAAATGGAAATTACCATCATGAAAGTTGAAATTATTTTGAGTTTGTGTAATAAAAGCATCCTCAGAAAAACTTCGAGCATTTGTAATTTGAAATTGTAAAAGTAAATGACTTAGCTCCCAGTTAACTCCAACCATAAAAGGGTTGTAAATTTTTATAGGTGATTTTACAGGGTTGGTTACATGATAGTATTCAGAAACAATAGAAACATGTCCTCCTGCTTTATACCTTGCTCCAAGCCCTAAAGCAAATTGGCTTTTGGGTTGACCTTCAAAAACACTATTAGTACGATTAATTAAAGTTGGCGTTAACTGCATAGAAAACTTTCTGTTAAATTTTCTGGCAATTAAAACTTGACTTGTAAAACTATAGATGTTTGAATCTAAAGTACTACTTCCGTATAATCCAGATGTAGAATTTTTATTCTTTCTAATAGAAGCTCCTTGAAATAGAACAATGCTAAATGGGGATTTGTTAGTGTTTCTTTTTTGTTTAATAATTTTATACTTTAGAAAACCATCCGTAACCTTATTAAAATTTGTATAGCCAGCACCAATTGTAAAATTATCAGTAATAGCATAGTCTAAACCAAAGCGTACACTAACTTCATCTGCTAAAAAACGTTGCGTGTTCCCCTCTTTATGATTCCAATATCTACTATAAAGAGAGATTTCTAAAGCTCCCTTTTTTCTAGTTTCAATAGAATGACCTAAACCAATTCTTGTAGTTTTAAAAGTGGCTATTTCGTTTACTGGCTTTGTTTGGTATTCTTTTTCTAGTTTAGTTAATAAACTTTGAGCATTCATGGAAAACAAACCTGCTATAAAAGAAAAAGAGAATAAATATTTAACGATTGATTTCTTCATAAGGAAGGTATTGGATTTTGATTTTAACTGAAACAATTTTGGCAATATTATTAGATAAAATTGGAGGTATTTTAATTTCGAAATCTTTAACAACTAAACTAAATTCACCATCTAGATAAAATCCTTTTGGAGTTTTACTAATTGATGTTTTTATAGAAATCTCTTTAGAGATACCACGAATGGTAATGGTACCTTTTATTAATTTAGTTTGAACTCCAGAAGCTAATGGATCAAAATCAATGATCTTTCCTTCAAAAGTTGCTTTTGGGAAAACATCCGATTCAATATAACTTTCATTAAAATGTTCATGCATCAAGTTTTTCTTAAAAACAAAAGCACGCATTAACATACTTACAGCTATTTCTTTTTTTTCAATATCTAAAATACTTAAAGCTTGATTGTTTTTAGCTTCTATATTTTCAACAGAAGCATATGAGAAAAATGAAACTTGCCCCTGCCGAGCAATAAATTGATTTTGTGCACTTATTTGAGTAAAAAAAAGAGCACTGAATAAGAAGAATACAAGTAATTTATTCATTAATTTTAAAATCTATATAACAATCTAAAAGTATTACATCTTTTAAAAAACCTTTGCAAATTCCTTTTAAAGTTACTTTTTGATGTTTTTTTATGTTGGTTAGTTTTTTTGTTTGACTTTTATGAATGTCACAAATAATTCCAGAATTATTAGAGTTGTTACCTTCTAAAATGAGGGTAGTTTTATCGTTTAAAAAATTTATTTCTTTAATAATTCCAGTAACTTGTATTAGTTTATTGATGTATAAATCATCAGCTTTAGTTTCATTATCTATAAAAGCCTCTACTAATTTAGTTGACTGAATACTGATTTCAACTTTTGAAGTACTTGAATGCTTTTTATTAACAATCAAAAACTGATATGTAATTATTCCAATCAATAATAGGAATAAGAAAATAATAGCGAAAAAGAAAGTCTTTTTGGTAATCACATTTTCAAAAGTTAATTCTTTTTCAAAGAAAAAGAATTATTTCAAAATTACAGAACAAATCTACGTGAAAAGGTAATATTAAAAGTTGAAGAAGAAAAAATAAACACTAAAAAACCAATAATAGTAGTATATTTCGTTTTTTGAAAAGTAAAACATGAGAAAAGATAGATTGTATTTTTTAACGATTTTGTCAATAGCATTTGTCTTTTTAATAGTGGCAACTGTTGCCTCTAATTATTTTATAAAAGCTAGTGCTAATCAACTTATAGAGGTTCAAGTTGAATCTAGTAAAAGAGAAGCAAATGAAATAGCTAGGATGTTAGATTTTCAATTATCTAACAACTTAGATAAGAATAAAGCTATTAACAATCTTCAAGAAACAATTACTGAAACTAGCTCAGATAGTTGGTTTATTAGTGTGTTTAATTGGTCTGGACAAAAGGTATGTCATCCAGATATAACTAAAATCGGACAAAGTATTAACTCTAATTCAAACTTGTTATCATCTTTAAAAGGAAAGAATAATTCTGATGATTTGTATGAACTGCTTGTTACAAATTCATCAAATATAGCTCAATTAACTTCGGAAGTAATTCATATTGCACCAACTAAAACGTCCGATCTTATTGTAGCGGCAAATGTTAATGTGAATAGCATTAAAATTCAAATGAAAAAGCTAAGACGAAATTTTTACCTAATTTTTTTAATTATGGGTATTTTAGTTATTGTTTTATCTTCATTTGCAGTAAGGATAATTGGTAGTCGTTATGAAAAACAGTTAGAACTAAAAAACTCTAATTTGACTTCTGAAGTAATGAATTTATCAAAGCTAAATACTGACCTTGTATCTTATAAGGAAAAAGTAATAAAAGTAACTAAGCAAGATAAAACAGAAGGAAATTCAGAAAAAAATAAAAATAGAATTTTAACGTACATGAGAAATGAGTTAGTACCTGTGCTAATTAAAGACATTGCTTATGTTTATACAGAAAACACAATTACTTATGTAGTTTGTTTTGATGGAAAAAAATCTACATCTAATGCAAGTTTAGATGATATGTATACTAATTTTGATGAATCCTTGTTTTTTAGAGCGAATAGGCAGTTTATTATAAATATTGCTTCTATTGATAAAATAATTAAATATGGAAAGAGTCAATTAAAAATTGTTTTACAATCAGAAACTCCTGAAGCAATTATTATTAGTAAAAATAAAGCAGCTGAATTTAAACAATGGCTTAACATATAATAGTATTACTTTATTAGTAATTACTTAAAAGTTTAACTCTTTTTTTTCCTCTTTAATTCTTTTTTAACCCTCTTAGCTAAGTTTTAGGCTGTAAAACTTAATAAATAATACGTATTTCGAAGTGTCTTAAATCACTAATCCAAAATACAGAAATTATGAAAAGTTTATGTAATCTAATTGTTTTTATAGGAATTATAATACTCCTTGGGTTTTCAAGCTGTAGCTCTAATGAAGATGAATTACCTAAAGAACTAACAATAGAAGATAAAATTGAATTGTTAGAAAAAGGTGATTGGTTGTTGAAAGGGCTTGAGAAAAATGTTAAGCATACTTTTAAAAGTGGTAAACGATCAACATTTTATGGAATTGATGGAGTGTTTACAACTCCGATTCCAAGGACATTCGATTACTATAAAACAAATGAAAAATTAACAATCAATTATGGAGGTAGTAATATTAAGAGTTATGAGGTTGAGTTTAGTTGTGAAAATACGATTGTATCTTTTTTTATTAATAAAGAGGTTTTACAAGTATTATATAAGGAAGGGTCTAATTATAAAACATGTATAGAGTAAAAATAATTTTAAGGGGAAATATTTTTAATTCAATGTGATTGTCTTTCATGAGTAAGGTTGACAATAGTAGAGACGTCTACTTTTGTCAACCTTTTTAGGATAAAAAAGAAAATATAAATTTAATACTGTTATAAAATTCAGTACTTACTTAGAATTGAATATCATAAAACTTTTATAATCCTCAAATAAACGTAAATTTGCACCTTTAAATAAATATCGTAGTAATAGTAACGAGTTTGTTGTTAAAATCTAATTAATAGATTACTGCATTCTTTTGTTAATTATAACGATAGGAATAAATAAGAAGAATGCAATACAATCATCAAGAAATAGAAAAAAAATGGCAACAATTTTGGGCAAACAACCAAACTTTTAAAGCCAGTAACACTTCTGATAAACCAAAATATTACGTACTCGATATGTTTCCTTATCCTTCAGGAGCAGGACTTCATGTTGGACATCCTTTAGGGTATATTGCAAGTGATATTTATGCACGTTATAAACGTCATAAAGGATTTAATGTATTGCATCCACAAGGATATGATTCATTTGGGTTACCAGCTGAGCAGTATGCAATTCAAACAGGACAACACCCTGCAATTACTACAGAAACAAACATAAAAACATACCGTCGTCAATTAGATAATATCGGTTTTTCTTTTGATTGGTCTCGTGAAGTGCGTACCTCTAGTCCAGAGTATTATAAATGGACTCAGTGGATTTTTACTCAATTATTTAATTCTTGGTATAATAAAGATACCGATAAAGCAGAAGATGTTTCAACCTTAATTTTAAAATTTGAAGCAGAAGGAAATGCAAATATTAATGCAGTTTCAGATGAAGATATTGATGTTTTTTCTGCGGATGAATGGAAAAGTTTCTCATCAGAAAAACAACAAGAAATACTATTACAATATCGTTTAACCTTTTTATCTGATACCGAGGTAAACTGGTGTCCTGCTTTAGGAACTGTTTTGGCAAATGATGAAATTGTAAATGGAGTTTCAGAACGTGGAGGACATGAGGTGATTCGTAAAAAAATGACGCAATGGTCTATGCGAATTTCTGCATATGCGCAACGTTTATTAGATGGACTTCAAAATATAGATTGGCCACAACCTTTAAAAGATAGCCAAACAAATTGGATTGGTAGAAGTCAAGGTGCAATGGTTTCTTTTGATGTAGATGGGTACGATGCTAAAATTGATGTATTCACAACACGACCTGATACAATCTTTGGAGTGTCTTTTATGACATTGGCTCCTGAACATGATTTAGTAGCAAAAATTACAACAGCTGAACAAAAAAAGGCAGTTGATACTTATATAGAAGCAACAGCTAAACGTTCTGAACGTGATCGTATGGCAGATGTTAAAACAATATCTGGGGTATTTACTGGTGCATATGCTTTGCATCCATTTACTGGTAAACAAGTGCCTATTTGGATTGGTGATTATGTATTGGCAAGTTATGGAACTGGTGCTGTTATGGCTGTTCCATGTGGTGATCAGCGTGATTATGATTTTGCAAATCATTTTGGATTACAAATTCCAAATATTTTTGCAAATGTTGATATTTCTGAAAAAGCAAATGATGCTAAAGACGGAATTAAATTAGCGAATTCTGATTTCTTAGATGGCTTAAATTATAAAAAAGGAATGAAAACCGTAATCTATGAATTAGAGAAACGCGGTTTTGGGTATGGAAAAATAAATTACCGTTTACGTGATGCTGTATTTAGCCGTCAACGTTATTGGGGTGAACCATTTCCAGTATATTATAAAAATGAAATGCCTCAAATGATTGACACAAAACATTTGCCAATCGTTTTACCAGAAGTTGAAAAATATTTACCTACAGAAGATGGAAAACCACCTCTAGGAAATGCTGAGGTTTGGGCATGGGACTGCGAAAACGCAAAGGTTGTTAGTAATGATTTAATTAATAACGAAACTGTGTTTCCACTTGAGTTAAATACAATGCCAGGTTGGGCAGGAAGTTCTTGGTATTTTAACCGTTATATGGATTCTACGAATGATGGAGAATTTGTAAGCAAAGAAGCGGTTGATTACTGGAAAGAGGTTGATTTATATATTGGTGGTTCTGAACATGCTACAGGGCATTTATTATATGCACGTTTTTGGCAAAAATTCTTGTTTGATAAAGGACTTCTACCTGTTGATGAGTTTGCAAAAAAACTAATTAACCAAGGAATGATCTTGGGAACGAGTGCTATAGTTTATAGAGTAAAAGGTTCCGATAAATACGTTTCAAAAGGATTAAAAGAAGAATATGATACTGATGAAATAAGAGTTGATGTTAAGTTAATAAACACTTCTGATGAATTAAATTTAGATGCTCTTAAGAAATGGCAACCTCAATTTGAAAATGCTGAGTTTATTTTAGAAGGGGATAAATATGTAGTTGGAAGGGAAGTTGAAAAAATGTCTAAACGTTGGTTTAATGTTGTAAACCCGGATGACATTTGCGAAGAATACGGAGCAGATGCACTACGTTTATTTGAAATGTTTTTAGGTCCTTTAGAGCAAACAAAACCTTGGAAAACTTCGGGTATTTCAGGGGTATATTCTTTCTTAAAAAAATTATGGAAATTATATGTTGGTGAAAATGGAATCACTATTTCTGATGATGAACCAACAAAAGATGAGTTAAAAACGTTACATAAAACAATTAAAAAAGTAGAAGAAGATATTGAGAATTTCTCATTTAATACTTCAGTTTCTACCTTTATGATTGCTGTGAATGAATTAACTGCATTAAAATGTAATAAACGTGCTATTTTAGAGCCGTTGCTAACATTAATTTCTCCGTATGCACCTCATATTTCAGAAGAATTATGGAGTAAATTAGGACATGCTGAATCTATTTCAACAGTTAACTTTCCAAAATTTGAAGCTTCTCATTTAGTTGAGAGTTCTAAAAATTACCCAGTTTCATTTAATGGAAAAATGCGTTTTACGTTAGAGTTACCTTTAGATATGTCTAAAGAAGAGATAGAGAAAACTGTAATGGCGTATGAAAAAACGCAAGCTCAATTACAAGGACGCACTCCTAAGAAAGTAATTATTGTGCCTGGAAAAATTATTAATATAGTAGGATAGTAAAACACTGAACTACAAAGTAGTAAAACACCTTGGTTTATTTAATTAAACTAAGGTGTTTTTTTGTGATTAAAACTAAAAATATTCTCAAATTTGCACAAAAAATATTCTATGAAAAAGTTGTCCTATAAAAGCTCTTGGCTGTTTTTATTAATACCTTTAGGTATTGTTTTTTTTGTACTTGTACCTGAGTTTGAAGGTAAATATAAAAAGTATGCAGAAAAACAATTAACACTTCAAAAAGATATTTATAAGTTAGACTCTTTAAGGCAGTTGCAACATCCTACTTCTAAAGATAAACATCTGCTAAAAAAGCTAGAAATTACGGTTCCAATACACACAAAAGTATATGGGAAAGAAAAGTTTCTCTATTTTAAAACTGGTGGAATGTTACTTGTTTTAGCATTTATGGGTATTGGGATGGTTACAACAAGTTATATTTCTAATAGAAATAAAACTTCCTCTAAAAACAAGCAAGTAAACTTTACTTTTGATGATTATACAAATGATGTTATAGGCGAGCAAATTTCATGGGAAGCTGTAGAAAGTTCTGGTAGTAATTTTGCAAGTGAAACATTTAAGAAAACTCCAAAAGGGTATAAAATAACGTCTAGTTCATTTACAAAGATATTTGCATGGAGTTTTTTATTAATAGGTTTAAATTATGTAGTTTTTTCTTTTTATGAATATTATCAGTTTAATACTAGTCCACTTACCTTTATGAAGGGAGGTAAGCTCTTTTTTACTTCTGGAGGGCCATTTTTATTGATAGGCTGTTTTTTAGCATTACTTTTTTCACCTAAAGTGCATATTCATACGCGTAAAAGAAAAATTATTGTAGGTGGCGAAATTCTGCCTTTCCAGCAAGTGTATGCCTTGCAAGTGCTGCAGAAATTCACAGAAGGCAGCAGTTCTTCAGGAAGTTACTTTTCTTATGAGTTAAATTTAGTAACGAATAAAGGAGATAGGTTTAATTTGTTAAATCATGGGGATAAACAATACTTATTGAGTGATATGATTAAAATAAGTAAATTGTTAAATGTTCCTGTTTGGAATGCAGGAGTTGTATAATACATTAAAGATGGTATATATGCTAAACTTTTAGTATTTTACACTCAAATTATAAAATATTAGTGAACATTTTATCTTGTAATAATAATGCCCCTAATGCTCGTTATTTTTCATCAATAAATAAAATTCCTGATGAAATTTATAAAGAGCTACAGTGCTTAGATAACCTATATTTTAATCCCAAATATTTAGAAGCTTTAGAGAAAAGCAATACACAAATTCAGTTTTTTTATATTGTTTTATTGGATGATGATAAAAAAGCAATAGGGTTTTCTACCATACAAATTATAGATTTTTATTTAGATAGTGTTCAAAATGAAATGCAGTCAATTGTTGAGTGGGTAAAATGTATGGGTAGAAAATTAAAAGTTTTATCTTCTGAAAAACTATTTAAAATACTTACTTGTGGAAATACATTTGTAACTGGAGAGCATGGTATTTTTATTCACCCAAATCAAAATAAAAAGGATGTTTTACAACAGTTTGTGAAAGCATTATTACATTTTGTAAACCAAAACACATCATTAAAAAATGATATTGACGCTTTTATGATAAAAGATTTCATTAAAGAGTCACTTGTTATTACTGATGATTTACATAATGAAGGCTATTATTCTTTTAAAGTAGAACCCAATATGGTATTGGAACTAGATAAAGATTGGGTGCTTTTTGAAGACTATTTAGCTTCAATGAGAACAAAGTTTAGGGTTAAGGCGAAGAAAGCATTAAAGCAAAGTAATGCTTTAAAAGTGAAAGATATTTCTGAAAGTAATATAGATAGCTTACTACCTGAGATGACGAAATTATATAAAAAAGTGTCAAGTAGTGCTAGTTTTAATTTGGGAGATTTTAATTTAAATACATATAAAGTTCTCAAAGAAAATTTAGGAGATAATTACATTTTAAAAGGATATTGGTTAGAAAATAAATTAGTTGGATTTTTATCAGGAATTGTTAATCAAAATTCATTAGATGCTCATTTTGTGGGTATAGATTATAGTTTGAATAGACAATATGCTGTTTATCAAAGAATGTTGTATGATTATGTTTCTATGGCAATTACTAAAAAACTAACTACTTTAAACTTTGGTAGAACTGCAAGTGAAATTAAAAGTTCAGTAGGTGCCGTTCCTCAAGAAATGACAATTTATTTACGTCATAAAAAAACAATACCTAATAAAATATTAAGTTTGTTTTTAAATAAAATAAAACCAACAGAGTTTAAGCAAAAACACCCGTTCAAAGATAAAACGTTGATAGAAAAGTAGAATAAAAAGATGAAAGATACTCAGGAGTTATTAAATATATTAATATTAGAAGATGTAGGAGAAGGAAACTTTAATGGAATAAGTAAAGATATTGGAAGTCCTAATGTTTTTGGAGGGCAAGTATTAGCTCAGGCATTAAATGCAGCTTATAGAACTACTCCTAAAGAACGTATTTTACATTCGTTACATTCTTATTTTTTGGAAGCGGGAAATTTAGAAGTTCCAATTACCTATAATGTACAAACAATTCGTGATGGAGGAAGTTTTTCTACTAGGCGTGTGACTGCTCATCAAAATGATAAAACTATTTTTATATTGGCCTGCTCTTTTCATAAGGTAGAAGAAGGTCATGAGCATCAAATGCCAATTAAAAAAGATATAAAACAACCTGAAGAATTGTTAAGTTGGAATGATATGTTAGATCAGTTTGGAGCATTCTTACCAAAGAAAATGAAATCTTTTTTAAGTATTGAACGTCCTATAGACTTTAAACCTGTACAAATTGTAAATCCGTTAGATCAAAAAGATTTACCTCCTATTGTTGATGTTTGGTTTAAGCTAAAAGGAGAGGTCGAAGATTTAGAATTAGCAGTAAAGCAACAAATTTTAACCTATATTTCTGATTATAATATTTTAACAGCTTGTTTGTATCCAAATGCGAGTAAAGCTCATTTTGGAAATACACAAATGGCTAGTTTAGATCATTCAATGTGGTTTTATCGTGATTTTGATTTTAGCGATTGGATGCTGTTTTCTGTTGAAAGCCCAAATTCTTTTGGAGCTCGTGGTTTTGCCTGTGGTAATATTTACACAAGAGATGGTGTTTTGGTTGCTTCTGTGGCTCAAGAAGGGTTAATGAGGCCTATGAGAAAATAAAGGATTGTTTATTAATATTGGCTATTTTTTTAATTTATTAACAATCATAGATTCACAAATAAGGTAACGAGCTATGTAATAAATTATCGTATAAATTAGTACATAAGCCATGTTATAATCTAAAAACTTATTAAAAGCCATTAATATATCTCCTGTAATTATTAAGAACAACCCAAAAAGAAAGAGTTTGTTTTGGGTATTCATTTTATTTAAGTAGTTAAGAAAAGCGAATAATATCATAATAGCTGATGTTATTCCTAGTGATATAAATATGTATGAAATTTCTTGTAAATAAGGTTTTAAAACAACATAAATAACTACAAAAACAAGTAAGCAAACCGTAAAGTAAAAAACAAGTGTTTTTAGGTTAGTTCTAAATAGAGCCCTTCTTGATATAATGATATATAAAACTCTATTTGCTATTAAAAGTCCAGTGCCAAGCATTAATAAATCACTGTCAAATATTAAAGAAGCATCTGAAGCTATTGAACAAAGAAGCACTAATACATACCAATAGTTTATTTCTCTAGAAGTGCTTAAGTATAAAAAAGATAAGAAAATCAAAGAAAGTAGTTTTAAAACTAATTCTATCATAGCATCATTATCAATAAAAAATAGGGATAATAGCGAAGCTATGAAGTAAAGTATTGAATATTTGTTAGTTATAGATTTCATAAGAAATGTAAATATAGAATTTTTATAATATGAAATGTTAAAATATTCTATTTGTGTTCTATAAGAAGCTTTAAATCAAATGAAATTACACAAAAAATCTTCGAAAGCTATAGCTTTCGAAGATTAATGCAAACATTGTTTTTACTATGTTTTATTTTTTTATGAGAACAATTTTTTCGTTTTGTTTCGAAACAAGTTGCTTATAAAAATCTTTTAAAATTGAATAGTATTGTGGAGAGATTATATTTGAATTAATCTGCGAAACTGACATTACTTTAATCTTGTTGCCTTTATGCATTACTTGAAATTTGAAAACACCTAAGTTTTCAGGCAAACCTATAGCTAAAGGTTCTGGAATAGATTGCATAATATATCCTTCAGGAATATTTATAGATACTGTATGTTTGTCTTGCCAAGGCAATCCAAAATCAACTGGGAAATTACGTTCATTTGATTTAAATGGGTTTTCTTTTTGGGTTAAGAAAAATAATGGAGTAATGTATATTTTTTCATTTATACCTTCTACAAAATCATCTCCTTCAAATTTAAAAGATTGAACAATATTTTTTGAAAGAGCAGTTTTATTAAGACTCTTAAAATCTTCAATTTCAATAGTGTGTTTGTCTTCAAGGGCTGTAATTACATCTTCTTCTTTCTTAATGTTGTTTTTATCTCGATACAACATCGCAACATGATCTGTGTAAACAGTTCTTAACATTCCATTAATAGAGAAATCGTCATTTATTTTTATATGCAACGTATTTGTTTCTTTTGCATGCTTTTTTGGAATTAAACTAACCCAGTTTGAGGTTCCGTTTTTATGTATTTCCCTTCCATTCCAATTTAGGCATCTTATAGGTAATGTGTTTGGGGTTGAGTATTTTTCAGAAGCGTCTAGTAGTATATATGATTGATCAGGGAAATTTATTTTGCTAATTACATAGTTAAAGCCCTTAAAAGTAGGAAATAAAGGAGTTCCGTTAAACCTAGTACTTACTAAAACTGGGTTTGCATCAAAACCAATTGATCGTAGCATTCCAGTTAGCATTAAATTAATTTCAGCAACATTTCCTGTACCGTCTTTATATGCTTTTTTAACGCCTTTTTCTGTATACTTTCCGTAATAATCATTCCATTTTACCTTGTTTTTAACGTGGTTGAAAATTAAAGTTATTTTATCAGTGTCGTTTTTAGCATCTTTTAAAATCATAGTTAAGTCATCTTTGAAATATCGATCTTTTTCTATTTGATCACCAAAACTTGTTGATTTGTAAATTCTTTTTGATACATCTTCCCAACTTGTAGAGAAATTTTTATAACGAGAGTTTGGAAACCTTGTTCCAGACAATTCAAATTCCATACCTCCACGGTAATTTTCAATATTATTTACATAGGGTTCATTATCTTTTATTGCAGGAATGTCAGTTTTAGTAAATGTGTAAATGCTAGATCTATAATCTACTCTATTCGTTGAAAAATTTGAACTAGTGGTACCTGTACTTCTAACCTCTCTTTTGTTTGTAAGTCTAATAGATTTAGAAGCAAATGTTTCTTTAAAAGGAATAGCATAATATCCTTTGTTTCTTTTATTGTAAATATAGTACTCAGGAATTTCTACCTTACAATATAATTGTTTAACAGGTATGTTATATTGGAAGTTTAATGTTTTAATAGAACGTGAAGGTGAAATTATTTTGTACTTAAGATCAATAATAGATCCTTCCTTTATCTTTGGGAATGTTATTTTTTTTTGACTTCTATATTTACTTAACTTTTCATCAAAGATGTTTTTTCTCGAGACTTTTTGTTTTACTATTTTACCATCTTCAATATTAAATGTGTATGCTTTTAGATTGGTTACTTTTTCTTGATCTCCAGAATCAGGTTTGTAATAATTTATTTTTTTAACAGCATATTTAAAACCTTCTTTAGTGTAAACTTTAATTCTATCATGAATTTCAGTGACAATAATAAATCCATTATTAGAATCGTATTCAAAAAAGGTTCTTCTTTTTTTATATAAATATGCAGCTTCAGCTGTTGAATCAATAGGGTGTGTTTTCTCTGTTAATTCTTCTTTTAATACTTTACCAAACTTTATTTCTTGAGAGTTTAAAACGATACTTAGAAATAAAAAAGGGATGATGATTAACTTTTTCATAATTAGTTTTTACTGTTTGATTAGTTCTATTCTTAGGTTGTCGTATTTAGCAATTGATTTTATAAATTTTCTATAAGGTTTATAGTCTTCTTTTGGGTAAACACCTTCTTGTAAAGAAAACTCTCTTTTGTAAATAATAGACCTATCATTTATTTTTTGAATAGTTACTTTATAGATTCCAAATTTAGTTTTGATTTCTTTTTTATTAGGTAGGGTACTTATGTTATAACCAGTTGGTAATTTTATGGTGTATTCATCTTTATCTATAAAACTACGATGAATTTTTAAAGGTCTTTTCCTTTTTCTATAACGCTTAGGAATATGTGTTGTTCTGTTTAATAAATTTACTCTAAATAAATAATTAGTATTATTAACAGTAGCAAACTCATTTACAGATAACTCTATTTTTTCAGTAAACTCTACGTCATCTTTATTATTGATTATTGATGTTTTATTAAGTTCTAAGTTATTGTTATAATCCCATACATAAGATTTGTAATATTTTTCTAGTTCTTTAGGAGTGTAATTTTCAATATGGAATTTATTGTCATACTGAATACCGTATGATTTTCTTGATAAAGAAGCATTCAGTGATCCATCTACTTTTAGGTCAATATTAGCCTTTATTATTTGTAAACTTGTAGCTTTATAGCTAGGAGTTCTTTTAAGGATACCTCCTTTTGGAGTAATAACTAATACATCTCTGTCATCTGTAAAATTTCCTAAAAAACCAGTAGGACTTGCTTGGCTTGTACATTCTAACCAAATATCTTTCCCATTATTAGGAATATTTAAAATAACATGATTACCTTCTATTTTAGGAAAACTATAACCCATGTTTTCTTTTTGTTTTCCTGCAAATAATTCAGTAAAGTATGAATCAATTCCTACTACTTTTAATAAGGATCTTGTATAATTAGTTAGACCTTTACAATCTCCATAGCCAACCTTGTCAACATAACTAGCTTTCATAGGTCGTAAACCACCTATACCTATACTTACATTTATATACCTAGTTTTATTTTGAACAAATTCATAAATAACTTTTATTTTTTCTTTTGGGTCATTAATTCCTTTTGTTAATGTTAGTATTTTAGATTTAGTGGATTCTGATATTTGATCAGTATTTTTATAAAATGTATTATACTCCCATATGCCTAGTTCTTTCCAGTCTTTTGCAGCTCCTTTAATACCTTTGTACGCAAATAAATTTAAAGCAATTGATAGGTTAGGAGTAAATTGATTAAAACGTATGGTATTACTTTCGTATTTAATTGCTGGTTGATTTGTTAACTGATAAATCAAACCTGAGTTAATTATAGATTGTTCAATTAAATACCCTTCAAAATTTTGTTCCCTTTTTCTATACTCAATGTTTAAAGGATTAATTAAGGTATAGGTGCTTTTTTCAACAGATACATTATAACCTTCCATAGGGAACCATTGTGGAATAAAAGCTGTAGTATTATTCTTGTATTCTGACTCAAAAACAACTGTATATGGGTATGAAGATGGGGTGTGTTCAAGGTATACTAACCTAGCATCAGAATACAATGTTCCGCTGCTAACAGCACTTACATCTTCAAAATCACTTTTAGTATATTTCTTTGTTTTTTTACCAAAAACATCAAAAATAGTAGCAGTTAATTTGGTGATTCGAGTGTCGTTGTTGTAGTGTTGATATGCTTTAATGTGTTTTTTTCCTAACTCATTAAAAACAGTAACTATTCTTTTTTCTTTTACAATGAGTTTATCAACGTTTTTAATTTCAATTGTTTTTTCACTTAGCCTCACAATAGCATTAGCATTCTCCTTCAACTCTTTAGAAATTAGAAGAGAAGAGAAATCTGTTAATTCTTGTGAAAAAGTACTTAGTGAAAAAAAAAGTGCAACTATAGCAAATGTGCGACTTAAATTTTTCATGCAATTTTTAAATTTAAATAGACTGCAAATCTATAAAAAAATGGCTTATAAAAATATAAGTATTAGATATTAGTGAGTAAATTTATAATATTTTTTGTTGATTTTTATAAAAAGTGTCTGCTTGAAGCTTTAATAAGTCACGAGCTATTTTTTGTTTGTATTTATATAATTCTTCTTCGTCTTTTATATCTGAATACACCTTGTCGTTTAAATCTGTGTCAGTTTTTAGAAGAATATTTCTTTGATGTGTTTGTTGTTGTATCCATGTTTTAACAATAGATTCTTGGTTTTCAAACTTGTAATCATATTCTCCTTTAGAACTAATTAACTTTGAGAAAATTGGAGAGGTTTCTATAGCTAAAAATAATAGAAAAATAAAAAATGAAGGAAGCCAAGGTAATTTATTCAATGCATTAATTCTTGCCATTAAACCGTCAACATTACTAATTATGGGTTGAGTTGATGTTTCAATGTTCTTTTGTTGGTTTAAAAGAGTGTTTATTGCTTCTTCTTTTTGAGTTATTTTTTTTGAATTTTCTTCTTTAAGTGAATTTAAATCAGCAAGTGCTTTATCGTGTTTCTTTCTTTTTTCTTTATATACAGGGCCTTTACCTACACGTTTAGTACCTTTTCGTCCTTCTGCTTCAGCTATATAAGTGTTATATAGGTTGTTTACTTCATTCTCTTTAGTATTAATTTCTTCTTTTAATTTATTAATTTCTGATTGAGTTTTTTCTATTTCAGGAGTAAATTGTTGAGCTATTTGTTGTTTATTGTTAAGTGTCATTTGATTTTTTTCTTCTAATAGCACTTGGTTGATTTCCTTTTCAAAAATTTTTAATTCTAAGGGTTTTGAGATAACAATAGCAATAATCATAGCTAAAATTAAGCGAGGTAAGGCTTGTAAAAATTCAGAACTAAACTTTTCTTTTTTTCTGATGGTGGAAACAATAAACCTGTCTAGGTTAAAAATTAACAATCCCCATACACAACCAAAAAAGATAGCGGTAAATATATTATCAAAAACAGTGAAAAGTGCATAGCTAGAAGCTATGGTTGCCATAAGTGCTGTAAAAAAAACTGTTGCACCAATGCCTACATATTTATTTTGTTCTCCATTAGAACAATTATTTATTAAATGTAAGTCTACACCAGAGCAAATGAGGAAAAATTGCTTTAACATATTAGTAAAACGATTTTTTTTATAAAATGTTACAAAAAAAGCCTCATTTATGAGGCTTTTAACAGAAAAAATAAATTATTTTTTATTTACTGGTAATGTATATTGAGTTTGAACCATCTTTATTTTTCTTTATATATATTGTTTTGACATTTTCTTGGTTAATTTTATCAAATTTATTTTTGGTTATGACTTTACCATCCAAATAATAGGTGGCCTTTACATCTTTGTTTTTAGATAGCTTAATTATTTGCTCATTAGTTAATGAACTGATTTTATCAATTGTAATTGGCTCTTGTGAAATTTTAATCACGTGTTTTCCATCAATCTTTCTAGCATCAATGTTTAATGATTGATTTTTCTTCAGTAATTTAATAGCCTTTCTATAGTTAATTTTTTTATTATTATAAAAGTAACTTACATTTTTTCCTTTATGTTTTTTTATAAATTCTAAAGGAGACATTGGTGGTGGAGGTGGTGGAATGTTTGATAAATTAGTGTTTTGAAATTCAACAACAACTTTATCATCTTTATAAACCTTGCTAATATTTTGTCCTTTTATGACGTTATTAGATTTTGTTCTCTCACCATTAATTATTTTCCCATCTTTATTGACTCTTTGCCCCCATCGATTGTAATAGTTTGTTTTGGTTTTGTATTTAACAAAATAGTAAGTTTTTCCTTTAATGTTAATCCATCCAGTTTTTGGTTTTTCTTCGTTTTTTTGTGCTACTCTTTCAATGTTAGAAATCTCTTCTATGATTTCGATTTCTCCTGGAGCAGAATGAATATTAGGAGTTTCTTCAATTACTTCTATTAAAGCGTTATTGCTAGATTCATGAACTGTTTCAATTTCTCTAATTGTTTCAATTTCATTATCTTCTTCAATTATAACATTTTCAGCCATTGTTTTTTTAGGTGGAGGAGGTGGAATAACCGATTTTTCACCTTTTTTAATAACTTTACTAGTTGGAGGAGGTGGTGGTAACATATTTTTACCTTTCTTCCATTTGTTAAACCTAGCTATTTTCTTTTTTTGTAAATAATCAAAATATTCACGTGTGTTTAAAGTAGCTTGGTACTTTTGAGGGAATCGTTTGCTTCTTGCATTTTTGTAAACTAAGCTTACAAAGAAGTTTGAAAAGTCAGAGTTTTTGTAATTGTTGAGAACTTTATTGTTTACAACCTTTCCATCAATCCAAAGTGCATATTTTTTTGAATTCTTTAAGTCTTCAATCAGTTTTTTTGAAGGAGTATTTCTTTTAGCAACCATTGGAGGAGGAGGTGGTGGTAAAAATTTTTGTTTTTCTTCACGTGTTAATTCTGAAAACTTTTTTGTTATTTTCTTTCCATTTTCGTTGGTGTAAGTAAGTTTAGCATTCTGATAGGTGAAATCTCGATACTGTTCGCCATCATTTTTTGTAATAGTTACAGTCGAATTTTTTTTAGGATCATTTTCTTGTGCTTCAATTCTTTCTGCAAAGAGAAGAACGAATCCTGTTATTAGCGGAATTACCGCCAGTTTTTTTAACAAGATTTTTGCGTACGAACTTTTTGTTGTCATCATTTTTAATCTTTTTTTTGTAAGTGAGTAATTCAAATTACTGGCCAAGTAATATTCGTTTCTCCATGCAGCTTTATTTAGTAATAAATGCTGGTATTGGAATGTATTTTTATGTTGATTAATAACCTTTTCATCAGCTAAAAATTCATGGTTTAATTGTATTGCTTTTTTTAAGAAAATAAATAATGGGTTTACCCAAAATAAAATTTGTAGTAGTTCAATTATAATAACATCAAGTGTGTGTCTTTGTGTTACATGTGTTAGTTCATGAGTAAATAGTTCTTCTTCAATTTTACCATTTAAATATTCTTTTTTGTTGATGAATATATAGTTCCAAAAAGTATGAGGAAGAATTTCATCATTTACTAAAACTAATATTGCTTTTTGATATTTTATTTTATTATTAGAGCTTATTTTTTGAGTAATCTTGTATAAGTTTATGCAAAACCTAAACAGAAATAGAGTTGATATAATGAGGTATACTACAACAAGTAATTGAGTATAGCTAAAGCTGTTTTCAACTAATATTGGTGTATTATTTTGTGCTATTGTTAATTGATGAGAATTCTGTGTAGCTTCTATAATTTTTGCTGTGCTAGCTACAGTTATCGTTGTTAGTGGAACAAGAAAAGAAAATAAGATACTTCCTAACAGGTAAAAACGATTGAAATTATGCATTTTCTCTCTTTCTAATATGATATGATAAAAGAGAAGTAATAATGCTAAACAGCTTGTAGATTTTAGTAAATAGCTTATCATTTTTTCTGCTCTTTAATTTGGTTGTCTATCAGTTTTTTTAAATTTTCTAATTCAGAAACAGAAAGATTTGTTTCGGAAGTAAAAAATGAAGCAAATTGACTTGCAGAGTTGTTAAAAAAGTTTTTGATTAGCCCATTTACATGTTTCGAGAAATAATCTGATTTTTTAACTAAAGGAAAATATTCTCTCGATTTCCCATGTAATTTGTAATTAACAAAACCTTTATCATACATTCTTTTCAATAGTGTTGCAACTGTTGTATTGGCTGGTTTAGGTTCTGGAAATTCAGCTAATATATCTTTCATAAAAGCTTTTTCTAACTTCCATAAATATTGCATTACTTGTTCTTCGGTTTTTGATAATTGCATAATCTTTTAATTATAATTAACTCTACAAATGTAGAGGTATTTTTTTGATTCTACAAATGTAGAAGTGTTTTTTTTGTGTTTTAAACTAAAAAAACGCTCATAACGAGCGTTTTTTTTAGAAGTTAGATAGATCAAATTCTTTTGGAGGGATTTCTTTTCGTAAATGAGTTACAAAATAATCCCACCTTTTTCGAGTCATATACTTCGTCATATTTCCGTAACCATGTCTTTTGTTTGGAAATATAATCATATCAAAGTCTTTATTAGCCTTAATTAAGGCTTCAACAACTAACATTGTGTTTGAAGGAGAAACATTATTATCCATGCTTCCATGAGTTATTAATAGTTTACCTTTTAAATTATGAGCAATTAATTGATTTGCTTGGTTGTCATAATTTGTAGTTCCATCTCCCTTTTCTTCTATTTTTCCTTTCTTTAAAAGGCCTTGCCATTTTTCACCCCAATCAGCTTCATAATTCCTATTGTCATGGTTTCCAGCACCTGAAACTGCTACATCATAAAAATCAGGATAAGCAAATACAGCACGAGTTGAGGCAAATCCACCTCCAGAATGACCCCAAATACCTACGCGCTCAATATCCATACCTTTATATTTTTTAGCTAACTGTTTAATAGCTGCAATATTATCTGGTAAACCATTGTCTCCCATGTTTCCGTAATAGGCATCATGAAAAGATTTAGATCTCATTGGTGTTCCCATTGCATCAACAGCAACCACTACGAAACCTAATTCTGCTACTGCTTGAAAATCTCTCCAAACAGACCTGAATTTATAATTACCAATACTTCCAGATTGAGGTCCAGGATATATGTAGTTTAATACAGGGTATTTTTTATGTTCATCATAATGGCTTGGTGTGCACATGATTCCGTAAATATCAGTTTTCCCGTCACGAGCTTTTACTGAAAATTCAATAGGCTCTTGCCAATTTTTTTCTTTTAAAGCAGTAATGTCTGCAGTTTCTAATTCTAATATACTTTCTCCTTTATTATTTCTTAAAACAGAAACAGGCGGAGATGTGGTTGTTGAATATGTGTCTACTAAATATGAGTAATCACTTGAGAAGGTAGCTGAATGAGTTCCTTTACTAGGAGTTAAGTTTTTTAGGTTTGATCCATCAAAATTAACACTATAATAATAATTGTGATACGGGTTTCCTGTTTCTTTTCCTCCAGCAGTAAAATAAACCTTCTTATTAATTTTATCTACTTTTTTTACTTGTTTTACAATCCAGTTTCCTGAAGTGATTTGACTTTTTAATTGTTTTGTAGATAAATCATATAAGTAAATATGTCCCCAGTTTGTTTTTTCAGAGTACCATATAAACTCGTTTGAATCAAATAAAACTT
Organism: Tenacibaculum sp. MAR_2010_89; assembly: GCF_900105985.1. NCBI lineage: Bacteria > Pseudomonadati > Bacteroidota > Flavobacteriia > Flavobacteriales > Flavobacteriaceae > Tenacibaculum > Tenacibaculum sp. MAR_2010_89. Next base: position 111,923 of record NZ_FNUB01000005.1, on the reverse strand, counting down.
TCCAGTTTTCAACATTTACACCAGATTCATAATAGGTGTCAACTTCTTCTTTATAAATAGATTTTACTTCACCAGTATTCGTGTCAGCAATTTGTAAATGGGCTATTTTATGATCTCTAGAGCCTGAAACAAAAGCAAATTGAGATCCATCCTTTTTCCACTGCGCATCTAGTAGTTCATTGTTCCGGTCAGCTATGTGATCGGTAGTAGTCCCTCTTTGATAATCCTTATCCATTTTTAGACGAACAGTTTTAGGTTTTGTTCCTAGATGAATAATTACACGTTCAATTGTAAAAATGGTTTTGTCTCCAGGTAATGGGTGTTTCCAAGCTTCAAGTTTAGGATGTCCAACATTAGTTGAGGTTAAGTATATCATTCCTACTTCACGTGAGTCTTGTTGAAAAGTAGCAATTTTATCAGAATTAGGAGACCATTTTAAAACAGCTCCATTGCTTTTAGTCCAACCAGCATTGTTTGTTGCGTATCCATAGTTTTTTTTACCATCAAATGTAAGTTGTGTTTTTTTGTTAGTAATTAAATCTCTTACCCAAAGGTTATGATTATCTATGTAAGCCGCTAATTTTCTATTTGGAGAAACATGTTCGTTTCTAGTAACTTCTGCATTTTGTGAAGTAACTTTAGAAATAGAATAGTTTTCTAAATTGCAAGAATATCTTTGTTTATTTATAATAAATTGAACAGTTTTTAAATCATCAGATAGAGAGACTTTAGAAATAGGCAAGTTGTTTTGTTCTATTTCTCGACCAAGTTCATTTGCTAAACTTTTAGCAAGTTTAATATGATTAAAAGCTTCTTTTTTAGTTTTAGTAGTTATGTCAACTAAAATAAATTTTTTGCCATTTTTAGTTTTAGTAGCGTATATTAAATAGTCTTGATTAACAAAAGTACTTCCAAAAACTTGATTATAAACTAAATTAGACAAACCTCTATCCATAAGTATAGAGGCTTGTTTATATTCTTCAGCGGTTCGTTGTTTTGGTTTTTGGTTTTTTGAACAACTAATAAACAGTATTATTATGGCTAAAACTATTTTACTTGAATATGTTTGCATGGTTTATCTTATTTTGATAATTCAGTAAAATATTTGTAAAAAAATGGTATAGTTTCAATACCTTTTAAATAATTCCATACACCAAAATGTTCGTTTGGTGAATGAATAGCATCGCTATCTAACCCAAATCCCATTAAAATAGTTTTACTTTTCAGTTCTTCCTCAAACAAAGCTACAATAGGTATACTTCCTCCACTTCGTTGAGGTATTGGAGTAACACCAAATGTTTCTTGATATGCTTTGCTTGCTGCTTGGTATCCAATATTATCAATAGGTGTAACATATCCTTGTCCACCATGATGAGGTGTAACTTTTACTTGAACTCCTTTAGGAGCAATGCTTTCGAAATGTTTTTTAAATAACTCAGTAATTTCTCTCCATTCTTGGTTTGGTACCAGTCGCATTGATATCTTAGCATAAGCTTTACTTGCAATCACTGTTTTAGCCCCTTCTCCAGTATATCCTCCCCAAATACCATTTACATCTAAAGTTGGACGAATAGAGTTTCGTTCGTTAGTAGTGTATCCTTTTTCACCGTAAATAGCATCGATTTCTAGAGATTTTTTATAATTTTCTAAAGAAAACGGAGCCTTTGCCATTTCATCACGTTCTTCTCTAGAAAGGTTTTCTACCTTATCATAAAAACCTGGAATGGTTATATGATTGTTTTCATCATGTAAAGAAGCAATCATTTTTGTTAATACATTAATAGGATTTGCAACAGCTCCACCATACAAACCAGAATGTAAATCTCTGTTTGGTCCAGTTACTTCAACTTCTACATAGCTCAATCCTCTAAGTCCCGTTGTTATAGAAGGAATAGAGTTAGCTATCATACCAGTATCAGAAATTAAAATAACATCATTAGCTAATTTTTCTTTGTTTCTAGGTACAAACCAGGCTAAACTTTCTGAGCCAACTTCTTCTTCACCTTCTATCATGAATTTTACATTACAAGGTAAATTACCAGTGTTAGTCATGTATTCTAATGCTTTTACGTGCATATACATTTGACCTTTATCGTCACAAGCACCCCGAGCAAAAATAGCTCCTTCTGGATGAGTCTCTGTTTTTTTAATAATTGGTTCAAATGGTGGAGAATCCCATAAATCAATTGGGTCAGCTGGTTGCACATCGTAGTGTCCATATACTAAAACTGTAGGTAATTTTGGGTCAATGATCTTTTCACCATAAACAATTGGATATCCAGGAGTTTCACAAATTTCTATTTTATCACACCCAGCTTTTTCTAGCTGTAGTTTTACCATGTCAGCTGTATTTAATACATCTTGATTGTATGCTGGATCAGCGCTAACTGATGGTATTTTTAATAAATCAATAAGTTCATTTAAAAAACGCTCTTTGTGTTGAGCTATATATTCTTGAATAGTTTGCATTGAAAAATAATTAAGTACGCTAAGTTAACTATTTTTCGTAAAATTTATTTTTTTTAACACAAACTAAGAGTGTTGTTAAGTATTATTGATTGTTTGTTAATTAACCTTAATAAGAATATGTTTTTTAATTGTTTAGATTTATCTATAAAATAACGGTTTCTGTTTAAAATCAAACAGTTGTTTATTTTTAATAATAATTAATAATTTATTAACTTAAAAATTGGTAAAAAATGTTGATTTTTGCCGCTCATTTGTGTTCTATTTAGAATTTTTAGAAGGGTTTTAACATAGGATGATTAATTGTGAGCTCTCTTCGGAGAGCTCTTAATCTATATAGTAATATTTTTCATAAATTTTAAATGATAAATTTAGTTAATTAAAAAAATGAAAAAATAAAAATTTGAGCTTGTATATTGAATACTTTGTGTATATTTGCAGGCACAAATTAAAAATAAGCGGGCGTGGTGGAATTGGTAGACACGCTAGACTTAGGATCTAGTGCCGCGAGGTGTGAGAGTTCGAGTCTCTCCGCCCGTACAAAAAGCGTAACATTTAAGTTGCGCTTTTGTTTTTTTATACTTTAAAAGTTAAGACAGGTTTTAATACATTCTTAGATAGGTTTAAAGAAACACTACCGTTAAAAAATCTGGAAAGTCCACTTCTTCCGTGAGTTGCTAAAGAGATTAAATCTACGTCCTTTTCGTCTGAAAAATTTAAAATTCCTTCTTCAACAGAATTGTCGTTGTATATGTGAATTGAATAATTGTCGAGATTGTATTTTTCTATGAATGTTTCAACTTTTTTCTTAGAGCTAGAAGTGTTTTCGAACTTTTGAGGAGTGTTTATTTTAAGTAAGTGTATTTTGGCTTTAAAATTAGTGGAGAAATCAAGAAACCCTTCAAAAGCTCTAGCTTCATCTTTCTCAAAGGTTGATGCGAAAACTAATTTTTTAAATTTAAAATTATCACTTTCCTTTTTGGTTATTAAAACAGGTATATCAAGGCTTCTAACTGTTTTTTCCGTGTTAGATCCAATCAAAATCTCTTCTAAAGCAGTGTGTCCCTTTGAACCCATGATAACTAAATCGGCATCTATTTTTTTTGAATAATCTCTAATCCCTTCATAAGGATTTTGAAATCTTATAGCGTGGTGAACATTTGGTATTTTTGAAAAGAAAGCACTTTTTAGATTCATTAATTTGTCTTTAACTTTTCTAATATAAAGCATGCTTTCAGGAATACTGAAATTATTACCAGCTCCCATGTCAACTATACCTGAGGGGAGTTCGACCATGTGAAGTAAGTGAACTTCGCTATTAGATTTTTTTGCTATTTTAGAAGCAAGTACACATGCGTATTCTGAGTGTTTAGAGAAATCAATGGGTATTAATATTTTTTTCATAATTTTCTTGGGGATTTAAGAGAAACAAATACTCTTTAAATATACCAATTTTTTTAGATAAAAGCTACTTGTGTATTAACTAATAAGTTAGTATATTTGCAGGGAATTTAAAAGAGTTAAGTGATGTAGGGGACGTTTGTCCCCTCTTTTTATACCTAGAATGAATAAAGAGAGAGTTAAAGAATTATTACAGGAAGCATTAAGTGAGAATGAATCGCTATTTTTAATAGAGTTAGAGTTTCTTGCTAATAGTAAAATAAAAGTAATAGTTGATGGAGATGAAGGAGTGCCGTTGAGTGAATGTGTTCGTATTAGTAGAAATATTGAGCATAACCTTGATAGAGAAGAAGAAGATTTTTCTTTAGAAGTAACAACACCAGATATAGCACACCCTTTATTGGTTAAAAGACAGTATAAGAAAAATATTAATAGAATATTAAAAGTAAAAACTGAAACCGAAGAGTTTGAAGGTACATTAACAAATGTAACAGATGAAGAGATAACGTTACATTGGAAAGTTAGAGAGCCAAAACCTATAGGTAAAGGTAAGCATACAGTAGAAAAGGTAAAAACTCTACTTTATGAAGATATTAAAAGTGCAAAAGTGAAGATTATATTTTAATTAAGATAATGAGATGGAAAATATTGCGTTAATTGAGTCGTTTTCAGAATTTAAAGATAATAAAAGTATTGACAGAGTAACACTAATGTCTATTTTAGAAGAAGTTTTTAGAGCTGCTTTAAAACGTAGATTTGGGTCTGATGAAAACTTTGATATTATTATAAACCCTGATAAAGGTGATTTAGAAATTTGGAGAAACAGAGTTGTTGTTGCAGATGAAATGTCGGAAGATGATAATGAAGAGATTGAATTAACTGAAGCAAGAAAAATAGAACCTGATTTTGAGATAGGAGAAGATGTATCTGAAGAAGTTAAATTAGTTGACCTAGGAAGAAGAGCTATTTTAGCTTTACGTCAAAATTTAATATCTAAAATCCATGAGCATGATAGTACTAATATCTTTAAACAATTTAAAGAGTTAGAAGGAGATGTTTATAGTGCTGAAGTGCACCATATTCGTCATAATGCGGTAATTTTGCTTGATGATGAAGGTAATGAAATTGTATTACCTAAAAGTGAACAAATACGTTCTGATTTTTTTAGAAAAGGAGATACTGTTAGAGGAGTAATTAAAACGGTTGAATTAAGAGGAAATAAACCAGTAATTATTTTGTCAAGAACTGCACCTCAATTCTTAGTTAAATTATTCGAACAAGAAATACCTGAGGTTTTTGATGGTTTAATTACTATTGAAAGAGTTGCAAGAATACCTGGTGATAAGGCAAAAATCGCTGTAGATTCTTACGATGATCGTATTGATCCTGTAGGAGCTTGTGTTGGTGTTAAAGGATCACGTATTCACGGTATTGTTCGTGAATTAGGGAATGAAAATATTGACGTTATTAATTATACTAAAAATGAGCAATTATTCATTTCTAGAGCGCTAAGTCCTGCGAAAGTTCTTTCTGTTACTATAGAAGCTTATGAAGAAGAAAAAGGAGGTAAAAAAGGTCGAGTAAATGTATTATTAAAACCAGAGGAAGTGTCAAAAGCAATTGGACGATCTGGTGTAAATATTCGTTTAGCTAGTGAATTAACTGGTTATGAAATAGATGTTCAAAGAGAAGGTATTGAAGAAGAAGATGTTGAGTTAACAGAATTCTCTGATGAAATAGAAGCATGGGTAATAGCTGAATTCAAGAAAATTGGTTTAGATACTGCTAAGAGTGTTCTTGAGAAAGATGTTTCAATGTTAGTTCAAAGAACAGACCTTGAAGAAGAAACAATTTTAGATGTTCAACGAGTTTTAAGAGAAGAATTCGAAGAGTAAAATATTATAAGGATGTTAGTTACCTTACTTTTAAGTTTAAAACTAGCAAAATTAAGAAAGAGAGCGTAACTATTGCAATATTATAAAGTGTGTTCTTTAATAAAAAGTATAAAATAATTTATGGCTGAAGGCAACAAATTAAGACTAAACAAGGTTTTAAGGGAATTAAACATTTCTTTAGATAGAGCTGTAGAACACTTAGCTAAAAAAGGTTATGAGGTTGAGGGGCGTCCTACGACAAAGATTTCTGATGCAGAGTATCAAATATTACTTGATGGTTTTCAAACAGATAAATCTAAAAAGGTTGCTTCTAAAGAGGTAAGCGAAGAAAAGAGAAAAGAAAAGGAAGCAATTCGTCAACAAGTAGAAGTAGAGCAAGAGAAGAAACGTATAGAAGACGAAGCTAAAAAACAAGAAGTTTTAAAAGCCAAGGCAGCAAAATTAGAACTTAAAACTGTTGGTAAAATAAATATTGAAACTGGTAAAAGTTTAGAACCTAAAGTTCAAAAAGAAGAACCAAAGCCAGTTGCTGAATCAACAGAGAATAAAGTTGAAGAAGTTATTGAAACTCCAAAAAAAGAAGTTGTTCAACCTAAAGAAATAAAAGTTGAAGAGCCTAAAAAAGAAGAGAAGCCTGTTGTAGAGAAAAAGGTAGAAGAACCTGTTAAGGTTGCACAACCCGTTAAGAAAGTAGAAGAACCTAAAAGTACAACTACTTTTACTAAAAAAGGTATTGATAAAGCTGTTGAGCAAATTAAAACAGACCGAGCAAGAAAAGCAGATAAACCAAAATCAACTGAACAACCAGTAGAGGTTAATACTGAAAATGCTGAAAAAATTAAAACTCAGTATAAAAAACTTGATGGTCCTAAAATAACTGGTCAAAAAATTGATTTAAAACAATTTGAAAGACCTAAAAAGAAAAAACCAGATCCTAAAGCTAAAGATGGAGATAAGAAAAAGCGTAAGAGGATAAGTAAACCTAACGCTGGAGGTACTGGAACTGGAAATACTAGAACGCAAGGACAAGGAAACAACCGTGGAGGAGGTCCTAACAGACCAGGAACACCAAATAGAACTGGAGGTCCTAATAGAGGTGGAGCAAGAACTGGAGGTCCTAACAGAGGAGGCCAAAGAGGAAGACGCCCTGTTGTTCAAAAAGAAGAACTTACTGAAGCTCAAATTCAAAAACAAGTTAGAGAAACTCTTGAAAAACTTCAAGGTAAATCTAAAAAAGGAAAAGGAGCTAAATATCGTAGAGATAAAAGAGATGCTCACCGTCAACAAAGTGAAGCAGAGTTAGAAGCTGCACAAGCAGATAGTAAAATACTAAAAGTAACAGAGTTTGTTACAGTTAGTGAAGTAGCTACAATGATGGATGTTCCAGTAACAAACATTATATCATCTTGTATGATGCTTGGTATGATGGTTACAATGAATCAACGTTTAGATGCAGAAACACTATCTATAGTAGCAGAAGAATTTAATTATACAGTTGAGTTTGTTGGAGCTGAGGTAGAAGAATCAATTGAAGAAATTGAAGATAAACCAGAAGATTTAATAACGCGTGCACCAATCATTACTGTTATGGGTCACGTAGATCATGGTAAAACTTCATTATTAGATTATATTCGTAAAGCGAATGTTATTGATGGAGAATCTGGAGGAATTACACAACATATTGGTGCTTATTCAGTAAATGTTGGAGATCAAAAAATAGCATTTTTAGATACACCTGGTCACGAGGCTTTTACAGCGATGCGTGCTCGTGGGGCTCAAGTTACCGATTTAGTTATTATTGTTGTAGCAGCTGATGATGATGTAATGCCGCAAACAAAAGAAGCAATCTCGCATGCGCAAGCAGCTGGAGTACCTATCATTTTTGCAATAAATAAAATAGATAAACAGAACGCTAATCCTGATAATATTAAAACGCAATTATCTGCGATGAATTTATTAGTTGAGGATTGGGGTGGTAATATTCAATCACAAGAAATTTCTGCAAAAACTGGTCAAGGAGTTGATGAGTTATTAGAAAAGGTATTGTTAGAAGCTGAAGTATTAGAGTTAAAAGCTAACCCTGATAAAAATGCAAACGGTGCTGTAGTAGAAGCTCTATTAGATAAAGGTAGAGGATATGTATCTACTATTTTAGTACAAGCAGGAACACTTAAAATTGGAGATTATTTATTAGCAGGTAAGCATAGTGGTAAAGTAAGAGCTATGTTTGATGATAAAGGAAATAAAGTTAAAGTAGCTGGACCATCTACACCAATATCAATATTAGGTCTTGATGGTGCACCACAAGCTGGTGATAAGTTTAATGTATTTGATGATGAACGTGAAGCAAAACAAATTGCTGCTAAGAGATCTCAATTACAACGTGAGCAATCTGTAAGAACTCAAAAAACATTAACGTTAGCTGAGATTGGACGTCGTATTGCATTAGGTGACTTTAAAGAGTTAAATATAATCTTAAAAGGTGATGTTGATGGTTCTGTTGAAGCCTTAACAGATTCATTCCAAAAATTATCAACTGAAGAAATTCAAGTTAATATTTTACATAAAGGAGTAGGTGCAATTACTGAATCTGATGTATTATTAGCAACTGCTTCAGATGCAATTATTGTTGGGTTTAATGTACGTCCTCAAGGTAATGCTCGTTTAGTTGCTGATAGAGAAGAGGTAGATATTAGAACTTATTCTATCATCTATGATGCTATTAATGACTTGAAAGACGCAATGGAAGGAATGTTATCTCCGGAAATGAAAGAAGAAGTTCTTGGTAATATTGAAATAAGAGAGGTTTATAAAATTTCTAAAGTTGGAAATATTGCTGGATGTATGGTGATGTCTGGTAAAATAACAAGAGATGCTAAAATACGTATCATTAGAGAAGGAATAGTTGTTCATGATGGTTTATTAACTTCATTAAAACGTTTTAAAGACGATGTGAAAGAAGTTAAGAAAGGTTATGACTGTGGTCTTCAAATTAAAGGATATAATGATATCAAAGAAGGTGACACTATTGAAGCATATACTGAAATAGCAGTTAAAAAGAAACTTAAATAATTTTAAGTTAACATAAATAAAAAGAGCGACTTCTGTAAAATATACTGAAGTCGCTTTTTCTTTGAAAGAAAGTCATTCTTTACTAATAATTAGTTTAAAATAAAATTCGAATGGTTTTTATTTGAAAAACCATTCGAATTTAAAATCTCTACAAAAAGAAATATGTATTTATTGTTTAAAGCATTGTAACAGCTCCTGTTTTTAAAGAGTATACTCCACCAACAATTGCAATTTCACCATTATCTTCCATTTCTTGTAAAATCTTACTTTTTTCACGGATTCTTTCAATGGTTAATTTTACATTATTTTCTACAGTTTTTGCTACAAATTCATCATTTGATGAGTTAGTAACACCTTCAACTTGATCCGAAGCCATTTTAGCAGCTGGAGCAATATTATCAAGCATTGCAGTAATATTTCCAAGTTCTACTCCATCACAAGCAGCTTTAACAGCTCCACAGCTTTCATGACCTAATACTAAAACTAACTTGCTTCCAGCAACAGCGCATGAGTATTCCATACTACCTAAAATATCAGTATTTTCAAAATTACCTGCAACACGAGCAACAAAAACGTCACCTATAGTTTGATCAAAAGCCATCTCTACTGGCACTCTTGAATCGATGCATGATAAAATAACTGCTTTAGGAAATTGTCCACCTGTTGTTTGCTTAACTAATTCAGTTACATTAGATGCTGTTAAGTTATTTTCAGTATATCTTTTATTTCCTTCTAATAAATCTTGTAATACTCCATTTGGAGTTAACGTATCTTGTTTGCTTTTTGTAATAGCTGTATTTCTCATTTTTAAATATTTTTTAAAATTTATCTTTTACGTTTTGTTTTACCCATGTTAAACAATCTTCAAATGTTGTAAATATTGATTCTTCTGATATTAAATCAGGAATAATATCAATACGTTCCATCATATAGCGGGGTTGATCAAGTAGATCAACTAAAAGTACATTTTTCTCATCTTTTTTCAAATCAACCAAAATATCTTCAAGTGCGTAAAGTCCAGATTGATCTATATACTGCATTTTTTCCATCCTTATAATAATGGTGGATGCTGTATTAGGAATTTGCTTAACTAATTGTTGAAAATCACTAGTTGACCCAAAAAACAAAGGACCCTTTATATGTTTAATAAATACTTCTTCAGATAAGTTTTTTGGAAAATCTTTTTCATCTGCCCACGATTCTTCTTTTAAAGGTTTAACATCAGAATATTTACCCGTTAAATCTCCTATTTTTTTCATAAACATTAAAGAAGCAATTACTAAACCAATACCAACGGCATAAACTAAATTCCAAAAGGTAGATAAAAGTAATACTACGATCATAATAATTACTTCCGAGCTCACCTTAAAAGGACCAATTTTAGCATCTTTAGGAAGGTTTGGAATTGCTTTCAATCCTTTATAATCCATAACTCCAATACCTACTGTTATTAAAATACCGGCTAAAACAGCAGCTGGTATTTTTGAAGCAATAGGCCCTAAGCCTAATAAAATTACAAGAAGCATTATACCTGCTATCATACCAGATAGTTTGGTTTTACCACCTGAGTTAATATTAACAACGGTACGAATAGTTGCACCAGCCCCAGGAATTCCTCCAAAAACAGCAGCAATTGTATTACCAATTCCTTGACCGATTAATTCTTTATTTGGTTTATGTTTAGTTTTGGTCATATTATCAGCTACAACTGATGTTAACAAAGAATCAATTGCACCTAATAAAGAAAGTGTTAATGCCGTAAATATATATGGAGTTATGCTACCTAAACTAAAGTTAGTAAATATTTCTAGATTTGGTAAAGGAAATCCTCCAGGTATTTCTTCAATAGGCCTGTAGTTTAAACTAAAACCTAAAGCTATAGAGGTCATAACTACTAATGCAACTAACGTACTAGGAACTGCAGTTGTAATTCGTTTAAAACCATAAATAATGAAAATAGTACCTAAAGCTAAAATTAATTCTAACCAATTAATATTTTTTAAGGCTCTTGGTAATACTTTTAAGGTTCCTAAAACGCCAGAAGCCTCTTTACCTGCTAATGTTTTACTTTCTTTTAAAATGTCAGCTTGTGTAGTTTTCTGAGCTCTATTTATTGTTTCTTTAAAATTTTCTAACACTAATACTCCTTCACCTGCTTCATCTTTTAAAATATTTTCTAATATTATTTCTTCAGCTAAAGGTTTAAATTTCTCAACAAATTGAGTATCTTCTTTTGCATAATACCCTACAGAAGGTAATACTTGTGTTACTAAAATGATAACTCCAATTGCAGTCATAAAACCAGACACAACGGGATAAGGAATATAGCGGATGTATTTACCCAAACCTAATATTCCTAAACCAATTTGGAAGAAACCTGCAAGTAGAAAAACAATCAAGATAGTTGGTAAAGCTTTATTTATATCACCATCATTTGATGCAAGAATACTAGCAATAACAACCATACTTACAGCTGTCATAGGAGCAGTTGGTCCAGATATTTGTGTGTCTGTTCCTCCAAACAGAGCTGCAAAAAAGGAAATAAAAATAGCTCCATATAAACCAGCACTTGGTCCTAGTCCTGAAGAAACACCAAAAGCTAAGGCTAGTGGTAATGCTACAATTCCTGCTGTAATCCCTCCAAAGAGATCTCCTTTAAGATTTGAAAATAGTTTTTTCATATTTCTCGAGTTGAGTAGGAATAAATATACTAAAAAAACTGTAATTTATTAATACTCGTGTTCAAAACCGATTTATTAATTTGGGTTATTTTGAAATTAACATTTTTAATTAGCCACTACTAAAGAAATGTCTATTTTTCTAAGTAGTTTATTAAATGATTTTGTAGATTTAGGTTTTACATTTTCTCTATCTACTAGTAATAAGTTAATGTCTTTTGTTTCTAAAGATTTAATATCTTTTTTATCTACTTTAAGGTTTTTTAAAGGTTTATTAGAGTTTTCAATGATTTCAGTAATAAAATCATTGCTTCTTTGTTCTAACTCATTATAAATACCTAAAGAAATTTCATTTTCAGGTGTAAGATTATTTTCTGAAGAGGCTATAATAATTGTTTTGCCTTTTTTCTTTAATAGATGTCTACTAATCTTATCACCTAAAGCAACTATACTTTTATTTCTACGTTTTCCAATTACAATAATGTTTGGATTCGAGTTTTCTAAAAAAGTATCAATTTCATTTTTAATATTACCAAAAGTAAAGGAAGAAGTGATATCGATATTATACTTTTTTGAATAAGTAGAAACTAACTCATTTATATCCTTGTTAATTTTAGTAAAGTTAGTGTTAATAGCTCTGTTTGCTGATAATTGATTATCAGTACTTACTATATCACTAGGTTTTTTTACGTGAAATAAATGAATGCTAGCATTAGTTTTCTTTGCTAAGCTAATAGCCGTATTTAAAGATGTTGCCGTACTATCTTTTAAATTAGATAGTACGACAATCTTATGTTTTGATGTATTCATACTTATGAGGCTTTTGGTCTTAACTTAAAAAATTCAATAAAACTTGAAGGATTTTCAACAACACCTCGTTCAGAAATTAATTTAATATCAATATTTTTCTCTTTAGCTTTAAAAGCAAAGTCTTCTAAAATTTCAATAATATCATTATCTAAATACCTTGTTTTTCTTACATCTAACTCTAAATAAGTGTCTTCTGGCAAGCTATCTAATTCTTTTAATATTGCACCTTTATTAAAGAAAGTAACTTCTTCAGCAAATGACATTTTTATTTTATGTAAACCATTACTTTTATCTTCAATATGTAAGAAATGAGAGTTTTGGTAACTTTTATATAAAATAACAACAATACCAACCGATAAACCTAATCCAATTCCAATAAGTAAATCAGCAAAAACAATACCTAAAACCGTTACAATAAAAGGTAAAAATTGTTTTAGTCCTTGTTTGTAGATTTTAAAGAATAACGCTGGTTTTGCTAATTTAAAACCAACAATTAATAAAACTGCAGCTAAAACTGATAATGGTATTTTATTTAAAAGAGTAGGGATTAATATTACTGAAATAAGTAAAAGGAAACCATGAATAATGGCAGATAATTTACTTTTACCTCCAGATTGAATATTAGCAGAACTTCTAACAATTACTTGAGTAATTGGTAAACCTCCAATTAAACCAGAAATGATATTTCCAGTACCTTGTGCAAGTAATTCTCTATTAGTAGGAGTAACATTTTTATCTGGATCTAATTTATCAGTTGCCTCAACACATAATAAGGTTTCTAAACTTGCAACCAAAGCAATGGTAAATGCTATAACCCAAACATCTTTATTTGTAATTGCATCAAAATTAGGAAAACTAAATTGACCTAAAAAAGTATCAAAACTATCAGGTACAGGTACACTTACTAATTGAGCAGCATTGATACCAATTTGATCATTACCTTGAGTGATTACGTAAAAAATAATACCTACAACAACAGCAACTAGAGGTCCTTGAATTATTTGAAATATTTTTCCTTTTTTTGATAATACTTTATCCCAAAGTAATAATATAGCTAAACCTAGAACACCAATTAATGTAGATCCTAAATTGATAGCATCTAGAGATATGCTTTCTGCAGATTTATCATACCCAAAAAAGAAAGGTATTTGTTTTATTATAATTATAATTCCTATACCAGTTAGCATTCCTTTAATAACTGAAGAAGGAAAATAATAACCAATTACCCCAGCTTTAAGAACACCTAGTAAAACTTGTATTACACCTCCTAATACTACGGCTACAAGAAAGTTTTCGTAACCACCTAATGTACCAATGGCAGATAATACAATAGCAGCCAATCCTGCAGCAGGACCACTTACCCCAATTTTAGACCCACTTAAGCCTCCTACAATAGTACCTCCAATTATTCCTGCTATAAGACCAGCAAATAAAGGAGCTCCACTAGCTAATGCTATACCTAAACATAAAGGTAAAGCGACAAAAAACACCACTACACTAGCGGGCAAATCATTTTTAATTGTTTTGAACATGAAATATTTTTTTAGTCAACTCTTTTTATATTTTAAGAATTGACGAATTATAAATTATTTAAGATAAATTAATTCAATCAAAAGATTTTTACTCAGTTTTATTCATTAGCATTTCCTAGATAAAACCAAGAATAAGTCACTTTAAATGAGTGTTTAGTTTTTTTTGATTGATTTTTTTAGTATGTTATCCTAAAAGTTCAGGTGGTGGAGATTCAAGTTTTCTACTTATTGAAGTATATGTTTTAGAAAGATATAATACCTTTCTAACTATTTCTGTAACTTGATAAGAAGCAAGTATGTCGTTGCTATAATATAGTTTTATTTTAAACTCTTCAATGTTTTCATCATTATCAGAGGTGTCATTAACTAAAGAGCTCTCACATTTTTTTTCAGACAACGTTATATATGTGGGAACTACCACAGAAGTAATTAAACTAATTGTTAGAAAATAAATTAATAATTGTTTGCTCATAATTTTAACAACTAACAAAGATAGTATTTATAACTATGTGTTTTTGTTAATAAAATTAAAAAATAGTTATTATTTTAATATCTTTTGATAATAACCAGCCAATTTTTCCATCAATTAACTTAATTTTTTTCCAATCATCAACAGTGTCTAAAACTTTAATTTTGGTTCCTTCATGTAAAGTGAAAATTTCTTCTGAATCTTGTGTAGGAGAATTTTTTATAGAAACTTCTTTAGTAAAAACAATTGCTTCTATAGTCTTTTTAGCTGTATCATATTGTTGGTATGTTATTATTAAAGAACTTAACAATAATAAAAAAGAAAGAATACTTGTTACAAAATAAAAACGTTTTTTTACTGAATTTGTTGAGAAGTAAAATAATAAAAAAAGAACACTAGCGATTATTGAAAATACTATTACAACTAATGCCCATGAGTTATAATGTAGTTTTTGAAGATAGTTTATATTTAGTTTTTGAAATAAAGATTTAGGTAATTCTTCAATTCTATCTAGCGTTAATCTTTTTGCTATGATTAAATTATTTTTTGCATCTTCATTGGAAGGGTTTATTAATAATGCTTTTTCATAATTATAGATACTTGGCGCAACTTGATTTAATTTATAATAACAGTTCCCTATATTGAAGTATAGTTCTGAAGAGGTTTCTTCTGAGGCTTCAATTTTATTATAAACCTCAATTGCTTTTTGGTATTTCCCTGTTTTGTATAAAGTATTAGCATTAGAAAATAAAGCATCAGCATTTTGTGCAGATACAATGTTTGTAATGAATACTAATAGTATAATAATATTCTTCATTATAACTGTTTATCTAATTGAGTAATTACTTGTTTTGCTTTTTCATACTCTTGATTCATTTGCGTATTATCTATTGGTGTATAGCGTGCAAAATCACAATCATTCAATACTTCAATGAATTCTTTTATTGAAGTTGAGTTAACATTTTTACCTTCTAGCAATTGTGTTATTTTTTCTCTACTTATATCTGAAGTTTCTACTTTTAATTTTGCTTTCAAATAATTATGTAAAGCTCTTTCTAAGGCTTCATAAAACGCTTCTTTATTTCCTAATTTCTTAGATGCTTCAGATAAATATTTTTTTGCTAATCTATCAGCTTTTCGTTGTTTGTTACCTAGCACATCGCCATCTCTTTCCTCTTTCTTTTTGTAAATTAAAATAATTAAAGGAATTGCTATAGCTGGAAATATTAACAGAATATAAAACAAAATGGACTTGAAAAAATCTGATTGTTGTTTTGAATGAAAACTTGATGAAGTTTGAATATATCTAAAGCTAGTATCAGTCATTTTCACATCTTGTTTTTCAACATTATTTCTATTGTCTGAATTAGTTACTAACTCTTTTCCTTCTAAAACATCTACATATAAATCTTCAGAGGTAATTGTTTGGTATACTTTTTCTTTAGGGTTGAAATAAGAGAAGCTAGTTGAAGGAATTTTATACTTACCTTTATATTGTGGTACAACAGTATAGCTGTCTGAAACATTTCCTCTTAATCCACTTGAAGCAACACTTACTTTTTCTTTTCTTTCAGGTTGGTATACTTCTAATTCTTTTGGAGTTTCGATTTTTGGAAGCTCAAAGAGTTTTAAGTTTCCTTTTCCTTTAACTGATATTTTTATTTGTGATGATTCATTGGCTTTTAAAATTTCTTTGCTTAATGATACATCAAAAGAAAATTCCCCAACAGCACCAGTAAAGTTTTCTGGTTTATTTAAAGTAGGTAATGCTTTTGTTTGAATTGTTTTTTTAGCAGAAGAAAATTCTTTTCGCACCTGACGTGTAATTACATTACCAAAAAAGTCAGCACGTCCTGTAGGAACAGCAACTATAATATCCATTTTCATGGGGTCAATAGTTAGCTTTCCAGCTTTAGTTGGAATTAATAAAGCTTTATGTAAAACGGCATACCTATATTTTTCACCATTATATGTACCTTCTTTTACAGGAGTTCCATTTCTTTTGATTTCTTGGTTCCAAAAGCCATTATATTGAGGAGATTGTGTTATTGCATTGTCATAAATACCAACATTTTCACTAAAATATAAACGATATTCTACATAAATACCTTCACCTACATAGGGTTTTGATTTAGATATTTCAGCGACTAAATGAATGTTTTGAGAAGCTATATAATCAGGGTCATTTGGGTTTTTAGGAATGTCAACAGCAGCTAAAACTATAATTTTTGCAGTCTCGGATTTAATAGTTTTATCGTCGATCTCTATTGAAGCTGGAGGTAAATCAAATTCTCCTTTTCTTTTTGGTTGTAAGATATAGGTATAAGATTGAGAAAAGGATCTCTTTCCATTTATGTATGATTGGCTAACAGATTGACTAGGGCCACCAACTATTTTAAAATTTCGGAAGTTTGGAGCTTTAAAGTTATCAGCTCCTTGCTTATTTATTATATACTGGACTCTAAATCGTTGATTTACGCCTAGTTTATTTTTACTGACACTTACCTTTAAAACACTATCTTGAGCGTTAATAGTAAGTGAAAAAACACTTATAAGTATTAATATGTAAAATTTCAAATCCCTGTTCATTTTTAATGTGCGTAAAAATAATATTTTAACTATTTAATACAAAAAATCTTATCATTTGATTACCAGTCCTTTTCTTGCTTAACTTTTCTTCCTTTTGATTTTTTTACATTCATTTTTTTCTGTGTCTTCTTCTCCTCATTGTTTAAACTTTCTAGCAATTGTTTCATTTGCTGAGGAGTCATTTTACCTTGTTGGGGTTTTTGCTTTTGCTTATCTTTTTTATCTTTATTTTTTTTGTTTTGCTGATCTTTATTTTGATCCTTTTTAGGATCTTTTTTGTCATCTTTTTTATCCTTATCGTCTCCTTCTTTCTTGTCTTTGTTTTTATCCTTCTTGTCTTTGTCCTTCTTGTCCTTTTTATTTTTTTTATTCTTATCCTTATCGTTCTTTTTATTTTGTTGCTCTTTTTTTAATTTTTTTTGAGCAACAGCTAAATTATAACGTGTTTCATCATCGTTAGGGTTATTTCTTAAAGAATTTTTGTAAGCATCTACTGCTTGTTGATATTGCTTTTGTTCCATCATAGAGTTACCAATGTTATGGTAAGCCTCTGCTTTTGAAATTTTATTTTTTGTAGTTTTTGCTGTTAATTCAAATTGTGAAACTGCCTCTTTATATTTTTTACTTTGATATAAAGTATTGCCAAAGTTATAGCTAGCTTTATCGTACTTACTGTTTTTGCTTAAAGATTTTCTATAGGCAATTGAAGCCTCGTCAAATTTTTGTTTGTTATAAAGTTTGTTTCCTTGACGAACTAAAGAACGAGCTTCTCTTTGAAGTTGTAAAGTGTCTTGTTGTGCATTAACTATTGTTGAAATAGTTATAAAAAACAAGCTGAATAGTATTTTTATTAAATTGTTCACCTTTTTATTTTTTAACTTCTTCATTAAATAAATCTATTTTCTTTAACCATTTTGTCTTTCTATCAAATAAAAAGATGTCAAGAATTAAAAATAATAAACCAATACCTAAAAACCATTGAAATTGATCTTTGTAATCAGAAAATTGCTTAGTTTCAAATTCACTTTTTTGTGCATTTGCAATAATGTCTGCAATAGAATTTACAGGTTTATCGGTTTTGTTACCATCAATATAACTTCCATTAGCTATATCAGCAATTTCTTGTAATATAGTTGCTTTTCTTTGTGTAATAACGGTTTCCCCTTTTCTATCCTTCTTATAACCAATAAGTGAGCCATTTAATTTTATTGGAATTGGTCCACCTTTTTCAGTACCAACACCAACGGTGTAAACTTTTACACCTTCATTGGCTATATTCTGAGCTATTTGCTTAGTTTCTTCCTGATGATCTTCACCATCAGAAATAATAATTAAAAAACGATTAGTTTGCTCGTCGTTATTATAGTATGTTTTGGCTAGGTTCAAGGCTTCATTAATTGCTGTTCCTTGGCTTGAAACCATATCTGGGTTTGCGTTTTGTAAAAACATTTTACCAGCAGCATGATCAGTAGTGATGGGTAAAAGAGGGTAAGAATTCCCCGCATAAATTATTATACCCACTCTATCACTTCCTAACTTATCTATTATTTTTGATATTATTTGTTTTGATTTTTCTAGTCGATTAGGAGCTATATCTTCAGCAAGCATACTTTTAGAAACATCTAATGCAAATACCACATCAACTCCTTCTCTCTTAACTGTTTTAAGTTTAGTACCCATTTTTGGGTTTGTTAAAGAGATAATTAATAAAGAAATACCTATTAAAAAAAATATTAGTTTTAATATAGATTTAAAACGTGAAGAGTTTGGAGCAAGCTTTGCAAGTAATTCAGGAGAAGAAAATTTTTTTTGCGTTCTTTTTTTCCACCATAAAACCAGTAGAAAAAAGACAATTATTATTGGAATAATTGCAAAAAAGTAAAAATATATAGGTTCTTCTATTTTATACATAATTATAGGGTAATTATATAAAGCTTTTAAAAATTGTGTTTTTTAATAGAAATTCGAATACTAGTAATAATCCTCCTAAGAATACCCAAAAGCGATATTTCTCAGTGTAATTATAGTATTTAAATTCTTCTATTTTTGTCTTTTCAAGTTTATCTATTTCATCATAGATTGCTTTTAATTTTGTGTTGTTAGTTGCTCTAAAGTATTTCCCTTCTGTTTCTTTGGCTATGTGCTTTAGTAGTGTTTCGTCAATTTCTACTTGCTGATTTTTAAAAGTTATTTGACCAGTTCTTGGGTCTTTAGCCCAAGGAAAAGCAGCCATTCCATTAGTTCCAATACCTATGGTGTATACTTTAATATTATTTCCTTTCGCTAGTTCTGTAGCAGTTTTTGGATCTACAAAGCCAGCATTATTTACTCCGTCGGTAAGTAAAATAATAACTTTACTTTTAGCTTTACTTTCTTTTAACCTATTCACGGCTGATCCAAGTCCCATTCCAATAGCAGTTCCTCCTTCTAGTTGTCCCCATTTAATTTCTGAAATAGTTCTTTTAACTATCGATTTATCACTTGTTATTGGAGTTTGAGTGAAACTTTCACCTGCATAAACAACAATTCCTATTCGATCATTTGGTCTTCTGTTTACAAAATCAGTAGCAACTCTTTTCAAGGCTTCCAAACGGTTTGGCTTTAAATCCTTGGCTAGCATACTAGCAGAAACATCAATCGCCATAACAATATCAATACCTCTATTTGATTTTGTTTTCTTACTTATGGAAACATTTCTGGGTCTAGCTAAAGCTATAATAATAGAGGCTAATGCAAAAAGTCTTAATGCATATACTATTGGTTTTAATTTAGGTAAAAAAGAACTTTTTACATTAAACCCTTTTATACTTGCTATTTTTAATTTAGCACTGTCTTTTTTTCTTGTAAAAAAATTCCATAGAGCTAATAATGGAATTAACAACAGTAGCCATAAAAATTCTGGACTATGAAATTCAAAATTATTGAACATTTTCTACTGGTTGTTTTATAGAGTTAGACAATGAGATTGCTTTATAAATTCCAAATGAAATTAATGTAACAATAAGAAGTGTTACTGTAATTAATAATAGTTTGGTAATTGTGTTAGGATTCTTGATTTCGGGTTTTTGAACAATAACTACAGGTTTGCTATAACTAGTTTCTGTGTTTTCTTCTGTAGTAGAAGGTTTCAGATTGTTAATAATATGTGTAGTTGTGTTTCTGTCGGCTTCAATTTCATGAGCCATTGGTTTCGACTTTGCAAATTTTACAAGGTCTGATTGTTGTAAAAGATTCTTTAACTTTTTTATAGTTTCTTTATCTGTTACAATAGATTTTGAGTTACTGAAATCTATTAAACTTTCTACCAGTTCATTTGTTGTTTGTTCTAGGGCAGGTACATTTAATTCTCTCTCAATATAGTTTCTAACAATATCAGTTAACTCACTATAATAAGCTTTTGTTTTGTTGTTTTGCCATAGTAACTTTTCATCAAGTAGTTTTAAGTTTCTTAGGGCTTCCTGATAAGGTGCTAGTTTAGGAATTAATGTTTTTGATGTACTATTGTCTGACCTTTTTAAAGCAAAATATAAAGTTGAAATAGCTATTAATAATATAGCTAAAGCCCAATAAACATAAATTTTAAAATCATCAAATTGATAAGGTTCTCCTTTAATACCTTTTATAGGAAACTTTTTAATTTTTGTAGTATCAATAGCTACTGTAGTAACATTTATTAATAAACTATCTGTTAAATAAGCTTGATTTTTGATAAATATTTGTTGTCTTGGAATGTAAAATGCACCACTATCAAAACCAGTTAACTTATATTTTTTAATAAGTTTACTATTAATCGTATCTATCTTTAAGGAGTCAATTACCTCTAGGCCTTTTAAATTTCCTAGCTTAGGAATAATAACATTTTCTGTTTCACTAATAGTTATTTTATATTCAAATTGTTCTCCAATTCGTATGTTAGTAGTATCTGCTTCAATTTTAACCATTGAAGATTGAGCATAACTAATAGATAGCGTAAGTAAGAAAAATATGTAAAATAATTTATGCTTCATTGTTCAGTGTCATTTTTTGACAATTATCCTTTTTGTTTAAAATAGGCTAATAGTTTTTTAACATAGCTTTCATCAGCTCTAATATTTATAATACCTGCGCCACTTTTTCTAAATGTAGTTTTAAAATAATCAGCTAATCGTAATGCATTAGCTTTGTATAGAGACCTAACTGATGAAGAACTTGTATTAACAAGTTGTATGTTGCCAGTTTCAGCATCCATCATTGGTACCATTCCAAGATTTGGAATTTCTTGATCATGTTTGTCATATACTTTAATACCAGTAACATCGTGTTTATTACCAGCTATTTTAAGAGTACGTTCGTACCCTTCATCTAAAAAGTCAGAAAGCATAAAAACAATAGCTTTTTTCTTCATAATGTTCGATAAGAACTTTAATGCCTCGTCAATACTAGTTTCTTTGCTTTTGGGTTCAAACTCTATGAGTTCTCTAATGATTCGTAATACATGAGTTTTTCCTTTTTTAGGAGGAATAAATAATTCTACTTGATCAGAAAATAAAATTAAGCCTACTTTATCATTATTTTGAATAGCTGAGAAAGCAAGAGTAGCTGCTATCTCAGTAATTGTGTCTTTTTTAAATTGTTGGTTAGTACCAAAAAATTCAGAACCAGAAATATCAACCATTAACATCATGGTTAATTCTCGTTCTTCTTCAAATACTTTAATATAAGGTTCGTTGTACCTTGCAGTAACATTCCAATCAATAGCACGAATATCATCACCATATTGGTATTGTCTAACTTCAGAGAAGGTCATACCACGCCCCTTAAAGGTTGAGTGGTATTCTCCTCCAAAAATATGATTAGACAATCTACGTGTCTTAATTTCTATTTTACGAACTTTTTTAAGTAACTCTTTTGTATCCATTAATTAGTTTAACCAATTTTCAGGTAAAGGAGGCAATTCTACTTCTTTAAATTCAAATGATTTTTCAATTGAAAATAATGGAGCCTCTTTTATTGATAAATCTACATTGTTCTTTTTGGCAATTTCTTTAACTACCTCACCAATGGTTCTTTTCTGACAAAGTACCAAACTGTTCATTATAACATTTGATTCAGTTTGTAAATCAAAACAGTCTATATGAAAAGCAGGTTTGTTGTCTTTGTAAACAATGGCTTCAGTTCTTTTTCTCTTTTTTAATTCTAAAATTTCTTTTGTTCCTGTTAATGTTTTGTACGTTGTTAATTTGTAAGTCATTTCTAGCTATAATTTAAGGGGGTTAATATTTTTTCTTACTAGAGTATGGTTAGCTAAAATATAATTGGGAAATTATGGAACTTGAATTTCGTTAATAATTGTGTTAATAATATCTATAGATGAAACGTTTTCAGCTTCAGCTTCGTATGTTATTCCTATTCTATGTCTTAACACATCATAAGCAATAGCTCTAACGTCTTCAGGTATAACATAACCTCTTCTTTTTATAAAAGCATAACATTTGGCAGCTTTTGCTAGTGCAATACTACCTCTAGGGGAAGAACCAAAACTAATTAATGGTTGTATTTTTTCTAAATTGTATTTTTCTGGGTATCTAGTTGCAAAAACGATATCTAAAATATATTTTTCAATCTTTTCATCCATATAAACCTCGTTTACTACTTTACGAGCTTTAATTATTTGATCAATTGATACAACTGGATTTACTTTTTCGTAATTACCGCTTAAGTTTTGACGTAAAATTAATTGCTCGTCTTGTAATTTCGGATAATCAATTACAGTTTTAAGCATAAAACGGTCAACTTGAGCTTCAGGTAAAGGGTACGTTCCTTCTTGCTCAACTGGATTTTGTGTAGCCATTACTAAAAAAGGTTCGTCAAGTTTAAAAGTCTCATCACCAATTGTAATTTGACGTTCTTGCATTGCTTCAAGTAATGCAGACTGCACCTTTGCAGGAGCACGGTTAATTTCATCTGCTAATACAAAGTTGGCGAAAATTGGTCCTTTCTTTATAGAGAAATCATTTTCTTTTACATTGTATATCATAGTTCCTACAACATCAGCAGGAAGCAAGTCAGGAGTAAACTGAACACGACTAAAACTACCTTGAACAGCTTTAGAAAGAGTGTTAATAGCAAGTGTTTTAGCTAAACCAGGAACACCTTCTAATAAAATGTGTCCATTACCTAAAAGACCAATAAGTAATCGTTCAATCATGTCTTTTTGACCAACAATTACTTTATTCATTTCTGTAGTTAATAAATCTACAAAAGCACTCTCTTGCTCTATTTTTTCATTAATTACTCGTACATCTACATCCATATGTGTTTGAATTATATTAGCTTTTCTGTGAAACAAAACTACAATATTATGAATTTAACAATTGTTAAAGTATGGTTAAACCTAAAAAAGTGATAAAAATTGTAAAAAAATAAAATTTTATGATTTTTAGAGAGTATATAATTAAAATTTAAGTCTTTTGTTAATGAGTGGTTAATTTTGTTAAAAAATTATCTTAAAAATATTATTACTTAATAACTGTTGATTATGAGACAAATAACTAAACTGATTACTATTTTTACATTATTGTGCTTTTCTTCTATGATTGCACAAACTGTAAAAGGTAAGGTAACAGATGAAACTGGACAAGGTATTCCTTTTATAGATGTTATAGAAAAAGGTACTACAAATGGAGTTAGTACTAATGATAATGGTGAATTCACAATTCAATTAAATAAAGTGCCTTCAGTACTTGTGTTTTCTTCATTGGGATATGCTACTATTGAGAAAAATGTAAATGGAGCTGCTAATCTTTCTATAGTAATGAAAGAAGATAGTGGTGTGTTAGACGAGGTGGTTTTAACTGGTAATAGAGCAAAGCCTAGAACAATTCTAGATTCTGCTGTGCCAATTGATAATATTTCTGTAGGGGAATTACAAGCTACTGGTCAAACAAATATCGATCAAATGTTAACCTATACTGTACCATCATACAACTCAACTAACCAAACAATTTCAGATGCAACTGCGCATTTTGACCCTGCAGATTTAAGAGGGTTAGGGCCAAGTAGAACGTTAGTTTTGGTTAATGGTAAGCGAAAAAATCAAAGTGCCTTAGTATATGTAAATGATACACCAGGAAAAGGTGAGGTTGGAACAGACATGAAAAGTATTCCAACTGCAGCTATTGAAAGAGTTGAAATTTTACGTGATGGAGCTTCTGCTCAGTATGGATCTGATGCGGTTGCGGGTGTTGTAAATATAATATTAAAGAAAAATGTAGATTTTACACAAGTAAATATTAATTCAGGAGTTACTTCAAGAGGTGATGGATTTAATATGGATGCAGATGTAAATCATACACTTACATTTGGTAATGGAGGTTTTCTAAATGCAACTCTTGGTTTTGGTTATCAAGATTATACTAATAGAGCAGGACAACCTGGAAAAGATGATTTATTTGGTGTAAATAATCAATGGACTAAAGATAATCCTGGTTTAGGAATGATTGTTGGACAACCAGAGATGAAAAAAGGAGATTTATATATAAATGCAGAGTATCCGTTAAATGATGATACAGTTATATATGCTTTTGGTGGTGGTAATTTAAGAAAAGGAAAAAGTTTTGCTTTGTACAGACCACCTTATTGGATTACTGATGATTTTGGGTTGTTAACACCTTCAGGTCAAACTTATAATGGTTTTCAGCCTACTTTTGAAACTAATATAAAAGATATCTTATTTACTGCAGGTAGTAGATTTAAACTTGGTGGTTTTAATGCAGATTTGAGTGCTACCTATGGAGGTAATTCTGTTGATTATACAATAGGGAACACAATAAACCCTAGTTTAGGAGGAAATAGTCCTACTAGCTTTGATGCTGGTGCTTATGCATTTAGTAATATAATTGGTAATTTTGATGTAAATAGATCTTTTGGAGAAGTAAGTATTGGTTTAGGGGTTGAAGGTCGTCAAGAACGCTTTGAAGTTACTGCTGGACAACAAGAATCATATGTAAATGGAGGAGCACAGTCTTTTCCAGGGTTACAGCCAGGGAATGCTTTGAATGAAACAAGAGTAAATGTAGGTGCTTATGCTACGCTTGATTGGGATGTTAACGATAATTTTTTAATTGGTGGAGCAGCACGTTATGAAAACTATTCTGATTTTGGAGGAAATACTTCTTGGAAAATAAACTCAAGATACAAAATAGGTGAGGCTGGAGTTTTAAGAGCGTCTTATAGTACAGGTTTTAGGGCACCGTCTTTACACCAAGTGTATTTGAGTAATGTTCAAACTTTAGTTTCTGGAGGTACTATTTCTAATCAAGGTACATTTAACAATGTGAGTCCAGTAATTAAAGATTTAGGAGTTGCTTCATTATTTGCAGAAACTTCAAAAAATATATCTGCAGGTTTAACAGTTAAAGCATCAAGAGATTTTACCATATCATTTGATTATTATAATGTTAGAGTTGATGATAGAGTATTATTTACTGGTGAAATTAACGGTACAGACGATAATGGAAATCCAAATGCTGATGTTCAGCAAATATTAACTGCGAATAATGTAACAAGTATTAAGTTCTTTATTAATGCAGCTAGTACAATAACTCAAGGGTATGACTTTACATTGCGCCATAAAAATATAAATTTTGCTTCTGGTAAATTAGGATTAAATGCAGGTTTAAATGTAAATAAAACTAATTTAGAAGGAGAAGTAAAAACACCAACTAAACTGAATAACTATAAAAATAAAATTTTCAATAGAAAAGAGCAGTCTAGAATTACAAGTGCTAGACCAAATATGAAATTTTTATTTGGAGCAGATTATAAAATTGGAGATTTTACAGCAAATTTAAATAATACATATTTTGGAGAAGTTACTTGGAGGCATGCTTCTGATTCTTTTAAAGATCAGACGTTTGGTGGTAAGGTAGTTACTGATTTATCAGTAGCATATGACTTTACTGATAAGATTTCTTTCAGAGCACAAGTAAATAATTTATTTGATGTTTTTCCAGATGAAATTGATCCGAAAGGGGATCCAGTTACCGATTTAGGAGGAAGATTTAGATATCCATGGGAAGTTAACCAGTTTGGTTTTAACGGTACCTCTTTTAAAGCGGGACTAACATTTAAGTTTTAATATTTTTTTTTGAATTAAACTATGAAAAGGCTGTCAGAAATGGCAGTTTTTTTTGTTTAATACTTTTTAAGAGTGAGTTTGTCTTTTTCAAAAGAACCATAGGTGTAATATTGTATCCAATCACCAAGATTAATATATTTACTGTTTTCTTGTAGTTGTATGTCAAGTGGAAGATGACGATGTCCAAAAACAAAATAATCGTAGTGAGCAGTTTCTAATTTTCTTTTACAATATTGAACTAACCATTCATTTTCTTCTCCTAAAAATTTAGCATCTTCATCACCAGAAATAAGTTTGTTTTTTACAGACATATATTGGCCTAATCGAACTCCTAAATCAGGGTGTAACCATTTAAACATCCATTTAAACAAAGGAAAAGTAAATACTTTCTTCATTCTTTTATATCCCTTGTCATGCGGGCCTAAACCATCTCCATGACCAATTAAAAGAGTTTTATTATTTAATATAAACTTTTGAGGAGAGTGATATACAGGAATATTTAATTCTTTTTCAAAATAATCATGCATCCATAAGTCATGGTTTCCTACAAAAAAATAAATAGGAATTCCGCTATCTCGTATTTCTGCAAGTTTACCTAAAACACGAACAAACCCTTTAGGTACTACAGTTTTGTATTCAAACCAAAAGTCAAATAAATCACCTAATAAGAAAATAGCTTCAGCATCATCTTTAATTTGATTTAACCAGTTAACAAATTTCTGTTCACGAGGAAAACTTGCCTCTTGTGTTGGGGCTCCTAAATGTTGATCAGAAGCAAAGTAAACTTTTTTATTTTCAGGAATATGAATAGATATCAAACTTAAGAATTTTCACAAAAATAAGTAATTTGAATAGAGCTAGCTCATTTAATTTTTGGTTACTTTTGTTTAATACTGTTTTAAAACTGCTGTAATGAATCCGTTTGATGATGTTTATTTTATGAGAAAAGCCTTACAGGAGGCAGAATTTGCTTTTGATAAAGGAGAAGTGCCAGTTGGTGCGGTTGTGGTATTTAAAGAGCAAATAATAGCTAGAGGTCATAATTTAACAGAAACATTAAACGATGTTACTGCTCATGCAGAAATGCAAGCTTTTACTGCTGCTGCAGATTTTTTAGGTGGTAAGTATTTAAAAGATTGTGTATTGTATGTTACGTTAGAACCTTGTCAAATGTGCGCGGGAGCTAGTTATTGGACGCAAATAGGGAAAATAGTTTATGGAGCTAATGAACCTAAACTTGGGTTTAGTGTTTTAGGTACTAAAATACATCCAAAAACAAAAGTAATATCAGGAGTATTAGAGGAAGAATGTAGTTTTTTATTAAAGAAATTTTTTATAGAAAAGCGTAATTTAAATTAATTTTTTTGTTAGGTAGTTTTAAAAAAGAGTTTGTTGCTTGCAACCACTTTCGTGTTCTAATAACCATTTTTTTCGCCATACACCACCAGCATATCCTGTTAAAGAACCGTCAGAACCTATAACTCTATGGCAGGGAATAATAATCCAAATGGGGTTTTTCCCATTTGCTGAAGCTACCGCTCTAATAGCTTTTACATCTCCAATTTGTTTTGTTTGTTGTAGGTAAGATCTAGTTTTTCCAAAAGGAATTTCTAATAACTCTTTCCAAACTTTTTGTTGAAATATTGTTCCTTGTGGGTTTAGTTTTAAGTCAAATTTAGTGCGTTCTCCTTTAAAAAATTCATCTAATTGAATAGCACAATTTTGTAGAGTTTTCGATGTGTTAGAGCTAACAGCAATTAGTGAAGTTAATAAGTCGTTGTTTATTACAGAAACTGACTGTATGCCATCTTTATTTCCAATAATTTCTGCAATTCCTATAGGAGTTTTATAATGTATTGTTTCTAAATTCAAAATAGTCACTTGTTTAAAGTAAGCCAAGACAAACTTTTAATCGAATAATTTTCTTTATAGATTGATATACTTGTTGTTTGAAATCTTTATTAATTTGCATTTCTTTTAATATCTGATTTCTGGTTGAAGTTTCATTAATGGGCATTAAAATCATATCACATCCAGCTTTAGCAGCTTGTAAAGGAGCATCTTTTATAATGGTTACCGCTTTCATTATATTCATGGCATCGGTTACAATCAAGCCTTTAAAGTTTAATTCCTTTTTCAGTAAATCAGTAACAATATTCCTAGAGCAACTAGCGGGTAAACCATTCGTTGTGTATTTGGTATTGTTTTTTACTGTAATGTGAGCTACCATTATTGATAAAACACCAGCGTTTATAAGTGGTTTGTATATGTCTAATTCTTTTAATTCTCCATCAATATAAACTGATTGTTTGTGAGTGTCTCCTTTCACTAATCCATGCCCTGGAAAATGTTTAGCAGTGGCAATTATTTGTTCTTTTTGTGAGGTTTCAATAAAAGTTTTACTCAATTGAATAACTTTATTTTTATCGTTTCCAAAACTTCTACTTTTTATTGCTTCGTTGTTAGGGCTAATATCTACAACAGGAGCAAAATTTTGACGAACTCCAATATTAAGTAATTCTTTGTTAATAATTTTTACAACACTATCACATTGTTTTGGGTTTTTAATTTTGATAGCATTTGGAAGTTTTTGTGATCCTTTAATTCTACCTTTCAATAAGCCAGGTTCAGCATCCATACTATGTAAAAGAGGGAGTTGCTTATTTTTAATAGCTATTTGATTTAGTTCAGAGATTAATTTTTTATGATTCTTTTTCGTTCCTTTTAGGTAAATAACACCACCAACTTTATTTTGTTTTACTAGCTTTTTAACAACCTTGTTAGAGTTGCCAAGTTCTCCTGCTGATGTTACAATCATTTGAACGACTCTTTCAGAATCGGTTAGAGATTTAAATATAGCATTTACTTTATTATCTAAAGCAATATTATAAGTGTGAAAATCTTGTAAACTAAATTGTTTTTGTTGCCCAAAACTTAATAGTATGGTTAGTGAAAAGAAATAAAAAAGGAATGTTTTCTTCATAAAAGAATAAATTAAATGCTAAAAATATCTTTAGAATTCTGAGTTGTAATTTCGGAAATTTCGTTGAAAGTTAGTCCGTAAATATCAACTAATTTATCAATTACCTGTGTTATGAATGAACTTTCATTTCTTTTACCTCTATATGGAGTTGGGGCTAAGTATGGAGAATCAGTTTCTAATACTATATGTTTTATGTCTATTTGATTTAAAAACTTATCAATTTTTCCATTTTTAAAAGTAGCAACTCCTCCAATACCTAATTTCATATTGTAAGAAATAGCTTTTTTTGCTTGCTCTAGATTTCCTGTAAAGCAATGAAAAATTCCAAATAATCCTTCTCCTTTCTCGCTTTCTAATACTTCGAAAATTTCATCGAAAGCTTCTCTACAGTGTATTACAATAGGAAGTTTTTTTTCTTTAGCCCATTGTATTTGTGTTTTAAAAGACTTTTGTTGCTCTTTTAAAAATGTTTTGTCCCAATATAAATCAATACCTATTTCACCAATTGCACAAAAATCTCGAGTGTCAATCCATTCTTTTACATGTGCTAATTCGTCTTTGTAGTTTTCTTTAACAGATGTAGGATGTAATCCCATCATTAAAAAAACATCTTCAGAATATTTTTTTTCTAAATCAAGCATTCTTTCAGTGTAAGTGCTATCAATTGCTGGGATGAAAAAACGAGAAACTCCTGCTTCTTTTGCTCGTAATATCATTTCGTTTCTATCTTCATCAAATTGATCAGAATATAAATGGGTGTGAGTATCAGTAATCATTGTAGTTGTTTTCTTTAGTTGTACTCAAGTAGCATGAAAAAATCAATATTTTAAATGAGATTATTACATTTACTTGTAATGACGTATTTTTGTATTCGTAGGCAAAAGTACAAGAAATGGCAAGTTTGAAAAAAGTATTAAAGAAAAAGAAATATATTAAAATAAAGCTTAAGAAGATGGTTACGAATCATTTGGAGTTAAAGGCTTCGATTAATGGAGTTAAAGGGCGTTTTATTTTAGATACTGGTGCGTCAAACTCATGTGTTGGACTTGATTTAATTAGTTTTTTTAAATTGATTTCTGAAGAAAGTGAAATTAAAGCAGCCGGTGCGGGTGCTACTGATATGGAGACTCAAAAATCAGAAAATAATTTACTTAAAATTGGTGATTGGAAAACTAAAAAGTGTGATCTAGTACTTTTTGATTTGTCACATGTAAACGCAGCTTTAACTCAGCATGATGCTGAAGAGGTGCATGGTATTATAGGAGCTGATATTTTAGAAAGTGGAAAGGCTTTTATAGATTATGATAAAAAATATTTATATTTAAAAAAGCCAAAAAAGAAAAAGGTAATAAAGCTTCCTTTTTAAAAATTATAAAGCAATAGCAATGGTGTTTTTAACTTCTCCTATTGTAAAAACACTATGAGTACTCCCTATGTGTTTTAAGCCAGTTACTTTGTTTACCATAAATTCTCTGTAAGAGTCCATGTTTTTAATGTAAATTTTTAAAAGGTAGTCATACTCTCCACTTAAATGAAAGCATTCTGTTACTTCTTGTAATTTATTGATTTCTTTTTCGAATTCGGCAATATATTCTTTAGTGTGTTTTTCAAGTTTTATATGACAAAATACTAATAAAGATTTGTCTATTTTATTTTTGTCAACAATAGCTACATACTGTGTAATAACGTCTTCTCGTTCAAGTTTTTTTATTCGTTCATAAACAGCAGTAACTGATAGCCCAAGTTGTAATGATAAGCTTTTGTTAGTTTGTTTGCTGTCTTTTTGTAGTAGGGCTAAAAGTTTTTTGTCAATAATATCTAATTTCATCTGAAAAAAAATCTAAATTTTAATATTAAAAGAGGTGTTTTTTTAATCTGGTATTTAAAAATAAACATTAAAACAGAAAAAAAATCTATATAACTACTAAAGTATTGATTTTTTATCAAAAAAACTGGTATTTAGCTTGGTAATAAAACAACTAAATACAATTATACATGAATTTTAAACCAGCAAATAATATACAAGACCTACAATATTTTGGAGAATTCGGAGGCGTGAACCCTTCTATTTCTGATTCTTCTACGTATACTTTTTTAGAAGCAAAAACAATGTTTGATACTTTTGAAGGTAATACCGATGGATGTTATTTATATTCACGACATACTTCACCTTCAAATTTATATTTAGGAGAGGCTTTAGCAGCTATGGAGGGAACAGAAACTGCAAATGTAGCAGGTTCAGGAATGGGAGCAATTACGGCGACAATATTACAGATTTGTGGCGCTGGTGATCATGTAGTATCTAGTAGAACTATTTATGGAGGTACGTATGCTTTTTTAAAGAATTTCACCCCTCGAATGAATATTTCAACATCTTTTGTTGATATCACTAAGTTAGATGTTGTTGAAGCATCTATAAATGATAAAACCAAGGTGATTTATTGTGAAACAGTAAGTAACCCATTATTGGAGGTGGCTGACCTTAAAGCACTGTCAGCATTAGCTAAAAAATATAATTTAAAATTGGTGGTGGATAATACTTTTTCACCATTGTCTATTTCACCTGTTCAATTAGGGGCTGATGTAGTAATTCATAGTTTAACAAAATTTATTAATGGTTCTTCAGATACTATGGGTGGTGTTGTTTGTGGTACTTCTGATTTTGTAAACTCGCAAAAAAGTGTAATAGATGGAGCAAGTATGTTATTAGGAGCTTCAATGGACTCTTTGCGCTCTGCTTCTATTTTAAAAAATATGAGGACGTTACATATTCGTATGAAACAGCATAGTAAAAATGCTAGTTTTTTAGCTGGTAGATTTGAAGCTGATGGAGTAAAAACTGTTTATCCAGGATTAAAATCTCATCCTTCTCATGAGGTTTTTAAGTCAATGATGAATGAAGAGTATGGTTTTGGTGGAATGTTAACTATTGATGCAGGATCATTAGAAAAAGCAAATGCTTTAATGGAATTAATGCAAGAGCGTAATTTAGGATATTTAGCAGTGAGTTTAGGTTTTTATAAAACATTGTTTTCTGCTCCAGGAACATCAACATCATCAGAAATACCGGAAGAAGAACAAGAAGAAATGGGATTGACTGATGGTTTAATTCGTTTTTCTATTGGGTTAGATAACGATATTGAGCGTACTTATAAAATGATGAAAACATGTATGTTAGAGGTTGGAGTATTGGAAGAAAACAATATGGTTTCTGTATAAGGAAAAACATGTTTTATAATAAGAAGTATACGTTTTATATTCGTTTATTCTGTTTTATAATAGGTTACGAGTATATGATAAAGTCAATAAAATAAAAAGTCATAACATATTACTTTATTGTTATGACTTTTTTGCTATAAAACTATCTTACCAATTAATTTCATTATTTTAGAGAAAAATAAAAGGCTATGAATAAGAATTCTCCTAAAATAAGTTTTATTAATTAGTATAATTAAGTAAAACTAAAAATGTTGGCCGCTAGTTTGCAACTAGTGGCGTATATGAGTAAGCGGTAAGAGTAATAAAATAAAAAGTCATAACAGTAATATGTTATGGCTTTTTTGCTATAAAACTATCTTATAGATTAATTTTTCAGAAAAAAATCTGATGGTACTAGTTTGTTAGCGTAGGTCAGCTGCTAGTTTTTATAACTTGTAGGTGTATGAGTAAGTAAACAAAAAATTAAGTAATAAGAGGATTGTAAACTAAAAAAAACATAAAAAAAAGGTCAGAATTTCTTCTGACCTTTTTGTTTTTATGATGGAATCATCCATTTAAAATTGAATTTAGTATCTGGCACTACAATACGTTCCGTGATTCTATACATTCTGTCTGGTAACTTCATTAAATAATCTCTTGCTTTCTCTGCTTCAGGTGTTAAGTTGGTTATTTTATCAATTTCCCATGTAGTGTTTAACTTCTTTAAAATATCAACATAGTCAAAACCTGTGTATACTCCTACACGTTGAGCTACTGTTGAGAAATCATCAAATAAACTACCTTTTGTGCCAAATGATTCACGTAAGTGCATAGCAGGCATTACTATTTTATGTTTCATCATTTGTTGAAATGCTAACATCATTTCACTAGGATCTATTTTAAAAATTTCTTTTACAAATTCAGAATAGGCTAAGTGATGACGCATTTCATCACCAGCAATAATTTTTGACATTTTAGCTAAAGCTTTATGCCCTTTTTTCTTAGCTATTTTAGCTACGTTTAAATGAGAAATGTAGGTAGCTAATTCTTGAAAACTTGTATACACAAAGTTTTTATAAGGATCAGTAGCTGTACCAATATCAAATCCGTCAGAAATTAGGTGCTGTGTCGTGATTTCAACTTCACGCATATTTACACGTCCTGATAAATATAGGTATTTATTAAGTACATCTCCATGGCGATTTTCTTCAGCTGTCCATGCACGTATCCATTTAGCCCATCCATTGTCAGGTTGTTGCGTTATACCATCTAAATCAAGTAACCAAGATTCATAAGTAGGTAAAGCTTCTTCTGTAATAGTATCTCCTACTAATACAACCCAAAAATCATCATCTAATTCTTTTGAAATCTCTTGAATTTCTTTAACCTCATCAATAAAAGTGTCTTTTTGTGAATTAGGTAAAAAATCGGTTGGCTGCCAAATCTTTTCTATAGGTACTAAAAATTTGTCTACAAAACTGTCAATGTTTTTTTCCAGCGTTTGCATTACTTCTTTTCGTATGTTTTGTATTGACATTATATTTATTTTATTGTTGTTTGTTCTTATTGAATTGATGCTTTAATAGTCGTTTCTACACTTTCTAATAATTCATCAAACGGAAGGCTACTTACTTTTATTGGTTTGTGAGTGGTTATTTTAATAGGACTTCCAATTCCTAAAGGGAATTTCCCATATTTAAAAACCTTCCACGAGTTGTTAATTGTTAAAGGTACAACGTACGACTCTTTGTTGTATTTAGTAAGCATTTTTAGTCCGTTAGGCGCAAAGCTTTTTGGTTTCCCGGTTTTACTTCTTGTACCTTCAGGAAATATTACTGCCGACCATTTGTTTTTATTTATTTGTTTTGCAAATTTAGCTAATTCTACAATAGCCTGTTTTCCGTCTTTTCTGTCAATCAATGCCGCACCTCCATGCTTTAAGTTAAAAGAGATACTTGGTATTCCTTTTCCAAGTTCTTTTTTTGCAACAAATTTAGGCCAATGCTTTCTAAAATGCCATATAATTGGAGGTATGTCAAAAGTACTTTGATGATTCGCTACAAAAATTAAACTTGTGTTTTCTGGTAGTTCATGTTTGTTTTCAACTTTAGTTCTGATTCCTAGTAATAAAAGTGATTTTATTAAAAACCAATTCATAATATCAACTACTTTTTGGTGACCGTTTTGACCAAAAAGTTTAAGCCCTAACCATTGTAAAGGATGAAATATTAATAATAAAGAAAAGAATACTAGCCCAAAAATAGATGATAGTATGTAGCTTAAAAATTTCATTGTTTTATTTTTATAAAGTGCAAAAATAAAAAATCCCGCGAAAGCGGGACTATTTATTTGTTTTAAAACCAATTACTCCATGGAATTCTTGATAATATAAGTAAAAGTGCGATACCATAAAAAATAGCAAAACTTTTAAATTTAGCTTCACTTTTAACGCGTTTCTTATGTTTTGACCATCCCATTGTAATTAAAACAATAGCGATAATCATAGTAAGTGGATGTTCAATTGCTAATAATCTTGCTCCAGAATCTTTCATAACTTCTCCTCCGTTAGATTTTAATGCTTTAAACCAAGGTGACATAAAATACCAGCCTAATCCTATAATTAATTGGATATGAGTTGTTATTAATGTGAATAAACCTAAACGGAATTCTTTGTGTGTAAATTCTTTTTTCTGGATTATTCCTATAATAGCGTTTACTACTGTATAAATTAATACTGCTAATACAATATATGCCCAATAAGAATGAATAGTTTTCATCATGATGTATGAATTTAATAAAGCTATAGTAAAATTACAGCTTGTTTTGTTAGTTTTTGTACCTACAAATTTACTGATTTTTATGAATAATAGACCTAAAAAAAATACATCAAAATCATTCACTTTTGTAATACTACAGGGCTAAGCATTTTTACTATAATTGAAGAGTAGAAAATTGATGTTTTTAAATTGTTTTGAAACTTATTTTGTTATGCATTAAGTTTTTCTTAATAATTAGATAAAAAGTAAGTCAATGACCTACTAAAAGTAAGTCGCTGACTTACCGATGTTCATTTTAAAGTATCTATTTTTGAAAAAAGAAAATTATGATTGAGGTCTATGTTTATATACTTCATAAGAATTAATATTGAAAAGAAAAACCTTCTATGGGGATGAAAATATTTTTGCGCAAAAATGGTCATAAAGCTATGAGTGACCTAAAAAAAATCGTAGAAAAAGATAAACACTTTCAAATACTATTAAGATGATTAAAATTATACTAGTTTTAATAGTGTTTGTTTTAAAAACAATTTAATATGAAAAGTTTAGAATTAAATCAAATGGAAATGATTCAAGGCGAAGGAGATAAAGCAGCTGGTTACTTTTGTACCCTTGCTCTAATTTCAGCAGCAGCTATATCTATTAGTACCCTTGGGATAGGAACTGCTATTGGAGGAGCTATAATGATTGGCTCTGGTACGGCTTGTGGTTATAATGTTGCGGACTCAATTTTTGGTTAAAAAAATAATATATTATGAAGGAATTAAAATTAAATGAATTATCAGTTATTCAAGGAGGTGACTGGGGAGATGTTGTTGATGGAACGTGTACAGCAGTTGCAGCTGGTGGATTATTGACTTTAGCTTTAGGGCTTACAAATCCTGTTGGAGCGGGCGTTTATGGTTTTTGTGCTGGATGGGGTTTTGTGCGTATTTTAACAAGTTAAATTACTAATTATAATGAATAAGAAAATTAATGTTTTTTTGCTATTACTAGTTGTTTATATAACCATTAAAATTACTTTTTTCAATTTTTCAATTTTTGATAAATTCACAGTAATTATAATATTACTTATGTTTTTTATTAGTAAAAAGATGAAAAAATAAAGCATTAATATTTTTAGATTATACATCTAAGAGGTAGTGGGTTTTATACCTCTTAGGTGTTTTTAATTAAGTGCTAAAAAAAAAGAAAATGTTGAAAAAAATTGTGCTGATAATATTTTTATATACTCTAATCACGATGATGTCAAATTTTTTGTTGGATACTGAAACTTTGGTTTATGATTTTTATTCAGATAAATTGTCTGATAAAGAAATATATAATTTAATAGAAAATCAAAAAAAATTGAAATGGTTACCTTTCGTTATTTTACCTTTAATTATCATGTTAAGAAATTCTTTAGTCGCTCTATCTTTGAATATAGGGGTGTTTTTTTATGATATGGAGAGTAAAATAAGTTATAAGAAGTTATTTAATGTAGCATTAACAGGTGAATTTGTTTTAGTATTAGTAGGGGGTTTTAAAATAGTTTACTTTTTATTCATTAAAACAGATTATACTTTGCAGGATATTCAACAATATTATCCATTAAGTTATACTAGTTTTTTAGATATTGAAAATATAGAACCTTGGTTAATATACCCATTACAAACAATTAATTTATTTGAAATAGGGTACTTTTTTGTATTGGTGTATGGGGTGTATAAGTTATTAAAAAACAAATACTTGAAAAGCTTTGAAATTACTGCTATAAGTTATGGAACAGGTTTGACAATTTGGATTGGTTTAGTAATGTTTTTAACATTAAATATGAGTTAAGCTGTTACGTTGTTAAAAACCTTAATTATAAACAAATTTATTATTACTAAGGAGGTTATGACTGAAGTAATCTTTATATCGTGTAAAATAACGAATTATATAAGCAATATTAAAAAAGTAATCATTAAAACACTTTTATAGTTGTTTTTTTTGAAATAGTAGATTACTTCACCAAAGTTCGCAATGGGCTGTGCTTAAAAATATAAAAAAAATGAAAAAGAAACTTTGTATTTCTATTGTATTACTTGGTATTATTGGTTTTTTAGGGTATAAAATAAGTAGTAAACTTAGTTATAAAAAAGAGGTAGCTGAGCGCACTAAAACTATTCCTGATTTTAGTTTTAAAACGATAGAAGATACCCTATTTACACAGGATAGTTTAGCTTCTAAACCTATTGTTTTTGTTTATTTTAACTCTGATTGTGATTATTGTCAGTCAGAAGCTTCTAAAATACAACAGCGGTTAGCAGATTTTAAGCATACACAGTTAATTTTTGTGTCGTTTGAAAAAAAAGAAGGGATAAAAAAATTTGCTCAAGACTACAAGCTACATAATCAAGAAAATATAACGTTTTTAGAAGATGTAAAAGGTGAGTTTTCAAAATTATTTGATGTAAATTCAATTCCTTACATTGTAGTATACGATGCAAACCGAGAGTTGCTTAAAAAGTTTAAAGGAGTTACAAAAGTTAATGCTATTTTAGAATTAATAAAATAGTTTTATTTAATCTTTTAAATTAGTTAAAATTTTCACCCAAAAACTACCTGTAAATAGTAACAAATAATCTATTATCACACTATGATAAGTTAGTTTTTGTTTAGGGAAATCATATCTATAATTATTTTGATAATTGAGTTAGCTGGTTTCTTTACACATTGAATTTTGTTTTAATGGTGTTTGCTCATTTTACTCAATTAGGTTATTTTTTGAAAGATTTTCGCTATAAAAATTATGTGAGCTATAACAATTTAGGTATGGTACTTAAAATTCAGTCGTACAGGGGGAAGTCAATAAGGTTTCATGAACTTACTAAAGTAGAATTAACTGATAAATCATTAATTTTTTATAAAAAAATGAAACGTTGGTTTTTAGTACCACAGCTATAAAAAAAAGAAGATAGTAAAAAATTGTATACTATACTTAATGCTAAAATTAATGAGAAGAGAAAATAAAAACATGAATTTAAAGAAGCTACAAAAAACGCACGTTTTACAGCATGACCAGTCAGATTGTGGAGTGGCTTGCTTATTATCACTAATACAGTATTATGGAGGTAGTAATTCATTAGAAAAATTACGTGAATTAAGCGGTACTACTAAACAAGGAACTACTTTGTTAGGGTTGTATCAAACTGCCAACCAACTTGGATTTACAGCTCAAGGGAACGAGGCAGATATTCAAGCTTTAATAGTTCATAAAGAGCCTGTTATTTTACATGTTTTAATAGAAAACAAACTACAACACTATATAGTATGTTATGGTTTTGAAAACAATAAATTTATAATTGGTGATCCTGGAAAAGGAATATTAACCTATACCAAAGACGAATTAGAAAAAGTATGGATTTCTAAAACTTGTTTAACACTAGGTCCAAACACTAACTTTGTAAAAGCTATTGATACCAAAAAATCAAAAAAAGAATGGTTTTTAAAACTATTAAAAGAAGATAGGCAATTGTTGCTTATAAGTATTCTATTGGGTATTGGAATTGCTTTGTTGGGAATGGCAATGTCGGTGTTTTCACAAAAATTGATAGATGATATTTTACCTTCACAAAATACTAAAAAATTGTTTTTTGGTATTGGTTTACTAACTTTTTTATTGTTAGTTCGAGTGGGTTTTACTGCTTTGCGTGAAGTTTTATTAATACGTCAGTCTAAAGACTTCAACAATCGAATTATAGATTCATTTTATACATCGCTATTACATTTACCTAAACCTTTTTTTGATACTCGTAAAATAGGAGAATTAGTAGCACGTTTAAACGATACTAATAGGGTGCAAAAAGTAATTAAGTTTATTGCTAGTAATTTTGTTATTGATGCCTTGGTTGTTTTGGTGTCTTTTGTTTTTTTATTCTCTTATTCATGGCAGGTAGGTGTTATTTCTTTGATAAGCTTGCCTATCTATTTTTTAATAATTTATAGGTTTAATGCTAAAATTATTAAATCACAAAAAGAGGTAATGCAAAGTTACGCATTGAGTGAAAGTAATTATATTAGTTCTATGCAAGGTATTGCTACTGTAAAGAACTTTAATCGTCAATCTTTTTTTCAAAAAATAAATCAACTGGTTTTTGGTAATTTACAAAATAAAATTGCTGATTTAGGGAAAATAAATGTACGTTTATCATTATTGGCAGGAATAGCTGGGGTATTGTTTTTAATGTCGATTTTATCATACACGTCATACCAAGTTTATCATAAGCAAATGCTATTAGGTGAATTAATGGCAATATTGGGTATTGCAGGTTCTCTGCTGCCTTCTATAACAAATTTAGCTTTAGTTTCTATTCCTATTAATGAAGCAAAAATAGCATTCAATCGAATGTTTGAATTTACTTCAATTGAAAAGGAAGAACAGGGTGGTATTGAAATTGAAAGCTTTGATTTGTTAGCTATTAAGAACTTATCATTTCGATTTGCAGGAAGAAGTCAACTTTTAAAAGATCTAGATTTAATTATTAAAAAAGGAAAAATTACTGCGGTTGTTGGTGAAAGTGGAAGTGGTAAAAGTACTCTAGGCCAAATATTGCAAAAATTTTATTCCTTTGAAGGTGGAACAATAACTATTAATAATAAAGTTTCATTTAAAGAAATTAATGTGTCTTATTGGAGAGATTTAGTAGGTGTTGTGCCTCAAGAAATCACTATTTTCAATGGAAATGTGCTAGATAATATATTATTAGGAAAAGAAGATAAACCTGAAGATGTCATGCGGTTTTGTCAAGAGCATGGTTTCGAAGAGTTTATTAAATATTTTCCGCAAGGATATGCTACTATTTTAGGTGAAGAAGGGGTTAATTTATCAGGTGGTCAAAAACAAATCATAGCATTGGCAAGAGTTTTATATAAACAACCTCAATTGTTAATTTTAGATGAAGCTACTGCAGCTATGGATAGAAAAACAGAAAAATTTAGCATTGAATTAATTTCACAACTTAAAGATAAAATGGGTATACTATTTATTTCTCATCGTTTAGAAACTTTAAAAAAATATGCCGATACTATTTATGTATTAGAAAATGGAGAGACTAGCATAAATGGTAACCATCAAAAACTATTAGAAACGTCTAACTTTTATAGTGATTATTGGCAAGAGTTATTATAGCTTTTAATAAAAATCAAGCTGCAAACAGATATTCTCACTATCTTTTCACAGCAATTTTAATAAATTATAATAGTGAATTCAAAACTTGTTATTGCGCATAGAGGAGCCTCAGGGTATTTGCCAGAACATACTATGGAAGCTAAGGCTATGGCCTATGCTATGAAACCTGATTTTATTGAGCAAGATTTAGTACTTAGTAAAGATGATGTTCCAATTGTAATTCATGATATTTATTTAGACGATGTTACTAATGTAGCCTCTGTTTATTCAAATAGAAAACGGAAAGATGGCAGATATTATGTTGTTGATTTTACTTTTGATGAGCTTCAATGTTTAAAAGTAACAGAACGTTTTAATCCAAAAAGTGGAAAGCAGTTTTACCCGAAACGTTTTCCAAAAGGGAAAAGTAATTTTAAACTTCATTCTTTTCAGCAAGAAATTGAATTAATTCAAGGGTTGAATTACAGTACAGGAAATAGTATTGGGATTTATCCTGAAATTAAAAACCCTGAATTTCACTATGAAAATCAAAAAGATATAGCTAAAATAGTTATAGATATTCTTTTTGACTATGG
This sequence comes from Tenacibaculum sp. MAR_2010_89, assembly GCF_900105985.1. Lineage (NCBI taxonomy): Bacteria > Pseudomonadati > Bacteroidota > Flavobacteriia > Flavobacteriales > Flavobacteriaceae > Tenacibaculum > Tenacibaculum sp. MAR_2010_89. The sequence goes on along the minus strand of NZ_FNUB01000005.1, from coordinate 71,208 downwards.
GTATAAAACTAAGGAAGATAAGTGCATTCTTCAATGTTTTGACGCTAGAGAACTTGAGCGTATTAGAATAGACTTGCAGTCTAATTTGTTTTTAGTACAACTTATAGAAAATGAAGAGGAGGTAGAAAAACTATATTCTTATGCAAAGTATGCAGATGGAATTGGGCCTTGGTATAAACAGATCTTAGATGTAAAAGAAAATGAAAAATGGAAATTTACATCATTGGTTAATGATGCACATGAGTTTGGGTTAAAAGTACATCCTTATACTTTTAGAGCCGATCAATTAAGTGAATTCTCTTCTTTTGAAGAAATGATGCAATTATTGTTTTATGAAGCAAATATTGATGGTGCTTTTACCGATTTTCCTGATAAAATGGTTGCTTTTTTAAAAATGAGTTAAGCATTTTGAAAAAATACGAGTTATAAAAATAGTCCGCTATTGATATTTTGTATTTTTGTTTTATGAAAATTCAATTACTTAGTTTTGGTATAGCTAGAGATTTATTGGGCAGTTCTTCTATAGAGATAGAAATTCCTAACGAAACCTCTATTGAAAGCTTTAAAAAAATAATATTAAAGCAGTTTCCTAAAATCGCTAGTGTAAGTTCTTATGCAATAGCTGTTAATGAAGAATACGCAAATGACTCTCTTGTTTTAAAAGAGAATGATGTGGTAGCTATTATTCCTCCAGTAAGTGGAGGGTAATTAGTTTTTCAAATATTTACCAACAAAAAAAGTTCCAAAAGGAAGTAAAGAAAGTAAGCAAACAATACCAAAAGTTACTCCGCTCCATTTTAATTTGTATTTCAATAATATAGCTAAAATTATATATGCTATAAACAATACTCCATGTGGCATACCAAACATTTTAACATACGTTGGGTCGTCTAAAAAATATTTATAATACATTCCTAGTCCTAGTAATAATATGTAAGATATTCCTTCTAAAAAACTAACTATTTTAAATATGTTTATCATTTTTAATTTATAAGTTTAATTGTAATGCTATTGAAAGGTTTCTTCCAGGAGAAGAAACACCAGATGCGAATTCTTTATAATGTTCATCAAACAAGTTGCTAATGCTTGCTTGTATAGATGCAATTGAATTTAATGTGTATTTACCATATAAGCCAATAGTCATCCAGCTTGGTGTGCCATAATATTTATCAATATCTTCTTGAGCGTTTGCATTTATTATAGGTGTTTGATTATGGTTATCAATACCTTCATTAATGTTATAATCTTTAATGTCTTTTTTAGCATTGAATCGTAAGTTAGCACCACCTTCAAACTTCTTATTGGTGTAGTTTATTTCGAAATTACCAAAAAGAGGAGGTATTGAAGACATAGGCTCGTTTAAGTCGTAGCTTTCTCCTTTTGTATACGTTATAAATCCAGAAGTTTTCCAGTTGTTGTGAAGTTTTCCTTGATAGCTTACAGTAAATCCAGTTATATAAGCATTGCCTTTATTTACATTGGCTACAATATCACCGTCTTCTCCATCAAACTGAATTGTTGATTTTCCATTTAGTTGAAAAGCTTCTCTGTATATATAGTTACGTAATAAGGTATAATACACATTTGCCCCTATTCTAAATTTACGATTGTTAAAATACTTTTGAACACCAATTTCTGCATTATAAGCGTGTTCAGGTTTCAAATTAATATTAGGAACAGTTATTTTTCCACTTTTTTCTCTTACTTTTCCTACATCATCAATGTTTGGTGAACGAAAACCAGAAGATATTACAGTGTTTAATTGCCATGTTTTGCTAGGTTTATATACATAACCTATGGTAGCAGTTAAAGCTGTATTATTTACACTAATATCATTATTAGGTAATTTGATAAATTGTTCGTCTACCCATTTTGCAGTTAAATTAGTGTTTGTTAAACGAATTCCTGTGTTTAAGGTAGATTTACTTGTAACATCTTGTCGATAATCAATATATAAAGCTGAACTTAAATAGCTACTTCCTCCATCAGCGTAGCGAGATTGTACACCAAAATCACCCTTGAAGCCATTAATTTCTCCATTTACTATATTTAAAGTTTTACCATAAGAGTTAGATCCAACATCGTTATAGGCAACCTCAAACCCATATCCTAAATTGCGTTGTTTTGCCAAAGGAACAGTAAAGTCTCCATTAAAACTATAAACATTTACAGTTTCTTCTCTATAAGATCTGTCAAGGCTTCCAAATTTTCGTTGGATTCTACTTTCTTTTATATTTTGATAAGCAAGAGTAAAAACTCCTTTGTTTAACCATTTTTTATTTGGGTTAATCTCTAGTTGAGGAGAAATTAATAAACGTTGTTGAGGTCCATAATACCATTCAGCAAATTTTAAGTTTCCAGATTTTAATTCCATTAACTTATCAAAGCGAGGTACATCAGATGAGGTAGAATATTGTAAGTTTAATTTTAAATCAGTTTTTTTTGATAACGGAACATAAAATTTTTGAAGGATATCTGTTTGATTATATCCTGTATTTTTTTGTAAGTTTTGATTAGTATTTGCAATAGGGTTTTCGCTATAGTTTCCGTTTAAATTATCGGAATAAAATGGAACTTTTCCCCAGTCTTTAAATCCGTGAGAACGATTTTGCCCCATGGTCAAATCATCAAAATTACTATGTGAAACACTAGTAAAAGATGCCCAATTTTTGAATTGTAATTCAGTAGATATAGTATTTGTTGTTTCGTGATTTACTGTGCTGTAACGTGAAAATAAAGAGTTTTTAACTTGGTTTTTATCTGATAGTTTAGGTGTTTTGGTATAGTAATGAATAACTCCACCTAAGGCATCTGAACCATAAATTACTGATGAAGGTCCAAAAACAACTTCGGTTCTGTCTAATAAATTAGGAGAAACAGTAATAGCGTTTTGTAAATGTCCTTTTCTATAAATTGCATTATTCATTCGTACTCCATCTACAACTAATAATACACGATTACTCTCCATTCCTCTTAATACTGGGCTACCACCACCGAATTGAGATTTTTGCACTTTTATACCAGGAACATTGGCTAATAAATCAGCTGATGTTTGAGGAGAAACTTTAGCTATATCTTTAGAGGTTATAACTGCTATTTGCTCAGCAATTCTATTTGTTTTTTCACTGTTTTTAAAAACGGATAAAACAACTTCATCTAACTGTTCAGATTCTTTAGATAGATATACTTGATAGTTGTTTAATTTTAAAGTAGCTTTTTTTACCTGGTATTCAGCATAGGCTACGTGTGAAAAAACAAGTATTTCATTTTTTGAAAAATTTGAAATATTTAGAACACCGTCTTCATTACTAATTGACGATTTAGTTTTTTCTTTATTAAAAACAGCAACAGCGTCGATTGGTTTACCAGTTTCGGCATCAATAACGGTTAATGTTTGTGAAAATATTGGGGTGATTATTATTAAGAAAAGTACTACTATTACTTGCTTCATGATCAACTAAACACAGTTTCTAAAATATCTAATGATTTTGGTTTTCTAAATCCTTCCAAATGTAGTTCAAAATATTGAATTATAATTCGAAGGATAGCTTGTCTTTCGTTTTTATTGAAAGATATACTATTAATTGCATCAAAATTTATGCCTAATAGTTTTTTAAAGAGTGTTAATTCTTTGCCAGTAAGTGTTAATTTTTCATAAGTACTATCTGTAAAACTACCTTCAGTTAAGCTAAAGGCCTCTTTATTAGATTGAGATGTTTCTGGGTAAAATCCTAAAAATTTAGATAAGTTAAGTAAAAAAAGTAGATGGAAATTAGCTACATCAGTATGTGTATCAAGCCAAATTATAGCAGTTTCTATATAGGTATATAAAGCGTCGTTTTTTTCTTCTTCTTGTACGATATTTGATAATACTTCTGATAAGAATAAAATGATAGATTGTTTTATGATAGAAGTATGTATAGTATTATATGGAAACACAACTTGTGCTTCTTTAATTGAGTTGAGGGTGTTTTTATTATTGTGATTGGCTACTATTTGTAATTGGGTTAATGGCTGGAAATAGGCAGCTTTTAATTTTCCTTTTTTAGATTTTAGAACCCCTTTAATCATATAAGATTTGACTCCTTCTTCAAGGGTAAAACATTTAACAATTAAACTGGTATCTCCATATTTAATAGTATTGAAAACTATTGCTCTTGTGGATATAACTGACATTAGTTTATAATTGCAATTTTTGTAGAAGACGTTTCTGAATTATCATCTGTAGATAGTAATACAATATATACTCCAGAGGCTACTCTAACTCCAGCTAAATTTCGTTTATTCCAGGTTACTTTACCTCCTTTTAATTGTTGTCCTTCTACCACATTTGTTTCATATACTAAATTTCCAGCAACATCTAAGATTTTTACATTAGTACCTTTAGGTAAATGAGATCCGTTACGGCCATCAATGGTTACGATATCATGGTTTTTTAATACAGGATTAGGATAGGCATATACTTCTCCTAATTCTTCACCAAAAGGAGATACCTTACTGTTATAAGCAACCATACCTTTGTTTGTAGCAAAATATACTTTCCCTGTAGTGTTATCTACACTAATTTTTATAATTTTATTTGAAGGTAAAGGAGAGTTGTCTTTATTAAATTTGGCTAAAGTTTTTTGTCCACTAGGGTTTGTGTATAAAACACCTCCAGCTTCAGTTCCAAACCATTTATTATCTGCTCCATCAACTTTAATAGAATTAATGGTTTGATCACCTAGTAATTTTTTAGGAATACCTTCATCTAAAATAATGATTGGAGCTGCATCATTTATAGTGCTATCAAAAATTCCAGAAGCATTTGTGAATACAACTAAGCCTGTTAAAGTTCCTAGCCAAATTCTGTTATTTCTATCTACAGCAACTGTACGTACATTTAAATTTGGTAAACTTCCTTTAGTAGCTTCAGTAGTTAGCGCTTTTTTTCTATCTCCAGTTTCATTAAAAGCATAAACACCATTTCTACGCGTACCTATCCAAACGGTATTGGTTTTATCAATAACAACTTCATTCATTCCTAACTTATTATTTAGGGTAACTATAGATTGAATATCAAAATTAGTCCATTGCCCAGTTTGGGATAGTTTTTTTAATCTTTTTGAAGCTCCTAGGTTAGTAACCCATAAATTTCCTTGATTGTCAAATGCTGTTCCACCAATTCTTATGGTAACTCTATTTGGTAAACTTTTTTCTATGTCTTCTAAAGGGCTATTTAGTTGATTGAAGAAAGTTTTTATATTGTCATCCTCAACATGTAGCAAACCTCCAGTTAAAGGAGTGTTTATTTGAGTTCCTGATATATCACCATAAGAGCTAATAAATACTGAGTTATCTTTTGTTTTGTCAATGCTTATAGATGTTAAATCACCTAAAGGAAAACTAGGGTTGAAAGGCGTATTTAGCCAGTCTTTACCATTAAAATGAGAAAAACCATTTCTTTTTTGTAATGGAGTATAGGCAGCATCATATCCTCCGTATACAACCCATAAATTGTTGTTGTGGGCTTCAATTGAAAAAATATCATTTAATAATGGTCCATTAGGATGTATTTCTTCTAGGGTAGTTGTCGAGGTAGTAGTTGTTTTTAAAATTCCATATTTATTAGTTGCCAAATAAATATCATTATTTTCTTCTAACGCTTCATGTAAATTAAAACTGAAACTACTAGTTTGGTTTACTTGTGTAATTTGAGTTAATCTTTTGTCTAAAATTACTGCACTTGTTTTTAGAGCTACTGATAAACTACTTGTTGAGCTTTTTAAACCTTGAATTTCTTCACTAAAAGTTCTCAGGGTAGAAATAGTTGGTCCTTGTACTAATATCAATTCATTATTTCTAGATGCCAATAGCTGGTTGTTAAATACAGTAATATTGGTATAATTGCCAGGAAATCTTAATGTCCAATTGTTAAAGTCAATTAAATTAGGGTTATTGGCATTAGCAATGTAAATTCCACTTGAAGTGGCAGCGTAAATTCTATTGTCAAAAACGGCTATTTGATTTATTTTTTCATCAGATGACCCAGCTCCAATAAAGTAAGTGTCTCCAAATTCTAAGTTTTCAATATCGTATACAACAATAGCAAATGAAGTAGAGAGGTATAGTTTGTTGTTGTATTCGTATATGTGATTTATTCGTTTTTCTCCTGTTTGATTAAAATTTGTTATTTCTGGAGATGTTGTGATTTTCCCTTTTTCGTCAATTATTTGTAGTAAACCATCTTCATAACCTACTACTAGTCTTTTAAAGGTTTCATTATAATATATTGTAGAGGTAGTTCCTCCTGATAATCCTTGAACTGAAGATATTTTATTAATTTCTTTCGTTTGAGTATTATATACAAATACAGCATTGTCAGTTACTGCATAAATTAATATTCCAGATTTTATAAAATCTTTTACATTAGTGTATGAAAATAAATCCTCCCATTGATTACTGTAATCAGTTTGAGAAATTAGCTTAACGCTTATAAATAATAGAAAAAACAGTGTTATTTTCTTCATAATAGAACTCAAAGATATTTATTATTAACGATAAAAAAAGGTACATTCGTACAAATTTGATTTCAATTTTTATGGTTTTAGAAATAGAGCGTAAGTTTTTGGTTGCTTCTGATGATTATAAATTTATAGCACGTAAGAAGAATTATATAAAACAAGGATTTTTAAATTCTGATAAACACCGGGTGGTTAGAGTTAGGATAAAAGATGATCTTGGGTTTTTAACAATAAAAGGACCCTCAAATAAAAGTGGCACTACTCGTTTTGAATGGGAGAAAGAAATAACTAAAAGTGAAGCTGAAAACTTATTGAGTTTGTGTGAAGAAGGAATTATTGAAAAGTATCGATTTTTAGTTGATATAGATGCGCATACTTATGAGATAGATGAGTTTTTAGGTGATAATTTAGGACTTATTGTTGCTGAAATTGAATTAAAAAGTGAAGATGAAAACTTTAAAAAGCCTAATTGGCTGGGTAAAGAAGTAACAGGAATAGTTAAGTACTATAATTCTAATATAAGTAAATTACCTTTTAATAAGTGGTAAAAAAACCTGCTTGAATGCCAAGCAGGTTTTGAAATAAAAAGAAACTATCCCCGTTATTCTTTTATTACACTTATCGTTTTTGAATGTTTATTAGAAAAAATCTTTAATAAATACATTCCTTTATCTTTAATTACAGTATCATCAATAATAATTGAATTAGAAGATGATGGAATTGCTTTCTCGTAAATAAATCTTCCTAGTAAATCATAAATCTCTAATTTTATTTCACCTTGATTTTTGAAGTTTGATATGTTAATTTTAGCTTCTGTTTTAAATGGGTTTGGTACGACAGATGTTATGCTAGAATCAAAACTGTTTTCATTGTAGTTTGGCCCAACACTACCTCTTGTTTCTGTAGTGATATTTCCATTAGCAGTTTTGTTATATGCATAATCTGTTATTGAATATGATTTTCCATCATTAGCTACATTTATATGAAACCATCCATAATGAGTGTTTCCATTTATTTTAAATGTAAAACCTATAAACCCAGTTTTTCCATTAGAAGTCGAATAATCATTAGAGCTTACCACGTAACTATTAGATTCTGCTACAAAATTACTAGAAGAGCCAACGGTTACACCTTCTGCTAAAAGAGATACGTTTTTGGTATTCCCTTCGCAAACAATGTCTTTATTGTAAGTAACAAGTCTAACTGAATTACTACTGTACCATGCTCCATATCCAGTATCATCTCCAGTTTCTATTCTGAAAAATTTCCATGTATTACTTGAATTGACAGTTAAATCTGGAATATCAACATATACAATATCGTTATTTGTGCTACAAGGTGCACAACTACCTCCACAATCAATACCAGTTTCATCACCATTTTGGATTCCATCACTACAACTTGGAGCTACATCACCATTAATAATTATTTTATAATCTTCAACTTCACCATAACTAAAAGATTCACATGATGTTGGAGTACCATTGTATTTCATAGAAACTCTCATTCTTGTGTTTCCTAATTTAGCAGATGTAGGTATTGTGAATTGACCTGTGACAGAAGTGTCTTTTGAAGCAGCTTTACTCCAAACTTGTTCGCCACTATCAGTAAAATCACCATTTTGATTGTAATCTATCCAAACACTATACCCCTCTGAGTATACTGTACTTCTCCAGCTTGGAGTTATGGTAATTGAATAATTACCTTCTTTGGATAGAGAGGTTGATATACTTCCAGTATAATCTTCATATCCGTTATTTGATCCTGATGAACTATTATTAATTGTATTTAATTCAACTTTGCTGATAAATTCATCATTTACACTTTTACCATTAGAGTTACAATAGTTTATTACAACTGCACAAGGTTCACATGAACCACCACAATCTATGCCGGTTTCGTCTCCATTTTGAATACCGTCTGAACAAGTTGCTCCAGTGTTTCCATCCCACACCTTGCTTCCAGCTTTAATAGCGCCAAAAGGTTCTGTACTATATGCATAATCTAACAAACTATAAGAGGTTCCGTTGTTGTTAACTCTAACTCTGAACCAGCCATAATTAGTTTTTCCAGGATAAAGTTCTAATTGAAAACCTATATAAGCAGTTTGATTGTCCCAGGTAGTATGGTTTGCGTCTCTAATAACATGCAAGTCAGGATAAGCACCTCCATCTACCCATGAGCTTTGTTGGTCAATTACTCCGTTTGACTGAATAGGAGTTACATTTCTGGTTCCAGATTGGCAAACTAAAGCTTTTTGATAGGTTTCTAGTTTAAGTGAATTGTTTTCAAAAAAGGTCCCAAATCTATTATTAGAAGCTCCTTCAATTCTAAAAAATGTCCATGTTTTACCTGAGTTTGCAGTATAGTCTTGATTGTCTGTGTACACAACTTTATATGGGTCGTAGAAAGAAAAATTAAATGTTACTTTGTCGGAATTTAAAGATGAGGTTCCACCTGAAATAGCAGCATTTTTAAATGTAATTGCTCCGCTAGTATTGTTGGCTACTGAATGTGATGAAGCTTGCCCAGTAAAACTAATACTTAGAGTATTGTTATTGGTAACTGTTATTTGCGCTGAGATTCCTTGAGGTAAGTTTGTGTCAAAATGAGTTCCTAAGTTTAAGTTTCCAGAACTTTGAGTAAAAGTACCTCCTTGTAGTGTAATAGTTCTTGATTCATTCGCTATTGAACCATTATTTGCTAAAGCTTCTTCAACAGTTGCTGTATCTACAACTAAAGTGTTTCCGTTTAAATTTACTCCAGTTGCTGTTAAATTTGCAGGCTGCCATAAAGGTTTTCTAGCTGGGTGTTCTAATGCTGCAAGCATTCTATTTACTTGTCCTTGAGTATACATTTTTCCGCATCCAGCAGCAGCGTCATATCCCATATAGTTTTCGTAGTTTATTAAATTTCCACAATCACTTGCACCAACTACACAGCCATCATCACCTGATTGTTCATCTTCTTTAGGAGTATCACTTACATAATCTCCATTAGGGTCATTACATCCACCTTCAAATGTGTGAATTAAGTTTAACCAATGCCCAAATTCATGAGTAAAAACCGAAGCAAACTCTTTATTAGTATTTCCATGAATATATTGGCCATTGTAAACAACTCTAGCTGTGTTGTTGTCTGACATTGTTGTATTAGGATACCATGCAACTCCAGAGTTAGTTGTTTTACCATCAGCGTAAAGGTCGCCCATTATATATACATTCATATATTTATAGTTGTCCCATGCGTCAGCGGCTATTTGTTCATCATATCCTCCTCCGTTTCCGTATCCAGATTTTTCTGTATGAAAAACAACTCCGTTAGTACTACCTCCATTAGGGTCTATTTTAGCTAATGCAAAACGAATACTTAAAGTTGATTTTCTTCCGTTAAAAACTGGGTCAATTGAATTAAAGTCATCGTTTAATCCATTAAAGTCGTCATTTAGTTTATCTAATGCTACTTTAACCTTATCATAGGTCACTGTTTTTCCATTTTGTACAGCTCCATATACATGAACAACTACTGGTATGGTATATGTTTCGCCAGCTCTGTTGTGTTTGTGGTGTTTTTTTTCTTTAACCATTTTTTGAGTTAAAACGTTAAAGTTGTCGTATTCTATTTTAGATTTTGGGTATTTTAAGAATACTTTTTGATTTTCTCGGGTTACCTTACAATCTTGTGCAGATAGCTTTGTTGTGTAAAAAAATAATAAGCATAAGAAGGGTAAAAAAATAGTTTTTTGTTTCATAATGTGTTGTTGTTTAATTGATTACTCAAAATTACACTTATGAAATATTTTAAATTAATACAATACTAACCAAAATAGGTAATAAATTATCAATTAATAATAAATTAACTTTAATAGTATGTTTAATTTATTTTTTTAACAAAAAAAGACCAAGATAACTTGGTCTTTTCATGAATAAATTGTGAGCCCCCCTTAAAAATTCACAATCCCTTTCTTTTCATACTTCTAATTTACAAAAGTATATAGTGTTATTTTTCGTTATTAAACAACTGGAAGAAAAACGTAAATAAAACATGTGTATTTAACAATAACTGGTAAATTGATTGGTTTTATAAGTCAGTTTTAGGAAAAGTTAAGCTAACTTTAGTTCCGTTCTTTCCTTCATCTAAAAGATCTTTAATTTGAATTTGAATTTTGTTTCCATACATTAATTCCATTCTTTCTTTCACAATGTTTATTCCGTAAGATTCTTTAATGTGCATCTGTTTGTTTTTTATGCTCTTACTTTTCTTAATTCCTATGCCATTATCAGTAATTAATACTTTTATGTGGTTTTTTACAGCTGTTATTTCAAGTGATATTTTTTTTTCTTTCTCTTCTAATTGTAAGCCATGCCAAATGGCGTTTTCAATAAAAGGTTGTAAGAATAAAGGAACTACTTTTAGCTTTGAGCTATCTATATTTTTATTAATTAAAACATTAAATTCAAATCCTTTTTTTAATCTCATTTGTTCTAGTTTCACATATATTGATAGAATCTCAAGTTCTTTAGTTAGGCTTATAGCGTTTTCGTTTGTAACATCAAGAACTTTTCTTATTAAAAAAGAAAACTTGGTTATAAAATTTGAGGCTTCATCTATTTTATTTTGAATAACAAAGTTGTTTATTGAGTTTAAAGAGTTGAATAAAAAATGAGGGTTCATTTGGTTTTTTAATGCAATTATTTTTAATTGAGATATTTGATTACTTTGTTTAAGAAGATTTATTTCAACTTCTCTTTTCTTTTCTAAGATTTTTCTAAAATGTGTTCCTATTAAAATAGCAAAAAATGTGCTTTGAATAATTGCTCCAACAAAATAATAGAACATTCTATGAACAGGGAGATTTATTAAGTACTGATCACCTTTTATCATCTTTAAAGAACTAATATTAGCAAAGACTAAAAACAAAATAGAACCTAAGAGTAAGTATAAAACTTGAGCTGTTTTAATTTTTGATAGTAAATAAAACACATAAAATGCAAATAGCGTGGCTATGGGTAACGAATAAGCAACTGCCATTTTTTGAGCTTCGTATCCGTAGAAAAATTCAATTATAATTAGTACGATAGAAAACAGTATAAGTGTTCTGGATAGTAATAAAACCCCATAATCTAGTTTAGGAAATCTTTTTTTGCTTTTTGTTAACTCTCTACAGAAATAAATAAAAAAGACATAGCCTATGTATTGAATTGAAAAACTTATGTATTGGTAGCAGTATTGAACAGATTGATGTTCAAAAATATCTCTTAAAAGATAAACTGTTAAGCAAAAGAGATATCCACTATAAAACTTATGGATTTTATCCTTGTTTTGTGCATAGAATATTATATGATATACAAAAAGAACAATTAAGCCACCTCGTATCCATTGATAAAATGTAGAAGAAATATCTAACAGCATTATTTGTCTAGCCTCAACTTATCGATTAAAAGATTTTTTTTTCTTCTGCTAACACTAACAACTACTCCATTACTTAAAGTTATTTCATTTCCCCCTTTGTTGTACTCTGTTACATAATTAAGATTTATTACATAAGAATTATGAACTCTGTAAAAGTCAGGGTAGTCGAACTTTTTTTGTACTTCTTTTAATGTTTTTGTTACTATAATTTTTTTTCCTGTATTTAGAAAAATTGTTGTGTAGCTTTTATCGGATTTTAAATAGATAACATTTTCTTTAGCTATTAAATACACTTTTCTGTCAGCAGAAACATTAATCCTATTGATGAGGTTGTTCCCAATCGCTTTTTCATGCAATTGTTTACTAACTTTAACAAAAGTAAGTTGTAATTCATCAATGTCTATAGGTTTTAGAAGATAGTCAATTGCATTTGCCTTTACTGCCTTAATGCCATATTCATCATGAGCAGTTGTAAATACAACTCTAAAGTTTCTTTCAGGAAATTTTTCAAGGAAAGTAAAACCATCCATTTCTGGCATATGAATATCTAAAAAAACTAAATCAGGGTTTAATTCTTTAACTAGGTTTACGCCAATAATAGGAGAACTACATTTTACAATATTTAAATCGTCATTTACTATACATTTTTTAATTTTCCACTCCAATGCTTCTAATGCATCTTTTTCATCATCAATTAAAATAATTTTCATCATAATGCCCTTCTTGTATCAATTTCTGAATGGGGGAAGAAATTGATGTATAGTTAATTAATTATTTGTTTAGTCGTTAAAAACTAAACAAATCAACTTGTCTAATAAGGTGTTTATGAAAAGAAAGTTCTTAAATATAATAAAATATTGTTACAAAATGACTGATGCTACCAAAAAGAACGAAAACATGAAATATTGCGTGATTGTATTTTATTTTTTTTATAGAATACAGTATGGCACCTATTGTATAAAAAGCACCACCTAAAATTAAAAAGAGTAATCCATTTTCTGGTAAGCTTGCAGCCAGAGGTTTTATGAAAAAAATTACTTGCCAGCCCATTAATAAATATAGTGCAGTAGATAATTTATCAAATTTACCAGTGAAAAAAAGTTTTAAAATAACTCCAGTAAGAGCAAATAGCCAAACAAAACCAAACATATACCAACCCAATTCTTTTGGAAGAGTAATTAAGCAAAAAGGAGAATAACTTCCTGCTATTAGTATATATATGGCAGCATGATCAAAAATATTTAAGCTTCTTCTCTTTTTAGGATCTTTGGCAGCATGGTAAAAGGTAGAAGCGCTATATAAAACGATTAAACTAACTCCATAAATGATGAAACTTATTAATTCCCAAAAATTAGTATAATTTAATGATTTAGTAATTAAAATAGGAAATGTTATTATGCTTAATAATAATCCGAAACCATGAGTAGCTACATTTAACCACTCTTCTTTTTTACTATAACGGTAATTTAATTTTTCACTCATTATTTAATTTGTTAGTGTCTTTCATATATAACTTATCATTTTTTAATTCATTATAAGTCAGGGTAAATACTTTTTGTTTTAGTTTTTTTCTTTCTTCAATTTTTAATCCTTTTGTTTCAATGAAGTTACATTGTTTAACTCTAAAAGTACCGGGTCTTCCTTTAAAAATATTCCAAGAGAAAAAACGTTTACAGTCATAGTAAACTTGAGGAACTATAGGTATTTGATATTCAATTGCTAAGCTAAAAGCACCGTTTTTAAAAGGTGCTAATATTATATCTTCTTCGGGTACTAAACCTTCGGGAAAAATACCAACACTAGTTCCGTTTTTAAGTCTTTTTTTAGCCATTTCATAAACTCTTTTTCTACTTTTTTCTGAGCCTCTATCAACCATGATAACTACTTTTCTATAAAAGAAACCAAAAACAGGTATTTTAACAAGTTCTTTTTTTCCTACAAAAACAATTGGATTTTTGCTTAAAGCGATCATAACCCATGGGTCTAATAATGATGCATGATTAGCTATAAACATATAGCTTTTGTTTTTTTCTATCTTTTGTTCTTTCTTTATTTTTAGGCGAAAGCCCATACCATAAATTAAAAGAAAAGACCAAGCTCTGACCATTTTCCAAAAAGTAGGGTAGTATTTTTCATCAGAAGTTAACACTAATAAAAATGGCAGCATTATAATTATTGTACTAAACATTAAAATGTAAAACCAAATTCTCCAAACTAGTAAGAAAGGTAATTTAAAATACTTCATGGTTGCTAATGTAGTAATTTCTTTTGTTTGATAAATTTTAACCTTATTTTTGCTCATATTAGTTAAGCTTTGATGGCTTATCAAACAATCATAATTATTTACAAAACTACAGATGTCAAGAATTTTAACAGGAGTACAAAGTACAGGAACTCCACATTTAGGTAATTTATTAGGAGCTATTATGCCAGCAATAGAGATGGCAAATAATCCTGAAAATGAATCATTTTTGTTTATTGCCGATATGCACTCTTTAACTCAAATTAAAGAAGGAGAGCAATTACGTGAAAATACTTATAGTACTGCTGCAACTTGGCTTGCTTGTGGAATTGATATTAACAAAACTGTATTTTACCGTCAAAGTGATATTCCTGAAGTAACTGAATTGTCTTGGTACTTAAGCTGTTATTTTCCATATCAGCGTTTAACATTAGCTCATAGTTTTAAAGATAAAGCTGATAGGTTAGCCGATGTAAATAGTGGTTTGTTTACGTATCCTATGCTAATGGCTGCTGATATTTTGTTATATGATGCAGAAATTATTCCTGTAGGTAAAGATCAGTTACAGCATTTAGAAATGACACGTGATGTGGCTAATAGATTTAATAACATTGTTGGAGATACATTAGTACCGCCAAGGGCAGAGATTAGTGAAAACACACAGTTGATTCCTGGTACTGATGGAGAAAAAATGAGTAAATCTAGGAATAATATTATCAATATTTTTTTACCAGATAAAAAGTTACGTAAACAAATAATGGGTATTCAAACGGATAGTACTCCTTTAGAGGAGCCTAAAGATCCGGATACTGATAATGTTTTTGCTATTTATAAATTATTAGGATCTGAAGAGCAAATTAATGAAATGCGAGCTAATTATGAAGGTGGTAATTATGGTTATGGGCATGCAAAACAAGCCTTGTATGAGTTAGTTGTTGAAAAGTTTGCTGATGTACGTGCTAAGTATAATCACTATATGGAAAATCGTCATGAAATTGATGAGGCTTTAGCTGTGGGTGCTGATAAGGCAAAAGCAGTTGCTAAAAGTGTTTTAGAGAGAGTTCGTGAAAAAATAGGATATTAACCTAAACAATAAAATTATGAGATATTTATTTATTTTAAGTAGTATGTTTTTTTTTCTTTCTTGTTCAACAAAACAAAAAAAAGAAATAATTGCTGAAGCTTCTTGTGGGCAATGTAAATTTGAATTGAAAAGTCAAAATGGTTGTGATTTAGCTATAAAAATAGATGATAAGGCTTATTTTGTTGAAGGAGCAAATATTGATGATTTTGGTGATGCTCATGACGAAAAAATAGGTTTTTGTAATGTAGTTAGAAAAGTAAAAGCAACAGGAATACTTGAGAATGATAAATTTATAGCATCTTCTTTCGAGATAGTTAAGTAAGCTTAAAATTATATACATGTAAAAACAAAAGACTGAGATTAATCTCAGTCTTTTTGTTTTATTGAAGTGTTATTGTTTATAACATATTTCTTATACTTACCATCTTTGTATCGATGGTATATAAATATTGGCATTAAAATAAAAGACATATAAAAAATACCTAAGCCCATTACAATGTGTGCTTTTTCATGATTGGTGTTTAGTAGGTATACCCCTGTGGCCATCCACACTAAAAAAATAATAAATAAAATTTTAATTATTGTTTTCATTTATCAAAAATGATTTTGCTGCAAAAATAGTTTATAAATTAATAGGATAAGAAACTTGTAATAGATTTTATTTTCCGTAAAAGCGATTTAAAAACTCTTTTAAATCTTCTCTTGATGGAGGTTTTCCTGAAAAAGGTACCATATTCCAACGATCTCGATCTTTTTTTAATTCAAACCTAAACATTGATGTTTGAGCATTTTTAGGGTTTAATAAAGGATACCGTAAGTCTAAGTATTGAACATTAGCAGAAGAATCCATAGGAACTAAATTGTAGTATTCATTACTAAACCAAGTTAACGTTTTAATATCTGGATGAGAGATGTTAAGTAAATGCCTGTTTTTAGGAATGGTTAAAATGGTGTCAACTTTAGATATAGAATCAAATAAAGAGTAAAAACCAACTTTATAGCTAGTTTCTGTTTCAGCAATACCATACCATAAAATATTATTAAAAATAGTTGGTTGAACAGAATACCTGCTATAGTTAATGCTTGAGTTGTCAAATGAGTTTTTAAAAACAGTATTAACGTATAATTTGTTTACAATTGTGAAAAGCATGTAGGCAGAACTAATATAAATTCCAGCTTTTACCCACCAATTTCTTCGTGTTCTTTTTCTGTTATAAAACATAGCTGTTACTAAACAGAGGAGAAAAGGTAGGGTGTATAAAGGGTCTACAACTGAAATATTATTAAAAGCAACTCTATAGTCAGAAAAAGGTAAAAATAGTTGAGTTCCATAGGGTGTAAAGCTATCTAAAATTGGATGAGTAAAAATAGATAAGAAATAGAGCCAAATCCAGTTTTTTAAAGTTGTAGTTCCGAGTCGTTTTTCTTTGTTGTATAATTTGTATGTAATCCATCCAAAGACAAAAGAACCGATAAGTGCAAATACTATTGAATGCATAAAGCCACGGTGAAAAGCCATAGCATCTATTTCATTTCCATATAACCACCTACCAATAAAAACGTCTAAATCAGGAATAGTTCCACCAATAGTTCCGAACAGCATAGCCTTATTTCCAATTTTTTTCCCTAAGGCAATTTCGCCACAAGCGGCACCTAAAACAATTTGTGTTAATGAATCCATAAGAGGCAAAAGTACTAAACTGATTCTACTTGTATAATTCTTTACAAAATCGTAACATTACACATCCAAAAAATACTACGTAATGCAAGATGATAAAAACTTATCTGAAATAGAAATTGAAGACCAAAAAATTATAGATAATAAAGAGCTGAGTTTATGGGAGGCATTAATTCCTGTAGTTATTCTAATGGGATTGTTAGCATATAATATTTTTTATGCTGATGGTGCTTGGTTAGGTGATTATTCTAATCAATTTATTCTATTAATTGGTGGAGGTGTTACTGCTATTGTAGGTTTTTTAAATAAAGTATCAATCCAGAAAATGATGGAAGAAGTATGGGAAAACTGGAAAAGTGTTTTTGTGCCTATTTTAATTTTATTTTTGGTAGGAGCTTTAGCTGGTACATGGTTAGTAAGTGGTATTATCCCAGCTATGGTTTATTACGGATTACAAGTGTTAAGTCCAGCAATATTTTTACCAGCTTCGGTTATTATTGCAGCAATTATTTCTATTGCTACTGGGAGTTCTTGGACAACTTCTGCAACAGTAGGTATTGCATTAGTAGGTATAGGTAGCGCTTTAGGTATACCTACAGGAATGATTGCAGGAGCTGTTATTTCTGGAGCCTATTTTGGAGATAAAATGTCTCCTCTTTCTGATACTACTAATTTAGCGCCTGCAATGGCAGGAACTGATTTGTTTACACATATAAAATATATGGCATACACAACAGTGCCAACTATTACTATAACATTGATAGTTTTTGCTATTTTAAGCGGTACTATTGATACTACTGGAAATGCTGATGTAAGCAATCTTCTTGTTTCTATTGAAAACACTTTTCATATAACTCCATGGTTATTTTTAGTTCCAGGAGTTGTAATAGCAATGATTTTAATGAAAACAAAACCATTAATGGCTTTGGGAATAGGAGTGTTTTTAGCTGCGGTTTTTGCTTTTGTATTTCAGCCTGAGGTATTAACAAGTTTGTCTAGTTCTAAATTTCAATCAATTATAAATTCTGTTTTAACAGATACGCAAGTGAAAACAGATAACGAAAAGTTAACTGAATTGTTTTCTTCTGGAGGAATGAATGGAATGTTATGGACAATTTACTTAATTATTTGTGCTATGGTTTTTGGTGGTATTATGGATGCTATTGGGGCTTTAGCTAAAATAACAAAAGCCTTATTATCAATTGCATCTTCTGTGTTTGGATTATTTGCAAGTACAGTGGTTAGTTGTTTAGGGTTAAATGTTGTTGCTTCTGATCAGTATTTAGCACTGGTAATTCCAGGAAAAATGTTTAAAAAAGCATTTGATGATAAAGGATTAGCTCCTGAAAACTTAAGTAGAACTCTGGAAGACTCAGGTACTGTAACTTCAGTGTTGATTCCTTGGAATACTTGTGGTGCTTATCAATCTGGAGTTTTAGGAGTTGGTGTAGGAGAATATGCGTTTTATGCTATATTTAACTGGTTGAGTCCGTTTATGACATTATTATTCGCTGCTTTTAGAATAAAAATAAGACAAATAGTAAAAAAATAATTTATAGCCTCACTTTTAGTGGGGCTTCTTTTTTATGATACAGGAAGCAAAAATAGAAGAATCAGCATTGTTAACCGAAATAGCTTTGGTTTCTAAAGCTTATTGGGGGTATTCTAAGGAACAAGTTGAAAGCTGGAGAAAAGATTTAACTATTAGTGTTAAAATGATTGAAGAAATGATGATTTATACATTTATTCAAGAAACAAATGTAGTTGGTTTTTATGCTCTAAATCCTCCAGTTGAACAATCTATTGAGTTAGAAATGTTGTTTGTGTTACCAAATTATATAGGGAAATCGATAGGGAAACAGTTGTTATTACATTCTTTTAATGAAGCAAGAAAATTTGACGTTGATGAAATGACGTTATTGGCAGACCCGAATGCTGTTTCTTTTTATAAAAAACAGGGTTTTGAAATTATCGCAAAAAAAGAAAGCTCAATACCTAATAGGTATTTACCAATAATGAGAAAAAAATTATCAAGAAGGTAAAAAAACTCATGTATTTTTGTTGAATGAATTTTCCAGAAAAACTTCAGAAAAAACTTCAGAAAAGAATACATAATAATTCTTTGAGGTCTCTTGGTGAAAATAGAAATTTAATTGATTTTTCATCTAATGATTATTTAGGGTTTTCAAAGTCTGAAGAGATATTTAAAAAAGCACATCAGTTTTTGGTAACTAATAAAAGTATTCAAAATGGAGCAACAGGTTCCCGTTTGTTATCAGGTAATTATGATTTGTACTCGTTAGTTGAAAAAGAACTGTCTGTTTTTCATAATATAGAAGGAGCATTGTTGTTTAATTCAGGCTATAATGCAAATCTTGGTGTTTTCTCTTCAATTCCTCAGCGTGGTGACTATATATTATATGATGAATTAATTCATGCCTCAATTAGAGATGGAATTCAATTATCTAATGCTAAACAATATAAGTTTAGCCATAATGATATAAAGCATTTAGAAGATCGAATTATATCAATAAAAAAAGAATTTAAAAATAATGATTCAGCTATATATGTTGTAACAGAATCTGTTTTTTCAATGGATGGTGATATTCCTGATTTAAAAAAAATGGTTGAAATATGTGAGAGTCATCAGGTGTTTTTTATTGTTGACGAAGCACATTCTGTTGGAGTTTTTGGAATGAATGGGCGTGGCTTGATACAAGAATTAGGTTTAGAAAATAAAATTTTTGCAAGAATAATAACTTTTGGAAAAGCGCTTGGGAGCCATGGAGCTGTAGTTTTAGGAAGTCAAAAACTGAAAGAATACTTAGTGAATTTTTCAAGAAGTTTTATTTACACCACAGGATTACCACCTCATGCTATTGCAACTATAAAACAAGTATATCAATTACTTGAAAGTATTAATGGGGTTAAAAGCATACAACAACTTCATGAAAATATACATTACTTTCAAACAGAAATAGAAAGATTACAGCTTAATTTTATAAAAAGTAAGTCAGCAATACACTGTTGTGTTGTTTCTGGAAACGAGCAAACAAAGCAGATATCTAAAAGAATGCAGGATAATGGCTTTGATGTTAAACCTATTTTATCTCCTACTGTAGCTGAAGGGCAAGAAAGACTTCGTTTTTGTTTACATAGTTACAACACTAAAAAAGAAATAACACAAGTTTTAGAGAACCTTAGTACCTTTGTAATGTAAAATAAATAGCATGAGAGATGATTATACAATTTTAACTGTATTTGAATATTCAACAGAAGCACAACTTATAAAATCTAAATTAGATTCAGAAGGTATTAGAACTATGTTAATGGATGAAAAAACTGTTGATTCTGATCCTTTAATAAGTCAGGCAATAGGAGGTGTAAAATTATTAGTACACAATGAAGATTTAGAAAGAGGGTTGAGTATTTATAATGAAATTAGAGATTATGAAAAAGATAAAGATGGAAAAGAAATTCATTGTACTAAATGTAATTCTTCTAGAATTTTAGTAGCACCAGCTCAAAGAAAAAGTATATTTTATATGTTGTTTCCTTTTTTTGAAAAGAGAAAATTAATATGTAATGAATGTAAAACAATTTTTTAATGCAACATAAATATTTTGTCACAGGTATTTCAACAGAAGTAGGTAAAACGGTTATTTCTGCAATTATTACAGAAGCGCTCGAAGCCGATTACTGGAAACCTGTTCAAGCAGGAGAATTAGATAATTCTGATACTTTAAAGGTAGAAAAACTGATATCTAATAAAATTTCTAAGTTTCATCCAAATTCATACGCTTTACATACGCCTATGAGCCCGCATGCAGCAGCTGAAATTGATGGTGTTGCTATTGATGTTAATGAAATTAAAGAACCAATAACAAAAAATAATTTAGTAATAGAAGGTGCAGGCGGTGTTTTAGTCCCTTTAAATGATTCAGAAACAATTTTAGATATCATAAAACCAACTTATAAAGTAGTTGTTGTTTCTCGACACTATTTAGGAAGTATTAATCATACCTTATTAACGGTTGGTTTGTTAAAAGATAAAGGGTTTGATGTGTCAATTGTTTTTTCAGGTTCTGAGCATAAAACTACGGAGAGTATTATTAAAAAAATGACGGGAGTACCTATAATAGGAAGAGTTGATGAAGAGCCATATTTTGATGAAAATGTAATTAAAGAATACGCTGCAAAATTTAAAAATAAATTATGAGCTTAACAGAAAGAGATAAAAAATATATTTGGCATCCCTTAAAACAGCATCAAACTCATCCAGATAGTTTAGGTATTGTAAAAGCCAAAGGATGTATATTAACTGATGAAAATGGAAATGAATATATTGATGCTATTTCATCATGGTATACTTGTATGTTTGGTCATTGTAATGATTATATTATAAACAAAGTGCATCATCAAATGCAGCAGTTAGATCAAATAATGTTTAGTGATTTTACACATCCTCCTGCTGTTGAGTTATCAGAGAAGTTGATAAACATTTTACCTGAAAATCAAGCAAAGATTTTTTTTAATGATAATGGGTCAACCAGTGTTGAAGCTGCAATAAAAATGGTTTTACAATACTATTTTAATAGGGGAGATAAACGAACTGTATTTGTTGCTTTTGAAAACGGTTTTCATGGAGATACTTTCGGAGCTATGTCAACATCAGGACTTTCGGTTTACAATGGACCTTTTGAAGAGTTTTTAATGGATGTAAAACGTATTCCTACTCCAAATGGAGTTAATCATACTGACATTTTACAGCAATTAGAAAAAATTACTGCAGAAAATAAAGTAGCAGCATTTATATATGAGCCTTTAGTTCAAGGAGCAGCAGGAATGAAAATCCATAGTATTGAAGGGTTGAATGAAATTTTAAGTTTTTGTAAATCAAAATCAATTATCACTATTGCAGATGAGGTAATGACAGGGTTTGGAAAAACAGGAAGAAATTTTGCTTCAGACTATATGGTTACAAAACCAGATATTATATGCTTAAGTAAGGCGTTGACAGGAGGAATGGTTCCAATGGGGATTACTTCATGCACACAAGACATTTATGAAGCTTTTTTAAGTAGTGATATTTCTAAAGGTTTTTTTCATTGTCATACTTATGCCGCTAATCCAATAGCATGTGCAGCTTCCATTGCTAGTATTGAGTTGTTAGAGTCGAAGGAAATTCAGCAAAACATTAAAAAAATTAGTGATGCACACGAATTATTTAGTGAAAGAATAAAAAAACATTCTAAAGTAAATTCAACACGACAAATAGGCGTTATTTTAGCTATAGATATTGATACAAATATGGAGCGTTATGGAGCTTTAAGAGATATTTTATTAAAATCGTTTATGAAAGAAGGAGTATTTTTAAGACCACTTGGAAATACAATTTATATTCAAGTTCCTTATGTTATTGATATGATATTACTTGAAAAGGTATATAATACAATAGAAAAAGTTTTAGATACCCTCTAAAGCTTTTTCTAATAAGTTAATCTTTTCTTGTGTGCTTTTTATACGAACGTATAATTCTTCATAAGTCCATTCACCATTTGTTTTAATACCTTTTATAATTAAAAAGCCTTCCTCTTTTGATCCTTTTATTGGAACAGAAAAGTCAACGGTACCATCATCATTAGTTAAAGAAATATTTCCGTTAGGAATCCCTGTTTTTTCAATGGGTTCACCTAATAAGTTAATCACTTTTTTATTTTCTGTAGCTTTTTCAATTCCATATTCTATAGGAGCAACGTTATTAAGTAGATTAGATACCCCAAAAAAAGCAGCGCCAATACCAACTATGAATAATAAAATGATGCCTAAACAACCGCTCACAGGTATAAACCATAACCAGTTTCTACTAAACCAACTTTTCTGTTCTTGATGTGCCATGCTTAATTTTTAATAATAAGACTAAAATATGTTTAATTTGTTACAAAAACTAAAAACTCTAATAGTATATAGGGCTTAAAGCTATAAGAAGTTTTATTTTTGTTGAAATTTTTAAGGTTTGAGAAATAGTATATCAATTACCTCTATAGCATCGGTATCGGCATTAGGAAGTTTGTTAGAGGATATTTGGACTAATTATAAAAATGATAAGCATCATTTAAGTATTAAAGAGTTTGATAACTTTAATGCATGGGTAGCTAAACTTCAAGAGAAAGATAAGCTGCAAATAGAAAAGTTAAGAAAATCAGATGCTAAATACAAAGATTTAGACGAATCTGTTTTGTATGCTTTATATGTTTCTAGAAAAGCTATAAAAGAAGCAGGATGGAGTGCTAATGATGATTTTGGAATAAATATTGGCTCTTCTAGAGGAGCGACTATTTTATTTGAAAAGTACCATAAAGAATTTCTACAAACGGGTAAGTCTTCTACTTTGAGTTCGCCAACAACAACACTAGGTAATATATCATCTTGGATAGCCCATGATTTACAAACAAGCGGACCAGAAATTTCACATTCAATAACTTGTTCAACAGGCTTACATTCATTATTAAATGGGGTGGCTTGGATACAATCTGGAATGGCAAGTAAATTTTTAATTGGGGCAAGTGAGGCTTCGTTAACTGATTTTACTATTGCTCAAATGCAAGCACTTAAAGTGTATGCTAAAAATGAGGATGAGTATCCATGTAAAACATTAGATTTAGAAAAAAATAACAACACCATGGTTATTGGTGAAGGTGCTTCAGTAATATGCTTGGAGGAAGGAATTAAAGAGAATGCAATTGCATATGTTGAGGGTGTTGGATATGCAACTGAAATATTAAAACATAATATTTCAATATCTTCAGACGCTCAATGTTTTCAGAAATCTATGAAAATGGCATTAGGAGATGTTTCACCAAAAGATATTGACGCAATAGTAATGCATGCGCCAGGTACTATAAAAGGAGATTTATCAGAGCTAAAAGCAATTGAAAAAATATTTGGAGAACATAAGCCTTTTTTAACTTCTAACAAATGGAAATTAGGACATACGTTTGCAACTTCTGGATTGTTAAGCTTAGAATTAGGTATTTTAATGCTGCAACATCAAGAAGGTATTTCTGTTCCTTTTATTGAGAAACAAAAGTGTCCTGCAAAAATTAATAAAATACTAGTTAATTCTGTAGGATTTGGAGGAAATGCCGTTTCTATATTAATAACAAAATAAATGTTTCTACACTTGAATATGTAGAAAACTATAAATCTTTTTAAGCTAGAAGTAACATTTGTAGTGTTTGAAAAAAGTGGGCGTAACCCATATCTTGAAGAATCACAAAAATTTTATAAGCTTTTCAATGAGTTTATAAAAATAAAATAAGTTATTTTTGGTCATTCAAACAACTATCAATAAACCTAAGTTTATGAGCGAAGTAAGACATAATTGGACGAAAGAAGAAATCTTAGCTATATATAATAAACCATTAATGGAGCTGTTGTATGAAGCAGCAACTATTCATAGAGTACATCATGATCCAAATGTAGTACAAGTATCTACATTACTATCAATAAAAACAGGAGGGTGTTCAGAAGATTGTGGGTATTGCCCTCAAGCTGCTAGGTACCATACAAATGTTGATGGAAATGATTTAATGACAGTAAATCAAGTAAAGGCGCAAGCACTTAGAGCAAAATCTGGAGGTAGTTCAAGAGTTTGTATGGGAGCTGCATGGAGAAATGTAAAAGATGGCCCTGAGTTTGATCAAGTATTAGAGATGGTTCGTACAATTAATAAGTTAGATATGGAAGTTTGCTGTACTTTAGGTATGGTAACTGAAAATCAGGCGAAAAGATTGGCTGAAGCGGGGTTATATGCTTATAATCATAATTTAGATTCTTCAGAAGAATATTATAAAGAGGTAATTTCAACACGTGGTTATGAAGATCGTTTAGAAACGATAGATAACGTTCGTAAAACAAATGTAACAGTTTGTTCAGGAGGAATTATTGGTATGGGAGAATCTGTTGAAGATAGAGCTGGTATGTTAGTAGCACTATCTACATTAGATCCTCAGCCAGAATCAACACCAATTAATGCTTTGGTAGCTGTAGAAGGTACACCATTAGAAGATGAAAAACCAGTTGAAATATGGGAGATGATTCGTATGGTTGCAGCAACTCGTATTGTATTACCAGAAACCCAAGTGCGTTTAAGTGCTGGTAGAACTCAAATGAGTAGAGAAGGTCAGGCAATGTGCTTTTTTGCAGGAGCAAATTCAATTTTTGCAGGAGATAAGTTGTTAACGACTCCTAACCCTGATGTAAGTGAAGACATGAAAATGTTTGAAATGTTAGGTTTAAATCCTCAAAAACCATTTACTAAAAAAGTACAGCCTCAAACGGTAGAAGCTGATAATTCTGAATATAAAGGATTAGGAGAGAAGCCAAAATGGACAAGACCAGAGCATAAAATTGAGAGAAACGAGTCAAAAAAGAAAGAGGCTTTAGAGTTACGTAAGCAGTAACAATTAATTAACTCAAAAATATACAAGCACTTGTCTTATAGATGAGTGCTTTTTTTTAACAAAATCATTTAGAAAAAAGTTAATAACTATTTATTAACTTTGCTTTGCAAAAAAAGTGGATGCATGGGATTACAGTTGCAGCAAATAGATAGAGTTGAGACTATAACAAAAGAAGACTTTATTAAAAATTATTTTAAACCACAAAAACCTGTGGTAATTGAACGTTTTATTGAAGATTGGCCAGCATATTCTAAGTGGTCGTTAGAGTATATGAAAGAAATAGCTGGTGATAAAACAGTACCTTTATATGATGATAGGCCTGTAAATTATAAAGATGGGTTTAACGAGCCTCATGCTACAATGAAGATGAGGGAGTATGTTGATTTGTTAAAAAAAGAGCCTACTAAGTTTAGGATATTTCTATGGAATGTTTTAAAAGAAGTACCTCAATTACAAAAAGATTTTAGATTTCCTGATTTTGGTCTTAAGTTAATGAAGGGATTGCCAATGCTTTTTTTTGGAGGAAGAGATTCTTATACTTTTATGCATTACGATATTGATTTAGCTAATATTTTTCATTTTCATTTTGAAGGTAAAAAGAAATGTATTTTGTTTGATCAAAAGCAAAATAAGTATTTATATAAAATACCGAACTCTTTAATTACAAGAGAAGATATAGATTTTAATGATCCAGATTTTGAAAAATGGCCTGCTTTAAAGAAAGCTAAAGGGCATGTGGCTGAACTTGAGCACGGTAATGTTTTATATATGCCTGAAGGCTATTGGCATTATATGCGATATATAACACCTGGATTCTCCATGAGTTTAAGAGCGATAGCTCGTAATCCTAAAAATTTAGGAAAAGCTGTGTATAATGTATTTATAATGCGTACAGTAGATAATATAATGAGGAGGTTACGTGGTCAAAAATGGATTGATTGGAAAAACGAAAGAGCAATTGTAAAAACCAACAACGTACGTTAATTAATTCGTTGTTTTAATAAAATAAAAAAGCACCTGAATATTCAGGTGCTTTTTTATTTTATTAAAGAAGTAAAACTATTTAGCTTCAGCATATCTTCTTTCAACTTCATTCCAGTTGATTACTTTAAAGAAAGCATCGATATAATCAGGACGACGGTTTTGGTAGTTTAAGTAGTATGCGTGTTCCCATACATCTAATCCTAAAATAGGAGTTCCTCCACAAGTAACACCTGGCATTAATGGGTTGTCTTGGTTTGGAGTAGAGCATACTTCAATTTTACCACCTTTATGTACACATAACCATGCCCATCCAGATCCAAATTGAGTAGCAGCAGCTTTAGAAAAAGCATCAATAAAAGCTTCTTTTGAACCAAATTCAGCTTCAATAGCATCTTTTAATTCTCCTGATAAATACCCACGATCTTCAGGGTTCATTACTGTCCAGAATAATGAGTGGTTGTAAAATCCACCTCCGTTATTACGAACTCCCATGTTATTCATGTCTAAATTTACTAAAATATCTTTAATAGATTTTCCTTCTAAATCAGTTCCTGCAATAGCTGCATTTAATTTAGTAGTATATCCATTATGATGTTTGCTATGGTGTATTTCCATAGTTCTAGCATCTATATTTGGTTCTAAAGCATCGTAAGCATATCCTAATTCTGGTAATTCAAAAGCCATAGTTATTTATTTTTAAAAGGTTAATTATATATTTTTCCGACGGTAAATTTAACGCAAAAAAATAAGGCAAACAATGGTTTGCCCTATTCAAAATTTATTTTAGTATAAATAATAACTATTATTTAATAAGTTGGTTTGTCATTTTTAGAAAACTCAGTCATGAATTCTTCCGCTTTTTCTACCATTTTTTTGCTACCACAGTAAAAAGGAACACGTTGGTGTAATTCTGAAGGATTAATGTCTAAAATTCTTGTAAATCCATCTGAAGCTTTACCGCCTGCTTGTTCACAAATAAAAGCCATAGGATTACATTCGTACAATAAACGTAGTTTTCCATTTGGATCAATAGCAGTAGCTGGATAAATATAAATACCACCTTTAATCATGTTTCTATGAAAGTCAGAAACTAATGATCCAATGTAGCGAGCTGTATAAGGTCTGTTATCTTCTTTGTTTAATTCTTTACAGTAAATTAAAAAACGTTTCATCCCTTCTTGAAAATGAGTGAAATACCCTTCGCTAACTGAGTAAATTCTTCCCATTTCAGAATATTGCATATTTGGATGAGATAAATAAAATGTACCGATTGCTGGGTTTAATGTAAATCCATTAACGCCATTACCTGTTGTGAAAACTAACATTGTAGAAGTACCATAAGCTACATAACCAGCAGCAACTTGTTCGCTTCCTTTTTGTAAAAAATCTTCTTTAGTAACAGGAGTTCCATCTGGAGAAACTCTTCTGTAAATAGAAAAAATGGTTCCAACTGAAACATTTACATCAATGTTTGATGAACCATCTAAAGGATCCATTAATAACACATACTTATTGTTGTTTTCTTTATTATTTCCTTCAACAACAACAAAATCATCTTCTTCTTCACTTGCTATTCCACAAACTATCTCACGATTTATTAATGTTTGTTTAAATAAATCATTCGCTAAAACATCTAATTTTTGTTGAGTTTCACCTTGAACATTTATATCACCAGATGCACCAGTTATATCAACTAAACCAGCTTTTCTAATTTCATGATTAACTACTTTGGCAGCTAAGCGAATAGAATTAATTAAACGAGACAATTCTCCTGATGAATATTTAAAGTGATTTTGGTTACTGATAATAAACTCACCGAGAGTCATGTGATTGTTATTCATGTTAAATGTTGTAATTGTGTTTTACAAAGATGCCACTTTTTTACGTTTTTACAACGATTTCGTATTTTAAAATTTTCAACAAAAAAAATTGATATGTTTTAATTTTTAGGTTTATTTTAAAGCATAACTTTTCAAAGTATCTTTACAAAAAATACTAATTATGAGTTTTATTATTAGAAAAGGAGAAGCAAAAGATGTTAAGGCAATTCTTGAGTTGATTATTGAATTAGCTGTTTTTGAGAAATTACCAAATGAAGTTGAGGTAACTGAAGAAGAGTTATTAAATGATGGTTTTTCAAGTAATCCTAAGTTTAAAACATTTGTGGCTGAAGAAAAAGATGGTAGTATTATAGGAATGGCACTTTTTTATGAACGCTATTCAACATGGAAAGGGAAAACAATACATTTAGAAGATTTAATGGTAACTCAAAGAAAAAGAGGAGTTGGTGCAGGAAAAGCTTTGTATACTGAAGTTTTAAGATTTGCACATGATTTTGGATATAAAAGAGTTGCATGGGAAGTGTTAGACTGGAATAAGAATGCAATTAACTTTTACGAAAGCACTGGGGCCAAAATATTAGATGGTTGGCAAGTTGTACAGATGAAAGAAAACAAATTAAGAGAGTTTATATATAATAGTAATGAGAGTATTTAAATTTGGAGGAGCATCAGTTAAAGATGCAGATGCTGTAAAAAATGTAGCAAGAGTTTTACAACATGAAGGTACAAAAAATACATTGGTAGTAATATCAGCAATGGGCAAAATGACTAATGCTTTTGAAGCCCTAATTAATGCTTACTATTATAAACAAGATGATTTAAATGAAGCTTTTACTTTTGTAAGAGACTTTCATTATAATATGTTGCAAGGATTGTTTACTAATAAACAAGCAAGTGTCTATAGTAAAGTAATCAATTTGTTTGGTGAATTGAGCGGTTTCATGGCACAAAATAACTCAGTAAACTATAATTATGTTTACGATCAAATGGTTGGCTATGGTGAATTATTATCAACAACTATTGTAAGCGAATATTTAAAAAGCATAGGGGTTCTTAATAAATGGATTGATGTTAGAAGCCTTATTAAAACAGATTCTAATTATAGAGATGCTAAAGTTAATTGGGAAAATACAGAAGACATAATTCAAAAAAATATAGACACTAATACATTAAATATTACTCAAGGTTTTTTAGGAGGTTGTAATAA
The DNA here is from genome assembly GCF_900105985.1 of Tenacibaculum sp. MAR_2010_89. Classification (NCBI taxonomy): domain Bacteria; kingdom Pseudomonadati; phylum Bacteroidota; class Flavobacteriia; order Flavobacteriales; family Flavobacteriaceae; genus Tenacibaculum; species Tenacibaculum sp. MAR_2010_89. Next base: position 41,792 of record NZ_FNUB01000005.1, on the reverse strand, counting down.
TGAAACTACAACTTTAGGAAGAGAAGGATCAGATTATACTGCGGGTATTTTTGCGTATTGCTTAAACGCTAAAAGTGTAACTATATGGAAGGATGTAGATGGGGTTTTGAATGCTGATCCAAGAGTATTTAATGAAACAAGGTTGTTGGAAGAGATATCTTATACCGAAGCTATAGAAATGGCTTTTTATGGGGCATCAGTTATTCATCCTAAAACGATTCAACCTTTAGAGAAAAAAAATATTCCTCTTTATGTACGGTCTTTTGACGATTTAAATAAAAAAGGAACCAAAGTAAGTAAAGGAGTTTTACTAAACCCTTTAACTTCTTGCTTTATAGTTAAAAAGGATCAAATTCTGATTTCAGTTTCTGCTAAAGATTTTTCTTTTATGGTAGAAGAAAATATTAGCTATATTTTTAAAAAATTACATGAACATAAACTGAAAGTAAACTTAATTCAGAATTCAGCTCTAAGCTTTTCTGTATGTGTAGATGATAAATATAATAACTTTGAGAAGTTCTACAACGAGCTTCAAGAAATGTATTTAATAAAACCATATAAGAATGTAACATTATATACGATTAGGCATTTTAATGATGAAGCAATCAATTCTATTAGAGAAAAAGGAGAAGCAATAATTCGTCAAATAAATACAGAAACTGCTCAGTTGGTTATAAGATAGCTGAAAATTGTGTTCTATTTTTTCGTACCTTTGCATTTATGCCAAATAGAAATTAATGGGATTAGTTACATCTAAAGAAATTGCTAAAATTGTAGGAGTTGAGAAGCTTGGTGTTGTAGGAACTTTTATAGGTTGGTTATTAATCAGGATCTTACGAATTTCAGCAATCAACAAAATATATAATAATAATAAGGATAAATCCGATTTAAGCTTTTTAAATGGGGTATTAGACGATTGTAAAATAGAGTTTGAGATACCAGAAGAAGATTTAAAAAGGATACCTAAAGATGGTTCTTTTATTACAATATCTAATCATCCATTAGGAGGTATAGATGGTGTTTTATTATTAAAACTATTAATTGAAAAGAGAGCTGATTACAAAATAATAGCTAATTTTTTATTACACAGAATTGAGCCATTAAAACCGTATGTAATGCCAGTAAATCCTTTTGAAAATCATAAGGATGCTAAGTCAAGTGTAGCTGGTATAAAAAGTGCGTTACTTCATTTAAAAGAAGGGAAACCTTTAGGGATTTTTCCTGCAGGAGAGGTTTCTACATATAAAGATGGTAAATTAATGGTTGATAAACCATGGGAAGATGGAGCTGTACGTTTAATAAAAAAGGCAAAAGTTCCTGTGATTCCTATTTATTTTCATGCCAAAAATAGTAGATTCTTTTACATTCTATCTAAAATTAGTGGAACTTTACGAAGTGCAAAGCTTCCTTCAGAGGTGATTTCACAAAAAAATAGAGTTATAAAAGTACGTATAGGAAAGCCTATTTCTGTAAAAGACCAAGAACAATATAAGGATACACCTTCCTTTTATGAGTTTATAAGGAAAAAAACCTATATGCTTGCTAACCCTTTTGAAAAGGCTCCGCAAAAAATACTGTCAACACAAAATTTAAAAATACCTAAAAAAGCAAAAAAAATAACATCTCAAAGATCTTCTGATTTATTTGTAAAAGAAGTTGATAAGTTAAGAGGTGAAGGTAAACGATTACTTTCGAGTAAAAATTATGAAGTATTTTTTGCAAATGCTAAAGAAATACCTAATATTTTACATGAGGTTGGAAGATTAAGAGAAATTACTTTTAGAGATGTAGGAGAAGGAACGAACAAACCGATTGATTTAGATAAGTTTGATAGGTATTATTATCACCTTTTCTTATGGGATAGTGAAAAAAATGAACTTGTAGGTGCCTACAGAATGGGGTTAGGTAAAGATATTTTTAAAAAATATGGGATTAATGGTTTTTATATTCAAACATTGTTTAGAATTGAACCAGAGCTTCATTCTATGATGCAAAGTACTATTGAATTAGGTAGAGCATTTATTTCAAAAAAATACCAACAAAAACCAATGCCTTTGTTTTTATTATGGAAAGGAATTGTGCATGTAACTTTACGTTATCCTAAGTATAAATACTTAATGGGTGGAGTTAGTATTAGTAATCAATTTTCTGAATTCTCTAAATCTTTAATGATTGAATTTATGAAGTCGCATTACTACGATCCTTATGTGGCTCAATATATTCACCCCAAAAAAGAATTTAAGGTTAAGTTAAAAGATGCTGATAAAGATTTTGTATTTGATGCAACTGAAGCAGATATGCAAAAATTTGATAAAATTATAGATGAAATTGAACCAGGTGCACTTAGAATTCCTGTTTTGATAAAGAAATATGTGAAGCAAAATGCTCGTTTGGTAGCGTTTAATGTTGATCCTAAGTTTAACAACGCAATAGATGGGTTAATGTATATTAAAGTTGCTGATATTCCAGATAGTACTGTAAAGCCAGTAATGGAAGAATTTCAAGCTGAGTTAGAAAGAAGAGCCACTGAAAACGCTAATAAAATAGTTTAGTTATAGATATCAACTCTTATAATATTAGATAAAATAAAACCTCGAAAAATTAATTTTTCGAGGTTTTATTTTAAGTTGAAAAAGGTTAATTATGCTTTATCGCAACATTCTTTTTTACAATCAGTCATACAAGCTTTTTTTGCTGTCTCGTTTTTCTCAGTACAGTCTTTTTTACAATCTTTCTTGCAAGCTTCTTTAACTCCTGCTTCAGATGTTTTATAAGTATTACCATCAGCAATACCATCAATAAAAGCAATTAAGTCTTTTTTATTTGTTTTAGCAGCATCATACTTTACAACAGCGGTACTATCATTAAAAATAACTTCAGCGTTAATAACACCTTCTTTTTTTGATAACTTAGAGGCGATTGTTTTAGCGCAACCAATTTCACATGTCATACCAGAAATATTAAAACTAGCTTCCTCAACTTTTTTTGCTATTTCTTCTTTTTTATTAGAATTGTCTTTTTTTGCTTCATTTTTACAGCTAACAGCTAAAAAACTAATTAAAGCAAATACAAATATTATTTTTTGAATTTTCATTGTTTTTAATTATAGGATTATACTGCAAATTTATTAATAAATTCATTTTTATGCGTATAAAAGTCGATTTTTGTGTATAAATTGATTCAAAATGGGGAACCAAAAACAAAAATGGTTGTATTTATTGTTACTTTCTCTTATATGGGGAAGTTCATTTATTTTAATGAAAAAAGCATTAATAGGGCTAACACCCATTCAATTGGGTGCTTTACGTATAGTAATTACGGCGTTTTTTTTGATTTTAATAGGGTTTAATACATTAAAAACTATTGAAAAGAACCAGTGGAAATGGGTTTTGCTAAGTGCTTTATTGGGTACTTTTTTTCCTTCGTTTTTGTATGCATATGCAATTTTTGGGATTGACAGTTCTATAGCATCGATTTTAAATTCAATAACACCATTTAATGCATTATGGGTTGGAGCAGTTTTTTTTAGTTTTTCGTTTAGGAAAAATCAATTATTAGGTATCCTAATTGGTCTTATAGGTACGGTTACTTTAATTGTAAAAGGAGCAACTTTAAATCCGGATCAAAACTATTGGTATGCTTTATTACCAGTTTTATCTTCATTTGGATATGCCTTTAATGTAAATATTATAAAAAAGTATTTACAAGATTTAGATGCTTTGGCAATAACTACTGGGAATTTTATTTTAATAATTATTCCAGCATTTTTAGTGCTCGTTTTTTCTGGTTTTTTTACATCGTTTGAACTAAATACTGAAACGAAACCCGCTTTAATGTATATTTTTATTTTAGCAATAGTTGGAACAGGTGTAGCTAAAATAATATTTAATAGACTTATTCAAATCTCATCTCCTATATTTTCAACATCTGTAACTTACTTAATACCAATAGTTGCAGTTGTTTGGGGTATTATTGATAATGAAGAGTTAAGTTTAATTCAGCTTTTAGCTGGTATTGTTATTTTATTTGGAGTGTATTTAGTGAATAAGAAAAAATAAAAGAGCCAAAGTATTGTATTACTTTGACTCTTTATGTTATTTTTATTTAAGTAATTTTATTTAAAATCAGCGTCAGAAACACCTTCATTTATTTTTACTTCTTTGGTAATGAATTCCATTTTCATAGGTCCCATGGTTTGAATCATTTTATGAGGGAATTTTATTCCATTTACCTCTTTATAATCTGAGTAAAGTACAGGGACTTTCATTTCCCCTTGAGGTCCTTTTACAGTTTTAACCTCTTTAAGTTTAAAACCAGTTTTCATATCATAAAATATTTCACTCTTACCAGATTTAATAACGTAAGCATTTTTCCCGTCAATAGGTTCAATTCTATCTAATTTCCCGTTTCTGTATGCTTCATCTGAAAAAGGAGCAGAGGTGTTTTTAACTTCGTCTAAGCTTTCACCTGATAACTCTTTTCTTTGTCCACGAGCTTCCTGGTATCCTTTCGTACCATCAAAAACAATTTTTTGCATAGTATTACCCATCATTGAAACTAATGTTAATGATTTATTAGGTGCTGCTGTTTTTTGAACTAAATTTAATTTCATCCCTTGAACTGTAGCATCTGAACTTAATTTTAAAGTTTTTACCGTTGCTATTTTATCTTTACCTCCAATTGCTTTATAATAATTATCTATTACTGTAGAAGTACTAACTCCACTAGGTATAGGTAAGCTCATTGCAGGTTTAGTTGTTGGGTTTCCATTTTTATCAAAATAGTTTATTTTGTAATCTCCTTTTTCAAGATTCTTTAAAACATCTATCCCTTTACCTGTAATTACAATTCTAGCTTTATTTGCTTTAAAATATTTAATAGCAGCTTTTTGAACATCATCAAGAGTTACTGCATTTATGTTGGTTAAATAGTTTTTATAATAATCTTTAGATAAATTATTTTGTAAAATATTTAATGCATAGTTAGCAACTGTACTCGGTCTTTCAACAGCTTTTACAAAATTACCTAAGTATTTAGCTTTTGCAATATCTAGTTCTTTTTGAGTAGCTTTTTGATAACGAATCTTATTGATTTCTTTCATAGTTTCAACAATAGCACTATCAGTAACCATATTCCTAACAGAAGCTGAAGCTTTAAATCTGCTAGCATATCTACTAGCTCCAATACGAGAGTATGCACCATAAGTGTACCCTTTGTCTTCTCTAAGGTTCTTGTATAGTCTACCAGTACCACCACCACCAAGAATTTGGTTAGCTAATAAAGCAGCATAAAAATCTTTATCACCCATTTTTAAATCAACAGTATTAACTATTGCTACTTCTGATTGTACAGCGTTTGGCATGTTGATGAAATTAATTTCTGTAGTTTCTACATTTTTAACTTCAGGTAAGCTTTTAAAAGCCATTTCTCCTTTTTTCCATTTACCAAATAATGAAGTAATTTGTTTTTTTATTGAACGAAAATCAACATCACCAATTACAACTAAATAAGCATTGTTTGGTTTAAATACTTTAGAATATAAACTTTTAACATCTTGTAATTTTATATTTTTAAGTGTTTCTTCTGAAGTAAATTCTCCATAAGGATGACTTTTACCATAAGTAAGCAATCTTTCAACTCTACCTGCTATTGCAGTAACACTCTTGTCATTAGATTTAATACCATCAAGAGATTGTTTCATTTGTTTGTCAAACTCCTCTTGTGTAAAAACTGGGTTAAAAGCAGCATCAGCCATTAATTTTAAAACTTCAGGAAAATATTTTGATAAAGAACTTGCAAAAGCACTCTCCGAACCAAAAGAAATTCTAGCCCCTAAATAATCTACTTTTTTATCAAAATTTTCTTTTGACATATTAGTAGTACCAGTACCTAACATGCCACCAACAAAACCTTCAACACCAGCTTTGCTTCCATGAGCCATAGGTGGGTTGTCAATGTCTAATGTTACAGAAACTCTAGGTAGTTTATGATTCTCAACAACTAAAACCTGTAAACCATTCTTTAAAGTGAATTTCTTTGGCTTACCTAAGTTTATCTTTGGAGCTGGTCCAGATTCTGGCATTTTTGTTCTATCAATTTGAGCAGAAATACTCATTGATAAGAATAAAAATGTGATAATTGAATATATCTTTGTCTTCATTTTTCTTATTTTAATTTGATTATTTCTTTTTAGATGTAGGTAAGTAGTCAATTACAACACGTCTGCTTTTTGCTAAATATTTTTTAGCTACTGCTCTAATTTCTTCTTTTGTAATAGAATTAATGATTTCTAATTCATTATTAATTCTATGCGTATCTCCCATTAACATATAGTTGCTAGCTAAAGAAGAAGCAATACCTTGTACACTTGAATTAGATGATACAAAACGGTTTTCAAATTTGTTTCTTACTTTTTGTAAATCTTCATCAGAAATTAGTTCAGTTTGTAATTTTAAAATTTCTTCATCCATTTCCTTAATTAAATCATCTAAAGAATTTTTACCTAAAGGAATTGCACCAATTGTATAAACACTATAATCAACCATTGCTCTACCAAAAGAGAAAACGGCTAAAGCTTTCTTTTTGTTTTCTACCAATTTTTTCTGAAGCCTTGAGCTTTTACCATCACTTAAAATTGTTGAAATAACATCTAAAACTTTAGCTTCCCTATCTCTCATAGAAGGAGTTTTATGCATTAAAACAACAGCAGGTAATTGAATGTTAGAATCGTATTCAGTAACTCTTTTTTCTTTAGTTCTTTCTGGTTCAATTATTTTAACTCTTTTAGGTAGAGTTCTTGAAGGAATTGTTCCGAAATAACTTTTTATTAAAGATTTAGCTTCTTTCTTTTGAAAATCTCCAGCTAAAACTAAAACAGCATTGTTTGGCATATACCATTTGTCATAAAAAGCTTTAAACTCTTCTAATTTAGCATTGTCTAGATCTTTAATAAAACCAATTAAAGGTCTACCATAGTTATGTTTGTCAAACAAATGCTTATACACCATTCCGTATTGAATTTTACCATACGGAGCATTGTCCATTCGTTGTCTTTTTTCTTCTTTTACAACTTCATTTTGTGTGTCAACAGCTTTTTGATCTACAATAGGATGTAATAACCTTTCTGATTCCATCCATAAAGCTAGTTTTAACTCGTTAGAAGGAAACGTTTCATAATAGTTTGTTCTATCCCAGTTGGTTGTTGCATTTCCACTACCTCCTCTTGAAGATTGAATTTCACTCCATTTTCCTCGAGGAATATTTTGAGTTCCTGTAAATAATAAGTGCTCATAGAAATGTGCCATTCCTGTTTTTCCATCAACTTCATCCTTTGAACCAACGTTATACAAAACTTCTAAAGCTATTACTGGAGCTGAATTGTCTTGATGTAAAATAACATGTAATCCGTTGCTTAAATCGTACTCTTCAAATTCAACCTTTTGTGCATTAGCTGATAAGCCAACAAACAAAACAGTTACAAGAGTTATAATATTTTTCCTCATTGATAAATTGTTTAATTTTTAATTGATTTGCCCTATGTGACGTGAAAGTATTTGTTTTGTTACATTAAAAGTTGAAAAATAATACATTTTTAATTAAATTAGAATTAATTTTCTGAGTTGTAGATTGTTTGTTGTTATAAAAACTGTATATTTGCACCCGCATTTTCGTTAAGAAAGTGCTATAATGTATAAACGCAAAACAAAAAGTATGTACGCAATCGTAGAGATAGCAGGGCAACAATTTAAAGTAGCAAAAGACCAAAAAGTTTACGTTCACCGTTTACAAGAAGCAGAAGGATCAAAAGTAACTTTTGATAAAGTAATGCTTGTTGAAGACAAAGGAAATGTAACTATTGGCGCCCCAGCTATAGAAGGTGCAGGAGTAACTGCAAAAATTCTAGGTCACTTAAAAGGTGATAAAGTAATCGTTTTCAAGAAAAAAAGAAGAAAAGGTTACAAGAAGAAAAATGGACACAGACAGTATTTAACTGAAATTCAAATTGAAGGAATTTCTGCTTCTGGTGTTAAGAAGGCAGCTGCTAAAAAAGAAGCTCCTAAGGTAGAAGTTAAGGAAGAATCAAATGATTTAAGTTCTAAAACTGTAGCAGAATTAAAAGCTTTAGCTAAAGATAAAGGTATCACAGGATATACTTCTTTAAAGAAAGCTGAATTAATTGAAGCATTAAGTAAATAATAACTTTAAAAACTTACAAAGATGGCTCATAAAAAAGGTGTCGGTAGTTCGAAGAATGGTCGTGAATCAGAATCGAAACGATTAGGAGTAAAGATTTTTGGAGGACAAGCTGCTATAGCAGGTAATATTATTGTTCGTCAAAGAGGAACTCAACACAATCCAGGTGAAAATGTATATATGGGAAAAGACCATACATTACATGCTAGAGTAGATGGAGTTGTGAAATTTCAAAAGAAAAGAGATAATAGATCTTATGTTTCTATAGAGCCTTTTGAGGCATAGACATATAGATTTTATATGATTTTTAAAAACTGTCTGAAAAGGCAGTTTTTTTTATGCTTTAACATTTTTTTAACACTAAAACCATTCTTCTGTCTTATATTTGCAACTATGTTGCATTTATTTGTTGTTTATGCAATTGATTTAAATAAAGAATTATTAAAAATAGGCTGATTACCTATAGATTAACTAGCCTCGGGTTTGGGGTTAATCAAATTTTTTATTGTTTAGAAAGTAGGTGTCAATTTTTGACACCTTTTTCTATTAAACAAGTTTTAAATTCATTCTACAATTGAGTTTTTTAAAAGAGCGATAGATTTGTTATTTTTGTTTGATTATTATTGGTAGTTTTAACAAATTAATTTATTCAAATGAGAAATACCGTTTCCTTACAAGCAATTAAATCTTATGTTATTGATAAAAATGGAGCAGTAAGTGCTGTGGAATTGGTAGAGTATTTTAAAAATAGGTTTAATAAAACTACAATTTATAGAGTATTAGCTAGGCTAGAAGAACAAGGTGAAGTACATTCTGTTATAGGAAAAGATGCGAATACTTATTATGCAACATGTCACTCTACTTGTTCTAAAGAAAGTCATAATGATAATCATGTACACAGGCAATGCAAAAAATGTGGAGAATTGTCATGCGTTGAAATAGAAATGAGAGCACCGACTTCTAATGATTTTATAATAGAAGAAACTAAAATTCTTTTAATAGGCGTTTGTAAAAATTGTCAATAAATATACTTGAAATATAAAAATATACCGATTGGTTTATTTTTACTATCTTTACTTCATAAATTTTCAATTGAGTGTCTAAATCAGAAAAAACCAAAGCATTTATTATAGAAACTGTAGCTCCTATTTTCAATAAAAATGGATATTCAGCAATGAGTTTATCTAAAATAACTGAAGCTACAGGATTAACTAAGGGAGCTATTTATGGGCATTTTCAAAATAAAGAAGAGCTGGCAATTGATGCCTTTCGTTATTCTGTAAGGAGAGTTTTGAAAGATTTAAACAAAGAGGTTTCTTTAGGTAAAAGACCTATAGATAAACTATTACGGATTGCATCTTTTTACGAAACATATTATCAATATAATAAAGAATTTGGTGGATGTCCAATTTTAAATATAGGAGTAGACTCTAATAACCAAAATACTGGTATTGCTGATTTAGTGCGTTTTTATAATCATAAAATTTTAAATCAATTTTCTCTTTTAATAGATACAGCAAAGCACGCAAATGAGATAAAAAAATCTATTAATAGTTTAGTATTAGCAAAACGTTTTTTTTATATGATTGAAGGTGCAGTATATATGTCGCATATAATGAAAGATGAGAGTTACCTTATTGATGTGTCAGAAACTATGAAATTAATTATAAACCAAGATTTAAAGCTATAACTATTTTTTTAACCAAAAATATACCGATTGGTATATTTAAAAATAAACATTATGAATTTAACTAAAGTATTAGAAAGTAAAACGAAAATTAGATTTCAAGATTGTGATCCATTCAATCATTTAAATAATGGTGCTTATTTTAATTATCTTATTAATGCTAGAGAAGATCAATTAATAGCTAACTATAATTTAGATATTTATAAACATGGAAAAGAAACTGGTAAAAGTTGGGTTGTTGGATCTCATCAAATAGCTTATTTAAAACCAGCTACTTTAATGGAAACTGTTACAATTGATTCACAATTAATTAAATATGGGAATAAAAATTTATTGGTTGAGATAAGAATGTGGAATGAAACCAAAACTGAGTTAAAAGCAATACTATGGAGTTCGTTTGTGTACTTTAATTTGTTAAAACTTTCATCTGAAAAACATTCAGATGATTTATTAGCGCTTTTTGAAAATGTTGTTTTACCTGTTGATCAATTTAACTTTGAAGAAAGAGTACAAAGTTTTCGATTTCAAAAAGTGTAGCAAAAACTCCATATTATAAACAGGAATGATTAAAAAGTCGCCTAAAAATAATTTTTAGGCGATATTTTATTCTAAAAAATGCTATTCTTTAACCATTTCTAAAATAACGTCTTGCGATTTTATAATATGATTGAAGAACTCTTTCAAAGCATGGTATTCTTGGCTAGTATATACACTTTTGTTTATGCTAATTTTACAAAATAAAGTCATAGTTGTGTTATAAACCTTAGTTGTAATTAAGTATTTACCACCATTATTGGGGAGTATTACTGTTTTATTATTTAATTCTTTTTTCAACTTATATCCTTCTGGAATTTGCATTGAAAAAATATAAGTATTTTCACTTGGGTAACCAAAATCTACTGGATAATCACGTTTTTTTAATTTAAATGGATTTCTAGTATGTTGAGTTATTAAAAAAGGATTAATGTAAAAAACACCATCTCTATATACGTCTTCTAAAGTAACAGTGTACGTTTCATTTAAGTTTTTAGCAACTTGATTTAAATTTTCAACTTTAAACGTGTCTACTTCTAAAAATGGATAGTTTGACTCAAATGATTCAATATATTCATCTTCACTTTTTGATTGTATACGCGCTCTCTTATTTACAGCATAATAACTTTTAGTACTTATTTTTATGCTTGCAGTAGTCTCTTCTTCACTAAGGTTTAGTTTTACTTTAATTGTTTTAAAAGCTTTGTTATTAAGCTTTATTGGTTCCCAAACACTCCCTTTTTTGAAGTTTAAAAGCCTTCCGTCACCGTTTAAAGCTTGAAACTGAACTAAACCAAAAGGCAATTGTTTTTTTGAAGCATCTAAATAATACTCCTTGTTATCAATTACAATTTTCACCAATAAATAATTAAACTCATTTATAACAGGATGCAATTTCGTTGGCATTGCTCTATCCCTTGTAGAAGTTAGAATTAAATAAGTTTCTATTTCAGCGGCTTTTAAAGAATTATATAAAGACAAGTTAATGTCAAAAATATTACCAAATTTATTCGTAAAAGCTTTTTTGATTCTCACTTTAGCTGAAGGCCAATAATCACCATTCCATGTGTAATGATTTTTAATAAAACTAAAAATAGCTTTTGCCTTATTTAACTCTGAAGTACTATTAAAAATAGTAGATGGTAATTGTTTTTTAAAATAATTTTTCTTCGAAGTTTGTTTGTCTAAAAAATTATTTTTTAATCTTTTGTCTGCATCTCTCCATGTTTTGGTGTATTTTTCTATTCCTTGACTTGGATGCCTGTATGATTCTAAATCAAAAACTAATCTAGATTTAAAATTTTTTGCACTTAGCATATGTTTTTCTTCTTTAAAGGCAGGAATATTTTCTATTCCATATGCTAATAAGGCACAAGCTCCTTTACCCATAGCAGGAATGTATACGCAGTTTTTATCAACATTAAATTGATTTGTAGTTAATGGTAAAAAACCGATTACTCTAATATTATATTTCCAGTTACCTAAAATAGAAGCTGTAAAATCACTTTTTACTTTAGGAATATCTGATTGAAATAACCAATCATCCATTTGTGAGTATGGAGTGGTTACGGAGTACACATATTCAATAATACTTCCTACTTTTAAAGCAGGCATTGTAAAGGTTATTTCCTTCCACTTTTCGTTGAGTTTTTTTGTGAAAATATTTTTACTAATTAAATGTGTTTTCTTAATTCTATCACCTTGATTTAAATTGTAAGTTATTCCTTTAATATGATGTACTTTTTCTTTACCATAACTTGGAATTCTTATGGTTGCTTTATTAAAACCAGCTTTTTTTAATATTTTAATTCTAAAATAATAATCAGTAGTTCTATTATAATCTCTTTTTTCATCTAGGTAATGGTTAGCATGTTCATATAAAACAATTGCATTAGCTGTTGAATCATTCTCATAACGTACCATTTTAAGTTCTTCAATAGAAGCGTTTCCTATTTTTGATGATTTCTTTTTTTGTGAAAAACAAATTAAAAAACTAAATAGTGAAATAATAATTAAGACTTTCTTTTTCATAATGTTTTCTTTTTTACAAAAAAACCTTGAGATTTTAGCCTCAAGGTTTTTATATTGGTAAATGTAAATATTTTATATTTAATTAACGCTCTTTGTACTTACATAAAACTCTTCATAAGTTTGTAATAAGCTCATAAGTCCAGAAACTAAATCTTGCGTCTCAATTAGAATACTAAAGTATAAAGTTGTATTCTTAGGACTTGTTTCATCTGTTCTAATGCGATCTACTTGTTTTTCAATTGAAGCCGATACTTCTTTTAATAACTCTCTTTTTTCATTAATTATATGCTCTAAATTATCAAAGCTCCTATTCTGAAATGTTGAACTAATATCCTCCAATAATCCAGATAATGTATTATCTATTGTTTTTAAATCTTTTAATTGACCTTTCTTAAGGTTTTTATGATTGTTATTTACGTGTTTATAAGTAGCTCTAGATATATAGCTAATAGATTGAGCAACATCCTGTAAATATCCTAAAATTAAAATATAAAACTTACTAGCTTGTACAGAGGTGTCATCTAATGATTTAATGAAATAAAACACTCCATCTTTTAAACTATCAATTTCATCATTTAATTTCGTAACATGTTTATCTGTTTTACGTAATTTAATTAAATCATGATTAGCAAGGTCGTTAACAACACTTGAATATAGTTTATTAATTCTATTAGCAACTCCAGCAATGTGGTCAGAACTTTCTTCAATTACTCCATTAATAGTAATTAATTCAGCACGTTCCATATGTACTTGTTTTTTCTCTTCTTTTGCTTTCTTTCTGTGAGACATAGTATTTCTTCCTATTAAAAGTGCTACGACTAATAATAAAACAGGAATCATAACTAAATCCCAACTAATTAAATAAGCAACTAATGCAGCGGCAACAAATGCAGTTATGGCAGTTAAAAACCAACCTCCAACAACATTAATTACACCAGCAACTCTATATACAGCACTTTCACGTCCCCAAGCTCTATCTGCTAAAGAAGTACCCATAGCTACCATAAAAGTTACATATGTTGTTGATAAAGGTAATTTCATAGAAGTAGCAATTGATATTAAAATTCCAGCTACTATTAAGTTAACTGATGCTCTTACTAAATCAAAAGCAGGCATTTCATACGTTTTATCTTTTGGAAGTTCTATTACAGGTTTTTGAAATTTAGTATCTACATAAGTCAACGTTTTTTTAGGAACAACAGCGCTAATACCAGCATTGATTCCCATAGCAATTCTTACAACTATTCTAGACATTGGATTAGGTTGGAATTTTTCATGACCTTCACCTTGTCTTGACAAGTCAATTCCTGTTTTAATTACATTTTGAGCTTTACTTGAAGTCCATAAAGTAACTACCATAATTCCTCCGGCTAATAATAATAACCAGACATTAGAAGGCACTTTTTTAGCTAAAACTCCCATTGAAAAGGCATCAGGAGCAAGTCCTGAAATTTGCCATTCTTGATAAGAATTCCATGCGGCAATTGGTACTCCAACAAAGTTTACTAAATCATTTCCTGAAAAAGCCATTGCTAAAGAAAAGGTACCTACTCCAATAATTAATTTTAAAACATTTATTTTAAAGAAGCTAATTAAAGCTTGAGAAATTAAACTCCAAACTAAAAAACTTCCTGTAATAATTAAAAAAGTGTTTCCTTCAATTAGATGTTTAATGTCTTTATAAAAAGGAGTTCCTTTCATTCCTTTTATAATAATAAAATAAGTAATAGCAGTAATAGCAAAACCTCCAAATAAAGCATTTATATAGTTTGCTCTTTTTTCAAAGTTGAAGGAATAAATTAGTCTAGAGAAAAACTGGACAATTGCTCCGACTGAAAAAGCTACGACGACGGATAGTAATATCCCTTTAATAATTTCAATCGCTTTTTTATGATTAATATAATTCCAAATGTCTGAAATTGATTGTGAGTCATTTGCAGATATTTTAATTAAAGAAATACAAACTGCAGCACCTAATAATTCAAATACAATAGAAACTGTAGTAGAGGTTGGCATTCCAAGCGAATTAAAGATATCTAATAAAAGTATATCTGTAATCATCACAGCCATAAAAATAATCATGATATCTTGAAACATGAACATACTAGGATTGAATATCCCTTTACGTGCTACTTCCATCATACCACTAGAAGTTATGGCTCCAAAAAAGACACCTATACTAGCAATTATCATTATATTTCTAACTTTAATTGCCTTTGAACCAATTGCAGAGTTTAAGAAGTTAACAGCATCGTTACTAACTCCAACTATTAAATCTACAACAGCTAAAACCGCTAAAGCGACCAACATTAAAATATATGGATCCCCCATTTTTTCATTTTTATTTAAGATTTGCAAATCTACAAACACTAAGAGGTGTTTGTGTTAGGTTTATGTTATTTTTTTAAAAGTGAATATCTAATTGTAATCTATACATTAATTCATTTGTTTTTCCAATAACATCTAAATAGCTAATATCAGTTTGTACTTTTAATTTATGACCTGCAATATATTTAGAAAGTCCAAGTGTATACTGGTTTTCTTGGGTTATTTGTGTTATCTTTTCATCTAAATTTATGGTTGTAAACCGTCCAGAAATTTCCCAGTTTTTAGAAAATAAATAACTTCCATGTAAATTCAGTCCACTACCTATTTGTACTTTATCACCTGTTAATGTTCCGTCAGAATTTTTTGCGAGAGGATTTTTTGCATCTCTAAAAGCATATTCTCCCATAAAAGAAATTCCTTTATATTTAAACATAGCATCTATAAAAATTGTAGAAATATTTGTTTTATAAAACCCGATATCATTTTTCATATAAGCACCCAAATTACTTTGAGTTTTTACAGCATCATTATTAAAATCATAGGTAGCACCTAAAACTAATTTAGGAGTTTTCTCTTTTATTAAATCTCTTCCTTTATCATCTTCTAAACTAGTAAATGAACCAAAAGGGAGTAGTTCTATTCTACTAGTATATTGATAACCGCCTAAATTACCTGTTGTAATGTTTCTACCTTCTCCCTGAGAAATTGATAAAACTTCTTTTATAATAAAGCTGTCAGATAATTTAAAATGATGTCTTAATTGAAACCCCATATCCCTATCAATATTAAACCTTACATTCAATAAAGACCTGTCTACTAACTGTAAATTTGCTGATGAAATTACACGCTCTATGTTTCCTGGAAGTTTTGTTTGACCAATCCATAATTCGAAATTTTTATAGAAATTCCATTTTACGACGGCGTCAAGAATATATCTAGGAGCGTTATTTGTATGTTCAGAGGCACCACCAATATCATTATTAGTAAGTCCTAGTTCCATTTTATATTTTAATTTAGGAGAAAAAGCAAAGCCATTAAATTTTAAACGAGCTCGTCTTACTAAAAAAGAAGAAGATGGTTTAGATAATCCGTTTGATGAAGAATTCCATTTAGCAATGGTTAAGAATTGCATTCGAGCTCCAACTTTCATACTCCAAGTACTATCTTGTCCAACAAGGTTAAAAAGACCATTTCCGAATTTTGGGGAGTTTTTTTCTTGAGCTTCTATACTTAATAATGTAAGAGCACTAAAAAAGGTAAATAATAATTTAACGTTCATTAACTTTTATATTGTTTAGCAACATTGGTCGTTATAAGTAATCAATACTAATGTAAATATAATGTTAAATCTGTGTTAAATGATTTTTCTTTAAAAAGTTTTTACAAATGTTTACTTAACATTTCTGGACCTTCTAAAACAGTTTTATTTATTTGCATTATACCATCGTTATTAGTTTGAACATGCCATTTTATAAGAGTAATTAAGTTGTTTTCAATTTCTAAACCAGTAATACATCTAGGATGAACACAGCTACCATCGTTAAAGTGAGGCAATTCATTAATAGAAGGGAATCTTGGACGGTGGGTATGACCAGTAACAATCATTTGATTGTCATTTTTTTTAATCCATTTTTCTAACCTTTTTTCTACTTTTATAAGTTCTCTGTGATTTTGGGCTGGACTAGTAGGGTCTTTTACTCCAATGACTTGTAGAGGCCTCCATAAAAAACGGACTAAAAAACGACTTAATTTCCAAAAACTATAGTTAAACCAATCAGCTTGATGCCCATGAAGAAGAAATATAGATCGGTTATTTTCTGTTTCAAGCCTAATTGCTTCAGAGAATGAAGCTCCAATCATGAGTTCTTTTTCTTTATCATCAGTTGTATCATAGTAATAATGTAAATTCTTTACTATATTTTTAGGATTTCTGTATTCCATATCATGGTTCCCCCAGATAAAATGTAGTCTTTTATCTTCATGAAAACGCTTTAATAATAAGTAAACATCTTTATTAGCATTAAAAATAGCATCAAATTTATTTTCCCATAACTCATCTCCATCACCCAACTCAATGTAAGTAAAGTTTTCTTTTAAGTAATGAGATAATGCGTAATGATAAATTTTTCTGTTATGAGAAAAATCATCTGCAAAACTATTATCACCTCTATGACAATCAGAAAATAATATGTATTTAGATTGCTCAGATAATTTTAATTTCTTGGCATTTTTAAATGCCTTAGTTATTCTAGTATTAGAAAACATAAACTATTTTTTACATGATAAATATCTATAAAAAACTTCAAGTTTTAAAACTTAAGGTCGTGTAATATATAAAATGAATAGTTATCTCTTTCCTATCGATGTAAAGTCATCCTTATCCTTTACCTCCCATTCAGAATTTAAAGTGTTAGTTCCAGCGCTTGAATCCCAATTAGTATTTCCTTTTGTTATTGTTGTTTTTCTAATTAAAGTATGGTCTTTTGTACCTTTAGTAACTCCTGCAACACTCCAAGCAATGCCAGGATTATTATCTGGATCACCAATAAGGTCGATAATTTTAAATATACCCTTGTCGTTTCTTTTAGCTAAAGCAATAGCATCATTTCCATTATGATGAACAGGACTTTCATAGGGTAGCGATAAATCTGAATTATCAGTGATTTCAGAAGTAGATTTATTTGTTGAAATAACATAAACTTTACCAGTCATTAAATTTCCTGACAATTGAAGTTGCCTGGCAGTTTTCCATCCTCCACCATTAGAAGAACCCCAAATTTGGTAATTTGACAAATTGATGGTATTACCAGTACCATTGTATATTTCTATATATTTATTATTACTTGATCCTTCTACATATTCGGAAAAAAATAAATCGTTATCAGTACTACTCGTTCCACAATCATAGTTTTCAGTGAAATTTATATCAGTAACTTTTCTTAGGTGAATCCGAGGGCCATTGAAATTTGACATTATACCAATGATTTTCCCCTTTTTAGTACTTACATAATTAGTGGCAAATGTAGCTTCGGTGTTAACGTATGATGGTAAACTATTAATACAATTAGAAGTTAGAGTGTTTAATCCTACATATGTTTTTGTGATGTTTTTAAACTGGATTTTATGAATTTCTACAAGTTTACTTTCGTAATTACCAGTTAATGCCTGTTCAATAGTGATTTTTTCTGGTGTAGGGATTACTCCTTTTTTGATACTAATTATATTTGAAGATTTTAGGTTTAATTGCAACAAACCTTCATGCTTATTAAGCTTTAATCCTCCAACTGCAATCTCAATTTCATCTCCTAAATTTAAATCATAAGTAGTATTGAAGTTTAATGCTATACCAGCTGTTAAATCTTGAGCAAAAGCTTTTTTATTAGTGATGTTCTTATGAATAAAATCAGAAGTAATAACTACTTTTATTTTTGAGTTTTCAGAAATTCTTGTTTCGTTCCCTGTAAATAAGGATCTAATATCAATTAGATTTTTTTTTATAAGAGTACTATTGCAACCATACTCTTCAGTTAAATGAACATCTTTTGTATCTCTTATAGATAATGTATAATCGTTTTCAAGTTTGTTTAGAACAGCTGTAATTGAGCCATTTTTATTAGGAATTGATACTGTTTTAAAGTTTGCAAAACCACTAGTTTTCATAATAATAGTTTCAAAGGTTTCACAGTTATTAAAGTATCTGTTTTCGGTATCAGTACTAGTAGGGTTGCCATAGGTTTGGTCTTTTATTTCTGGTTGTAACTTGTTAATTTTTATAAGAGTGTTTATATGATTATCAGTTAGGTTATCAATAGTTACTATTGTAGGTGTTAGTTCTGCTATTTCCGATGATCTATCAATAAAATTAGAGTATTCATGTAGACCTATTCTATTTATGCTATTTCTACCTTTAATACCAATTTGAAAAGTAGTTAGGTGTTTTCCCAAAGTTAATCCATTGAGTTTAATGTAAACTTTTCTACCTAAGTTGTATTTTGTGTTTAGGTTGGTATCATCAATTCTAATTTCAACTCCAATCGTTGGGTTTTCGGGTTCATCTTGTATAATAATTTTTTTAAAGAAATTACCTTCTCTATCATTCGAAATTACATAGCCATATGTTGTAATATCGTTGTCAAACTTTATAGCAACTCCCTTAAATAATTTTGAAATTTCATTCAAAGATTTTAGGTTTGAATACTCTTTATCAACTCCTGTTATGGGGGTTGAAAAATCTTCATTCTGTTCACAGGAAAAGAAAATACTACTAAAAAGTAATATTGTTTGGGTTAATATCTTTTTCATTTTTTTAAAATCTATAATTTATATTTAAGAAATAAGTAGTTCCTCTACCGTACCAATATTTATTACCAAAGTTAGGAGTACTATTAACTTGATCATTTTTTACTAATTGGTAACTAGAAGTTCTACCTTGTTCGTATCCACCAGTTTTATATACTTGGTTTAGTATATTACTGATACTAGCAAAAAATCCAATGTATTTTTTTTTACTAATCCTCCATGTTTTTCCTCCTATAGCGTTCAGTGTGAAATAGGCATCTAATTTTTGTTGTTTAAGTAATTTTTCTGCTTCAGTGGGGTCAAATTGTGGAAAAAGTTTTCCATTGTCAAATGCAAAGGATTCGGTTCTTTTTATGTTTGAAATATTAATAAATGAATTATCCAAATAATTTCCAGTTACACTAATAAACCAATACTCTGGATCTCTATATTCAAACCCAAAGGAATATGCACTTTGTGGGCCTGACGGAATTCTATAGTTTTTGAGAGTAGTTTTTCCATAATTTTTAAACCCTCTCTTGTCAAATCCTGCCTGTTTAGAATCAGAACTTATTTCTGATGTTAGTACAATATTTGGATTGTTGTTATAGGTGTAATGTCCAATATTAGCTGCAGTTTTTAATTTAAAAGAAGAGGATAATTCAACGTCAATAGCTAATTCTGCTCCTAGATGTTTTTTATTGATTCCAGTTGTGATTTCTTGAATAAAAAGATTCGTGCTTCCAGCATAATAAAAGGCAATATTACTGTCGTCTTTTATGCCAGTGTAGTATCCTGATATTTTTGAGGTTATAAAAGGAACTCTTGCTGTATAATTTATATCCAAAGACATTATCTTTTTATTATTTAAAGTGCTAATGTCAGATACAGTTAAGTTGTTAGATCTTGAATTGACTAAAGAGTTTTGAATAGTAGGTGTCTTGGTAATGTATCCAGCATTTAAGTTTAATAAATGGCGTCCAGTTATTTTATAAGTTATGCCTCCTTTGATTCCGTAGTTAAAGAACGATAGTTTTTTAGATTTTCCTAAAGAATTAGGGATGTTTGGGTCAGGTAAATTTCCAGGATAGATTCCGTTTTTGTATAATCCTTCTCTTTGATAAGTTGTATTGTTAAAAGAAGCTGCAATATGGTAATTACTCTTTTTATAATTGAGTTGTAGTTGAGCAAAACCATCAAAGGTCTCAGAGTTTAGCAGATAATTATATTTAAATCGATCACCTACTTTTACAATTCTATTTGGAGTTAATAAATTGTTTTGATATTCATCCTTTGAAGGATCTCCAAACTTATTAATATCTAAATATCCTGTAGCTCCAAATAAATCTTTAATGTATGCAAAATTTTCAGATTTTAATTTCTTGTATTCTAGCTTTCCAGTTAAAATTATATTTTCTGTTAATTCAGTATTTAAAATTGTATTAAAAGTAAACTGTTTATTATCGTTTCGGTCTTCATATAAAGCAAACCTACCATTATCGCCACTCTTTTCATTTGCTACGTAAAGGTGTGTCCAGTTTAGTTGACCGTCATTTTGGAAGTTAGTGAGGGCTTTGTATGCATTTTTGTAATCTATCCAGATAGGATTGCTTAAAAACCAATTTGGTAATTTTCTATAATATGTAGGGTCTGGGTCATTACCTCCGTTAAAATCAATTCGACTATTACCAATTTCACCAAATTGATATGCAATTCCAGTATTTAAGGTTGAGCGATTAGTTAGAGTCCAATAGTGATTTAACATTATAATTGGTTCATTAATTCTTTTTATTCTAGAATTTCTGATTTTCCCATTTTGATACCCCCAGTATGGATTGTATTTTAAGCCTTTGATGTTGTATACTTGTTCTGTGTTTGCTGCTGATTTCCCTCTGCTATTTTGTGCATAAATAGCTGATAAATTCAAGCTATGTTTTTCGTTAATTAATTTTTCAATTGAAGTAAATACTGAATACGCATTGTAGGATGTTCCATTAATATATCCTTCGTTTGAATATCTTTTACTAGCAGAAACTGTAATAGCCCAGCCTTTTTTAGATAAAGGAATGGAGTAGGTAGCCATTATTCTATGTGAATAACTTCTATTTGAAGAGGCGTATGAAATACTTGTTCCTTTTTTATATTCTGAAGCTCTTGTGTTAATATTGGTAGAGCCAAGTACTCCTCCAAAGATGTAATTAGAAGGGGTAAGCCCTATGCTAAATTCTTGGTTGCGTAAAACATCATTTAACCCTCCCCAATTACTCCATTGTGGCCTTCCATTAAAAAGTTTATTCATTTCAAAACCATTAATTAAAACCTTGTTATTTTCAGACCCTAAACCACGTATTTTAAAAAATGAAGAAGACCATTCAAAAGCAGCAGTTCGTAAATAAGAATCTTTTGAAAATTGTAATAATCCTGAAATATTATCAGCATAATTGGTATCATCATTTAATTCATCATCTGTAATTGTAATAGTACTAAAACCTATGTTTTCTGTTATATCTTCATACATCATAATTATGCCTAGGTTTATTGTTTTACCTGATAGTTGAATAGGGAAATTTTGAGATTCATATCCTTTTAAAGAAATTGCAAGGAAGTGTTTTCCATTGGCTATGTTGTGAATTTTAAAATTTCCGTTTATATCAGTAAGTGTATTTACACCTATCTGCTTTATACTAATAAAAACGTTTTGAAGTGGTTTTTCTGTGTCTCCATTAATAATAGTACCTTTTAAAATATTTTGTGCACCCATATTAATGCAAAGCAACATCACCATATAAATGGTGGCTTTATTCTTTTTCATACAATTTTAACAATTTAATTAATTCTTTTCAGCAATAAAAAGTGAAGTGAAAGTACAAAAAAAATATTACTTGGGTTTGTAAGGTGTTGTTTTTGAATTGTTTTGCTAGATTTGTTGAAAAAAAAGATGAAAAAAAAAGCTTTAGCTTTTGTGCTAATATTCACTTTAGTACATTGTTTTTCACAGAAAAGACATAGAGAGTTTAAAATACGAACAGTGGGGTTTTATAATTTAGAAAACCTGTTCGATACAATAAATGATGTAGAAAAAAATGATGAGGCTAGTCCTATTATGGAACTTAGAGGTAATCGTGAAAAAGTGTATTGGGATAAAATAGATAAGTTAGGAAAAGTTATTAGTCAAATAGGAAAAGAAAAAACAAATACAAGTCCTGTAATTCTAGGTGTTTCCGAGGTTGAAAACAGAAAAGTTTTAGAAGATTTAGTTAATGGGAAGTCGCTTAAAAAGAGGAAATATAGTATTATACATTTTGATTCACCAGATAAAAGAGGGATTGATGTGGCATTGTTATACCAACAACGTTTTTTTAAACCAATTCATTTTGAGGTTTTCAACCCTAATATATATGTAAATAATAGGAAGGTTTATACTAGAGATATTTTATTAGTTTCTGGTTATTTAGATGATGAATTAATTCATCTAATAGTTAATCATTGGCCTTCAAGAAGAGGAGGTGAAGCGAAAAGTAGTGTTAAGAGGGAAAAAGCAGCGTATAAAGTATCACAAATTATTAATAAAATTAAAGAAACTGAGAAAAACCCTAAAATTTTGATAATGGGAGATTTTAATGATGATCCTATAAATTCTAGTTTTAAGAATGTTTTAAAAACGAAGTCAAGAAAGTCAAATGTTTCTGAAGGGGAAATTTATAATCCTTTTGAAGAAATGTTTCGAAGAGGCTTTAGTACGCTAGGTTATAGAGATAATATTAATTTATTTGACCAAATTATGATAACATTTCCCTTATTAAATAAGGATAGTAATGACTATTCTTCATACAAAATGTTTAAATCAGCAATCTTTAATAAACGTTTTTTAACAGAGAAAAAAGGAAGGTATAAAGGGTATCCTTTTAGAAGTTTTTCTTATGGAAAATATACAGGAGGATATAGTGACCATTATCCTGTTTATCTATATTTAATTAAAGAAAACAAATAACCTGTTTTATTGAAGTTGTTTTAGTTTTTACAAAGATTTTTCAAATAATTATCCATTTGTATTTGAAATAAAGTGCCTCTTAATAAATCTTCAATTTCGGCAAGTTCTAATAATGATACAGCCATGCTTACTTTGTTTGATGGTGTTTGTAGTAAAAGAGATTTGCATCCACCTGCCATTTCGCAATTTTCGCAAGTACCTTGCATTTTTGCTTCACATAATTTATCTAAAAAAAACTCAATTTCTTTCGTAGTTAAATGAAAACCGGTATCTCTGAAAATTATTTGAGTAAGATTTGATTTTACATTCTTCCATCTAAAAGAGATACCTATTTTATTATCATATATTCTATAAATGCTTTCCATAATCAAATTTATATGAAGCAAATATATGTAATTTAGAACTATTCTAAATAAATTATTTTAAATCTTTTAAAACTAATTGAATTGAAGTATTACCATTCCAAGTATTTTCATCTAAATTATAGACGATATCGAAGTTATTTTTCACTTTTTCTATCTTATTGCCAAGACCAAAACCAATAGCCCCATATGTTTTCTTGTCTGCTCCGTATATGATATTAAGTTTTAAATGACTTTTATCCGCTCCAACTTGTTTACCATAACCATTGTCTCTAACACTAGGTGATAAGAATACAGGTTTCATGTTTTGTGGCCCGAAAGGTCCCATTTGTTTTAAAACGCGATAAAACTTCGTTGTAATTTCTGATAATTCCAATTCAGCATCAATACTAATTTCAGGAGTTAATAATTCTTTTTGTATCGTTCTAGAAACTACATCTTCAAATTTATTTTTAAAATTCTCATATTGTTCAGGAAGTAAAGTTAATCCGGCAGCATACTTATGTCCCCCAAACTGTTCAATAAATTCTGAACATTCTTCTAAAGCATTATAAACGTCAAAACCTTTTACAGATCTTGCAGAGGCGGCTAGTTTATCTCCACTTTTTGTAAAAACCAAAGTTGGTCTATAATAAGTTTCAATTAGCCTTGAAGCAACAATACCTATAACACCTTTATGCCATGTTTCGTTATAAACAACTGATGTGAATTTATCTTGTTCGTTATTTTCTTCAATTTGTAAAAGAGCTTCTTGAGTTATTTTAGCATCTAATTCTTTTCTGTCAGCATTAAATTTTTCAATAGTAGAAGCTACTTTAATTGCAGAATCAAAATCAAATTGGGTTAATAAATCTACAGCAAAATTACCATGTTTCATTCTGCCAGCGGCATTAATTCTTGGCGCTATTGTAAAAACAACATCTGTTATGGTGAGTTCCTTTTTATTCGTTTGATGAATAATAGCTTTAATTCCATTTCTTGGACTCGTATTAATTACTTCTAATCCAAAATAAGTAAGTATTCTATTCTCACCAGTAATAGGAACTATGTCGGCGGCTATGGCAGTAGCTACCAAATCTAAATAAGGAATAAAATCTTCTATAGTTTTGTTGTTTTTTTCTCCAAGCGCTTGAATTAACTTGAAGCCAACTCCACATCCACATAGTTCTTTATAAGGATATTTACAGTCTTCTCTTTTTGGGTTAAGAATTGCAGTAGCCTTAGGAATTTCTTTTCCCGGTTTGTGATGGTCACAGATAATAAAATCAATTTCTTTTGTTGAAGCATAAGCTACTTTATCTATGGCCTTGATACCACAATCTAATGCAATAATTAAAGAAAACCCGTTATCGTGTGCAAAATCAATTCCTTGAAATGAAACACCATAACCTTCTTTGTATCTATCCGGAATATAGGTTGCTACATTTTCATATTCTTCTTTTAAATATGATGACATGAGTGAAACTGCTGTTGTACCATCAACATCATAATCTCCATAAACCAAAATATTCTCGTTATTTTCAATAGCTTTCTTTATCCTTGCAACTGCTAAATCCATATCCTTCATAAGATATGGATTGTGTAAATTATCTAACGAAGGCCTAAAAAAACACTTAGCTTCATCAAAAGTAGTAACACCTCGTTGAACTAATAATTTAGATAAAACTTTATCAATACCTAGGTCTAAGGATAGTTTATGAATAACTTCAATATTTGGTTTTGATTTTAAAGTCCAACGCATTTGTTTTATTTTTTATGAAAATGAATAGATATATTAATTTTAGCGAATTTTCTAAACATTTCCATTACCCCGCAATATTTTTCAACAGATAAATTAACCGCTTTAGTAATTTTATCTTCATCTAAGTTAGTACCAGTAAAATGATAGTTTAATGTAACAGTATGGTAATATTTTGGGTGTTCCTCAGTAAGTTCTCCAGTAGCATCCATTTTAAAATCATCAACAATTATTCTCATCTTTTTTAATAAAGAAACCACATCTAAACCTGAACATCCAGCAAGTGAAGATAGCATCATTGCTTTAGGAGCTAAACCAGAATTGTTACCTCCGTTATCTTTAGATGTATCAATTAAAACCTTATGTCCACTAGGGTTGTCGGTTTCAAACTGCATGTTTTCTTTCCAAATGGTGGTTACTGTGTGTTGTGCCATAATTTATCTATTTTTGTTACTTAAGTAAGTCTGTGATCAATTTTTTGATTCCTAAAACAAACTTACACCAAAAAAAGATTAATAAAAATTAAAACAATCAACAATGCCATTAGTAACACCTTTATCTGCAAATCATGATGCAGACACAAAAAAACTAGCTGAATTTTTTAATGAAACATTAGGTTTTTGCCCTAATTCAGTTTTAACAATGCAACATAGACCAGCTATTTCAAAAGCTTTTATTAATTTAAATAAAGCAGTAATGGCTAACGAAGGAAGAGTTACATCAGCACTTAAAAGAATGATAGCTTGGGTTTCAAGTAATGCAACTGGTTGTAGATATTGTCAAGCACATGCAATAAGAGCAGCTGAGCGTTATGGAGCTGAACAAGAGCAATTAGATAATATTTGGGAATACAAAACGCACCCTGCATTTAATGAAGGAGAAAGAGCAGCTTTAGATTTTTCATTAGCAGCTAGTTTAGTGCCAAATATGGTTGATGAGAAAATAAAAGAGAATCTATATAAATATTGGAATGAAGGAGAAATTGTAGAAATGCTAGGAGTTATCTCTTTATTTGGATACTTAAATAGGTGGAATGACTCTATGGGAACAAGTATTGAAGATGGGGCTGTTGAAAGTGGAGAACAGTATTTAGGTAAGCATGGCTGGAATAAAGGCAAGCATTTATAATTTTTTTTATATATTGTAATAAATAAAAGTCTTCCCTATGAAAAATAGAGAAGACTTTGTTTTAATGTAGAAAATAGATGTCCCCCCACGGTTCATCTAACTTATAGTCCCAAAACAAAGAAAGTAAGTTTTAAGGAAAGTATAGTTGTGGAAAATACAAAATGTCATTTTGTTTTTTGCACTTTTTGAGTTGAATGCGTCTTATTTGGTGAACATTATGAGTATAGAAAAAAACAAACTTTTTAGTATTATAAGAAAGAAATTACCTCAAAATGTATTGTTTACTGAGGAAATTGCAGATGTTTTAGATATAAGTTACGATGCGTCTTATAGAAGAATTAAGGGGAGAACATCTTTAACTCTTGAAGAAACTGTTGCGTTAGCAAAACATTATAAAATATCTTTGAATGAACTTTATAATTTACAATCTGATAATTCTTTGTTTATAGATAAAAGAAGTTATGATAATACTTTTGAAAGTTTAATTAAATTTTATAAAGAATATTCTTGTTACACTCAGTATTTTACTAAAAATCATGATACTACTATAATTTATTCTGCGAAAGATATTCCTTTATATCATTTTAAAACTAATAATTTATATTGGAAATTTAGAATTTACGTTCATTTGAATTTTTTATATAGCGATGCTAATAATAAAACAGAGTTTAAAAATTTTAAGCCAAGTTCTTTAATTATAGAAGAAGTTAATAAGTTTAGAAGCAATTTTGAAAAAGCAAACATAACAGATATATGGGAGGACACAACAATTAATAGTTCTTTGTATCAAATATTTTATTTTTTTAAAATAAAACTAATAGAAAAAGACGAGGCGTTACTTTTGTGTGATGAAATAACTCTTATGATAAAAGGAATAGAGAAAGCCGCCGCACAAGGTTTTTTAAATTCCAATAAAGAAAAAAAGTTTAATTTATATTATAGCAAACTTTTGAATTTAAATCATACTATTTTTTTTTAAAACAGAAGGTAGAAAGAGTGTATTGGTACCTTATAGCTCACTTTCACATATGAAAATTGAAAATGAAAGTATTTGTAATGAAATAGATATACATCTAAAAAAACAAATGCAGTTTGCAAAGAAAATTTCAGGTGATTCAGAAGAAGTTGATAGGAGAGTTTTTGTGACAACGATGTATGAAAAAATAGATCAGCTAAAAGCTGAAATAGAATCAAGAATGTTAATGTCTTTTATGTAAAAAAAATCCCTTGAGAAACTCTCAAGGGATTTTTTAATTATTTTTTTAGTAAATCTCTAATCTCTACTAATAATTCTTCTTGGGTAGGTCCTTTAGGAGCTTCTGGTGCAGGCTCTTCTTTTTTCTTCATTGCATTGATAGCTTTTACTACCATAAACATTACAAAGGCCACAATAATAAAGTCAATTACATGGGTTAGAAACTCACCATACATAATGGCAGTTTCACCTGTAACTTTACCTGTAGCATCGGCAACTCCTTCTTTAAGAACATATTTTAAGTCTTTAAAATCTGCGTTAAAAATTAAACCGATTAAAGGAGATACTATACCTCCTGTAAAAGAAGTTACTACTTGTTTAAAAGCAGCACCCATAACAAAACCTACTGCAATATCGACTAAATTGCCTTTCATTGCAAAGTCCTTGAACTCTTTGATCATTCCCATTGTTTTTTGATTTTAATAGTTAAATTGACCTCTAAAATAGAATAAAAATTACTTTTTAACTAATCTTTTAACCCTTTGAGATATAGCAGTTAATATTTCATAAGGTATAGTTTCACATTTGTGAGCCATGTAATCTATGTGTTGTTGATGGTTAAATAGAATTACTTCATCACCTTCTTTACAGTCAATTTTAGTAACATCAACCATAATCATATCCATAGAAACATTCCCAATCATCGGTGCGGGCTGATTATTAATAATTACAAACCCGTTTTTATTACCAAGTTTTCTAGATATACCATCAGCATGTCCTATTGGTATTGTTGCGCTTCTTGTAGGTTGATTTGCTACAAACGCTCTATTATATCCTACAGTTTCTCCTGGTTGAATTATATGTATTTGAGATATAATTGATTTTAATGTATGTGTGTTTTTTAATTGTTTTGTTTCTTCAGGATTATTTCCAAAACCATATAAACCAATTCCTAAGCGTACCATGTCGAATTGAGCTTTAGGGTAATTGATAATCCCAGAGGTATTTAAAATATGAATCATAGGTTCATATCCTAAATGATCATAAAGTTGCTTTACGATGTATGCAAAATTATTTATTTGTCCTACAGTAAACTCTTGCTCGTTAATGTCTTCACTTGCAGCTAAGTGAGAAAAAAATGATTGAATTTTAATATTGTTAGATTTTTTTAACTCACTAATTATAGTAGGAACATCTGTATGCCAAAACCCTAATCTGTTCAATCCAGTATTAAACTTAATGTGTACCGGATAATTCATAAGAGGCTTCTTGTCAGCTAAACTTAGAAAAGCATCGAAAATTTTAAAGTTATAAAGACTTGGTTCTAGGTTATATTTAACTACTAACTCTAAGTTTTGTATTTGAGGATGTAATACTAAAATAGGTTTTTTAATTCCGCTTTCTCTTAAAGTTATTCCTTCATTTGTGTATGCTACAGCAAAATAATCTACCTTATCCTCTACAATTTTTGCAATTTCAACAGACTCACTTCCGTAACCAAAAGCTTTAACAACTACTAAAACTTTTGTTTCTGGCTTAAGCTTTTGTTTAAAATAAGTTAGGTTATGCAAAACTGCATTTGCATCTATTTCTAAAATGGTTACATGAGTATTATTCATCTGTAATTTCTTTTTCTTTATTAGAGTTTTCTATAGCTCTATAATATGCAGCTCTACTTAAAGGTTCATATTCTTGGGTTTCACCAAGTAAAACTAAATCTTCATTTTGAGTTTTTCTATAGCTGTAATGGGCTAAGTTACCAGTACGCGTACAAACAGCATGCACCTTTGTAACATACTCTGCAGTTGCCATAAGCGCTGGCATCGGACCAAAAGGATTTCCTTTAAAATCCATATCTAATCCTGCAACAATAACTCTAACACCTCTATTAGCTAAATCATTGCATACGGCTACTATTTCATCATCAAAAAATTGAGCTTCATCAATGCCAACTACATCAACATTATTTGCTAAAAGTCGTATGTTAGATGACGCCGGTACTGGCGTAGATCTAATTCTGTTTTCATTGTGAGAAACTACTTCCTCATCATCATAACGTGTATCTACTGATGGTTTAAATATCTCTACACGTTGTTTGGCAAATTGAGCTCGTTTTAAACGTCTTATCAATTCTTCTGTTTTTCCTGAAAACATCGATCCGCAAATAACCTCGATCCACCCAAATTGTTCTGTATGATTTACTGTATTTTCAAGAAACATTTTGTAATTTTAAGCCCTGTTTATTAATATTTGTGTTACTTTCGAACAAAGGAACAAATTTATTAAAATTTAAGAGCAAAACTTAAAAACCCATAACAACTTATGCACAAAAAATTAGCATCAGATTTAACCAGTTTAGCACACAGCATTTTACAAATGAAAAATAAAGAAGATGTGTTACTGTTAAAGGAAAAAGCATACGAAGTTTATGAAAAACTTTCAGTTTTAGCATATGTAGATGAATATATTAATACAACTCCAAATGCAGAAGAAACAAAAGATGATTTATTAGCAAAAATTGAAGGAGTTGAAAATAAAAGAAAAGAATTAAGTAGTAATAAGAAAGCTAGTTTTATAGAGGAAGAAAAACTAGAAGTTGAAAATGAAATTATAGAAGATAACCTGGAGTCTTCAAATGATAAGAAAGAAGATGCTGTTGTAAACTTAATAGATGAGGAAAAAAAGGTAATTGTAGCTAATGATGAGGTTAAAACTCCAGAAATTATTGAGGATGTAACTCAAAACAAGGAAAATATTGTAAGTGTTGAAGTTAAAGAAAATCAATTAGTTCCTGATATTAAAGAGGCAGAAGAAAATAAAATAGAAGCGGTAAAGAATACAGAAGAAACAATTGTAAAAGTTGAAACTAAAGAAAAAGAAGTTGTTGAAGAAATTATTGAACAACCTTTTGATGAGATAGAAAACCTATTGTTTAATGATATAGATACTACTAAAAAAGATGTTAAAGATGTTGGAGAACGAAAAACCCCAACTTTAGAGGAAGAATTACAAGATACATTACCTGTAGATGTAATGGCTAATTTATTTGAAAAAGTAGATCCCAAAAAATCGTTGAATGATCATTTACAAAATACGATTCAAATAGGATTGAATGATAGAATTGCTTTTGTTAAACATCTTTTTGAAGGGAATCAAAATGATTTTAATAGAGTTATTTCTCAATTAAATACTTGTAAAACAGAAAAAGAAGCTAAGAAGTTTATAAATAAATTAGTGAAGCCTGACTATAATTGGTCTGATAAAGAAGAATATGAAACCAGGTTATTAGAAATTATTGAAAGACGTTTTGCTTAAAAGAAACAAGGCTTTTAATATAGTTTCTATTTATAATTATATAGTACCTTTGATCTTTTAAAAAGTTACAATAAATATGTTTACAGCTAAAGCAAATAAAATTTTTCAAGAAGTAATAAATGATTATCATATTAAAGATGATGTTTACCAAGATTTTGTAAATAAATATGATAAAGAAGAAGATTTAATTGCTCATTTACTTTATAGAAAATGTTGGATTGATACTGTTCAGTGGCATTATGAAGACATTATTAGAGATCCAAATATTAATCCTGTAGACGCTTTGGTGCTAAAAAGAAAAATTGATGCATCAAACCAGGATAGAACAGATATGGTTGAGTATATTGATGCTTATTTTTTAGAAGAATTTAAGAATGTTACATCTAAAAAAAATGCAACAATAAATACTGAAAGCCCAGCTTGGGGTATTGATAGATTGTCAATTTTAGCATTGAAAGTTTACCATATGAATGAGGAAGCTACAAGAGAGAATGCTTCTGAGAACCATCAAAAAAATTGTCAGAAAAAGTTAGATGTTTTATTAGAACAACGAGTTGATTTATCATTGGCTATCGATACTTTACTTAATGATATTAAAGAAGGAGACAAGTATATGAAAGTATACAAGCAAATGAAAATGTATAATGATGATGAGTTAAACCCTGTTTTACGTTCGCAAAAGTAAAATTTAATTGAGTTTAAAAAATAAGCATATTTTAATTATACGTCTCTCTGCTATGGGAGATGTTGCTATGACTGTACCAGTTATACGAAATTTGATTAAACAGAATAAAGGAGTAAAAATAACGATTCTAACTCGTGCTTTTTTTACTCCTTTTTTTACAGAGTTTGATAATGTAACCGTTTATACTCCTGAATTAAAAGGGAAGCATAAAGGTATTATAGGGTTGTTTAAGCTTTTTAAAGAGTTAATAAAGTTAAATATTGACGTAGTTGCCGATTTACATAATGTGATTAGATCAAATATCTTAGTTTCTTTTTTTAGGTTAAGAGGTATAAAATGTGTGCAATTAAAAAAAGGGAGAAAAGATAAAAAAAAGCTAACAGAGTTAAATGAAAACAAAATTTTGTTCTCATTAAAAACAATGCATGAAAGGTATGCAGATGTTTTTAAAAGGTTAGGTTTTTCAATGAATTTGAGTAGTATTTACAATCTAGTTAAAAAAGAAATTCCTTATCATTTTCAAAAAGAATTTAATGATTCAAAACTTATAGGGATTGCTCCTTTTGCAGCTTATAAAGGAAAAGCATTTCCGATTAAAAAGATTAAATCGTTAGTTAAAGAACTTAGTGATAAAAATTATTGTAAAGTTTTGTTATTTGGCGGAGGCGATGTTGAAAAAAAACTTTTAGAAGATCTTGCTAAAGATTATACGAATGTTTTTTCAATGGTGAAAAAAGGAACTTTTGAAGAAGAATTAAATATTATATCAAATTTAGATGTAATGATTTCCATGGATTCTGGGAATGGGCATATTGCTGCTATGTATAATGTACCTGTAATTACAATTTGGGGAGTTACCCATCCTTGTTTAGGGTTTACACCATTTAATCAATCTATAGAGAATCAAATACTTCCTGATTTGAAAGAATATCCTTTAATACCTACTTCAACTTATGGGAAAGAGTACCCTAAAGAATATTTAAATTGTTTTGAAACAATTTTAATTTCAGATATTATAAAGGTTGTGAATACTTACACTAAATAAAAACATAAAACCTTCATATTAAGATGAAGGTTTTATGTTTTGTAAGTGCTTACTTTCCAAATAAACGTTGAAAAAAACTTTTCGTTTTTTTAGTGGCTTCCTTAATTTCTTCTTCAGCCTCTTCAGCAAAATCCGCTATGTGTTCACTTGCTTCACCAACTATTTCTGAAGCCTTTTCAGATACATCTTCAAATGCTTGTTTAGCATCTTCAGCAAATTCACTAGCTTTTTCTTTTACTTTTTGAGCTTGTTCACTTTCTAATATTTCAGTGATTTTCTCTTTAGCCTCTTCAGCAAAATCAACTATTTTTTCACTTGCTTCACCTGCAATTTCTGAAGCTTTTCCTGATACATTTTCGAATGTTTCTTTTGCTTCTTCTGCAAATTCACTAGCTTTATCTTTTACATTTTTAACACTTTCACTTTCTAGGAATTCAGAAACTTTTTCCTCTGCTTTTTTAACAAATTCATTTGCTTTCTCTGAAGCATCATTTATAGTTTCTTTAAAAGAGTCATTTTTTTCATTTAAATTTTCACTTGGCTTTTTGTTTTCTTCTGACATTTTGTATTGATTTATTTTATTAGCATAGGTTAAATAATAACATTAAAACCACTCTTTTCGGTTTTGCTGATATATTTCAAAGAACTCTTCATCTGATTTGGTTAAATAAATAATTCCTTCTATAAATGTAATTAACCACATTACACCTGAAAAAATACCACAGGATATTATTGTTAAAACTATAGTAAGAAATAAGGTAGTTATTCCTTCTTTAGTATAACCTAATATAAATTTATGTACTCCAAATCCACCTAGTATAATGGCAAGTATACCAGCTAAAACTCTTTTGTTTTCTTTTTGATGTTGAGGTATAGGATTTCCGTTTTGATCAACTATTTCCATTTTGTAATTAATGTTTTATTAAATTTATAAAAAAGCTTCGTCTATTGGCTCCCAGAGTTCAATTTTGTTTCCATCTAAATCAATAATCCAACCGAACTTACCATAGTCATATTCCTCAACTTTGTCAATAACTGTAACACCATCCTGTTTTAATTCTTCTAATAATTCTACTAAATTTTCAACACGATAGTTAAACATAAAATCTTTTTTTGATGGAGAAAAATAATCAGTTTTCTTATCAAAAGGACTCCATTGTGTTGAAGCCTTATTTCCATCTTTATCTTTCCACCAAAAAGTACAACCCCAATCATCAGTATTAAAACTTAAATGTTTTTTATACCAATCTTTGGTTTCTTTAGGGTTTTCTGTTTTAAAAAAAACGCCTCCAATACCTGTTACTTTACCTTTTTTCATTTTTTACGTTTTTTATATTTTGTTCGTAAACAGCAATCCATTTGTCCACTGAAATTTTTTGAACTAATTCGGTAATTAAATCATAGGGTATTTCTTCAATTTTTTTAAATCTAATACAACTTTTCCCCATGTCTAGTTTACGTTTACAATGTTTAGGATACTCGTTAATAAACCATTTGTGTAGTTCAGGAATAGCATATATACCGCTATGATAAAGATTTATTGAGTTCTTTTGAGAAGCAAAACTCATAAAGGGTAATGGTTCACTAGGAGAACAGTGGTATCCATTAGGGTATGTTGATAGTGGCACAAAATAACCTATCATACCATATTGCATACCTTCTTCAAATCCTTTTGGAAGATTTCTGGAGATTATATTTCGTAGTTTTTTTAAAGCTTCTTGCCTATCTTCAGGAGTTTGAGATATATAGTCGTTAGGAGATGTAGCTTCGTATTTCATATTTTATGAATTTGAAGCTACAAGTTACTAAAATTTTTCTTTGATTTTATTTACGATGGTTTGTGCTAATTTCTCTTTACTCTCAATAGTCCATCCAGCGACATGGGGTGATAAAATAACCTGATTTGATTTTATTAAATACTGAAAAGCATCAGGCATAAGAGAATCGGTAAATAAATTTTCAAATGATTTTTTTTCATATTCTAAAACGTCTAAACCTGCACCTAGAATTTTTCCAGATTTCAATGAATCAACCAAGTCGGAGGTAACTACAGATTTCCCTCTGGCAGTATTTATCAACCAAAAGTTTTTTTTAAACTGGTTAATAAATTCTGTATTAATCATATTAATAGTAAGGTCAGTTTGTGGAGTGTGCAAACTTAATACATCAACTTCTTCTTGTAGTTTTTGTAAAGATACTTGTTTGCAGTTTCCATCACCAACATTATCTTTAATGTCATAACACAGAACCTTTACATCAAATCCGCGAAGTTTTTTTGCAAAAGCTTTTCCCATGTTTCCATAACCAATAAGACCTACTGTTTTGCCATCTAATTCAATTCCTCTATTATCTTCACGAAGCCATTTTCCTTTCCTAACTTCTTTATCAGCTTTATTTAGTTTATTGAATAAGGAAAGAAGCATTCCTAAAGAATGTTCACCAACAGCATTTCTATTACCTTCAGGAGCTGATATTAAATGAACTCCTTTAGTTAAAGCATATTCACACTCAATATTTTCTAATCCAGCACCAACTCGCCCAATAAACTTTAAGTTAGAAGCCTTGTCTAAAAATTGTTTATCTATACTAAATCTACTTCGAATAATAATCCCATCATATGTTGAGATTTTAGACTCTATTTCATGCTTCGAAGAATCATAATCTTCATCATTAATAAAACCAAAGTTATTTAATTGATTTATTAAAAGTGGGTGATTAGTGTCTAAATGTAATATTTTCATGAATTATTTAAACTAATATTGTTCTTTGTCACTAGGAAAATCCTGTGATTTTACATCAGTAATATATTGTTGAAATGCATCTGTCATTTCAGCATATAAATCTAGGTATCTACGTAGAAATCTTGGGCTAAACTCGTGAGTCATTCCAATCATATCATGTGTAACTAATACTTGACCGTCTACACCACCTCCAGCTCCTATTCCTATTACAGGAATTGTTAAGCTTTTTGCAACTTCTTCTGCTAATTTAGCAGGTACTTTTTCTAAAACTAAAGCAAAACAACCTAGTTGTTCTAGAAGTTTAGCATCTTCTTTTAATTTTCTAGCTTCTTCTTCTTCTTTAGCTCTTACAGTGTAAGTACCAAATTTATATATTGATTGAGGGGTTAAACCTAAGTGCCCCATAACTGGTATTCCAGCAGTTAAAATTCGTGATATAGATTCAGAAATTTCACTTCCTCCTTCAAGTTTCACTGCATGCCCACCTGATTCTTTCATAATTCTAATTGCAGAATCTAAAGCATTTTTTGAATTTCCTTGGTACGTTCCAAAAGGTAAATCTACGATGACTAAACATCTTTCAATTGCTCGTATTACAGAACTTGCATGATAAATCATTTGATCAAGTGTAATAGGTAAAGTAGTTTCATGACCAGCCATAACATTGGATGCAGAATCACCAACTAAAATGACATCAATTCCAGCACCATCTACAATTTTAGCCATTGTATAGTCGTAAGCAGTTAACATGGATATTTTTTCGTTGTTTGCTTTCATTTCAATCAACGATTTTACGGTAACTCTTTTATATTGTTTTTTTGCTGTAGACATTGTTTTTATGTTTAGTCTGGTAAAAATAGGCATTTTTCAATAGATTACTATCTCGTTAATCTTCTGTTAATTATATTTTTCTATGCTTAATTTTTAATAGTTTTAAACTTTCAAACAGGTTTTATATGCATAAAATAATTACTATTCTTGTTTTTTTTGTAGTTACTACGGTAGTATATGGTCAAACTTCATTGGAAGAAAAAGAAATAAAAGAAACTATTAACACCTTTTTTAAAGGTTTACACAACGGTGATAGCACAGTTATAAAATCAACATTACATACTTCCATAAAAATTCAAACAACTTCAGTTAATAAAGAAGGAAAAAAAATACTAAAAACAGAAACTAAAAATCAACTCTTAAGAGCTATAGCCAGTAAAAAAGTTTCTGATATTTATTTTGAAAAATTATTATCATATACTATTAAAGTGGATGGTAACTTAGCATCTGTTTGGACACCTTATGAGTTTTATTACAGCGGTAAGTTTAGTCATTGTGGAGCAAATTCTTTTCAGCTTTTTAATAACAATGGAAAATGGGAAATTATTTATTTAGTTGATATGAGAAGGAGAAGTAATTGTAAAGCTTTAAAAAAATAAGAATGAAAAAATTGATCTTATTTTTTCTGTTAACTCATAATTGTTTTTCACAAGAAGTTAATCTTTTCTCTCCAGAAATTTTTAAAAGCTTGCCAAATGTCCGTGATTTTTCAATGAGTAGAGATAAAAATGAGATTTATTTTAGCATTGAAAGTTATCGAAAGGAATATTCTTTTATTGCTTATATTAAAAGGTTAGGTAATACATGGAGCAAGCCGAAAGTAGTTAGTTTTTCTGGTGTGTTTAAAGATCTAGAGCCTTTTCTATCTCCTGACGGACTCAAGTTGTTTTTTGCTTCTAATAGAAATGTTACTTCAACTGATGTTAAAAATGATATTGATATATGGTACGTGAAAAGAAGTACATTAAATGACGAATGGTCTGACCCAATTAATGTAGGGTTAACAATTAATACTAATAAAAATGAATTTTATCCATCTGTAACTAATAACGGAGATTTGTTTTTTACAGCAGAATATTCAGACTCAAAAGGAAAAGAAGATATTTATGTAAGTAGATTCATAAATAATAAATATACTAAGCCTGTAGCGTTGAGTTCAGCAATTAATACTGAAAAATATGAGTTTAATGCTTATGTTTCTCCTGATGAAAAGTTTATTGTTTTTACTTCTTACGGAAGAAAAGACGATTTGGGTAGAGGTGATTTGTATTTAAGCTATAAAGATGGAAAAGGTAATTGGTTGCCTGCTAAAAATCTTGGAGGCAGAATAAATTCAAAAGACTTAGATTATTGCCCATTCATAGATGTTGATACTAATATTTTATACTTTACATCAAGTAGGAGTAGTGTTCCTAAGAAAATGAAGAGTAAAAAAAGTTTGAAAGAAATTATAGATAATATTAATAGTTTACCTAATGGTTTAAGTAGAATTTATAGTACTTCTTTAAATAAAAAATAATGTATATTTGACCTAATGAACCCGAAGGAAAACAACAATACATTATCCCCTGATAAATGGGTTGATGCGTATGCAGATTATTTATATAATTTTGCAGTAGTTCGTGTCAACAATGAAGCAATAGCAAAAGATTTAGTTCAAGAAACTTTTTTTGCTGGTTTAAAATCAGCAAAGAATTTTGAAGGTAAATCTACAGAAAGAACTTGGCTTGTTTCTATTTTGAAACGAAAAGTCATTGATTATTATCGAAAAATCAACTCAAAAAAAGGGAAGGCTGAGGTAAGAATGAATTTTTATGAGGGAGGAGAAAATGAAGGTAGTTGGATTGAAGAACGTGTTCCCCAGTCATGGAGAAATGAAGCAGATCATACAATTGAAAATAATGAGCTTAAAACTCAAATAGATAAATGTATTGATAGTTTGCCTGAAAAATATGCGATGGTTTTTAGAATGAAAACAATTCAAGAATTTGAAACTGAAGAAATTTGTAAGGAACTAGATATTACGCCGTCGAATCTATGGGTTATTATTCATAGAGCACGAACCCAACTAAGAAATTGTATGGAAAAGAACTGGTTTAATAATTAATTTTATGTTTAAAAAGTTTAAAATAACTTGTGATGAGGCTACTGCTATTTGTGATAAGGCACAATACGGAGAAGCTTCTTTATTTGAAAAGATTCAGCTTAACCTACATGTTTTGATATGTAAAATTTGTAAGCTTTACTCTAAACAAAATAATATTTTGACAAGAGTATATAAGAGAAATGCTGCTGAATGTAAAGCGAAAAAATTCTCTTTATCTGATGAAGCAAAGGTTGCTTTAAAACAAAAGATAAAAGAGATAAGTTAATTTTTTTTGGTTTTTTATAAAAACCAATTTTTGATTTTTTGTTAGATTGAAACGGAATTTGTTGTAAAGATAAATTCCGTTTTTTTAATTTTGTCATTCTAAGTACAATAAATATGAATTTTTTACCTGATTTAATTGACGATTATGCTGTTAAGCATTCTCAAAATGAACCTGAATTGTTAAAAGAATTAAATAGAGAAACATGGCAAAAGGTTTTGAATCCTAGAATGTTAAGTGGTGCTTTTCAAGGTAGAGTTTTGTCAATGATTTCAAAATTAATCAAACCAAAGTCAATTTTAGAAATAGGAACTTATACTGGGTATTCAGCTTTATGTTTAGCTGAAGGGTTAAGTGAAGATGGAGTTCTACATACTATTGATAAGAATGAGGAGTTAGAAGAATTACAGTTTAAATATTTTCAAAAATCTGGTTTTCAAAACCAAATTAAGCAATATATAGGAAATGCTATAGAAATTATTCCATCTATAAATTCAACATTTGATTTAGTATTTATTGATGCAGATAAGTCAAATTATTTAAATTATTTTGAATTGATAGTTGATAAGATGAATAAAGGTGGAGTTATATTATCAGATAATGTATTGTGGAGTGGTAAGGTTGTAGAACCTTTAAACCCGAAAGATATTGATACAAAAATACTTTTAGAGTATAATAAGTTATTAAAAGAAGATACACGTTTAGAAACGGTTCTTTTACCAATAAGAGATGGGTTAACAATAACTCGAGTTAAGTAGAAGTTGTTATAGCTTACGTTTTATTGGTCCAGTGAAATCATCGATGTTATCTTTAACATCATTAACTTCTTTGTTTATATCACGAACAAAATCAGTGTCTATACCTTGATTTTTAGCGCTATCATTAATTTCTTTTTTAATATCATTAGTAGCATCTTTTATTTGACGCATACCTTTTCCTAACCCTCTAGCTATTTCAGGAATTTTATCTGCTCCAAAAAGCATTACAACTATTAAAAGTATAATAAATATTTCAGGACCACCAATAAATAAGAAAGTTGTATTCATGGTTACAAAGATAAATAAAATCGAGGTAATTACTATAAATAAAAAAAGCCAAACTCAATTTGAGTTTGGCTTTTTTTATTATTTAAAAATAATTAATCTGCAAGGATAATTACTTTATTATCTTTCATTTCTAACGTACCAGACTTGATATTTAAAGTTAAAACTTTATTATCGGCAGGTAATCTCTCAATGCTACCATGTAAATCATCAAAAGATAAATTACTTTGCGTATGAACATGGATCTTAACACTCCCTTTATCTAAAATAGATACTATAGGAGCATGGTTATTTAGCATTTGAAATTCACCATCTATACCAGGTACTGTAACAGAATCTACTTTCGATGAAAATAAAATAGCTTCTGGAGTTACGATTTCTAAAAACATAATTTTAAAGTTTTTAGCTTTTAGTTTTAGTCTTTAGTTATCACATAACTCAAAACTTAAAACTTAAAACTGGTTTACGCTTCTGCTAACATTTTTTCTCCAGCATCAATTGCTTCTTGAATAGAACCTCTTAAGTTAAAAGCTGCTTCTGGATACTTGTCTAATTCACCATCCATAATCATATTAAATCCTTTAATAGTGTCTTTAATATCAACTAAACAACCAGGTATACCTGTAAATTGCTCAGCTACGTGAAATGGTTGAGATAAGAAACGTTGTACACGACGTGCTCTGTGAACTACTAATTTATCTTCTTCAGATAATTCTTCCATACCTAAGATGGCAATAATATCTTGTAATTCTTTATATCGTTGTAAAATTTCTTTTACTCTTTGAGCAGTATTATAATGTTCATCTCCTAATATATCAGCTGTTAAAATTCTTGAAGTAGAATCTAACGGGTCAACCGCAGGATAAATACCTAATTCAGCAATTTTACGAGATAATACAGTAGTAGCATCTAAGTGAGCAAATGTTGTAGCTGGTGCTGGATCTGTTAAATCATCTGCAGGTACATAAACTGCTTGTACAGATGTAATAGATCCTTTTTTAGTAGAAGTAATACGTTCTTGCATAGCTCCCATTTCTGTAGCTAAGG
Source organism: Tenacibaculum sp. MAR_2010_89 (assembly GCF_900105985.1). NCBI lineage: Bacteria > Pseudomonadati > Bacteroidota > Flavobacteriia > Flavobacteriales > Flavobacteriaceae > Tenacibaculum > Tenacibaculum sp. MAR_2010_89. The sequence continues at coordinate 1,251 of NZ_FNUB01000005.1, read as the reverse complement.
TTGGTTGGTAACCTACGGCAGAAGGCATACGTCCTAGTAAGGCTGATACTTCAGATCCTGCTTGAGTAAAACGGAATATGTTATCTACGAAAAATAATACATCTTTACCTTGAGCTTCACCAGCTCCATCACGGAAATACTCAGCGATTGTTAATCCTGATAATGCAACACGTGCACGTGCACCAGGTGGTTCATTCATTTGTCCAAAAACAAACGTTGCTTTAGAGTCTCTCATTCCAGGTTTGTCAACTTTAGACAAATCCCATCCACCTTCTTCCATAGAGTGCATAAAATCATCACCATATTTGATAATTCCAGATTCTAACATCTCTCTTAATAAATCATTTCCTTCACGAGTTCTTTCACCAACACCAGCAAATACAGATAAACCTCCGTGTCCTTTTGCTATATTGTTAATTAACTCTTGAATTAATACAGTTTTACCAACTCCAGCACCACCAAATAATCCAATTTTCCCTCCTTTAGCGTAAGGCTCAATTAAATCAATTACTTTAATACCTGTAAATAATACTTCAGTAGAAGTAGATAGTTCATCAAATTTAGGAGCTAAACGGTGTATTGGTAAACCAGTTTCACCTGTTTTAGGTAAGTTACCTAAACCATCAATAGCATCACCTGTTACATTAAATAAACGACCATAAATGTCATTACCTATTGGCATTTGAATAGGGTTACCAGTAGCTACAACTTCTGCACCTCTACTTAAACCATCAGTTGCATCCATAGAAATAGTACGAACTGTATCTTCACCAATATGTTGTTGAACTTCTAAAACCAAAGTTGAACCATCAGCTTTTTTAATTTCTAATGAATCATAAATTTTTGGTAATTCAGCATTTTCTGTATTAAACTCAACATCGATAACTGGACCAATTATTTGAGAAACTTTACCTGTTATTGTAGACATTACTTATATGTAATTAAAGTTATTTATTTTGTTAAGTGAGAATTAACTCATTTTTTCAAGGTGCAAAGGTAAATTTTTAATAGCGAATTTAAAAATGTTTGAAGATATTTTTACGCATTTTTTCTACATAAAAAAAAGGCCTCACTTATAGTGAGGCCTTTTTATATTATGTAAGAGTTTAAATTATTTTACTAATTTAATTTCTACACGTCTGTTTTGAGCTCTACCAGCTCTTGTTTTGTTATCAGCAATTGGGTAATCTTCTCCAAAACCAGCAGAAGTTAATCTGTTAGCAGGGATTCCAGCTTTGTTGATTAAGTAAT